>JACQZN010000083.1 GCA_016213845.1 Candidatus Wallbacteria bacterium
CCAATCCGAGCAACTCGACCATCTCCTACGGCTTCGCGCTCACGCTTCGCCAAGACCCGCCCGGAGACGAAAGCGAACCCGCGGTTGTCACCGTGAGTCAGCTCGGGCTGCCGGTCGAGTACGCTCGCCTTTACTTGAATGGGCAGCCAGTCACGCCGCAAACGACCGAGCTGTTCGCCAACGGCTCCGCGAGTTGGGCCGAGCTGCTCCTTCCCCGGACAGCCCTCCAAGGCGACGAGCTGACCGCCGAGAAGACGGACGCCGCCGGCAACAGGCTATCGCCGCCGGTAGTCCTTCGCACCTACAACCTCTTCTTCCACGAGCAGGGTGCCACCAAGCTCGAGCTGGGAGAATCGGGGCCTCTTGTGCTCGACGCTCGCTTGGTCGGCGGTGTCGCCACGACTGCGCGGCTTCTGTTCCTGCCTGCGTCCGCACCGAAGACCGAGCTCACGTCGCCTGCTTCGAACTTCCAGGCCGGCGGGGGCGGCGGCTGCGCGCTTGCGAGCTCCGTGGCCGGCGGCGCAACTCAGGCGTTACCGCTGGCGCTACCGCTGCTCTGGCTCTGGTGCCGGCGGCGGAGGGCCCGGCGCGATGGGGCTCGACGGAGCGGGAGCTTGGGAAGCTCCGAGTGAGCACTCCGGCCACGGATCCGGCGCGCCGTCGATCTCAGCGGGCGGGGCCAGTCAGTCGACCGGCTTTCCCGGCTTCGAATCGACGACGAACGGCGAATGATCCTGGCCGAGGAACCCGGCGCCCGAGGACGGATCGCAGAGCTAAACGAAGTTGGGCAGTTCGAAGCCGGGGTCGCAAAGCTCCTTGCTGATCACGGCTCCCCGGAGCGGTGGGGCGTCGCCGACACGAACCCTTTGAGCAGGGCCTTGTCGAGCAACCGCACGGCCGCCGGCAGAACCCCATTCGCAGAGTCTGCACCCAGCCGTCCCATGCGGTTTGCCCCGTTCCAGGGCCGCAGGTATCATCCCCTTGTGGACAAACACGAGAAGCTGCTGCTTCGCATCCTGCGCGGCAATTCGGATGCGAACATTCGCTTTGCCGAGCTCACGAGTCTGCTGCGTTCTCTGGGATTCACGGAGCGCGTCCGAGGAAGTCACCACGTCTCCGCAAACCGGGTATCGAGGAGAAGCTGAAGCTACAATGCGACGACGACAAGGCCAAGGTCTATCAGGTCCGGCAAGTCAGATCCGTACTCGTGAAGTACAGCCTGCGAGCGAGCCGCTAGACCACAAGTACGAGGTCATCATCTACTGGAGCAGGGAGGATGACGTCTTCGTGGCCGAGGTGCCCGAACTTCCCGGGTGCACGGCTCACGGCCCGACGCCGGCGGACGCGCTGGCCTCTGTGCAGCAGGCGGCGACACTTTGGGTCGACACGGCTCGCGAGTTCGGGGACCCAATTCCTGAACCCAAGTGCCGGCGGCTCATGCTGGCCTGATGGCCGCCAACGCCGGAAGGAGTTCGCCGAGAATGAGCGGGTAGAGGCGATGCACGAGGCAGCGCCCCGGAAGCATGTTGGTGCCGGCCTGCCTGAGCTTGCGGGCCGAACTACCGCAGAGCACGAAACGCCAGCGCGATCGGTCGCGGTCGAAGAGCACCTGAACACTGTCGAACACCGACGGAACCGCCTGCGCCTCGTCGATGAAAACGACGTGGGGCTCCTTCTTGGAAGGCAGTGCCTCACACTCACGAGCGAGCAGGCCCGGGTCGGCCAGAAAGCGGGTCCGTTCCTCCGGATCGGCCAGGTTCAGGCGTAGCGATGCGTGTGGCAGCAGCGCATTCAACAGGGTCGTCTTGCCCGTCTGCCGGGCTCCGAAGACAAGGCGGACGAACGGCTTCCCGAGCAGCGAGCTCAGACGGTGTAGTAGCCAACGATCTAGCATACTGACTTCATAATCCTCGTCTTTTTAGAAAGTCCACTGCTTGATCCTGGGTCTACTTTTCCTCCTCGCCCGCCAGCTCGTCGAGCGTCGGCGTCGTGGGCCGTCATTGTCCCGGATGGGCAGCCGGCCTCCCCTGGCCCAGGCTCAGCCGGCCGCAGCTTCGGCGTTGACTTGATCGCTCGTGCATGGTAACTTCCGCGGCCAATCCGAGGCCGGGAACCGGCCCGGCGGGAAGTGGGTTGCATGATGCGGAGTCAGCGCGGGGCGGCAATGATCCTGGCGATTGGGCTGGCTGCTGCCTGCGGCGACGTTGACGCTGGTTCGACTGCCTCGGCCCGGAGCTCCTCCGTCCCTGGCGCGGAAGTGCCGGCTGGCCAGGATTGGCGCCGGACGCTTTTCGGGGCGGCGTACCAGCAGGAGCTGGTCCTCGAACGCAGGGCGCTTCGTGAAGATCTGATCCGGCTGATGGCGCGTCTGGCGCGTAGCGCAGCCCGCGCCGAGGCGACGACGGGCGCGGGCCCAGGGGGACCCCAGGGGCGCTCCCGGACGACGCTGGAAGAGGACACGACCTACCTTTCGGAGCGAGGCGTGTTGCCCGAATCGATGCGCTCCGAATCCGCTACGCCGCTGGACCGGGGGCAGGCGTCCCTGGTCGTGGCGCGGTACCTGGGGCTGCAGGGTGGCCTTTCGGGGACCGTATTCGGGCTGTCGCCCAGGGTGGCGTACCGGGACCTGGTGTTTCGAGGTGTGATGCCCGGGGGCGGCGAGCACTACCGGATGTCGGGAGCCGACCTGCTGTCGATGCTGGCGAAGGTGCGCGGCTACCAGCGGGCCCGGAGGCGAACGTGAACGGCCGTACGATTCATCTCGTGGCTCTGGGGCTGCTGGCGATCGTGTGCGCCGTGGCGGTGGCCGACGAGCTGGCGCGGGTCCGAGAGGTTCGCGGGGATGCGAGCGTGCGCCGGGCACAGACCGGCCAGTACGAGGACTTGCGCGGAGGCGAGGTGCTAGGCCCGGGCGATTTCATTGCGACGGACGTCGACAGCGAGGTGACGCTGGTACTGAAGGGCGGCGCCACGATCCGGCTGTCGGAGCTCTCGCAGATCCGCATGACGCAGGAGCTGCTCTCCTCGGACGCCAAGAAGTTGCAGCTCTTCCTGCGAACGGGCTCGGTCTCGACGGAGGCGCCGCCCGAAACCCTGAAGGGGACGGGTTTCTCGGTGAAGACGCCGGCGGCGACGTCATCGATCCGCGGGACGACCTTCACCGTGGCGCACTACGACGGCTTCGGCACCGAGGTGAGCTACTCGAGCGGCCGCGGCCACACGTTCGGCCCGGGCGGCCGAACTCTCATTCAGGCTGCCGGCCAGGTAGCGCGGGCGGAGCCTCGCCGCGGCATCGCGGGGCCTGTGACCGAATCGCTCCGTCGAGTCGGTTTGCAGTTCGCGCCTCCCGGCCGCAGTCCGCTGGAAGTCGACGCGGCCCGCGTGGGACGGCCGCTGAACGGGCAGCCGCCCGGCGACCCGACCGATCCCAACCGCTTGCAGGCGCTGTCGGTCGCCGGAGGCCAGTTCTTCCCTCGGTTCCGGGTCTTCATCGACGTGGTTCCCTGAGATGAGAGCGAGCTCCATCGGATCGCACGGGTTCCGGGTCAGCAGCGTGGCCCTGTCGGTCGCTCTTCTGCTCGGGGCGACCGAGCTGTCTGCGCAGCAGGGGCGGGAGCAGGTGCTGCAGCTCCGTTCCGGCCGTGCTGCCGGGGACCTGGCGGCGATGTTCGAGGGGAAGGTCGAGCGCCAGTCGCGCCTGGAGTGGGGGGCGTGGTCCTCGCCGTCCTTCCTTTCTTTCAGCGACGTCGACAACGACAAGAGCTCGGCCAACACGCTGCACTCGCTGGCGATTCTGGACCAGCGGCTCTGGGGGCGCTGGGATGGAGCGGGCGGGCAGACCGCCTACCTGCGGGCGCGCTATCTCGACCTTCGGTACGACCTCTCCGAGGGCGGTTCCCGTCCGACGATTTTCGAAGAGGGGCTGACGCTGGACCTTGGTTACTACGACTTCCGTTGGGGCAACTGGCAGATCCGCACGGGTCGTCAGTACCACAGCATCGGTCGCGGCCTGGTCTTCGACGGCAACCTGGATGGGATGAAAGCTACCTTCCGGCAGGGTCAGTGGGAGATGCACGCGGTCGGGGGGAAGACGCCGCGCTATGCGACGGACCTGGACCCCAATGTGGGGCGCAGCCGTCGAAACCTGATGGGTCTGTCGATGTCGCACGCGACGCCCAACGACCATCGGATCTTCGCGTACTGGTTCGCGCAGGACCAGCGGGGGCATGTCGAAGTCGATTTCCAGGGGCTGGATTACGACTCGGAGTACTTCGCCGTGGGCGCTGAAGGTCCCGTGCGCAATGACGTCGTCTACTACCTGGAGGCGATCCAGGAGAACGGCCTGAGCGCCGAGCTGGGCAGACCGATCGGGGGCGAGCCGGTCGACGCCAACGCCTTGCTGGCGGAGCTGGAGTTCCGGCCGGATCGCCGGCATCACCCGACGATGCAGGTCCGGCTGGCACATGGCAGCGGGGATCCGGACCGGCAGAGCGTGGTCACCAACTTCCAGGGCAACGTCCGACTGACGGACGACACGGCCTTTGTCGGGCTGGGGCAGTTTGACGGTGGGTTGGCACTGTCACCCAGGCTGGCAAACCTGAACGTGCTGAGCGTGGGGACGACCTACAACCTGCTGGAACCGCCCAAGGACGACGACATCCTGACGCTGGCGCTCACGGGTCACGTCTACCGTAAGGACGACGCCGAGGGTGTCATCTCGAACCCGGCGGGCAATCTCAACTCTCCAGACGTCGGGAAGGGGCTGGACCTGCGGGCCGCGTACCGGCCCGGGCATGACCTGACGGTGACTTTGCACGCGAGTCGATTCATGCCAGGGGCTGCATTCGAGCCATTGACTCGGGTCGATTCGACACTGGTCTACGCGAGTTTCACGTACAGCTACTGAGGTCGGAGCGCGATCGTGTCGAAGAGCCTCTTGATGGACCGAGCGCGGGCGGGCTGGCATTGGCGCGTCTGGAGCGCCGGATTGGGGGTGCTCTGCCTTGCGGCCACGATCCTGGCGGGGTGCGGAAGCAAGGGACGATCGGGAGGCCGGGTAGCCATCGAGCCCGGGGCCGTGCAACGCATCGATGTCACACAGGCAAGCCAGGTGCGCTTCGTCGTGTATGAGCGGGGTGACCTTGCCTCGCCGATTCTCGCGGTCCGGTCGACGCCCGTGGGGCGCAGCGGTGTGCCCGTGAACTTCGAGTTTCCGGACGTGGCGGCGGGTCCGCACCTGGTCGTCATCCAGGTGCTGAACAGCCAGGGCGCAACCATAGGCGAGAGCATGTGTGTGCTGCCGCTGGACCCGTTCCGGCTGGTGCCGCTGAATGTGGTCATTGCGCCGGCGGGCATAGGCGTAGGGGCTCTGGGGGTCGTGTGCGAACGGCCTGCTGACGCGCCTCCGCAAGGCCCGGGTGGCGGTCCGACGCCGCCGACGACGGGCCCGGGTGGCGGTCCGACGCCGCCGACGACCGGGCCTGGGGGCGGGCCTCCTCCTGGGGGAGGCCCACCGCCTGGGGGAGGCCCACCGCCTGGGGGCGGACCTCCTCCGGGCGGCGGACCTCCGCCTGGAGGCGGACCTCCGCCTGGGGGGGGACCTCCGCCGGGTGGCGGACCCCCGCCCGGCGGCGGACCTCCGCCGAAGGCACCTCTCACCGCTGGCGCGCGGGCAGAAGGCGCGGGTTCATCGCGGCCGAACGGGCACGGGCCCCGGCCCGTTCGCGTGCTGGGCCAGCCTGATTTCGAGCAGGTTCTGGCCAATCGAGGAGCTTGGCCCGCTGCAGAGACGCTCGCCGAACCCCTGGCCGCGGCGGGAAGCGGTGAGCGAATGGCCGTCTGCGACACCGGCAACAATCGCGTTCTGCTGTATCGGTCCGTGCAGGACTCGAGTGCGACCACGGTCATCGGCCAGCTTTCGCCCCAAACGAGCGACGCGGGCTCCGGCCCCGGGCAACTCAACCGGCCCTCGGGAGTCGCGCTCGACGGGCCCAGGCTAGCCGTGTGCGACACGGGTAACGGCCGGGTGTTGGTCTACGAGGACGCAGGTCGCCTTCCGTCCGCGGGCGCAACCGCCGACCTGGTGGTCGGGGCGTGGGATGGCGGCACCGGCCGGCACCTTCCGGCGTCGTTCTCGGGGCCAACCGACGTGGCAATCGAAGGAGAATTCCTCGCCGTCGCCGATCGGGCTGGCGCCCGGGTGGCGGTCTGCGAGCTCTCGGGGCGCTCTGCGCCTGTAACGCTAGATGCGGCCGTGGTAGGCGGCAGCTGGGACCCCACTTCGGTCTCGATCTCGGGCGGCAGGCTGGCCGTGGCCGATTCCCGCGGTCAGCGAGTTCTGGTGTGGGATCGGATCGGTAGCCTGGGCGCCGGTGCCCGGCCTGATAGAGTCATCGAACTCTTCCCCGTGTTGTCACCGCTGTTGGCACCGGCGAGGCTCGAGGGGCCGCCGGCTACCGGTGGAGAGCTCTATGCCCGGCTCGCGGGGCGCGAACTCTGCGTGGTCGTCTCCGGGCCTTCGCCGCTGGCAGTGAGGGGTCGGCTTGCGGATGGCGATGAGGCTCCGGAACTGGAGGCATTCGCTCTTTCGAGTCTTTTCGGATCGGGCGATGGCATAGTTGCTGGCTCCTGCGGTTTTCCCGCCGCTCCCGGGCCCGGGTGCTGGCTGGTGCCGGACCCCCGGAATCACCGAGTGATGGGTTACTCCATCTCTCCCTCGAGGGCGCCTGGGCCCCGCTAAGGCCCGGCCGTGGACGCGTCGGACTCCGGAGCGGACCGGTCAGTGGAGCCGGCAGTAGCGGGCGCGGGTCCCGGTCCGGCTGCGCGCCCGCGGGTGCAGCCGTCTGCGTGGCTCAGATACGTACCGCTTCCGCTGCTTTCGGCGCTGCTGGCCCTTGCGCTCGCCCATCTGCCGATCCTGTCGGGACTGGAGCTCTTGACGTTCGATCTTCGTATGCGGCTCAGGCCTCAGCCGCCGCGATCGGAGGCGATCGTCTACTTCGACATCGACGACGCTGCGCTGCGGGAGCATGGCACGTGGCCGTGGCCCCGCGACACGATCGGCGCGATGCTGCGGTTGCTGACCCGCGCGGGCGCTCGTAGCATCCTGCTCGACATCGAGTACACGGAACCGTCGCGCGCCACGGTTGATCTGGGGGCGGTGGGAGCGGACCCGGTGGCCGACCTTGGCCGGCTGGAAGCCCGCCTGGCGTCCGTGCGGTCCAGCATCGAGAGCGCGAGGACAACGAGCGGGTCCCCCGTGGACATGGCCGGAGCGCTGGAGGAGTTGGAGCTCGAGGCACGAGCGCTGGGGCACGCGCTGGAGAGGGGCCGCCAGCAGCACGATCTGCTGCTGGCAGCCGCGCTCGGTTCCTCGGGCATCGTCCACGGCGTGCTCCACATCGACACGGATGGCCAACCTTCGCGCTCCGATCTGGAGGCGCGGCTCCTAGGACTTCTGACGCAGCAGCCAGGGGCCACGGTCGCCGAGGCAGCGGAGGCGTTGGGGGTCGCGTCATCGGTCGTGGAGCCACACCTGGAGCGGCTGCGAAGCGAAGCGCTCTGCGACGCCGCGGTGCGTTCCGTCGACGCTCACCCCGGGAAGCCCGTGGAGTGGCACATGAGCCGCTTGTTCTCGGCTCAGAGGATGCGGCCACTCCAGATGGCGCTCCGGGCGCTCCTGGAGCGGGAGCTGTCGATGGCGGAGCTGATGAAGCGCAGCGGTCGCCGCGCTCGCTCCGAAGATCGGCTCCGTCTGCGTAGCGCACGGGCCCTGACCCCGCCTCTGGCCGCGCTGGCCGGCGGGTTCCGGGCGCTTTCCTTCAGCAATGTCACGATGGACCAGGACGGGGTCGTGCGGAGCGTGCCGCTGCTGTGGCGTGCCCGGCAGGGAACTCTGAGGCAGCCCGGGCTGATGCTGGCGCTGGACTGGGCCGGCGCGCTCGACGGCGAGCTGGAGGTGGTCGAAGGGCCTGCCATCGCCTTCGCGGACAGGGACGGCCGCCGATGGGAGATCCCCGTCGACGAACACGGCGACTTGCTGATCAACTGGACGCACTCCGTGGGCGGCTTCCCGCACTACTCGGCAGGCGGGCTGCGGGATGCTCTGGCGCTCGAGTTGGCTCACGTGGAGAACCTGCGCCGGCTCGACAGCACAGGAAGCGGCGAGCGGCTCTCGCGGCTGTCCTCGGAGAACCCCTGGTGGACGAGCGTGGCCGCCAATGCGCCCTCGAGCGCCGCCGGCTCTGCCGCCGTCGTCGAGCTCCAGGCCATCGAACGCGTGATCCTGAGCAACGCCGAGGAGCAGCTCAGGATGCTGGAGCGCAGTGCGGGCCGCAGCCTGGCCGCGACCTCCGCCGGCAGCGGCGATCCTCGCATGGCGAGACGCCGCGAGCGCATGGCGCTCATCGGCCAGCGGCTGGAGTTCGCCCGGCGCGCGCGCCGCCAGCTGGCGGCCGCCCACGATCAGGTTGCTGCGCTGGCTCGCGACCGCATCGTTCTCATCGGCGCCTCTGCCACCGGCCTGGGCGATCTGGCTCAGACGCCCTACGAGAAGGACCATCCCGGAATTGGAGTCCATGCCAACGTGCTGAACACCCTCCTGACCGGGCGCCACCTGCGGCGCGCCGGCCCGTGGGTCGAGCTCGCCCTTGTCCTGCTGCTGGTGACCGTCAGCTCGGTGGCTATCCTCGGCACTCGCCTGCGAATTGCCGCGACCGTCAGCGCGGGAATTTTTGGCGCGCAGCTGGTCGTGGCGCAATCGGCGCTGGCAGGACACGGGCTCTGGATTCCCGTGGTTTCGCCCTGTCTTGCCCTGGCGCTGAACAGTGTGGTGATGCTGGCCCATCGGTACTTCAGCGAGTACCTGGAGCGCCAGCAGATCGAACGTATGTTCGGCTACTACCTCTCCCGGGAGGTGATTGACCAGCTCAAGGCCGATCCCTCGCGCCTGCGCCGCGGCGGACAGGAGGTCGAAATCACGGCGCTCTTCACCGACCTCGCGGGCTTCAGCACCGTCTCCGAGCAGCTGACGCCACAGCAGGTCGTCGAGTTCATCAACGACTACCTGGGCGACTGCACCGAGGTGCTGATGGAGTACCAGGGAACGCTGGAGCGCTACGAGGGAGATGCCATCCGCGCGATGTTCGGGGCACCGGTGCGGCAGGGCGATCACGCCGTCAGAGCCTGCCACGCCAGCCTCGCCATCCAGGAGGTGGTCCGCAAGTTGCGCGAGCGGTACCGAAGCACCGGCGGCCCCGAGCTGGGCATGCGGATCGGGTTGAACACGGGCCGGGCAGTCGTGGGCAACATCGGGGCTCGCAACCGCTTCAACTTCACGATGATGGGCGACTCAGTGAACCTGGCGGCGCGGTTGGAGGGGGCCAACAAGTTCTTCGGCACCTCGATTCTCATCGGCGAGGCGACCTTCGAGCAGGCCCGCCATGCCATCGAAGCCCTCGAAGTGGACCGAATTCGAGTCGCCGGCCGCGTTACCGCGCTCGGCATCTATGAGCTCCTGGCGCGCAAGGGCGAGGCCACTCCCCGGCAGCTCGAGCGGGCTGCGGCCTACGCCGGGGCGCTCTCGCTCTATCGCACTCGCCGGTTCACCGAGGCGGCTCGGCGCTTCGACGAGATTGACACGCAGCTGGGCCCAGACCCGACTTCCAGGGCCATGGCCGCGCGTTCTGCCGAGTACGCCGCGACGCCGCCGCCGGCGGAGTGGGACGGCGTCTACGTGCTCAAGGGGAAGTAGGGCTCCTCGCCGCCGGGCCGGTCACGGCTTCGCGACGGGCACCGTCAGCCGGAAGAGCGCGCCGCCCCCCGGATTGTCGTGGACGGAGACGCTGCCGCCGTGCGACTTGGCGACGAGTGTGGCCAGGTGGAGGCCCAACCCGTAGCCTGTGCGACCGCCGCCCCCTCGCATCTCGAGCGTGCCGAACTTGCGGAAGACGGTCTCCCGGAACTGGGCCGGCACGCCGGGTCCCCGGTCTGCGACGTCCACGGTGACTTGGTCGGGGTCCAGGGTCAGCCGGACTTCTATGGCGGTCTCGGCCGGGCAGTACCGGAGCGCGTTCGACAGGAAGTTCTCGAGAGTGCGGCGAACCATCTTGGCGTCGGCCACCACCGGGCAGGGCGGCCCGTCCTCGACCCGGATGTGCACGTTGCGCAGCGCGGCCAGCTCACCCAGGATGTTGGCTGCCTCGCGGCCCAGGATCCTCAAGTCCACCAGCTCCAATGCTGGCTTCAGCTCGCCGCTCTCGAGGCGGCAGACATCAAGAACGTCGTCGAGCAGTTGCTGCATGTAATCCGCGGAGCGGGCGGCCGCCATCAGTAGGCGAGGCAATCGCTCCTTCGTGTCGTCGACGGCCTCCCCCTTGAGGAACTGGATGGCGATCTTGAGGTTGCCCAGCGGATTACGCAGGTCATGAATGATGAGGGAGAAGAGATCTTCCTTGAGGGCGATGAGGCGTCGCAAGTCGTCGGAGGCCTGCCGGATGAGGACGTCGCCTTCGCGCACCTTGCCGCTGAGGGCCGCGAGCAGGCTCTTGGTGAAGGCCGGGCACGTCATCAGCTGGTCGAAGTCATCGCGCCGCAGCACGACCGCCCGCACGCGCGTGAGGGCGGTGACGGTGGCGCTGCGGGGCGAAGAGTCGATGAGCGCCAGCTCCCCGAGGCAGGCTCCGGGCCCGCGCTGCACCACTTCCTGGTGGCTCCGGACGACGCTGACCGTGCCTTCGAGGACGACGAAGGCCTCGTCGCCCGGATCACCTTCCCGCATCAACACCTGGTCCGGGAGGAACTCGACCACGTTCCCGGAAGAGGCCAGCTCCTCGAGGTCTTGGGGGGAGAGCCGGGCGAACATCGAGATTCGTCCGAGGCTCTGGATCAGTGCGGCGGAGTCGTCTCTCTCGACCATGATAGGAAGCATCGGAGAGCCACGTTGGGGCTCCTGCTCGGGACATGGCACTCTAGCACCGCCGGGCCCACCGGGACAAGTGAGGAGGGCGTCCGGCCCCTGGCGCAGAAGGCGGGCGAGCTGACGGCGCACGGCGTGGAGGGCGGCGGGCAGGGCGGCGGCGACCGGGTCGGAGAGCTGTGCGCCTGGCTCGAACCCCAGCGCCTCCACGCCCACGAGCACCACAGGGGACGGCCGGCCCCCGAGGAGCTCGCAGAGCCCAAGTGCCTCGGCCAGGCCGGTTCCGTGGGCGGAGAATCGTGCTTCTCCCCGGGGGAGCAGGTCGGAGGCGTCCGGCGACAGCTCGCGCGTGAGGAGCGTTCCTGGGCGGCCCGTCCCGCGGATGGCGTCGACGAGGATGGCGGCCGTCGAGCTGGCCAGGAGCTCGGCCAGCGCCGCGCCGTCGCCGTCGAACTCGACGGGCTCGACGCCGGCGGGGCAGCTCGCGGCGAGCCGGGCGATCACTGTGGGACCGAAGGCGTCGTCGCCTCGCAGTCGGCTCCCGATGCCGATGACGCGGATGCGCGGGCTCATCCCGGCAGCAGGCGAAGCTTCAGGAAGTGGGTCGCGCACGAGATGCAGGGATCGTACGCGCGGACCAGCTGCTCGAGCTTCCAGGTCAGCTCCGGGGCCGGCAGGTGGAGAAATCCGGGTGCGAACTCGCGCAGGTCCTCCTCGATGCGTCCCTGGTTCTGAGCTGTTGGAGGGACGATCTTGGCCGATAGGATCTTCCCGCAGTCGTCTACGTCGTAGCGGTGGTAGAGGAGTCCCCGCGGAGCCTCGGTTGCGGCGGCGCCGCGGCCCGCCGCGGGCGGCACGTCCAGCCAGGCGCGGTCGGGCTCCTCGTAGGTCCGGACGATGTCGACGGCTTCGGCGAGGGCGTGCACGAGCTCGATCGCCCGCACGACGATGCTGGCGAAGGGGTTTCGCGTCGGGAGCGGCACGCCGCACGTGCGGGCCGCAGTCAGAGCTGTCGGATGAAGTCTGTCGAAATTGAGCCAGAGCCGGGCAAGGGGGCCGACCTTGTAGACGCCGCCCGCGACGCGGCGGGACTGGAGCGCGTTGGAATGGGCCACGTGCTGCTCCTCGAAGTGGCGCTCATAGTCCGCGGCGGTCGTCGGGGGCTGCTTCGAGGAGGCAATCTCGCCCTCGTTCATTGGGTACTCCGTCGGGTGGCGCAGTGCGACGAAGTCGTAGTCCGGCTCGAACGCGGGGAACTCGAGGCCGGCGGCGAATCGCACCGTATCCAGCGACTGCTCCAGGGCGCGCTCCAATCGGGGCAGCAGCGCCGCGAGCTCGCGCTTCCTGGGTGCGCGCGTGAACCCGCCCAACCGGACGCTCACGGGGTGAATGGGACGGCCGCCGACGATCTCCACAAGGTCGTTGCCGGCCTTCTTGATGGCCAGGCCGCCCTTGACCACCTCGGGATGGTCCTTGGCCAGCGACAGGCCGCTCTCGTAGCCGAGGAAGTCGGGCGCGTGCAGGAGGTAGATGTGGAGGGCGTGGCTTTCGATCCACTCGCCGCAGTACAGGAGTCGGCGCAGCGTTCGAATCGGTTCGCCGACCACGACGCCCGAAGCGGCTTCCAGGGCGTGGACGCTGCTCATCTGGTAGGCGATCGGGCAGATCCCGCAGATGCGCGCAGTGAGGTCGGGCACGTCGGCGCGGTCCTTGCCGCGTAGAAACGCCTCGAAGAAACGCGGCGGCTCGAAGATGCGAAGGCGGGCCTCGGTGACGCGCCCGTCCTTGACGACCAGGTCGAGAGCACCTTCGCCCTCGACGCGGGCCAGGTAGTCGACCTTCACGGTCCTGTCCGCGGTCATGATCGGTCACCTCTTTGGCGGGCGGCCTCGTCCTTGAACGGTCTGGAGCCGACGTTGAACTTCTCGAACAGCTGGGCCACTTGCTCGCCTGTGCGGTCCTGAGCGCGGAGCCGGGCCGCAAGCGCTTTCGTGTTGCAGGATTCCTTTGGACCGAAGCAGCCGTAGCAGGCCCTGCGGAAGTCGGGGCAGAGGGCGCCGCACCCTCCGTGGGTGACCGGGCCCAGGCACGGCTCTCCGCGCGCGACCATGACGCAGACGATGCCGCGCCGCTTGCACTCGACGCAGACGGACTCGTCGGGGAGCTGGGGGCGGCGGCCGCGCAGCAGGCTGACGATGAGCTCCAGGAGGTGGGCCTTGGAGATTGGACAGCCCCGGAGCTGGAAGTCGACCGGCACATGGGCGGCAATCGGCGTGGAGGTGGCGAGCGTGCGGATGTAGTCGGGAGTGGCGTAGACCGCGCGGATGAACTCGTCGGAGTCGGCCAGGTTTCGCAGCGCCTGGACTCCGCCGGCCGTCGCGCAGGCGCCGATGGAGACCAGGAAGCGGGAGCGCTTTCGGATGTCGAGGAGCTCCTCGAGCTGGGCCGGTGCGCTGACGGAGCCCTCCACGATCGACACGTCGAACTGTCCCTGGAGCGCCAGCCGGCGTGCCTCGGGGAAGTAGGCGATGTCGACCGCGGCGTCGACCGCCAGGAGCTCGTCCTCGCAGTCCAGGAGCGTGAGCTGGCAGCCGTCGCAGGAGGCGAACTTGAAGACGCCAAGCCTTGGGCGGGACATGGTTCAGATCCCCTCCTTCCAGAAGGTGTGCTCCACGGCCGGCAGCGGAAACACGGGCCCGTCCTTGCAAATGAAGTGGGGGCCGTACTGGCAGTGGCCGCAGAAGCCGACCGCGCACTTCATGTTGCGCTCCATGGAGACGTGGATGTCCTGGGGTGCCAGGCCGAGCTTCAGGAGGTCGCGCACCGAGAATCGCATCATCACCTCGGGGCCACAGAGCATGGCGATCGTTCGGGCGTCGGGGGCCGGTGCAAGGCCTTTGAAGAGCGTGGTGACGACGCCGACCCGGCCCGTCCAGTCGGGGCCGGCGGTGTCTACCGTGACCTTGACCTCGATGCCGTTGGCGGCCGAGGACCAGGCGAGCAAATCCCGGGCGAAGAGCATGTCCTCCGGGGTGCGGGCGCCGTAGAGAAGCTGTACGCGGCCGTAGGCCTGGCGGTCTGCCATCACGGAGTAGAGGGCGGGCCGCAGCGGGGCGAGACCGATACCGCCGGCGACGATGAGGAGGTCCTTGCCTCGGGCGCACTCCAGCGGCCACGAGGAGCCAAACGGTCCTCTCAGTCCAATGATCGACCCGGCGGTCAGTGATTGCAATGCGTGCGTGACCGAACCGACGGCGCGGATGGTGTGGGAGAGCTGCCCATGGTTTGCGGGCGAGGACGAGATCGATATGGCGCACTCGCCGACGCCGGGCAGGCTGAGCATGTTGAACTGGCCGGGCTCGAAGCCGAAGCGCTGCCGGTCGGCGGGGTTCTCGAGCTCCAGCTTGAGCGTGAAGGTGTCGGCTGTTTCGGCGTTGACGGCGCGGACCCGGGCGGGCACCGGGACCATGGAGCCGTCCTCGAGCGAGGGGCGGCACGCTGGCGGGGGATCTGTGGGGCTGGCGGCGAGCAATCGCCGGTTGGCCTGGATGCGGGCCGCGGTCTCGCGGCTGTCGTGCATGGGGGCTTCGCGGATGCGCTGGGCTTCGCGAGTGATGTCGATGCCGGTCGGGCACCAGGTGATGCAACGGCCGCAACCGACGCAGCCGCTGGTTCCGAATTGCTCGTACCAGCTGGAGAGCTTGTGAGTCATCCACTGGCGGTAGCGATCCCGAGTAGCGGGGCGAAAGTTGCCGCCGTGCACGCGGGAGAAGTCTGCCGTGAAGCAGGAGTCCCACTTCCGGACCCGGGAGGCGCCCGGGCCCGAGAGGTCGCTGGTCTCGACGGTCGTGCTGCAGAAGCATGTGGGGCAGGTGAGCGTGCAGTTGGCGCAGCCAAGGCAGCGGCTGGCGACCTCGTCCCAGATGGGGTTCTCCAGGTTGCTGGCGAGCACGAGTGCGAGGCCTTCGAGCTCGAGCTGGCGTCCCATGCGGCCCGATGCGGCGTCGACGGCGGTGGTTGCCGCGCTGACCGCAGTGGTGGGAGCCGGGGAGGCGCCGGCAGCGGCGAGCAGCTCTCGTCCCTCTTCGGTGGCGGCTTCGGCGACGAAGCCGTCGTCGAGCTCGGTGAGGGCGATATCGTGGCCTAGCCGGTGGCGGGGGCCCGTGTTCATCGAGGCGCAGAAGCAGGTGCCGCCGGGCTCCGTGCAGTTGACGCCGATGAAGAGGACGTCCTCGCGCCGGCGTCGATAGTGGGGGTCGGTGAACGGGCCTCCGAGGAGCACGCGGTCCTGGATATGGATTGCTGCGAGCTCGCAGGCGCGGATGCCGAGCAGAGCCAGCTTCTCCGTGGGAGCTTCCGGCGCGGCCCAGCGGACGCCGTCGGTGGTCGCCGCGACGGTCACCTCGGGCTGGTGGAGAAATCGCTTCCAGGAGTGCGGGCCGACGACGTGACCGAACAGCCGCGTGTCGGCGCGGCGCCGGAGCCGGTAGCGGCCTGGGGACTGCTCATCGCCCCAGCCCTCCGGGAGCTGATCGACTCGCGAGAGGTCGTCGTAGACGATGGCGTCATCGCGCACCCGGGGGCCGAGCGTCCTGTAGCCTCGTGCCAAGAGCGCGTCGAGCAGGCCTTGAAGTCCAGCGCGGTTTAGCCAAAGTGGGCGCTGGACATCCTGGGCGCTCACACATCCTCCGGCCTGGGCTCGCCGGGGATGCCGTAAAGGTCGAGCAACTGCAACCGCATCGCCGCCAACCGCGAGGCCAGGACCTGGTTGAACCCCGATGCTATGCGATACCCGAGCTCCAGGTCCGTCTCGCAGACCTGGCGCAATCGCTGCCCGCCAAGTACCAGCGCCGTGACGGGCTCCAGCGCCCGCGCGGCCGCGGTCTCCTCATGGGGTGGGACGAAGGCGGACCATCCAAACACCTCGCCCTTTCCGACCGTCATCGTGGTCTGGACGCCGCGGCCCGGGACCGCGATCTCGATGGCTACGCGACCTTCGAGGACGAAGTAGACGTCGCGCGCGTCCTCTCCCTCCTGAAAGACGACTCTCCCGGCCGGGAAGCAGACGCTGCTCGAGACAGCCGCCAGTCTGCCCAGCTGGGCTTTCGAAATCCCCTTGAAGAACGAGAGTCCGGCAAGTTCCTCGAGGCTGCTCATCGAGGCCTCCTTCTGCTGCCGACGGACCGTCTCCGGCACCGCATAACCCGTACCACCGAGATTGTGGCGCAACTCGGGGACGGAAAACTAGGACAGATTGTCCGCCACTGGCAGCCCCGGGGGGACTATCGCTACGGCATGGGTCCGCACCAGGCCGGTTCTCGGCACTCCTCGAGCGGCAAGTCGAGGGTTCGCGCCGTACTCTCGGTTACCTTCTGGACGGTGAGCCGGCATCGGCCGCCTTCGAGCAGCACGTAGGCGAGGCGCTCGGCGTCTGGGGAGAGGGCAGGTTCCAGGACCGGTCCCGGGCAGGGGAGCTGCACCGGTTTCCCGCCCGGCAGGTCCAGTCGCCAGAGGGACGGGGAGCCCGCGGAGTTGCTGACATAGAGGAGCGAGTCGCTGTCCAGCCAGAGCGGGTGGTGATTGTCGGCACCGTCCTCGAGGAGCTGGCTCGTCTGGCCCGTGCGGACGTCGACCGACCAGAGGGCTTCCTCGACGATGCCGCCTCGGCGTTCGGAGAAGCGGGCATAGGCGATACGGCTGGCGTCGGGGGACCAGGCCGGCTGGAACTCCATTCCGGGCATCTGAAACCATGGGATGCGGGAAGGCGGCGGGAGCAGGAGGCAGAGCTGGGAGTCATCCTTGGGGACCGTGACCTGGCGGGCGGCGACGAGGCTTGCGCCGTCCGGGGACCAGGCGGGGCAGTCCCACATCACGCCGGGTTCGGCCGTTTCGAGCAGGGTCTCCGCGCGAGTGGCGAGGACGAGCGACCAGAGCTCACCCCGGTTCGTGGAGTAGACGAGCCTGCCGGCTGCCGCGCTGACGGCCGGGCGGCGCTTGTCGCGCGCCGAATGGGTCCACTGCTCCAGCCTCGTTCCATCCGGGCGCACGGAGAAGATTTGCCGGCCCTCGGCCGGACGCCTGCCGATGAAAAAGATGCGTTCACTCTCAATGCGGGCGCCTGCAGGTGCGGCCAGCGACGTCAGGGCGCAGGCGAAGCCCGCTGCAACGAGCAGCTCCCCGGCCCAGCTGCGCGCGCTGCGCACGCTCCCTCAACCGCCCAGTCCGAAGAACGACAGGAACACGGTCATGCCGGCGCCGAGCACGTCGCGGGCTCTCCACGGCTCCCGGATGATGCGTGGGACCATGTTCTTCTCGCCTTCGAGCTTGTTGGCCCAGGCGGCCTCGAACCATGCCCGGGCCTGGTCCCTGACGGCCCCCTGAGTGAACAAGATGTCGAGCTCCAGCTCGGAGCCGTCGGCGCTGTGGACGCTGAAGTTGGCCGAACCGGTGAGCAGGAAATCGACGGGGATTCCGCTGTCGAGCGTCCCGGAGACGAGCGTGTACTTGCGATGGATCTCGGAGACTCGCGGGTCGGGAACGACGGCCTTGACGGAAATCGAGGCCTTCTGGAGGATGGCGTCCCGGAAGTGGCGGAAGGCCTGGCCGTGCGTGAAGCTGGCGTCGTGGCCGTAGACGTTCTCGTAGGACTCCGTGAGGACCCGGACCACGACGCCGCGGCGGGCGGCGTTGGTGATGGAGTGGATGAGGTCGGGATGGGTGATGAGCGTCTGGTAGATATCGACTTTGCTTCCGGGGGCGAGGTGATCGAGCGTCTCGATGAGCTTGCGGGCAATGGCTCCATCGCGGAGGACGTGCCCTTCCGCTGGCTGGAGGGCAAGCTCCCGGCCGGCGGCCGCCAGTGAGGTGACCTCCCCGAGCGGGGCGTAGGCCAGCGGTTTGCGCGTGAACTGTCGGCGCAGCTCCGGCAGCTTGCCCGCCTTGTAGAGCGGCGCGTAGAGCGCCAGGGCCGCCACGCGGGCCGCCTCGAATTGCTCGAGCAGCTCGCGAGCCAGGTCACCAGAGCAGACGACTCCGTCGTCCGGGCTGTAGTAGTCGTTGTCCCAGACGTTCATCGATGCGTTCCAGGCCAGGGTGCCGTCGTCGACCACGGCGAACTTGCGGTGGTCGCCGCAGAGCGAGTAGGTCTGATAGAGCGCCATCTTGCGCTCCAGGGAGATGCGATCGCCGATGGCACCGAACTCCGACGGCAGCCGGCGGATCGCCCGCATGCGCATGTCGTCGTCATCGGCCGGCTCCTCGCGGCCGGGCTTCGTCTTGAAGAAAGCGCTGTGCTCGGGGTTGCCGAAGAGATTGCTCGACAGGACCGTGATGCCCGCGTCCCGGAGCCGCTCCCGCACGGGCTTTGTGCCCTTCAACTTCTCGTAGCGCGAGGGGTAGACGCGGTTGACCACGATCATCTGCTCCATCTTCTCGGCCAGGCCCGTGAAGGCCTTGCCCCAGGTTCGCAGCTTCTGTGCCCATCGCTGCCAGGGGAACTCGAAGGCCTGGTGGTAGTCGACGAAGTTGATCGGGTCGAGGATGACGACGATCTCGAGGCCCGGGTTCTCCCGCTTGCGCTGGAGCAAGAGGTCCGCAAACTCGGCTGCCATCGGGTACTGGTCATCGGGCGAAGCGAACAGGATGCCGTCGTTGTCCGCGAAGGCGAAGATCCGGATCAGGATGTTCTTCCTGGCCGACCTGACGAGCGACTTGAGCGAGTCGTAGACGACGTCCTTTTCCGTCATGAACACGGCCCGCGAACGGCACTCGCCCTCGGCGGCAAATCCACCGGCGGCCGTCAACGTGGCAAGAGCGAGCGACAAGAATCCGAGTCTCATAGCTGGAGACCTCCGGTACGACTACGGACGGCAATCCTCGATTGTTCCAGGTCGGGATTCATGACGCAGCATGGCACCTGGATTGCGGCTCCCGTCAAAAGCGCAGGTGACGGACAGTCATCGGCCGTGGGATCCGGGAATCGAACCTCCTAGCTGATCCCGGAACGCCCCAGTTGGTAGTGTGAGTGTCCTGATGTCTCCATCGATCGCGCACCGCAGTCTCGTGTCTGGCGCCGGCTGCCAGCAACCGGGCCTGGCTCGGAGGGCCAGAACGTGAGGGAGTGCGTTGCTTTCGACATCGAGGGCGAGGACGGGATCGAACCGCCGCTGGTCGAGGGTCCTTGCCGCGCCCTGGGGGTTGTTGGAGGGGCGGACCCGGCCATGGCCATCTGGCGCTGGCGCGACCAGGAGCGCCGGTTCGCGGCCTATGGCCGAAGCCGTCACTTCGCGGTGCTCGACGCTTGCCGGCCGCGCGGGCAGCTCTCGGTCTTTCTCAATTCGCGTCTTGCCGGCGACGGTCGGACGGCCTACTTCGGTCTCGTGGAGCTGTTCCCCGAGGACGCCGGCAGCGTGCTCGAAATCCTGCTCAACGCCGCGGAAGACTGGTGCGGCCGGCACGGTGCAGCAGTGCTCAGGGGGCCGATCGCCTATTCCACTTGGTATCCGAATCGTTTCGTTGCTCGAGAGCTGACGGACCAGAGGTTTCCAGGAGATTCGCCCTATCCCACCTGGATGACCCAACGCTTTCTCGACATCGGCTTCGAGGTTTGCCAGGAGTACTTCAGCGTGATCTCGGAGCCGCTGGTCAAGTTCGTTCCGCGGATCGCGGCCGCCGCTCGCTTTGCCGCCAAGCGCGGAGTCCGGTTCGAGCAGCTCCGGGGCACCGCCATCGCCCGCGTCTTCCCCGAGGCGCATGCGCTCTGCCAGAACGCCTTCGCCGTGAACTTCAGCTTCACCTCGATCGACTACCGCGAGTTCAGTAGCCTCTACGGCCCAGCGCACCAGCTGCCCGGCGCGCTCGCCATCTCTGCTCGGGACGCCGCCGGCAATCTCCTGGGCTTCGTGTTCGGGTACGAGGCGCCTGGGTTCCGGACGCCGGGCGACGAGGGCGTGAAGGTCGCCGTGCTCAAGTCCATCGCCGTGGAGCCGCAGGCCTCGGCCCTGATGGTCGGCCCAGCCCTGAGCGCGGAGTTCCATCGGATCATGTCGGAGCCCCCGCATGGATGCGGGAGGGTCATCCATGCGCTGATGGCCCGGCAACACTATGCGCTGGGAACCGGCACCGACCTGGTCTCACCGCTGCGTGAGTACGTGATGCTCGAACGGCCGATCGTGTCCGAACCGGCTGCTCCCGGCCCCCAGGAGCGCGAGCTCTAGCCCCCGCCCTTGGCCGCCACGCTGAGAGAGTTGCTGGAGCGGTTGAGTCGCATCGAAGACCGCGGCATCGTGCTTGCCGGGGACCGCGACCGGGACCAGCGACTGACATGGAGCAGCTTCGCCGAGCTCGTGGCGGGGGTTGCGACGGCGCTCGAAGCCACGCTTCCGCGGGGGGCCGTCGTCGGCGTCATGGGGAGGCCGTTGCTCGAGCTGGCAGGCTTCTGGGCGTGTGCCGTGTCCGGTCGGACGGCCTGCCTGATGCCGTCGCCCTCGCTGCTGGTCACGCCCTCCTACCACCGCCGAGTACTGCCCAGGATGCTGTCAGCGCTGGCTCCTGCCGCCGTGATGACCGACGCGAAGACCCTGGAGAAGCTGCGTCCGCTCCTGCCCGCGGAGACGCTGGCGGGCCTACGATGGCTCGAGGCCGAGGAACTCGCAGGCCCGGGTCCGGTGACGGGACTGGACGCCATCGAGGCGCCTGAGCCCGGCGATCGCTGCTACGTGCAGTTCTCCTCCGGGACAGCCGGAGTGCCCAAGGGCGTCCAGCTCACGCACGGAAACCTTCTGGCCAACCTGGACGCGATGGCCTCGCGGCTGCGGGCAACCGAGAAGGATGTCGGAGTTTCCTGGCTGCCGCTCCACCACGACATGGGGTTGATCGGTGGCCATCTGCTGCCCGCCCGGCTGGGCATGGAGCATCACTTGATGAAGCCGATGTCGTTCGCTGCGAGGCCGTGGAGCTGGCTCGGGCGGCTCTCCCGCGCCAGGGCCACTCTCTCCGTGGCGCCGAGCTTCGCCTTCGACCTCTGCACCAGCGATTCGACGCTTTCGCGATTGGGCCCGGACACGCGCCTCGATGCCGTGCGCGCCATTCTGGACGGCTCCGAGCCGATCCGGCCGGGGTCTCCGGAGAGCTTTGCCGCCGCGCTGGCCTCGCGGGGACTCTGCCCGGGCGCGGTGCTGCCGTGTTACGGCCTGGCCGAGGCGACGCTGGCGGTGACCATCGGCGAGCCGGGCTGTCCGGCTGCCTCGGAGCGTGTGGCACGGGCGCCGTTGCAGCGGGAGGGGCGCGCCGAGGCGGCCGAAGAGGACTCGACGGATGCTTTGACTTTCGTGGGCGTGGGGCGGCCGCTCACGGGGGTCTCCGTGCGGATCTCGGGGCCGGACGGCGAGGTGTACGAGGACGGCAGGGTGGGGGAGATCCTGGCGGCAGGTCCGTCGGTGACCCCGGGATACCTCGCCGGGGCTTCCCCGGAGACCTTCACTACCGACGAGGCCGGAGTCCGGTGGCTGCGCACCGGAGACCTGGGATACACCAGGCGGGGCATGCTCCACGTAACGGGCCGGCTCAAGGACGTCATCGTCTGTCGCGGGAGGAACCAGGATCCGCTGGAGCTCGAGGAGGCCGCCGACGAGGTGCCGGGAGTGAGGGCCGGCCACACGGCGGCGTTCTCTCACGTCGACCCCGCGGTGGGCCGGGAGGTTGTAGTAGTGCTGGTGGAGCCCCTGGAGGGTGCGCCTGCGGAGCTCGAGCGGCGAGTGGCCGAGCGGGTCGCGGAGGTCACAGGCGTTGTGGCGGACGCCGTCCGGTTGGTAGCTCGAGGCACCATCGAGCGGACGACGAGCGGAAAGAAGCGCCGCGCCGAGGCGAAGGCACGCTACTTGCGAGACAAGGGCGAATCCGGATGACACGAACCGAAGTCGGAGAGAAGATTCGAGAGCTGCTGGCCCGCGAGTTCAAGCTCGATGCGGCCTTGCTGGTCGAGGGCGCCACGCTGCGTGGCAGCCTAGGAATGCACAGCATTCAGCTCGTCTCACTTGCCGTGCTGCTCGAGGAGACCTTTCCCGAGGTGGAGGCCTCCGGCGACGATTTCGACCGTTACGCCACGCTGGCCAGCGTCGGCGACGTGATCGACTTCGTGCACGAGCGGGTGGGGGCCCGGTGACATCTCGCGGGCCATCGTGCTTCCCGCGGTGCTCCGCGCGGGAGCACGGCGGAGAGTCCGTGGCGTCTACCTGTACCGGGTTTTTCGGTGGCCAAAAAAACCCGGTACAGGTAGACGCCACGGGTTTTGCGGGCTGGGGCGGGGGCTGGGGCTGGGGCTGGGGCGGGGGATCAGAGATGGTCGAGGAAGGAGAGGATGGCGGCGGCGACGAGCTCGGGGGTTTCCTGGTGAGGGAAGTGGCCGGCGGTCGGGAGGGAGACCACCTGGAGGCCGGGCAGCAGATGGGCCAGCCAGTGCTTGAGGTCGGGGTGCAGGAAGCGGTCGCGTTCGCCCCAGAGGAGAAGGGCGGGGAGCGTCAGGGGGTGGGGGCGGCGGTTGGGATGGGCGAGCTTCTCGAAGGCGCTCTTGCGGAAGCCGTCGTAGAGGTCGGCCATCGATTCGAGGGTGGCCGGGTCGGAGCAGAGCCGGCGGCAACGATCGACGCGGGCTGCGTCGAGCCTGGAGGGGTCGGCCAGGCCGCGGTGGAAGGCAAGATCGGCCAGGCGCGGGCCAAGCAGCCTGAGGAGCCGGCGGCCGATGAACGGCAGGCAGAAGAGAGCCATCTGGGGGCTGCCCGTCAGGTGAACCTTCTTGTAGGTTGTGTTGAGAAGGATGAGGGCGCGGGGGCGGATCAGAGCTCGCTGGAGAGCATCGATTGCGGCGTAGCCGCCGAGGTCGTGGCCGAGCAGGATCGGGTCCGGCAGGTCGAGGGCGCGCAGGACAGTCGCGGCGTCCTGGGCCAGGATCGCGGGGGTGAGCGGGGGGAGAAGGTGGGCCCTGCGGGATTCGCCGAAGCCGCGGAGATCGGGGAGCAGCAGCCGCGCGCGGCCGGCGAGCAGCGGCACCAGGCGGTCGTAGCTGGTGTGGTCCTCGGGGATGCCGTGGAGCGCCAGGATGGGCGGCCCCTCACCGACGTCCCAGACACGCAGGAGGGTTCCGTCGTCCGTCGGTATGGTGTGTATGCGCTCTTGCATGGGGGGTGGGCGCCGCCCATGGCGCCTGGAGGTGTGGCGTGAATCAGCGCGTCCTGTTGTCGTCGCCGGTGAGGCCGTATCCGTTGCTGGACGGGAGGTTTTCTCCCTTCGACCAGATGACGTTCCGGTTCACGCGGGGGCAGGACATCTTCACGATGCAGGAGCATACCCATTTTTATGGGCTGCACGTGCTGGCGCAGAACGCGGGGGTGCCGGTGCGCGTGCTGGAGTTCCCCACGATGGCCGACTTCGAAGACGAACTGCGCAGCGGAGGCTACGGAGTCGTCGGCATCACCACCAACGTGGTCAACCTGGAGACGGTGCAGGAGATGTGCCGGGTCGCGAGGCGGGTATCGCCCGGCACGCGCGTCGTGGTCGGGGGGTACGGGACGCGGTGTCTGGCCGATGGCGCGTTGAAGCACTTGCGGGTGGGCAAGGAGGTCGACGACCTCTGCACCGGGGACGGCATTCGGTTTCTGCGGCGGCTTCTGGGCATGGGGGAGCCGCCGCGTCCTATCAGCTGCCGGCTGCCGCTCTGCGGTTCGGCGTTGCCGTGGCTGAACCCCCGGCTTCCCGGCAATTCAGGCACGATCCTCTCGGGGCTGGGTTGCACGACGAAGTGCTCGTTCTGCGCGACTTCGGCGCAGTACGAGGGGAAGTACTTGGAAGTGCTGGACGCGCCGGGCATTCTGCACGCGATGAAGCGGTACTGGCGATCGAGCCGGTCGGTGAACTTCGTGGCGATCCTGGACGAGAACCTGCTGAACCAGAAGGCGAAGTGGAGCGAGCTTGGGCGGCTGATCCGCGAAGATGAGGAGCTGGGGCTGGGAACGCTCAACTACCTGATGTTCGCGTCGGCCGACCATGTTTCGGCGATCGAGCCGGAGGAGCTCTTGCTGGCGGGGGTGGACGGGGTCTGGATCGGGGTCGAGTCGTGCTTCACGCAGCTGGAGAAGCGGAGAGGGACCGACCTGGCGGCGCTGTTTTCGACCTTGCATGCCCACGGAATCAACACGGTCGGTTCGACGATTTTCGGGTTCGATTTCCACTCGCCCGAGAACGTCGAGGCGGACATCGAATACTACGCGGGGCTGGCGCCGACGCTGCAGCAGGTCGGCATCCTGAACGTGGTTCCGCCGACTGCGGACTGGGCGCGGATGCGGCGAGAGGGGCGGCTAGTGAACGAGGAGAAGCCGCAGGAGCGCAACATCTACGGCAACACGTTCCGGCATCAGCACTTCACGCATGACGCATTGCGTCAAGTCGTGGAGCGGGCCTACCGGCGATCCTACGAGAGGAACGGCCCGGCCGTGCTGCGGTTCCTGGACGTGAGCCTTGCGGGGTACGAGACGTGCATCCGCTCCCGGCACGCGCTGCTGGCGGGCGCCAAGGCGTCGCTCTTCCGGCGGCGGCTGGAGACGTACGCGCCGATGGCGGACGTGGTCGCCGAGCATGGTCCCTCCGAGTGGGTCCGCGAGCGGGCCTTGGACCTCGGGCGCCGGAGCCGCGAGATCCTGAGGCCCGACGCGCGGACCTGGGAGCTGACGAGCGGGTTCCTGAGGAAGCGCGCTGATTCAGAGCGACGGCGCTTCGAGCGCGAGGGGCTGAGGCGCCGCGAGGAGCCGTTCCGGCGCTACACGTACGGCGAGACGTCCGGGGAGATCCCCTACCGGGTGGAGTTTCCGGAGCCTTTGGGGAAAGAAGGCTTTTTCAGTAGCGAGTAGTGAGTAGTGAGTAGTGAGTAGCGAGTAGGGGGGGGACGGCAACCGATCGGGCGGCGCGAGCGTAGAAGGGATGGACCTCTTCGGGGTCCGGAGGATCGACCCATGAAGCTCAGGACGAACAATCGGATACTGCTGATCGACGACAAGTACGGTAATCGGGTTCCGTTCCGCGCGGAGAAGATCCGCAAGGCGATCTCGAAGGCGGCCGAGATGGTGGGGGGCTTTCAGTGGGACATCGTGGACGGGGTCAACGCTGCCACGTTCGGGAACCGGCCTGACGACGAGATCGCCGAGTTCCTGGCGCATGTGGTGCTGGCCAGCCTGAACTCCCAGCCGATGTTCCTGACGCCGAACCTGCCGCCGCCGCTCGAGGAGATCCAGCGGATCGTCATCGAGACGCTCAGGTTCTTCGGGTTCCGCAACGTGGCCGACGAGTACCAGTACTGGAGCTCGGCGCGGCGCTGGGTGCGCAAGGGGGTCCTGTCGCAGAGGGACTTCGCCGAGCATCCTTATCCCGTGGAGCTGGTGGCCGAGACGACGGAGTGGAACCGGGCGCACGGGGTCGATTCGATCCAGGGCGTCAACGAGATCGTCAAGCAGGGCAAGCTGGGGGAGCTGATCGAGGCGGCCGTGGCGCGCTATGAGGAACAGCTCAGGGCCGCTGCTCGCGGGTTCCTGCAGCGCAAGGACTGCCGCGTCTTCATCGTGAGCGGACCGTCCTCGTCCGGCAAGACCACGACCACGCACAAGATCACGCAGGCCATCCGGGCGGCCAGCGACCGAGAGTTCGTCATCTTCAGCGCGGACAACTACTTCTACGGCGTCGACCTCCACCCTGCCGACATGTACGGCGACCGCGACTACGAGCGGGCGCGGGCCTACGAAATTCCGCTGATGCGCCAGCACATCGTGGCGCTACTGGAAGGCAAGCCGGCGCAGATGCCGCTCTACGACATGAAGACAGGGAAGCGCCATGGGACGCAGGAGCTGACGCTGGGTAAGGACCAGGTATTGCTGATCGATTGTCTGCACGGCCTGTTCCCGTATCTGACGCAGGGGATCCCCGACGAGATGAAGTTCAAGGTCTTCCTCTTCAACGCCAACCAGGTGAGCGAGGGAGACGGCTCCTCGGGGCGCGGGATTCCCTTCACCTCGGTGAACATGATGCGGCGGATGTTGAGGGACTGGAAGCATCGCAGCAAGGACCCGCGCGGGACGCTGGAGCACTGGCATTACGTCCGGGACGGCGAGCTGTCCGACATGCTGCCCTTCCTGAAGACTGCGGATGCCTACGTCAATGGCGGCCTTGCGTTCGATTTCCCGGTGTTGAAGCACTACCTGGGCAGCCACTTCCCGGCGCCGGAGTCGCTCGATGCCAATACGCCCCTGGACGCGTGGCTGCGCTCCGTGGAGACGCACCGCATCCTCTCGTCGACCGTGACGCTGGAGCGATCACCCGAGAAGCTGATCCCGCTCGACTGTCACATCCGCGAGTTCATCGGGGGGCTGTCGTTGGCGATCGAGCATCAGTGAGAAACGAGTAGTGAGTAGCGAGTAGTGAGTAGTGAGTAGTGAGTAGCGCTGAGCCACCGTCGCACGGGCTGGCTCAGGCGCCTGCGAAGCTGCGCCCTTTTCCCCTACTCGCTACTCGCTACTCACTACTCACTACTCATTCCGGCGGTAGCCGCGGGCGCCGAGGAAGACGAGGACGAGCATGAAGAGGATGTTCCAGGGCATCAGGCGGGTGCCGCCGACGGCCAGTGGCGTTGCGGCGTAGCCGACGATGCGGGCGGCGGCGTTGAGGGCCAGGCCGCGGCCCATCAACAGCAGCAGGGCGGCGGCGGCGGCGCCGATGACGGCGGAGAAGAGCCCGATGCCGACGAAGGCCTGGACGAAGTTGGGGCCGTGAAAGGGCCGCAGGCTCATGAAGGAGGCGATGGCGGCGACTCCGAGCCAGTGCCGGAGCGCGCCGGGCTGGGCGGCCGGATTGGCGCCGAAGAAATCTACGGGGTGGATCAGGATCGAGGCGCAGCGCCGGCCGAACGGGGCTGCCGCCAGCGCGATTGCCGGGGCGCCGGTCGCGGGCAGCGCCGCTTCACCGGCGCGCGCGGCGGGGCGGCTGTCGCCTGAGCGCGACTCGGCGGCCGCGGACGCGGGCGGTGCCAATGCTGCCCCCGAAGCCGGCAGACGCGAGGTCCTCGAGCCCGCGACTGCCAGCCGGCCGCTGGTTCTCGCCTCGGAGCGGCTCAGCTCGCCGCCCGCGGCGGCCAGCTCGTTGATGAGCTCGTCGTAGCTCGCGTGCCGGGCGGCCGGGTCCTTCGCCAGCATCTTCTCGATCGTCGTCACCAGGCCGGCCGGCGCATTCGGAGCCAGGGGAGCCAGTGGAGGCAACGGGTCCTTCAGATGCTTCAGCATCACGGCCATAGCCGAGTCGTCGTCGAAGGGCGGCTGGCCCGCCAGGGCGTGGTAGAAGCTCACGCCGAGCGAATAGAGGTCGCTGCGGTAATCGAGCGGCTTGCCCATCGCCTGCTCCGGCGACATGTAGAGCGGCGTCCCGACGATCACCTGGGCGCCCGTGAGGCTCTTGTCGGCCACCGGTTTCGCCAGGCCGAAATCGGTCAGCTTCACCGCGCCGTCTCGTGCCCGCAAAAGGATGTTGGACGGCTTGATGTCGCGGTGGACGACCCCCGCAGCGGCCGCCGCCGCCAGTGCCCCCGAGGCCTGCGCCATCAGCCGGCAGACGTCGATCGGCGGCAGCCGCCCTACCCGCCTGAGCCGGTCGTCGAGGCTCTCCCCCTCCACGAACTCCATCGCGTAGTAGGGCACGGCCGCCCTGGCGTCGAGGTAGTAGATGGCTGTGATGTTCGGGTGCTCCAGCGCCGCAACGGTGCGCGCCTCTCGTTCGAACCTCAGTCGTGCCTCCGTGGTGCCCGCCAGGTCCGGCATCAGCGTCTTGATGGCGACCGTCCGGGCCAGCGAGATATCGACGCCTTTGTAGACCCAACCCATTCCACCGCTGCCGATGACCGACTCCACTCGATACGCCCCGAGCACGGCGGGCAGCGGGCCGATGGGGCCAGTGTCGAGTGCCGCCGGGTCAGCCGGTACGGCCACGGCCGCCCGCTTGCCGGAGGCCATCGTCGTCGCCAGGCTGTCGAAGCGGTGCCCGCAAACTCCGCAGAACTGCGCGCCCGGCGGCGATCGTCTGGAGCATTGCGGGCAGGGGCGGCCCAGGCTCGGGTTTGAGGCGGTCTGGTTCAGAGCGGGCGGCATGGCGAACCGGCTTTCGCCCTCAGCCTAACCCGCCCGGCCCCGAGAAGGCTAGTTGCCCAGAATGGAGTCGAACTGGTTTTCGTCGGACGGGAGGCCCGAAAGGTCCAGGTCGTCGACGGACTGGGGCTCGCTCGTGTCGGGGCTGCTGGCCAGGAACTGGCTCTGGAAGCGCGCCGGAGTAGCGATCCGCGCCGAGGCTGCGGACGCGTCGCTCCCGTCGCTTCCGATGCCGCATCCGGCGGCGGCCAGGGTCAGAACAAGGACGGCTGCCAGGCGGCCCTTCGGCTTGGCGATCAAGGCTGGCTCCTCTGGATTCTCGAGCCGGTCGGGCTCAGTTCGGGGCTCCCGGCAGGGGCGTCTTGAGGTACGGGAAACTCTCGTCGAACATCGAGGCGTTGACCACCGCGCCGTCCGTGAAGGGCGACGTGCCACTGGGCGCATCCGAGGCCGGGGTCACCAGCGCGCCCATCACGACGCGCAGGGCGATGTCCACCACGTCGTCGCCCGGCCGCCGGCCGTTGGGAAATCCGGCATTGTCCGCGGCGAGCGCCCCCAGGTTCTTCTGGGTGGCCCGCGGCACGGCCGCGATGCTCGTGTTGAGCCGGAGCATTTCGCAAGCCGTCGCGGTCTTGTTCAGACCTTCCAGGCCGGTCAGGAACACGGCGACCAGGTCGTTGCGGGGGTACTGCGTGGGGGCCTTCACGTTAGCCGCCCCGTAGAGTAGCTCCAGGATCGCCGGCAGCGTCGGGTGGGTCACGTAATCCAGAAACTGGGCGTCGTCGGCCGGCTTGCTGGCATTGAAACGATCCTTGTCCTTGAGGCCGATGACGACCTCGTTGACCAGCGGCATGCCGAGCCGGGACTGCTGGACCCATGCGCCGCCCTCCACCAGCGGCTTGCCGGCCGCGGTCCTGGGCGGTCTGGGATTGAGCACCCGCGCCTGGCGCAGGCTGGCGGTGGTCCACCCGGCGATGATGGAGCTGGTGCCGGCCTTCAGGTAGGACGCGGGGACCTCCAGGCAGAGCGAGGTGACGTTCTTGTCGGCCAGGCTGTCGCGCTCGGCGTCGACGGCACCCAGCGGATTCGTGACACCGATCAGGTCGAAAGTCTCGCCCAGGTTGACCACGAAGGGGTCCTTGCGCTGGCCGACAAAGAGCCGTCCCTGGGAGGTGCTGTCGGGCAGATTGACCGTGTAGACGTGGGCCCCGGCGTAGGTCGCATAGTCGGGAATGGAGCGATTCCCGATGTTGTCGACCGGCTTGAGGAAGGAGCTCTCGCTGGTGATAGCGTTGGTCACGGAGGCGACCCGGCCGGTGCGGCGGTTGCCGCGCACGACCTTGACCGTGTAGCTCTCGATGACGTTGAGCTGGCCGGTGTTGCCGGAAGTGATGGCTCCGATGTTGATGACCGGCACCGAGATCTGCTTGGTGGCGCCGGCCGGGCCGATCGCCAGTTGCAGGTCCCGCACGGTGTTCTGGAACTTGAACTGGAAGGTGATGTCTTCCTTGGCGTCGCCGTTGTTGTCGATGTGGATTTCGTAGAGGGCGTTCGGATCGAGCGAGAAGTAGTTGGGGCCGCCATAGGGGTCCTGCAGCGGCAGGTAGTTGGCGATGATCGTGACGAAGCCGTCGCGGCCCGACTCGTAACTGTTGAACATGTAGAAGTCGGTAGCGTCGACCTTCGGGTGACGCGTGAGGAACGGGGCCTCTCTATGGCTCGAGGCTGCGAGGGGCCCGATTCCGAGCGCCAGCGCCACCACCAGCGCCGCCGCTTTCTTGAGCTGTCCTGGACGATCCAACCCGCGCACGTCGACTCCTTTCCGGCCGCCCTGGTGCGGTCCAGCCGTCAGTCCGTTAGCGTACGGAGCGCGAGACGTCAAGCGCCCCAGGCGCCGGTAGGCCTGCCCGCCTCCCGGACGCCTCTGTCCCGTGGAGTAACCCGGATCAGGGAACCAGCCGTCCGCAGTCCCGCATCGTCTTGTCGTAGAACGGGTTCAGCAGAGGCTTCATCTGGAGCTGGGCCCAGGGCTTCTTCTGCATGTCGCAGAAGAACCGCCAGTACTTGACGGTGCCCTTGTAGAAATTCTTGATGTACGGGTCGACGCCATCGCCCAGGTTTGCGTAGATCTTGCGCACGGCGGGCAATCCGGCCTTCGTCAGCTCGGCGGACCGGTCGGTCATCAGCTTGACGGCGGCCTGAGCCGCGGCCGGCGTGCTGGCCGTTCGTGCCAGCGCCGAGCATGCGTCGTTCATCGCTGCAGCGGTCTTGCGGCTGGCGTCGTCGAAGCGATCGTTGGTCAAGTGGCCGTGGAGGATCATGTAGTGCTTCATGACCTCGTCGAAGGCCAGATCCGATGGGGCAGGCGGGGCCGCCAGGGCTGCGGAGTGAGCGCAAGCGAGCGCGAGCAGAGTGGCCAGGAGGGTTCGCTTCATGTTCGGGTTCGTCCTCTTGTTTCTCGGTGGCGCCGACCAGGCGCCGTGACCGACTCCATATACCATATTCCTACTTGTAGGTGACGAAGTAGCTCGACCAGGCGAGGTCGATCAGGGCCGGGGAGAGCTGGGCCCTTTCGCCCCGGAACCGGGCCTCGTCGATGATGATGTCGAGCAGGTCGCGGGGATGGCAGGACCTGGGATCGACGTTGAGCTGGTCGTACTTCTGCATCAGGTACACCATCGTCGGCTCGTCATAGGCGATGCCCTTGTTGCGGCAGACGGTGTGGAAGATTCCGACGAATTGTTCGGGCGTCGGGTTCGGGATCTCGATCTTGTAGCGCAGGCGTCGCAGGAAGGCCTCGTCGACCAGATCGGCCGGGTTGAGGTTGGTCGAGAAGACGACCAGCTGGCGGAAGGGGACCTCGAACTTCTTGCCGGTGTGCAGGGTGAGGTAGTCGACGCCCTTCTCCAGCGGCACGATCCACCGGTTCAGCAGGTCCTGCGGCTTGATGACTTGCCGGCCGAAGTCGTCGATCAGCAGGATGCCGCCGTTGGACTTGAGCTGAAAGGGGGCCTCGTAGTAACGGGCCGAATCGTTCCAGATGAGGTCCAGGGTCTCCAGCGTGAGCTCGCCGCCGACGACCACGAAGGGTCGGCGCGAGAGGTTCCATCGGCAGTCGTAGCGCGAAAGCTTGCGGTCGCGAGCCTCCAGGGACTGCGGTTCGTCGTCCTGGACGGGCAGGTGATAGAAGGGGTCGTAGAGCTTGATGACGTGCCCGTCGACCTCGACGGCGTGTGGGATGCAGAGCGTGCCACCCAGGACCCGGAAGATCCGCTCTGCGATGGAGGTCTTGCCGTTGCCTGGGGGGCCGTACATGAAGATCGACTTGTTGCTGCTGACGGCGGGGCCGATCTTCTTGAGGAGGTCTTCGGTCACGATGAGGTCGGAGTAGGCCTGGCGCACCTGGTCGACGCTCACCTCGGGCTGGACGGCCTGGGCGGCGACCATGGTGTAGTAGTCGTACATGGACACGGGCGCCTTGCCGACGTAGAAGCTGCGCGCCAGGGCGTCCTTGGCGCGTTCGGCGCCGCGGCCCGTGAGCACGTAGCGCCAGGAGTAGGACATCGTGCTCTCGCCGCCACGGATCTCCACGGAGCGGTCGGCCTTGAGGGCCGTCAGGAGCGGCTCGGTGACGCCGCCGAAGGGGAGGCCGATCCGGTCGGCGATCTCGATACTCTTCAGCTCGTTTTCGAAGTAGAGGTGCTTGAGGATCAGGTCGGCCAGGTAGGTGGCCGAGAGTCCGGTCGATTCGATGTCCCTGGGGGCGGGGGGGAGCTGGCCGGAAAGCGGGGAGTGGGGCTCCTGGGGTGCCTGGCGCGCCTTCGAGAGGCCCGTCTGGAAGCCAGACGACTGGGCGGCAGGGGTTGGCGCGCGGCCCGCGTCGGCCCCGCCCTGGACCCCCGACGACTCGGCGTCGCCGCGCCGTACCTGCCTTCTCAGCAGCTCATCCAGCTTGTCGACCAAGCACTGCTCCTTCGGCGCCCCTGCTCGTGAATCCGATATCAGATATCGAGGCAGCGCCGCGCCTCGACAATTATCTCACACCTGCGTAAAACGCCCTTGCAGAGCCGGTCGATCGTGACATCGGAGTGGCGCCGGCAACCATGATTGGAGTACAATAGCGCGCTTCTCCGAAATGACGATGAAATCGATATCCCGGCGCATGAAGGTGACTTTGCTGCTTTGCGCCGCCTTGGGCGTGGCGGGCGGCGCGGTCGCCTACGTCCACCGGTTCGTCGCCGCCCAGATCGAAGCGGCCATTCGCGGGCTGGGAGAGGGGCGGGTGCGGGTGGCGGGCGTTCGCGGGAACTTGCTCCGCGGGATGTCGATCGAGGGCTTCGAGCTGGTTCGCGACCAGCCGGGCGAGACGCGGCTCCATATCCGCTTGCCGCAGATCCGCGTCGTCTACGACCTGCTGGGCATCCTCTCGGGCCGCCACCGCCCCGTCCCGAGCGCCATCGAGGTCACCTCGCCCACCATCGACATTGAACGGAGGGGCCCTCGTCTGGAGCTGTACAAGCTGGTCGACCTCCTGGCGATCCTGCGCCGGGACCTGGAGAATGTGCCGATCCGGGTCCTCGCGGGGCATGTGCGGTTGGCCGGCGACTTCCCGTGGCAGCGTCCGCTGGACCTGTCCCTGGAGGAGGCCTTGCTCGAGTGGAACTCCATCGGTCTGACGTACCGGGCCACGGCGGGCTGGAAGGGCAGCCGCGTCTCGGCCTCCGGCAGTTACGATCCCGGCGCTGCGCTGGGCCGGATGGGCTGGGAGGCCCGCCGCGTCTTCGAGCGGGAGAGCCTGGCCGCCGCCTTCGGGGTGGGCCCTTCTGCACCGACCTCGTCGCCGGCCCCGCCAGGGGGCCAGCTCGACCTGAGCCTGCTCACGGGAACGCTCGAAGCGGGCGGAGAGCTGCTGTACCGCACGCGCCTGCCTTTCCCCACGGACGGGGTGCGGCACTGGAACCGTTTCGAGCTCGAGCGGATTGGACCCGTGGCCATCGCCTGGGAATCCGCTGCCAAGATCGACAGGGCGGCCGTGGAGGTGCCGGGCTTCTGGGGCACAATGCCGCTGACGGGATTTCGTGTGTCCTGGCCTTCTGGTCGCGATGCGAGCTGGTCGCTCGGTCTGGGCGCGCTGGGAGGGAAGGTTGCGCTCCAGGGCCGGGCGCAATGGCCTCTGGCCCCCCTGCCCGAGTTCACGGCGCGCTTCGAGGGCATCCGGCCGGGACGGCTGGCGCCGCTGGCCTCGGCGTTTCCCCAGACGATCGCCTCGGGCACGCTGGACGCCCGCGGGCCGTTTCCGTGGGGATACAGACTTCAGCTTGGCCCGGTCGCGCTTCCGCAGGTGCCGGGTCCGCTGACGGCCGAGCTCGAGGGAAGGGTTTCGCCCGAACGGCTCGAGATCGCCCGTTGGGCGGCGCGCCAGGGGAAGGCCGTCGCGACCGGCAAGGGCAGCGTGGAGCTGGCCGACCTCTCCTGGGCCGCGACGGCGGAGATGACGGGCATTCCCCCGGAGTGGCTGGCCCGAGCGACGTGCGTGCAGGAGGTCCACGGCAACGGCGTGCGGGCTTCGGTGGAGGCTCGTGGCCGGCTGGCTCCGCCGTCCCTGGCCCACGGGACGTTCAAGGCGCACGCGGCGGCGCTCACTGTCGGCGGAGTCTCGGCCGGCGACATCGAGGCTCATGGCAGCTTTGGGCCGTCGAGGCTCACATTCGATTCTGTGCGAGGGACGGGGAAGGCTCAGCTCTTCAGCTCGTTTGCGGCCAAGGGCAAGCTGGAAGCGGGCAAGCCGGCGGAACTTTCGGGGACGGTTCGTGGCCTGAGGCTCGACGCGTTCTCTCCGGCTGTGAAGGGGGTCGCCCAGGCCGACGTGAAGCTCGGTGGCGGCCGTCATGAAATCCACGCGCGCGTCCTGGGTTTCGAGCTGGCGGCGGCCGACGTGCGCATTCCCGAGCTCACGCTGGATCTGGTTCCGCGAGGCACCGCGGAGGCGCTCACGATTGCCCTTCCGGCTCGCGGCAAGGTCGAGGCCTCTCTGGTCTGGAGCCCGTCTGCGGCTGGCAAACTGCAGGCCGCCGGTTCGTTCCGGTTGCCGGAAGTCTCCTTCCTGCTGGGGCCCAAGGGCTTCCTGCGTGGCGGGAAGACCTCCGGTTCGTTCCGGTTTTCCGTGGACCCTGCAACCGGCCCCCAGGGCGATTTTTCGATCGTCGATCTGAAGCTGGCGACGCAACGGGGGCCGCTGCTCGCCGACGGGCCCATCACCGGCACCTACCACCGCGGCCGCCTGGTCTTCGCCCGCTCCGCGATCACGCTTGCCGGGGGACGAATCGGATTCGAAGGGGTCACTGGCGCTGCCGACTCCGGATGGGACTTCAAGCTCCAGACGGCGGATCTGCCCATTCACCTGGACGGGCTCGGCGGTGGCGCGGGCGCACTCTCCGGCCGGCTGCACAGCACCTTCCAGCTGTCGGGCGCGCTCACCCGGCCCACGCTGGTGGCGGATCTCAGGCTCGAGAAGCCGAAGCTCCCCGGTCAGGGCGCGGCCGCGGGCCGCGTCTTGCAACGCGTGAGCGGCCGTATCTCCTATCGTGACGGCGTCCTTACGACCGAGAAGCTGGTGCTGCACGGAGGCGGCCAGGAGTGCACCGTGACGGGCCGGATGCCGATCGAGCTTTCGCTCTCCCCTTTCTCCGCGTCGCCCGGGACGAGCCCGATGGAGCTGCGAGTCGTCTTCCCGAAGACTCCGCTCTCGGTGGCGGCCCTCCTGCTTCCGTGGTTACCCCCGGATTCGGTGGGCAGCTTCCAGGCCGACCTGGCTGTATCGGGGACGCCGGCCAACCCCAAGATCGAAGGCCTCTTGATGGCCAACGCCGCCAGGCTCCAGCTGGCCGCGCTGCCTGCTCCGCTGACCGCTCTCACTGCGAAGATCGTCTTTGGCGACCGCCGTGCGCATCTCCGGGAGCTGACCGCCGAGATGGCCGGCGGAAAGCTGACAGGCAAGGGTGGCGCTACCTTCGGGGAGGGGTTGAAGATGGCCTGGAACGTGGACCTGGAAGTGGTCGGTCTTCAGGTTGCGCGCAAGAATCTGACACTTTCGGACCTGGCCGTGAAGACCCACCTGGGCGGCGAGCCCGGCCGGCTCGATATCGACAGCCAGTTCACGTTCGAGAAGGGCATGCTCGACCTGGCCCTCTTCGACAGTCCTGCCTCCGGTTTCTTCGACAGCATCCCCGACACGGTCTCCTACAAGATTTCGGGCGCCTCGAAGGGCAACTTCTGGATTCGCTCCAGCTCCGTGAACGCCGAGCTGCGTGGAGCCCTCGAGATGAAAGGACGGGGTCCCGACTACCAGATCGGCGGGGAGCTCAACGCCGCGCGGGGCCACATCTTCTTCCAGGGGAACCGTTTCGCGGTCGAGTCCGGCACCGTCGCCTACCGCACGCCGCCTGTCTCGGACCCATCTCTCTTCCCGTGGCAGAAGCCTGCTCCCGAGGCTCGGCGGCCCAAGTCGGTGCCCTACATCAACGCCCGCGGCGCCAAGGAGATCGGCCGCACCACCGTCTACATGGAGGTCAACGGCCCGGCCGAGCACATGAACTTCACGCTCAGGTCGCTGCCCGCCCACACGGAAGAGGAGATCCTGGCCATCCTGGCGACTCGCTCGGATGCAGACGTGACCCTCGCACCCAGCGACGAGGTCGTCTCCAAGATGATCACCGCGCCGCTCTCCGCCAAGTTCGACGATCAGTTCCTCAACCGCCCCGTTGGCAGCGCCGTGCGGCGGGCCACGGGCCTGGATGAGTTCCGCATCGACACCAACCTGCTCCAGACCGACCGCGCCACGCCGATCACCCCGCAGATCCGCGCCGGCAAGTACCTGGGCAAGAACGTCTTCGTGGCCGTCGACGGCCGCGTCGGCGCAGACGGCCAGGCGCTCGACCACCTGGGCGTCCAGTACCAGATCGAGAAGAACCTGGCGCTTACGGTCGACAAGAACCTCGAGGTGAAGACGCTCCAGGAAGACCTCTCCCGCTACCTGCGCCCCGAGGAGACGCGGGTCGGTATGGAGTACAAGCTCCGCTGGTGACGAGGTTCGTGGTTCTTGGGGCGGAGCCCTGATGTACGCATGGATCTCCTGAAAACCGGCATGAAATCTAGTTGTACTGATTCCTGTCGAGGGCCTTGCCCTCGAGCTCCCACCAGGGGACCATCGGCCCCCTGGACCCCCGATGGCAACCGGTTTGAGGCCATTCGCAAGCCCGTGCTGAATCCAGGAGGCAAGAGGTGTTTCGCAAGATCCGTGCATGTGTGAGGTCGGAGCCCCTGATTAGGAATGGGTCCCTTCCTGGCGCCTCAGCGCTCTCGCAGCGCCTCGAGCTTGGCGGTGGCCTCGGCGTAGCCGGCCTTGTCGCCGAGCGAGTTGTAGAGCTGGGCGAGTAGGCCGTAGGC
>JACQZN010000081.1 GCA_016213845.1 Candidatus Wallbacteria bacterium
CAAGCGGTCCAAATCACAGGAACCCGAGCAGGGAACTCAAACGGAAGCCAATGACCTCACAGGCGCGCGAGGCCACCGCTCCCGGGAAACCACAAGTCCACTCCCGATTACTTCACAGCCTCTCAGGCCTCAAGCCTCACTTCTCAAGCCTCAAGCCTATCTCTTCAGCGGATCTTCGACCCAGGGGGGGGTGGCTTCGATGAGATCGGCCAGACCGGGCTCGGCGACCTTCACGGCTTCGGCCATTTCCCAGGCGACCTTCCGGTACGAAGGATGGCCCTTGGTGCCGGAGCGCAGGCGGCACATGTAGTCGGCCTCGGCGAAGTCCATCTTGAAGAGGCAGCGGACCCGGTGGGCGAAGGGGAGCAGGTAGTGAGCGGCGAGCGGGCCGGCCTCGTCGGCGATGCGGCGGGCGGCCTCGAAAGCGTCCGAATAGGCGTCTTCCATCAGGCCGAGAACGCCGAGCTCGCCTGCGCCCTCGGGAAACTGCGAGCCGGCCAGGAGATCGAACGGTTGCAGGATCTGATCACAGCGACGGTGGCGGTGGAGATCGCGCCAGCCGCCGATGTCCATCGAGATGTCGAACAGGAAACGGTGTCCGGCACGGGCTGCGCGCGGCAGCTCGTCGTGGGGGCCGCGGTCGCCCAGGACTTCGTGGATGACCCAGCGCCTCTCGTCGATGGTGCAGGCCTCCAGGCGGCCCAACACCTTCGCGTAGGGCAGGTTCGACTGGCTGTAGAGCAGGGTCGAGGCCAGCTCCGACTCGGGGCTGTGCGGGCGGATGAGGTGGACGTCGGGACCACCGGAGGCCTTCAGGCCGTCGAGGAAGCGGGCGGCCAGCGCCCGGGCCTGGGAGCGGACGGCCCGCTGGTACTCGCTTGGCTGGGCGTGGCGCGCCAGCGTCGGGGCGAGCGGGCCGGTGGCTGTGCCGGAGCTTTCCAGGCGCGGCCAGGTCGCGTCGGGCGGCTCGGAGCAGGCCTGCCGCAGCATCTCTCCGATCGCGCGGACTTCGCCGTACTCGCTCACCAGCAGACGCGAGATCTGGCGCTCCAGGGTGCGGATGCTGACGACCTGGCCCAGGCTGGTCGGCGCGCCGAGCGGCAGGAGATAGCGCGCAACGTCGTAGGCGCGCGCCGCCAGGTTGCGGTCGAAGGCCTCCTGGCTCATCGAGTCGGGTCGCGTGAGCTTCTGCGCCAGCGCCGCGATCGACTTCTCGTGGACCTCCGTATAGCGCGCGAAGAGCCGGGCGGCGGCCGCGTCGTACTCGGCGGCCAGCTTGGGCGAGGCGATCTCAGGGGGCAGCGCGCAGGCCGCGCCGGCGCCGTCCTGGTAGCGGGTCGAGCGCTGCTGGCCGTCCCAGGTCTGCTCGTCGAGGATCTCGAGAGCGGCCAGCTCCGAGATGTTCTCGAAGCAGATGGCGACGTGGCCCAGGTCGGCGATGGAGGCGTGGCCGTAGTCGAAGTAGAACTTCTCCCAGAACTTCTCCGCGCTGTGGGCGTGGACCCACTCCAGGCTCTGCTGGATGGAGTCGGGCGAACGGCTGTAGCGGGCGAGCGCGTAGGCTTGCGGCTCGGGCGGCATCGGCGCTAGCGCGACGACACGGGCGGGTTTGCGGCCTGCTGTTGAGGTCATGCGCCTGTGCTCCCGAATCCGCCCGCCCCACGGCTGCTGGGCGCGAGCTCCTCGACCACCTCGAAACGCGCGGCCGTCACGGGCGCGACGACTCCCTGCGCGATCCGCTGTCCCGGCTCGAGCGTCACCGGCTCACGGCCCAGGTTGATCAGGCAGACCTGCACCTCGCCGCGATACCCGGAGTCGATCGTCCCGGGCGCGTTCAGCACCGTCACGCCCTGCTTGGCGGCCATGCCTGAACGGGGCCGTACCTGCACCTCGAAACCGCCCGGGATCTCCATCGCCAGCCCCGTCGGCACCAGCCTGTGCGCGCCCGGCTCCAGCGTCAGGCTCGTGTCGCCCGCAAAGCAGAGATCGAACCCTGCGTCGCCCGCGTGAGCGTACGCCGGAACCACCGCCCCCGCGTGACGCCTGTGAAGCTTGATCGAGACCGTCTGCAAGTCCTGCCTCCTCCGGCGCCGGCCGCGTCATCCACTCGCGCGCCCGCCTCCCGGACCCCTCCAGCATAGCATCGCGCGAAAATCCCGTGGAAAATCCCGTGGCGTCTACCTGTACCGGTTTTTTGAAAAAACCGGTACAGGTAGACGCCACGGGTTTTCCCGGGCGCTGTGAGTTCCCGCAAGCGGGTACTCTGGCACTGGCGCCCGGCACGGGGACGCGCTAGGCTCACGGGCGATGAGACCGTCACTGCGAGTGCTCGCCTTGGTGGCCCTGGTCGCCTTCACTTCGTCAACCGCGCTCCTTGCCCTGACCTCGGCGGAAAAGGCCGTGAAGCTGGCGAAGCTGCAGAACGCCTACGCCGCGGAGACGAAGGCAAACGGCCTGGACTCCGAGAAGGCCAAGGCCATTCAGGTCGAGATCGCCGCGCTGGAAAAGGAGCCCGTCACCGACGCGGGGGCCGGCGCGGGCGGCCCAGCCGGCACCGCCGCAAGCTCCGAGAAGCCCGAGGAGCCCAAGCCCGACAAGCCGGACGTCCACGAGATCCCCGAGCTCACCCGTCCTACCTCGTACGTGCGCCGCGAAGGGGTCAAGAATCCGTGCGGCCCGTACGCCATCTCGGCGATCCTCCAGAGCTTCGGCGAGAACCCGGATTACTCCTCCATCTACGACCAGGTCACGCCCGCCGGTGGAACGATAGGCGCCGGGCCCCACGAGATCCTGACCTATCTCCAGGGCCACGGCCACTCGGCCACGGAGCGCAACCACGGCAGCCTCGACGACCTGGCACGCGGCATCGACCGCGGCGAGCGGATGATGATGATGGTCAACACGCGCGAGCCGCCGGAGATACGCGGTTCGCACTGGGTGGCCGTCAAGGGCTACCGCATCGTCAACGGCAAACGCTACTGGACGCTGGTCGACGCCTTCTGGGGCGAGGGCGGCGACTTCGGCTCGGGCGGTCCGTATCCCAATGGCATCCCCGAGGAGGAGTTCGCCAAGCGCTGGTCCGACCCGATCGGTGGCGTGCTGGGTGCGGGCTCGGGGTTCCACAACTACTACATCACGGTCGGCAAGGAACCGCCTGGAGTGCTGCAACGGTTGCGCACCGCGCTCTACGGCTTGAATGAGACGACGCCCGCGCAGGTGCTCGACAGCGGCCTGCGCGACGTCACGCGCGGCTGGGAGGACACCTTCGGCGGCGGGCGTACCGTGGGCCAGAGGGTCGGCGGCTTCTTCCAGATGGTCGGCGGGGGCGTCTGCAAGCTCGCGCTGAACGTGCCGTCGCTCTTGGTGGGCGGTCTGGGCAACATCCTGCAGGACGCCGGCCGCGGCTTGCGAGGGTGGGCGGCCGACAAGTGGCAGAATGGCGGCTTCTTCGGCAAGGTTGCCGCCGTCGGCGCTACTCTACTGAGCGCCGTTTGCACCGGCGTCGGCTGGGTCCTGAGCGGCGTGTCGGCGATCGCCTCGGCCGTGCTCGGAGTCGCCGGTGACATCATCGGCGGTATCGGCGACGTGGCCGGCGACATCATCGACGGCATCGGCTCGCTCTTCTGACAGCGTATGACGCGGTGGTGTGAACAACCGGCGGACGCCGTCGATTGCGGCGCCCAGGGAGAGACGAGCCTATCGCCAGCCGCGGCGCGGAGGCCGTCCGCATGAAGCTCGTGACCGCGCTGGGGCTTGCCTGGAAAGCGGCCTTTTCGAAGGGAATGGAGCGGGAGTTCGCCCGCTACATGCTGGCCGAGCGCATCTGCAAGGCGCTCTATCCCAAGTACCTGTTCAGCGACTTCGGCAGGATCTGGCTCGAGGACCGGGCGTTCCTCGACTACTTCGAGCGCTTCGTCGGCACGGACAACTACCACTCTGCCGATCGGAAGTACCTGCTGCGCAGCCTCCTGCAGCTCGTCAAGCACCTGCCGGGCGACACCGCCGAATGCGGTGCGTACGAGGGCGCATCCTCGTATCTGATCTGTGAGTTCTTCGCCGGCGCAGGCAAGGAGCACCACGTCTTCGACTCCTTCGAAGGCCTCTCGGCGCCCGAGTCGGTAGACGGCAGCTGGTGGCACGCCAACGACCTGACGGCGGGCGAGGAGATCCTCAAGCGCAACCTGGCGAAGTTCCCGGGCGTGCACACGTATCGCGGCTGGATTCCGGCCCGCTTCGCCGACGTGGCCGAGCGCCGCTTCTGTGTGGTGCACATAGACGTCGATCTCTACTCGCCGACGCGCGACTCGCTCGAGTTCTTCTACCCGCGAATGGTGCCCGGCGGGCTGATCGTCTGTGACGATTACGGCTACACGAGCTGTCCGGGCGCGCAAAAGGCGCTGGACGAGTTCATGGCCGGCAAGCCCGAAGGGATCGTGCACGCGCCGACGGGCCAGGGGATCGTCGTCAAGCGCTGACCTGTTCCCGGGCCGCGCCTCGCTGGCGTTGCAGGTAGACGTAGACGAACCGGTCGGAGAGGCACGCGACTACGGACGTGGAGAGAGCTATCCCCGCGACGCCCATGTAGCGGGAGAAGACGATGTTGCCCGCGATGTTCGCCAGGACATTGACGGCCGCGCCGATCAACAGCACGTGGTTGCGTCCCAGCGCGCTGACGGCCCTGACGTTGAGGATGCCCATCAGCGTGAAGGGGATCTGCAGGGCCAGCATCGCTTGCAAGGCCGAGACGCGGGCGGTATCGGCCGCCGTGAAGGCTCCGCGCTCGAACAGCAACCAGACGAGCGGGCCCGAGCCTGCGACGATGGCGGCCGAGATCGGCACGGAGACCAGGAGAATGCGCCGGCGGTAGTAGGCGAGCGTGTCGAGCAGCTCGTCGGGTCCGGCGGCTGCGGCGATGCGCGAGAAGACCGGCAGAGCGACCGTCCCCAGGGCGCCCGAGACCACCGAGAGGACGACGGAGACGATCTTGTTGCCGTAGGCGAGGGCTGAGACCGCGCCTGCGCCGAGGGCGGCGGCCATGAACTGGTCGATGATCGGCGCGGCGCTCATCAGGCAGGAGCCGCCGATGAGAGGAAGGTACTGGCCGGTGACCTGGGCGAGCCGGGGAGTGGAGGCGGGCCAGACCGGCCAGGGCGCGAGCCCGTGGCGGGCCAGGGCCCATGTCAGGGCGACCAGCTCGAGCGCCGCGCCGATCACCGTCCCGGCCACGAGCGCCCGCCCGCCGAGCGAATCGCCTGCGCAGACCACCGCCGCGAGCACGGCCACGGGCGTGGCCGCCGGGATCAGTGCGGCAAGAGTGAATCGCTCCATCGAGTTCAATCCGGCCATGAGCACGTACACCAGGCCCGCGAGCGGGATCGCCGGCAGCATCAGGACCAGCATCGCGGCCGCCAGCTCGGCCCCGCGCGCTGGCAGCGACTCGCCGAAGGCGCGCATCAGCGGCGAGGCCAGGGTCGCCAGCAACAGGGCCATGCCGCAGAGCAGAACGGCCGCCAGCGTGACCGTTCCGCGGAAGACGTCTTGCGCCGTGGAATCGCCCTCGGCGGCCCGCGCCTGGACCAGGACAGGCACCAGCGCGCTCTGGAGCGAGCCGCCGAACACGTTGACCAGGAACGCGACCAGAGCGTAGGCGAGGAGATAGGCGTCCAGGACGACACTGGTGCCGAACATCGCGGCGACCAGCATCTCCTTGACCATGGCGACGAGCTTGACGGCCAGCGTGCAGGCCGCCACGATCGCCCCCGCGCCGAGCAAACCCGAGCTCATGGGGAGAGTATCGGCGCCGCAGGCGCGGTTTTCGGAAGGAGCGCTCCGGCAGTGTCGCTCATGGCGATTTGATGGAAGTCGGGATGCAGGCCCCGAGCTTAACACCCTCGAGTGGACCGGGCTGTATAGTGCCCTCGATGACCGAAGTCCTCATGACCCAGAAGCCCCCGCCCAGGGACTACCGGGCGGGTGGTGCCCCTGTTCTGATCACGGGCTGCTCGAGCGGTATCGGGCTAGCGACGGCGCTTGCGCTGGCTCGCGACGGGTACCTGGTCGTGGCAAACGTGAAGTCGCTCGAGGAGCAGGGGACACTGCGCGAGGACGCGCGTCGCGAAGACTTGCCAATCGACATCCTGCCGTTCGACATCACCGACGAGGCGGCGACTGCCGAGGCCTTCCGGTACCTGGCGCTCAAGTACGGTCGGCTGCACGCTCTGGTGAACAACGCGGGCATCGCCGGTGGCGGATTCTTCGAGGATGTCGCGGACGACGAGCTGCGTCCGATCTTCGAGGTCAACCTCTTCGGCACGGCGCGCGTCACGCGGATGGCCCTGCCGATGCTGAGGGCGGCGGGCTCGAGTTACCTGGTGACCGTGTCGAGCATGGCCGGGCGGCTGGGAGTGCCGGCGATGGGCGTCTACCACTCCTCGAAGTTCGCGCTCGAGGGGCTCTTCGAGAGCATTGCGCTGGAGATGCGCCCCCACGGCGTGCGGGTGACGCTGGTCGAGCCCGGGCTGATCCGCACCTCAATCGTCGGCCCGGGGCTGCGGCTGGCGCGGCGGTTCGACGATCCCTCGTCGGTCCATCGCGAGCGCGCCCGGAAGCTCTGGACCGATTTCCAGAAGCGATTCGAACGCACCGCCCAGCCCCCCGAGACGGTGGCTCGGGCCATCGTCCGCATCCTGTCCAGCGCCAATCCGCCGCTTCGCCAGCCCGTCGGGCTCGATTCGAAGATCATCCTGGCCATCCAGAAGTTGCTCCCCGAGTGGCTCTGGTTGAAGCTCTGGCGGCCGCTGGCCGGTTGAGCTGGGGGCAGGCGGCGGCCTGAGAAGAAAGTCGTGTGTCCCCGGAAGGGCTCGTGCCAGAATCATGCGCGAGATGATCCCCGACGAGGTCAACCAACGATTCATCCGGCAGGACGTGCCCGGGCTGCGCAAGCGGTGGTTCCAGGGCGAGAGCACCGACCTTGCCATCTGGCAGGACCCGCAGGGTCGGGTCGTACACTTCCAGCTCCTGGTCGAGCCCGATCGGATCATCGATTTCGAGGCCGCCAAGGGCATGATCACGGGCCGGGTCGATCAGTCGCGCCGCTCCGGCCAGCATGCGGCGTCGCCCGTGGTCGTGGCGGACGCCGTGCTGAGCCGTGAGACGCTCAAGCTGGCCTTCGACGCCTTCACGGCGGAGCCCCCGCTGCAGACGAAGCGGGTGCTGAAATTCGTCGCCGAGGCTCTCGACGCGGCGCTCTCCAGACCCGAGCATCCCATGTTCCCCAGCGGCGAGCTGCCGCCCGGGGAGGATTCGGTGTTCACCGATGCTCGAAAGCTCCAGGCGGAGCGGGCCGAGCGCGAGCGGCGGCGGGGCATCATCGACCGGCTGCTCGAACATCTTCCCGGGCTCTCCCGGTAGTAAGGAGAAGAGATGACGTCGATGACGAAGCTGGTCCTTCCGGCCCTGGCGGTGTTGCTCGTGGCGGCGTCCGCCGAAGCCGCAGGCGACCGGGTCTACTTCGGTAACCTGCATAGCCACACGTCGTACAGCGACGGCTCGGGCACTCCCGAAGAGGCCTATCGGCACGCGCGGGACGTTGCCCAGCTCGACTTCCTTGCGATCACGGAGCACAACCACAGCCAGGCAGAGGACCACGCTTCCCCCGACCGCAGGGACAAGCTGCTGATTGCGACGGATCGCTCCCTCTACGAGAAGCTCAAGGCGGCGGCCGCGCGCTTCACACGCGCCGGCCGGTTCGTGGCGCTCTACGGCCAGGAGGTCTCCTCGATCAGCGCCGGCAACCACATGAATGTTTTCGAGGTCGATTCGGTGCTCGACGAGAAGGCCGTGCCGAACGGCCGCTTCGATCTGCTGTTCAAGGGCTGGCTGCCGCTGCACCCGGACTCGACCGGCCAGCCCGCGGTGGCCCAGCTCAACCACCCGTACTTCCGCAAGACCGACAAGTATTACCGGGAGTACGGCCAGGACGACTTCGCCTCGCACGGCGAGTGGCTGGCACACCTGGACGGCCAGGTCCGCACGATGGAGATGCTGAACGGGCCGGCGATGGCGCGCGAGGGCACGCACCTGAAGCCCGAGGAGTTCTACGAGTCGCACTACCACAAGTTCCTCGGCATGGGCGTACGGATCGCTCCGTCGGCTGACCAGGACAACCACTACCGCACGTGGGGGACCATCACCGAGGCACGCACCGCGATCATCGCGCCGGCCCTCGAGAAGCGCGCCCTGCTCGACGCGCTGCGTCAGCGGCACGTCTACGCCACTGAGGACAGGAACCTGCGCATGCAGTTCCGGGTCGCGGGCGAGCTGACGGGCCGAGTCCTCGACCCGGCGCCGGCGCCGCGCGAGCCGGTGGAGATCCAGTGGAAGCTCGAGGACGACGACGAGCCGGACGCCTCGTACACGATCGAAGTCTGGGCGGGGCCCTACATCGGCGAAGCGACAGCGCCGGGCGGCGGGAAACCGGCGCCTCGTGCGCGGCGCGCACGCCGGGGCAAGCGTGCCGCGAAGGCCGAACCTGCTCCCGCGCGGACGAAACACCGGGGCGAGCTGGTCCACCGCTATTCCGTCGGTGCCGGCGAGGCGCGCGGTAACTGGCGGAAGCTGCCGGGCGTCCGGTACCTCCCGGGGTACCACTACATGTTCTTCAAGGTGATCCAGTCCGACGGGGACCGGGCCTGGTCGTCGCCTGTCTGGTTCGGCCCGCGGCCTGGCGGCGGCTCGTAACGGCTGCGCGGTTCGGTCGATGACGGTGTCTGGAGGAGCAGCGTGAAGTCCTTGCGAAGAGTCGTGACCTGGGTCGTCGTGGTCGCCGCGCTGGCGGGGACTGTCTGCTCACCGGCCTCCGGGGCCGATCGGGTGGCCGTGATGCGGGGCACGGTCGCCAAGACCGGCACCAGCGCCTTCGACTGGGTCGGCAACGAGAAGGCGCTCACGAAGGCGACTCTGGCCGGCGTGAACGGTCAGGAGACGTTCGAGGCCAACGCGCAGAACATCCGCCAGCTCCTCACCTGCTACGAAACGGCGCAGCGCGCGCGCCGGCGCCCGACCGATCCCCTCGTGCCGCTGCACGTCCTGCTCGATCCGAACGAGACGTGGGCCTACGCTCGCTGGGGAAGCCCGTTCCGGCTGCGCTACCCGGACGGCCGGATCACCGCGCCCGACACCGGTTTCATCCACCTGGGCGAGCAGTTCGACTACTCCAGCCGCCCGACGGAGCTCACCTCCGACGACCTGGCTGCCAACCGCGAGCTGCTCGGTGAGCTGGACGGCTGGTACGAGGCCAAGGTCAAGAGCTGGAACAACCGAGCTTTCGCCCTCCACGTGCTGGCGAAGATGCCAGGCTGTCTGAGCGAGGTCAGCGTCAGTTCCGAACCGTTCAACGCGTACGTGGCTTCCATCAAGGCGGAGGTGACACGGCGCAAGGAGGAGCTCGATAAAGTCGGATGCTCCGCTGACTCCTTCGACTCCTGGGTGGAGGAGTTCAAGGCGAAGACGCCTCCGACGGCGACCAAGTTCAGCACGCTGATGTCGCAGCGTTTCCGCTTCACGCTGGAAGGCAAGACCGGAGGGCTGGAAGTCTACGTCGCCGGATTTGCGCACCCGCGATTCCGGGACGAGCTGGCCCGCCTGGTCGAGGCCGATCTGAAGGACCGCGGACTGGGGCCGGACGTGACCTGGGCCCGCTTCTACCAAGCTTCCCGCGCCGCCGGCGCGCTCCAGCGGCTGCGCAAGCTGAACACGGTCGCCGGCCTGAACGAGACCTTCGCGCACGAGCTGGGCCACATCATTCACTTCGAGGCGACCGCCGGCCAGACGGGTAACACGGGGGACTCCGGCAACCCGAAGGATCGCGGCTCGCACAGCATTCGCACGCTCTCCAACCCGGGCTTCGCACTTTCCGAGGGATGGGCCGAGGCGCTGGCGCTCTCGTACGGCCGGCAGTCGCCGGACGCCGCCTTTTCCGTGGCGACGAAGATCGACTATGCCGACTCGCTGAAGCCGCTGAGGGAGTACGTCAACGGTTTCTATGCCGGCGCCGTGGTGCAGAAGCTGCGCGCCCAGGGGCGGCTGAAAACCGGTGAGACGCTGGCGCTCGACGCGCAAGATCCGATGGGGCTGGACCTGCCCACCTTCCGGCAGAAGGTCGCTGCCGCGGCCGCCGCCAAGGGGCTGACGGCTGCGGACCAGCGCCAAATCGACTCCACCTGGGACAGAGATCCCCAGATGCTGAAGCACCGCAAGCGGCTGGCCTACCTCGAGGACCTGCAAGCCCACAAGGGCGACAAGAAGCTGCGGCACGACTTCCTGTCGAGCGAGGCGTCCGTGAGCGTCGCCCTATTCCGGCTGGCACGAGACCTGGGGCCCGAGGTCTACCCTGAGCTGGCCGCAGTCATGGCAACCTCGAAGCCGCCGTCGCTGGCGAAACTGCTCGAGGCCTACGTGGCCGCCAAGCCCATGCGAAAAGTCGCGGTCTACCGCTCTCTGGCTGCTTCGACCGAGGGCATCCTGGTGACGTCCGAGCAAGCCGAGCTGGTGGCGCAGGACCCGACGCTCCACATCGACCTGGACAGAGACGGCAAGGTGCCGGGCCGAAACGCTGCCCACGTGCGGCCGGCGCTCTTCCCGCCGGAGCCGATCTCCTACTCGCCGATCCCGCTGCTGGCGGTGGGAGAAGACCCGCTGGCTCCGTCGAGTCCTTCGGGTGGGTCGCCCGCCATCGGCATGTCGGCCGACGTGATCTCGACGCGCGCCGGAGACGGAATCGTTGCGATCGAGCCCGAGGGAAGTGTCAGCTTCGAAGGTCTGGAGAGGGATTGACGCGCTCATGACGCGCGAGCGCCCTCTGGCCCTGGCCGCGCTGCTCGTGGCCGTCTTGCCGCTCGCCGCGTCGAGCGGACCGAAGCCGGCGGCTCGCGTGCAGCTCGCGCTCGAGCTCTCGGGCGCCTCCGAGCTTGGCCGTCCCTTCGGGGTGACGGGAACGGCCCGGCTGCTGGTTCCGGGAAAGCTGCTCCGCTGCCGGCTGGAGATTCCTGACGCCTTCGAGGTCCTGGAGCGCTCCGGCGACGGGGCACCGGCCGATCCCACGGCGGCCATGTCGACGGCGCGGTTGCGCGCGCGGAAGCCGGTCGCGGGCGCGGAGCTGCGTCTGCTCGTCGAATACGGGGTTGCGGACGCCGGCGGTGCCCTCGAGAGACGCGAGGCCGCGCAGAGCCTGTTCGTCACAATCGACGAGCACGAGGGCGGGGCCGGCATGCCTGGTGAGCTCTGGACGCTCTACCTGGCGCCCGTCGCCCCGGCCCGGGCGGGCTTCGTGCTGCGGGACTACGGCGCCGTGACGGCGGGGCGCGGTCCGGCCGCCGAGGGGCTGGCGCGGTATGCGGAGCGGGTGGCCGGGATGCGGCTGGGGCGAGAGGCCGCCGCGGACCTGGAGGCGCTGGGCCGCGTCACAGACGACGTGGAGCTGTCCGTGGCCGCACGGAACGCTGCTGCCGTTGCGCGCGCGCTCGCGGGTGAGTACGCGGCCGCCGCAAAGCTCTGGGTCGAGGCGCTCGCAACTGACGAGCTTCCCGGGCGCGTGGCGGCGTACCTGCAGTACAACCGGGGGATCGCCCGCTGGCTCCAGGGCGAGCCAGTCTCTGCGGCCGCCGATTTCCGCGCTGCGCTCGAACGCCATCCCGGCTTCAGTGAGGCCGGCCGGGCGCTGGTCGCTCTGCGGTAGGGCGCGTCACTCGCCCTTGAACATCTGGAAGTCGCTGCCGAGGAAGATCATCTCGAGCTTCTGGCTGGTGGGGAGGTCGAAGACGTGGAGCTGGCGGCTGGTGGCACCGATGCCGCCCGGGACCACCAGCTCCATGTCGCCGTCGTCGTCGAGATCGGCCACCAGCATCTCTCCGTGATTGCGGCCGACGTACTTGGGGAAACCCGCGAGGAGCTTGCCTGCGGCGTCGACGGCGATGACCATGCCGCCGAGCTCGTCGGCTTGCCTGGGATCATTGACGCAGAAGACGAGCTCACTGGCGCCGTCGCCGTCGATGTCCGCAAGGACCGGGGCGCGCTCGACGGCCGGCCGCCCGCGCGGGTCGAGCCTGGGGTCGTCCACCTGCTTGTACACGTCCCGGATGTCGAGCGGCCAGCCCGTTCGCGGCTTGCCGTCCAGGGCGGTGACGTGCACGCGGCCGGCCTCGTCGGCGAACAGGAGCTCCTTGGCGCCGTCGCCGTTCAGATCGCCGGTCCTGAGGCTGGCGCCGACCGCCGGGTCGACGGGGAACATGCTGGCTGCCTCTCCGGCCGGCGTCCAGACGAAGACGCCCTGCTCGCCTTGCGGCGGCAGAGTGCCCCAGCAACCCGGCGCGCGCGGCACGGCGCCCGGGGAGAGCGCCTCCTTCTGCACGGCAGCGATCTCCTGGATGCCGTCGCCGTCGGTGTCTGCCACGTGAAAGGCCGCGGGGCCGTTCCTGTCCGAGTACGGCTCGCTGGGCCACTTGCGAACGAGGTTCCCATCCTTGGTCAAAAGACTGAAAACACCCGAATCGTCCCGGATGAGGACCTGGCGGTCGCCCGTGCCGGCCAGGTCGACCTCTGCGGGCGGAGTGCCGACGGGCGGGCCGTTGGGGTGGAGCCAGGTGCGGCTGCCGTTGGCGTTCAAGGAATGGAGCGCGCCGTCGGGCGTCGAGAGGAGGATGCCGCGCGAGTGGATTCCCGGCTTTCCGGTCAGCACGGGCGACGAGGTCAGTCCGGGCTGATGGGTGTCGGCGGTCCAGAGCCGATCGCCTCGGTCGCTGAAGGCGTAGAGCTTTCCGTCGTAGGACGAGGCCACGACCTCGGGGGTGTCGTCGCCGTCCAGGTCGCCGGCCTTCACGGTGCCGACGATGGGGCCGCCGGTGTGGCGAGGCCAGAGGCCGTCGTGCACCTCTCGGCCGTCAGCGCGGAACATGTGGATCATCCCGTCGAAGGAGCCGAACAGGATCTCCTTCTTGCCGTCGCCGTCGATGTCGACGGCGGAAACTGCGCCGCGGATCTCCCCGCCGAACGGGCTCCTGGAGAAGTCCGCCGGGAATCCTCGTCGCGCGGGCATGCGCTCACGACCCGCGTGGACCGACGGACCCGGTTCGGCGGCCGAAGCCTGCCAGGCGCTCATGACGCAGACGAGAAGTGCGACGAGGCGCGTCATTGGGGAACGACCCTCCGCCGGATTACCTTCACGAGCGAGGTGAGCCGGGCCCCGGTCGACGTCCGGGGGATGTAGCCCTCCGTGACGACGCGGTAGACGTCATAGTAGCCGAGCGACTCGCCGTGCAGGCGATAGGGCCGGTTGCGGTAGGGACCGATGGTGGAGTCTCCGCGACGGAAGGTGAGCGGCTGGACCGAGACGATCTTCCATGTGCCGTCGCCGAGAGTGCCCGCGAACTGCTCCGGCACGAGCGCTCCGACCCGCTGCTCAGGGTAGGTCCAGGTGTAGTAGTGGGCCTCCATCTCGCGCCGCAGCAGCAGGAACGCCTTCGCCAGGGCGCCGCGGGCGAGCCAGCGGGCGCGCAGCGTGTCGACCTGGCGGTAGACGTCGAGGCCGGTCTGACGGGAGAAGGCCGAGAAGGTGAAGCCGAGCGCGATGAGGAGGGCGATCACGCCGAGCACGACCAGCATGCCGCCGATGCCTCGCCGGGAACGCCTCTCAACGGACGACATTGAGCGCCCCCTCGAGCCGGACGGTGAGATCGACGGCTCCGCTGGCCGGGGCGATCCCCGGCCGGGAGGGTGTCTCGACCACGAAGCGGACGCGGACCGACTGGGGATCGCCCGTGACGCGGGAGAACCTGAGGTCCTTGACGCGGCGGCCCACCTTGCGGGCCTCCTGGCCGTCCGCGACCAGCAGGCTCGAGCCCTGGTACAGCAAGCGCTTCTGGCGGCGCTGGCCCGGCTGATCCGTCGGGTAGTGCCAGTACTTCAGCTCCCGGCCTTCCTGCCCGACGACGACCTGGTTCGGCAGCGCGCGGGCGTCGGCCTCGCCTGTGACCCAGAGGTCGAGCCGATCGTCGAGCGTCATCGGGGCATGGATGGACTTCAGCTCGGTGTAGAGGACCCGGGTAAGCAGAGCGGTCTCCTTGGCGATTTCCATGTGCTGCTCACCGCGGCCGTAGGCTTCCGACTGTCCTCGAAAGAACGCCATGGTCGCGAGCAGGACGGGCAGTCCGACCGCCATCGCGACCAGGAGCTCGAGCATCGAGAAGCCGGCGCGCCTGTTCATTGCGAGGGTTTGAGCGCCTCCAGATCGCCGACGAGCGTGCGCACGTCGAGAGAATGCGGCACCTTCGTCTCCTCCCAGGTCAGCTTCACCGAGATCTCGATCAGCCCCTGCTCCTCCTTGCCCGTGGCGGGGTTCATATGGCCCGCAGCGCGCTCGAAGGTGACGACAGCGCGCGCTCGGTACCTGGCGGCGAAGGGCTCCATCAGCGCCAGCGTGGCGGCTGCAGGGTCGGCTTCGCGGCCCGGGACCGGCTCGGGCGGGAGTTGCAGGCGATCGCCCTCGTGGTTGAGCGCGAAGCGCGGAGCGGAGACCCGCTCCAGCAGGTCGCTGGCCGCGACTGCCGCCAGCAGCGCTGCTTCGGAGCTGGCGAGCGTTCGGTAGCTTCCGGTGAAGAGCCGCACGAGCGGCGGGACGGCCAGCGCCAGAACCAGCGCGGCAAAGACGGCCGCGATCAAGCCCATGCCGCGGCGCGTCACGGGCGGCCCCCGGTGGCCAGTGCCTTGCGGTACTCCGCGGCACGCGCGATGTAGTCGAGCGCCGAACGGGCGTTGTCGGCGGCCGGAAGCGAGGGGTGCGCGTCGAGGAACTTCCGGTACAGCACGCGCGCCTCCTGCAACCGGTCCATCGCGAACAGCGCCTCGGCCTGGAAGTAGAGCGCCATCCCGGCCTCTTCGCCGGCGAGGTTTCCGGAGGCGATGAGCTGCTCGAAGTGCGCCGCGGCCTTCCCGTGGTCGTTCTTCTCGAGGAGCTCCAGGGCTGCCGCCAGGCGTGGCCAGCTGCGGGCGGCGGGTTCGGGCGGCGCTTTCGCATGCAGGGGCGTGAGGCGCTCTACCTGCGCGTCCTGGCCTGCGCTGGCCGCGACCGGCTCGGCGGGGAACGAGGGGGGCGGCTCCGACGGCCTCCGGAGCCAGAGCGCGAAGGCCAGGAGCGCCGCCAGCCCCACCGCCATGGCGATGAACCGTCTCCCGTCCGGACGGGCTTGGGTCGCTTCGCTTTCTTGTCGCATTGCAAGCGCCTCTGCGCATGGCGGAATATAGCGGATATGCACCGGTTGGACCACGGGGACTTCGGGTCGTTCCATCGGCGACCCAGGTTCGTGGCCGGGCTCGCTGCCTTGGCGGCCTGGGTGACGGTGGCGGCGGCGTGTCTGGCCCGGCCGGGAGTCCCGCCCGAGCCGCCGCTGGCCGACGAATCGCAGCCTTCGGACCGCCCCGACAAGCACTTCCCGCCGCACATCGTCTGGAGCCAGTTCTCCAGGGCGTTCAAGAAGATGCCCACGGACCAGCTCACCGTGATGACGCAGGGGCGAGGCGCCGACCTCTGGGTCGGCACGGTCGACGCGGGTCTGCTTCGGATTCGCGGGGAGTCGGTGAAGCACTTTCCGCCCGAGGACGAGGGATTGCCGCGAAGCCCGATCTCGGCACTGACGGTCGACGAGGACGGCGGCGTCTGGGTGGGCACGGCAGGGCGCGGGCTGGCGCACTGGAGCAAGGAGACGTGGCACGTCGCCGACGTGCGGGACGGACTTCCGTCCAACCGGGTGACGAGCCTCTTGCGTCGCGAGAAGCGGCTGTTCGTCGGCACCGACTCCGGGCTCCTGGAGTGGTCGCAGGAGAACCGGCCGGGCCGCGGGTGGGGTGTGCGCGACGGGCTCTGGTCGGCCGAGGTGACGGCCATGGCTGCGCGTGGCGACGGACAGCTCTGGGTGGGGACGCGGCTGGGGCTGGGCACGCTCGATCCGAATGGCGAGTCCGAGCGGGTTCCCGCGGCCGGTCCGCCCTGGATGACGGCGCTGCTGCAGATCGACAAGCTCGAACTGTTCGGCATGCCGGCGATCGTGACCGGATCACCGGCCGGCATCGTGATACGCAAGGCGGACGACCCGGAGGTGTTGCTGGCGCGGCTGGGAGTCGAGGACGGTCTGCCGGACGGCCGGGTCTCGGCGCTTGCGGCGCCGCCGGGGCTCGTGCGGTTCTTCTGGGTTGGCACCGACGGGGGAGGTCTGGCCCAGGTCGAAGTGCGCAAAGATCGCCAGGACCGGCCGTACTTCGAGGTGCGGGCGATCGCGCCCGGGCCCGGCAGCTACCCGGACGGCCGGATCGCGTCGCTGGTGGCCGACACGGACCGGATCTGGCTAGCCTCGTCAAACGGTGGGCTGAGCGCCGGTACGTTGCAGAAGGAGCCCCAGGACACCTCCGCGACCGCGCCTGCGGGCGCTGGAGGGACGGCGTCCGCGGGCGCGGATGGAACCGTCCCGGCCGGGGTGGCTGGCCAACCCGGTGCCGCGCCCGGCGCCGGTCCGGGCGGCGGACCGGGAGACATCCGCTCGATCGATCCGACCCATCCGAACACCTGCACGACTGCCGGCCGTCTCAACTGGAACATCGTTCTGATGGCCCCCGGATGGCGCGTGGCCTCCATGGCGCAGTCGCACGGCCAGCTCTGGGTCGGCTTCGTGGATCGCGGGGCGGCTGCGGCCCGGCCGCCGGCCTGCGAGTGGGTCTTCTACCCGAAGGTGACGGACGGCAAGGGCGGGAGCCGGCTCTACGTGCATCCGCAGCCGACATCGGTGGCGGCGGAGTACGCCGAGGCCGGCCTGGGTGGCGGTTGCGTGGGGGACATCGCCGTCGACGGCGACGCCTCGATCTGGTTTGCGACCTACGACATGGGCCTGAGCCGGCGGGAGAAGAACGAGTTCCTGCCGATGGGGGCCGGCCAAGGAATTCCCACTCGACAGGTCCGTCGACTCCACGCCGACTGGCCGACGGGCGACCTCTACGCCATCGCCACCAACGACCAGGGCTTCACCTACGACGACCCGGAGGGCGGTCCGGATAAGCTGCGACCGCGCGACCTGGTCTTTCGCCGCAGCGGCGGCGAGTGGAGGATCCTGCCCCTGGCCCCGGGCTACGCCGTCAAGGAGCTCGAATTCACGTCGATCTATCCGTTGAGGCGAGATGGGAAGCTTTACCTGGGGACGACCCGCGGTCTGCACGAGTACGACGGCCGGGCGGTGAAGCGATCGAACAAGCGAATGGCGACGATCGATCTCAGGACGGGCAAGCGCGTCGCGATGGATGACCGCTCCCAGCAGGAGCTTGCCGAGACGGCCGTCTCGAGTCTCTTCGAGGTGCCGCCCGGCCAGCTCGGGATCTGCACGGACAAGGGCCTGTTTCTGGACGACGGCACCGCCGCCGCGCGCGTGCCGGGCACCGAAGGCTACGTGACGTGGGCCGGCAGCTACGACCACGACACGCGCATGATCTACTTCCTGGGCTCGCGCGCCCCGCGGTACACCGCCGCGACGGTGCCCGTGCGCAAGGGCCAGCTCTGGCGCTACCAGCCCGAGAAGGGAGTGCTCAAGGCGCTGGTGAGCGAGACCAACTGCTACGTCGTGACGCCGACGTCTGTCTGGTACTCGAGGCACCCGGTGATCGGGGAGATCAAGCCGAAGCCGATCCGGTAGTAGTACTGATTTTTGTCGAGGGCCTTGCCCTCGAGCTCCCACCAAGGGGCCAATGGCCCCCTGGACCCCCTTTGCATGCGGATACGAGGTGGGCGGAGCTCGATCGCGGCTCGACCAGTCACGGGGACGGTCGAGAGACGATTCGGTCTGAAGGCGGAGCCCCTGACAGCGATGAGTACCTCTTCTTACGGCTCCATCCAGAGCATCCGGAAGGACCGCTCGGCTGTCGCCTCGACGTCCTTGCACTCGACGCCGCTGGCCGTGCGGGTGCCGTCGTCGGAGAGCAGCAGCAGGCCGGGTGTGCCCGGGAAGACGGTGACCGCTTCGGGGCGCAGGTCGCCCAGGTTGGCGCCGGGGATGGGCGCGGGTTTGTCGACGGGTCGACCGGACCAGCGGAACAGGCTGAAGCCGGGTTCCGGGCCCGCGGGTCCGGCGACGATGACGTAGCCGCCGGAGCTTTCGGAGAGCACGATGTCTCGGATGCCGAGCCCGCCCAGGTCGAGCTCGATCGGGGCGCCGAAGCGAACCGGGCCGCCGGAGTCGACCAGCGCGGCGGGGTTCTCGAGCGGTACCAGCAGGGCCTTGCCGCCGATGATGGGGCAGCGGAAGCCGATCAGGAGGTGGCCGTCGGGCGTGGCGGCCAGCCCTTCGATGTTGAGGGCCAGCGGGTCCTTGGCGGGCCGCTCGGCGGCGCGGGCCAGGTCGAAGCGGTCGAGGCGATCGTCGGCCGTGAGGTCCTCGACCAGCCGCCGGTAGGCCGTGCCGCGCAGACTGATGCTCCAACCGCCCTTTCCGGGCGCGATCCGCGTGGCGAAGAGGCGGCGCCGGTTCGGACGGGCCTTGCCTTTCTCGTTGGTGCCGTGGGAGGCGATCCAGTAGATGGTGTCGCCCACGCGGGCGGCGCCCTCGACGTCGGCCTCGGGATTCTTGGGGTCGATACTCAAATCATCCGTCATATCCTTGACGAAGACGGGCGGTCCGGGGCGGTCGCGCCGGTAGACGGCGATCAGGTTTCGTTCGTCGTCGGCGGCGGCGAAGTGATTGGCGTCGAGGGGTGCGGCGGCCGAGCCGTCGCACATGCCGGTCAGCTCGAGCGGGGAGGCCGCGGGCAGAGCGGCCGCGGCGAGCGCGAGCAGAGCGCCGCAAGCGAGCGCGGCGGGCGACAGAGGTCGTTTGGGGCTCACCATGGGGGTTCCTCCTCCTCCTCCTCGGATTCGTATCCGGGGTCCGGCGGCAGGTCGTCCTTCCGGAGGGCCTCGGTCGCCAGCTCGTCGCAGCGTTCGTTCTCGGGGACACCCGAGTGGCCCGGCACCCAGCGGAACTCGACGTCGTGGAGCTCGACCAGGTCGAGCAGCCGCTCCCAGAGGTCCGGGTTCTTGGCGGGCTTCTTGTCTCCCTTGCGCCAGCCCTTGCTGCGCCAGCTTTCGGCCCAGCCCTTCTCGATCGCGTCGACCACGTAGCGGGAATCGCTGTAAAGGGTCACCCGACACGGGTGCTTGAGCGCCTCGAGGCCGGTGATGGCGGCCAGGATCTCCATCCGGTTGTTCGTGGTGAGGCAGTAACCACCCGAGAGCTCCCGGCGGTGGTTGCCGAAGAGCAGGACGGCGCCGAAGCCGCCCGGCCCGGGATTGGGGTCGCAGCCACCATCGGTGTAGATCGTGACGCTCTTCTTGTCGCTCACTGCTGGTCGGTTCTCGGGTGCGTCGGCATGCCTGCGGCGCGGGTTCTCACTTTAGCACTCCTCGGGATTGGCCGGAGGGGAGTCTGTCGCTGGCCTGGTAGATGTGTACAGGAGTCTACCAATCGAGGGCTCTGCCCCCGAGCCCCCGCCAAAGGGCAGTGCCCCTTGGAACCCCCTTGGCCGAGAGACTCTCTCTTGTGCTCGAAGGCCGCGAGGATCAATCGGAGGCTTCTGCAAGGAAACGGGGGTGCACATGGAAGGGGGCCGATGGCCTCTTGCCAGCTTCTGGGGTAGGGCCCCAGCCGGATGCAGTACCACTTGCCAGCGTACCTACACGCTCCCCTGCCCGGATGGGCCGCGCGGACCTTTCGCGGCCGTGTGCTATCCTCGGAGGCCACTGTTGCCATGTGCGGAATCGCGGGTGCGCTAGATCCTCGAGCCGACCCGGCTGCCTGGAGCGGCCGGCTCGGAGCCATGGCGCGCTCGATTGCGCATCGGGGGCCCGATGACGAGGGGATCTGGGCCGACCCCGAGGCCGGTGTGGGGCTGGCCCACCGGCGTCTGGCGATCCTCGATCTATCGCCGCTGGGCCACCAGCCGATGGTCTCGGCCAGCGGCCGTTACGTCATCGTCTTCAACGGCGAGATCTACAACTTCGCCGAGCTCAGGCGGGAGCTGCTGGACGCCGGGCTGGCGACGGCCTTTCGCGGGCAGTCGGACACGGAGGTCATGCTGGCGGCGATGGACGGCTGGGGTGTGGAGCGGGCCACGGCGCGCTTCGCGGGCATCTTCGCCTTCGCCCTCTGGGACAAGCAAGAGCGAGTCCTCTTCCTGGCGCGCGACCCGCTCGGCGTCAAGCCGCTCTACTACGGCGTATCGGAGGGCGTGTTCCTCTTCGGCTCGGAGCTCAAGGCGCTGCGCGCTCATCCCGCCTTTTTCCCGCGCATCGATCGTGCTGCCCTTGCGCTCTACATGCGGCACATGTACGTGCCGGCGCCGCACAGCATTTACGAGGGCATCTCCAAGCTGACACCCGGGACGCTCGCCCGGGTCGAAGCCCTTGCCGGCGGCACCTTCCGCGTCGAGCCGCGGGTTTTTTGGTCGGCCCGGCAGGCCTTCGAGACCGGCATGAGCGAGCCGCTTCGCATGTCTCCGGAGGAGGCTGTGGACGAGCTCGAAGAGGCGCTGCGTCAGGCGGTGACGAGTCAGATGGTGTCCGACGTGCCGCTCGGCGCGTTCCTTTCCGGCGGTATCGACAGCAGCCTCGTGGTTGCGCTGATGCAGAAGCACTCCTCGCGGCCCGTGCGGACTTTCTCCATCGGCTTCGACGAGGCGCGTTACGACGAGTCTCCGCACGCGCGCCGCATCGCCGCCCACCTGGGCACAGAGCACGTCGAGCAGATCGTCCGCCCGGCCGACTGCCTGGAGCTCCTCCCCAGGCTGCCCGCGCTCTGGGACGAGCCGTTCGCCGATTCGTCGCAACTGCCGACCTTTCTGCTCTCGGCGCTGACCCGGCGGCACGTCACCGTCAGCCTTTCCGGCGACGGGGGCGACGAGCTGTTCTGCGGCTACCAGCGCTATGCGCTCGCTCACCGGCTGTGGAGCGCCATGCGGCTGTTGCCGGCCGGCGCGCGGCGGGGGCTCGCCTCCGTGGCCGCAAGCCTCGCGGGCAGAGTCCCGGCGCAGTGGCCGCTCGAGCGGCTCTGGCCGCGGCCGCTTGTCCTGCGCGGCCCGCGAGATGTCCTCGACGCTCTGTCGGGGTTTCTCGGGTGTCCCGATCGGCAGACGCTGTACCGGATGCTGGTCTCTCACTGGCGACAGCCCGAGCAACTGGTGCTGGGCGCTGCGGAGCCGCGGACTCCCCTCGACACGGAGCCATTCCCGCAGCCGGCGCGCGACTTTCGCGAGTCGATGATGTTCTGGGACATCGTGACGTACCTGCCCGACGACATCCTCACGAAGGTCGATCGCGCCAGCATGGGAGTGGGACTGGAGGCCAGGGTTCCGCTGCTGGATCATCGTCTGGTGGAGCTGGTGGCGCGGATACCTCTGGAGCTGAAGGTGCGTGAAGGGGAGCCGAAGTGGGTGTTGCGGCGAGTGCTCGAGCGCTACGTTCCGCGGGCGCTCTTCGACCGCCCCAAGGTAGGTTTCGGCGTTCCCATCGACGAGTGGCTTCGCGGGCCGCTCCGCGATTGGGCCGAATCGCTGCTGGACGAGGGCCGGCTCGCGCGCGAGGGCTTCCTCGCCCCCCAACTCGTCCGCTCCACCTTTCGGCAGCACCTCGAGGGGCGGCGTCTGCGTCACCACCAGCTCTGGTGTGTGCTGATGTTCCAGTCCTGGCTGGAGCAGACGACGGGCCCGGGCAACGTCGGGCCGCCGGCGACTCCCTAGCGTGCCGCGGCCTCAGCCGAGCGTGCGATCGGCCATCCGCCAGAAGCGCGGCTTTCGGAAGCGGAGGTCGGGCAGCTCCTCGAACGGCAGCCGGCGCGAGGGTCCGCCTTTCGTGGCCAGATCCACCACGAAGTCCTCGAGGAAGGGGCCTGCGAACCGCGACCGGCGGTGATAGATCGCCTGGTAGACCGTGGGGATGCGGCTGACGTTGTATCCCATCAACCGGGCGAGCACGGCGTCGACATAGGCGGGGTTCTCGCCTGCCACCAGGAGGCCGGCCCGCTTGGGCTCGGGCGAAAGAGGGCCTTCACTTTCGCCAGCGACGATGCCGTCGACGATATGGATCACCTTTCGCGCACCCTCCGCCCCGGCGTAGAGCACGTGGTTCAGGTCGAGCGTCGTCCTCCAGATCGTCTCGTTATGGCTCCAGCTCCCGCCGTAGCTGGCCTCGGCGCCCGCGTAGTGGCCGGCCAACCAGAGCCAATCGAGCGCGTGACTCCAGAATTTCCTGCGGGCGCCGCGGAGGTCCTCCTGCTCCCAGAACCAGTCGGCCAGGTCCTCGTACCAGCGGCGCGCCAGGCTGGGCTTGCCGTAGCAGTCCCCGCCTTCGATGTAGGAACCCTTGATGTGGTGCGGCAGAAACTCCTTGTGTCCGTTGATGCCAACCAGGTTCTTCAGGCAGCCCGTCAGGCCGGCCTTGATGTGCGTCTTCATCTTCGGCAGGTTGATCACCAGGTCAGCCGAAAGGACCCGGTCCGTGACGAGGTACTCGTGCTTGCCGGGGGCGTGGTGCTGGCGCATCAGGCTGGGCTTGTAGCAGGTGACGCGGAACCGATCCGAGTAGCTGGCCAGGTCCTCCAGGAAGCTGCCCTTGCCCAGATCGAGCACCCGGTAGCCCTCCGGGCTCGCCGGGCCGGCGCTGTCTCGGGTGCTCTGCTCCTGCCAGGCGGCGAACCCGTCCTGCCCGGCGCGATCGATCACGGTCAGCCGCCAGTCCTCCACCCGGACTTCCAGGCCGGGATGACGTTCCCGTAAGCGCTCCACGTCGGTATCTACGCCGTTCGCGGCCCGCAGACGCGCGAAGTCGCAGGCTTGGAGGGGGGCGTCTCCGATCACGATCGTGCCTCGCCCCTGGAGAGCCACGGCCGCCAGCTCGGCCACCTCCCGGACGACGGCTCGGTGGGTGACGAGGCTCTCGATGCCGTCCTCGAGCGGGTTTCGGTCCATCACCCAGTTGGGCTTCAGCACGACCGTTCCGCCCGGCTGCACCCATCCGGCGAATGGGTTCGCCGGGTCCCGGCCCCAGAGCTGCATCAACTGTCCCAGCGCGGACCATCCTGGCCTTCCGGCGGGCTCCTGCGAGCTCGACGGGTAGACCGGGTCACCTTGCACCACGCACACTCTGGGGTCCACGCGCGCTCCCTTCCCTCAGCCGGCGGAGTTCTCGACGAGGCTTCGGGTGAAGAGCAGCTTACCCGACGGCGTTCTGGGCACGGCATCGACCCGCTCCCAGCGGATCGAGCAGGGCCCCATTCGTTCCCGGATCTGTCTCTCTATGGCCGCTTGATCGGCCGCGGGCGGCTCGCCTCGCATGACCACGAAGATGCGGATGGACTCCAGGTCCTCCTGAAGCACCTGGAACTCCTCGACCCAGTTTCGGAAATAGAAGAGATGAGTGAAGAACTCTCCGTGGACCAAGCCCCCGGTACGCGTGGGGAAGTGATCGGTGATCCTCCCCGACACGGCCTGGAGCACCGGCAGCGAACTCCCGCAATCGCAGCTTCCGCCGGCCACGGCGGTGTCCCCGAGCTCGTAACGGATCAGCGGCATCGCCAGGTTGTGCAGTGTCGTGACCAGCACGCGACCCTCGACGCCCGGCGCCACGGGCCGGCCATCCTCTCCGACAATCTCCGTCCAGTTATGAAATCGCAGCATGTGGAGCCGGCCCCGGCGACATTCTCCCGCGATGGGCCCTACCTCCCTGGAGCCGTAGAAGTCGCGGACTGCCACTCCGAACGCTTGTTCGATCTCCTCGCGCATGAATGGCCGCAGCGTCTCCGCAGACGAGGTCAGCAGCCGGGGCCCGTGGATCGGGACGTTCTCGCGGCGGACGAACCGGGCAAGCTGGTAGAGCGAGCCGGCGTACCCCTTGAGCCAGTCGGGCCGGAGCCTGCGAATCGTTGCGGCGTATCGCTCGAGCTCGCCCGGAGCCGTGTGGAACACGTTGAGATAGTGGGTGTTCGTCAGCCAGTTGACCAGGCCGGTCTTGATGCCGCGGGCGCTGCGATCGACGTCCCTTTCGCTCCCCCAGAGGACCACCTTGCGGGTGGCCATCGGATCGATACCGTGAAAGCTCTCCAGCCAGTGGTGCTCCGCGGCGTACGCCCAGTCGGTGTAGACCTCGTCCTGAACGAAGCTCACCGGTTGGCCGGTCGACCCGCCGGAACTATTGAGATACCACCGTCGGGCGGCCAGGTCGTCGGAGCGAAGCCGCTCCTGTTCCCGGCGAAGCGACTCCTTCCTCAGGATTGGAAACTCGCTCAAGTCACCGGTTCCGCTCATCTTCCGATAGAAGGGTACGCGGCGCACGGCATGTTCCAGGAGCTGCCGGAGCATCTCCGCGCCGTCGCGCTCGGTGAGGCCGCCCATCGCCCTGGCGATCGCCCATCGGTCGGCGTGACGCCACCGTCGATCGTAGGCCAGATACAGTTGATTGAGCACGCTCATGTGGAACCGCCCCGGCCCGGCGAAGCTCGAGTCTTCTCGGCACCGAGTGGGGCGCAGCGCAGTATAGAAGAAACCCCGAAACCCGTGGCGTCTACCTGTACCGGGTTTTCGCGTGCCCCCGAGATGACGAAGCCGGGTCCTGTCACACGGTGACGAAGACCCGGCTTCGAAGTCGATGCGAAGGGGCTACTTGTTGAAGTAGGCGCCGACCGCCTGCTGGATGCGCAGCGCCAGCTCTTGCTCGCGTGGGGGCAGGGGCTTGGACTGCGCGCCGTCGGCACCCGGCGTCATCGCCTTCTTGTAGGCGTTGGCCAGAGCCTCGAGGCCCTTGTAGCCATAGATGTTGTTGCGCGCCTTGAGCGCCTCCATCATGGCCAGCCGGATCTCGAAGATGTCCTTGCCGTCGGGCACGACGTTGGCGACGAGCGCCTGGGCCAGCGCGGCCTCCTGGGCGTCGGTCAGGGCCTCGTAGTTGGCCCGGGAGCCGTAGCGCGCGTAGCTCGACGGAGCATCCGACGTCAGCACCAGCATCGCCTGCAACCGCTCCATGACGTTGAACGGAGGCGCCTCGCTCTTTTCGGTCAGCGCCTTGATCAAGAAGTCGAATGCTTGCTTGCTCTGCTCGCCTCGGTTGACGAACTTGCGGATGACCTCCATGTTGCGCTTCTGGGCGCGGCCGTAGCTGGCCAGCGACGAGAAGAGGCCCGACTGCAGCAGTTTGCGGAAGTGGGCATAGCGGCCCGTGTAGTAGGCCAGCGGGTCGCCCGAATCGAACTGGTTGGAGAGCGGGTCGACGGCGTTGGTCCCGTCGGTGCCGAACATGAACTCCTTGCCCTCGTAGAACGACTTCTCGCCCTCGTAGCCGTAGGCGATGGCCGCGTAGTCGTAGGGGCCGGGCTCTACCAGGCTGGAGAGCGAGGTCTGGTACTCCATCACGGTCGTCGATTCGGCGCCGTCGGTCAGGTTCTTGAGATCGGCCGAGGCCTTGAAGTTGTGGCGCAAGCCCAGGGTGTGGCCGATCTCGTGGGGGATGACCTCGCGGATGATCCGCTCCATCGCCTGGTCGTCGGTCATCTCGGTGACGTCGACGGAGGCGCGGGCGGCGATCGTGTTGTCCTCTTCGATGGGGTACTCGCAGCCCGGCTTGAAGTTCATCGAGGTCTGACTGCCCATCCGAAGGACGAACCCGCGGTTGGCCTTCTTCGGCAACAGGTCGAGCAGCTTCTTGAGGCCTTCCTTGATGGCCGACGTGAGCTCGGAATCGCCCGGGGCGTTCTTGGCGGCTTCGGCTTCCTTACGCAGGCCCGCGATCTCGTCGCGGAAGGCGCCCGCGTAGAAGATGACGTCGGCGTCCAGGATCTCGCCCGTGTCGGGATCGCTCGTGTGCGGGCCGATGGCGCCGCCGCCGAAGGGCGTCGGGTAGTCGACCCAGTAGAGGACCTTGGAGCGGATGTCGCCCGGGATCTGGTTGTCCTTGCCGTCGAGAACCTCGACGGGCTCGATGCCATGGGTCTTCTTGAAGACCTTGTTCCAGCTAAGGATGGCGTCCTTGAACGCCGGGCGGAACTTGGCCGGGATCGACGGGTGGAGGTAGTAGGTGATCTTCTTCGAGAGGTCGTGGCGGTCCGCCAGGACCTTATCGTCCGTCGTACCGTCGTCCTTGCGGACGGTGCGCTGCGTGACGAAGAAGCCGTACTTCTCGAAGTCCTCGTCCGTGTAGGCCTTGGGCTTGTAGCTCGAGGCGCTGGCGCACTCCTTGAGGTAGTACTTGATGGCCAGCGTGATACGGGCAGGCAGCTCGCTGTCGACGCCGGTGTTCTGGATGAGGTACTTCTCGCCGTAGCTCAGGAAGCCCGGCTCGTTGACGACGTCATAGATGTAACCCGGACGCTGGGCGGCGTAACCCGAAGCGCCGAGCACGACCGTGACGGAGTTGACCTCCGGGTTGGCCAGGTCGAGCTCGACCTTGTCGCCGACCTCACGCATCTTGAAGCGGTTGATGACGTCCTCGGAGCTGGCGCCGATGTCCGGCACGCGGTCGCGCTGGTCGGCCAGCATCAGGACGCGGTCGCCCTCCACCTTGAACCGGACCTTGATCGGGTCCGCACCCGTGCCGAGCGTCAGGCAGTTGTCCGTCGCGGCTTCGACCATTCCTCCGAAGAAGTAAGATTTGTCGAGGAAAGTCTTGGGCACCGTCACGACCGAGGCGGTCGGCGTGGCAACGTACTGCCCCAGGTTCAGCTCGGGGCCGTCCTTGAGGCGGGGGTTGATGGAGGCCAGCCCTCGGGCTTCGGCTGGGGCCGTCAGAGCGGCCAGGAGAAAGGCACAGGTGGCGGTTCGGCGGATCGAGCTCAAGAAGGACCTCCCGGTACCGGAACGAAAAATGCCGTTTTGAATTGCCCCTGGGGTTGCTACAAAGTGAAACACAAATGGCGAAGATTCTGCTCACAACGACTACGAGTCGAGAGCGCGAGAAGTTGCGCGAATGGATCGAGGACGCAGGCCATGACGTCCGGGTCGCCGGCGACGCCGCGGGACTGCTTGCACGTGCGGCCGAGGAGCGGTTCGACATCGTCTTCGTCGACGCCGACAAGACGATGGACGACCCGCTCGACATCATCAGCTTCCTGAGACAGTCGGCGCCCGACACGGACATCGTGGTGCTGGCGCCGGTGGAGCAGCTGCCGCTGGCGGCCGCGTCCATCCGCAGGGGGGCCTCTCTTTACCTCATCGAGCCCGTCGAGCCCAACGCCGTCCAGGCCGTCATCGCCAGCTCCATCAAGCGGCAGTCGCACGCCCTGGTCGTCCGCGAGGTCGACACACGGTCGGTCGACGGCTTCTTCGGCGCCTCGCCGGCCATGACGAAGCTCTTCCGGCTGATCCGCAAAGTCGCGCCGACGGACGCCACCGTCCTCATCACGGGCGAGAGCGGCACCGGCAAGGAGGTCGTGGCCAACATCCTCCATCGCCTCAGCCCGCGCGGGCAGTCGGGCAAGATGGTGCCCGTCAACTGCGGCGCCATCCCCGAGAACCTTCTCGAGAGCGAGCTGTTCGGCCACGTCAAGGGCGCCTTCACCGGCGCGACCCAGGACAAGGAAGGGCTGCTCCACGAGGCCGACCGCGGCACCTGCTTCCTCGACGAGATCGCGGAGATGCCGATGCAGCTGCAGGTCAAGCTGCTCAGGTTCCTGCAGGACCGGCTGGTGCGGAAGGTCGGCGGGGTCCGCAACGAGAAGGTCGACGTCCGCATCCTGGCCGCCACCAACAAGAACCTGCTGGCGGAAATGGCCTCCGGGCGCTTCCGGGAAGACCTCTTCTTCCGGTTGAACGTGGTGCAGATCTACCTGCCTCCGCTGCGGGAGCGGCGTGACACGATCCCCTTCCTGGTCAGCAGCTTCCTCTCCCGGTTCATCCGCCAGTATCGCAAGCAGCTCCTAGGCATCAGCCCCGAGGCCCAGGCGCGACTGCTCGGTTACACCTACCCGGGCAACATCCGCGAGCTCGAGAACGTCATGGAGTACGCCTGCATCATGGCCGACGGCCAGACCATCACCGAGGCCGATCTTCCGCCGCACGTACTGACCGGCCACCTCGGATTGGAGCTGCCGGCCTCGACCGGCCCCGTGGGGGAATCTGCCGCCGTGCAGCCCGAGTCGCCGCGTACCCTGGCCGACGTCGAGGCCGAACACATCCGCCAGACCCTGGCGCGCTGCGGGGGCAACCAGACGCTGGCCGCCAAGCAGCTCGGGATCAGCCGGACCAGCCTCTGGCGCAAGATCAAGAATTGAGAATCGAGAATCGAGAATCGAGGAGCGAAGAGTGATGCGGCCCTGGCTTTCGATTGTCCTTGGACCTTCCGTGCTGACGTGAGCGACGAAACCACCTACCTGTCCGAGCTGCCGGCCGGCGCCGTCGAGGAGCATCTGGAGCAGACAGTCGCCCTCTGGGGCGAAGGCCATCCGCGCGATGTGCGCCTCCGGGAGACGCTGCGTGAGCTGGCTGCCTGGGGGCCCCAGCGCCTGCGCCTGGCGGGCCTGATCGACGGCGCCGGAGCGCTGGTCAGCTCGCTCGAGCGATTCGGTCTGCGGCTGCAAGGCCCGGACGGGCCCGTCGCAGCGATAGGCCTGGGCTCCATCTTCACTCCCGAGCCCGAGCGCGGTCGAGGATTGGCCCGGCGGCTGATCCGTCTGGTGATGGAGGAAGCGCGGGTCGAGGGGTGCTCGGCAGTGCTTCTCTTCTCGGACATCGCGCCGGAGTACTACGAGAAGCTGGGGTTCGTCCGGTATCCCGCCCAGCGCTGGACGGTGCCGCTTTCGAGCCTGCCGCAGGCCGCGCCGCTGGAGACGCGGCCGGCCGCGGACGCCGATATCGGGCGCTTGCTCGAGTGGTACGAATCGAGCTTCCCGGCCTCCGTCCTTCGACCGATCCGCGACCTGGAGAGCTGGCGGGCGTTTCGCCGGAAGAACTCGCAGTCCCCAGATCTCGTGCTCCTGGAAGACGGTGTCGCGGTCGGGTATTTGAACCTTGCCCGGGCGCCCGAGAGGCTCTGGATCAACGAGTATGCGCCGGCCCGCCTGTCTGCCGAGCGGGTCTGGGCGACCGCGGCGCGCCATGGTGCAGAGGCAGGCGCCGCTGAGATGGGCGGCTGGGTGAGGCTCGACCCCTTGCCCCCGGCAGCAGCCCTGCGCGACCGGCCTCGAGCCATTCCCATGATCGCGCCGCTCGACTCGTGCCTGGAGCTCCAGGGAGCGGTCACGCACTTCGACGCGATCGATCACTTCTGAGTCGCCGGTTTCGCTCATCGCGGCGGCGTCAGCAGGTCTGGCCCCAGGTGCGTCGCGTCGTTGGAGAACACGACTCGTGAGTGCTCCGTGCTCAGGTCGATGCGGCTGATGGCACAGTTGTGCAGCTCGAAGAGTCCGGGCATCTCCGCGATCTGCCGAGCGGGCCGCTGCATCACGGCAAGCAGCAGGTTGTAAAACCCTCGGTGACCGACCAGGATGACGGCCTCATCGGCCCGGCGGGGCTCGCCGGTCAGGCTGGACAGCACTCGCGCTGCCCGATGGGCCGCCTCGCCCACCTCCTCGAAAGGCCGGTTCCACCATGGTCCCCGCAGCTCATACGGCAGCAGCAGGTCGGGAAAGCGCGCCTCGAAGTGGGCCCGGTCGTTGCCCGGCAAGCCGATCATCTCGTCGCCGCTCTCGCAGTAGCGGTAGATTCCGCCGACCTCGTGCGTGTCGGGCCAGGCGGTGACACGCATCGCCAGTGCCTCGGCCACTCGGGTGGCCGTGACGAGTGCCCGCTGCATCAAACTCGAATAGATGTGCGTGACCGGCGTAAGGTCGCTGTCCTCGGGGCGCCCATTGCACGCGATGCTCGAGATGAAGCGTCTCCGGACGGCCGTGCAGAGTGCCTCTACTTGCCGGAGCCCGAGCGGAGTCAGCGGCGGGTCCTCGACCCGCGATCGTCCCTCGATCGGCCCGAGAGTGTTGTTGGAAGAGTGTCCGTGTCGGACGTAGAAGAGACGCATGCGGGGAACTGTCCGATCGCAAGGTCTGGTGCCCGCTCCCCGGCCGAGCTCAGTGGCGCTTGCGGCGGGACTTCGACGATTTTGGAGCCAGGATCTTCGGGGGATTCGGCTCGCCCGCGAAGTACTCGGCATCCTGCAACGTGCCGATGCGGCGGAGCGCTCGCACCAGGACCTTGCCCGAGTCGGGATAGACGCACACTTCGTCCGGCCGGTTCTCGCCGATGGCGAGGTAGACGAGGTCCTCGCTGGAGACGTTGGCGATCTGGTGACCCTGTCCTGAGTTGCGGGGGCAAGCGATGCAATCGCCTGCCCGCAGGTCGACGACCTGGTCACCGTAGCGCAAGAGCCCGGCGCCGGAGAGCACGATGAAGATCTCGTCTTCGTGCACGTGCCAGTGGAAGGGCGCATAGGTGCGGCCCGGCGGCAGAACAACCCGCACGACGCCGACGTGACCGTCCTCGGGAGGCATCGAGGGGTTGAGTCGCGCCTCGCGGCCTCCCCAGTGTTGGCTTTCCCGCTGCTCGACCAGCGGAGCATCGTTCCAGTTCAAGACATGGGGGTGGCGGACTGTTGGCTTCTTGGGCATGGGGCTAGGGGGCATTCTCTCACAGTCGCGGCTGGCCGGGTGACGCATCCGCTTCGCTCCTCGCTGAACCCTCGCAAGACCTCCCGCACCATGGGGTGGCAGCTGAGCTGGGACGGAGTCTCGCCTGACCTTCATCACTTTCGTGGCAAGGAGGGCGTCGAAGATGGCCTGGTCCTGGAACGTGGTGCGCAGCCTCCCTCCCGGGGCAAGGGAGGAACCCGAGATGGCAGGCCCAGCCAGGGGTTCCACGGTGTTTCAATCCGCCTCCCTCCCGGGGGAAGGGAGGAGCCGAAGAAGACGGCCTCGGCCCCATGTGGGGCCGAGTTTCAATCCGCCTCCGAGGCGCCCTCGGACCCAAACGGACCTTGCATGAGCTTACCAGCTCGGGTCGTTCTTCCATGGGGCGGGGGCGACGGGGTCTGAGGCTCCGGGCACCGACCGCCGAGTTCCCCGACCCAACAGAGGGGTTGGCCGTGCCGGCCGAGCGTTGTAGAGTCGTATCGGCATGTTGGCACTGAGCAGTGGGGCTCCAACCGGCATCCGAAGGGCATTACTGGCGTGTTGACGGACTCTGAAATCGAGAGGCTTGCGGTCGAGCTGGAGAGCGACCGGGTCGAGCGCAAGGAGTCGTCAGCCGACGGCGAGAAGCTCCGGCAGGCGGTCTGTGCATTTGCCAACGATCTGCCCGGCCATGGCTTGCCTGGCTACGTCCTGATCGGAGTGAACGACGCCGGGGCGCCGGCCGGCCTTGCCATATCGGACCGCCTCCTGCTCAGCCTCGCGGACATACGCTCGGATGGCAACATCTTGCCCCTTCCTGCAATCTCCATCTCGCAGAGGCAGCTCGGGGGACAACCGATTGTCGTGCTGGAGGTCTGGCCTTCAACGATGCCTCCCGTGCGGTATCGAGGACGCGTCTGGATTCGTGTCGGCCCCCGCCGAGCGATCGCGACGGCCGAGGAAGAGCGCCGGCTGTCCGAGCGCTCGCTCTCGGTAGCCGCGTCCTTTGATCGCCGCCCGTGCCCCGAGGCGACGCTGGACGATCTGGCTGTCGACGTCTTTCGCGATCGCTACCTGCCCAGAGTGGTATCGCCGGAGATCCTGTCCGAGAATCGCCGGCGGCTGGAGGATCAGCTTGCGTCCCTGCGGTTCCTGGACCTGAAGTCGGGTCGTCCCACCCATGCCGGCGTGCTGCTCTTCGGCCGGGACCCATCAGCCTTCCTCCCCGGCGCCTACCTGCAGTTCGTGCGCTTCGACGGCAAGGATCGGTCCGATCGCGTGCAGGATCAGAAAGCCACGGGCGGCAATCTGCTTTCGCAACTGGAACAGCTGGACAACCTTCTTCCTGTCCAGATCCATACGGCCCGGTTGCCGGCCGCCGGACTCCGTCATGCGGATGTTCCCGACTATCCCATCGTGGCTGTCCGCGAGCTCGTCCTCAACGGCGTCATGCACCGAACTTACGAAGGGACGAACGCGCCCGTCCGCTTGAGTTGGTTCGCCGACAGACTGGAAATCTCGAGCCCGGGCGGCCTGTTCGGTCAGGTGACACCCGACAACTACGATCAGGTAAGCGACTATCGCAACCCCGTGCTCGCCGAGGCGATGAAGGGCCTTGGCTACGTCGAGAGGTTCGGCACGGGCATCGCGCGCGCGAAGACGGCGCTGTCCCGAAATGGAAATCCGCCGCCGGAGCTGATCTTCGCCCCGACGCATGTCCTCGTAACGGTCCGGGCGCGTTCTGCGGCCTAGCGAGTCGCGAGCAGACGCCGCTCACTCGAACATCTTGCCGACGGCGGCCAGGACGAGCGCGACGGCCCAGCAGACGGCCGACTTGTAGTCCCAGGAGAGGGCGAAGCAGCCGATCCCCCAGAAGACGTAGCGCGGCTCCGCCATCTTCTTGCCGTAGACGAACATCCCCACGCCGACGAGCTGGAAGGCGCCGCTGATCATCAGGTAGGTCGGGTCGAAGAAGCTGGGGCCGCCGCTCGAGCCGCTCAGGCCTGCAAGCTGGGAGGTGAGGGCGCTGGCGTCGAGGGACCCCTGGCCGCCGCCCAGGAGCTGCTGGAGCGAGCCCTGGTCGACCTGCCCCCGCGAGGCGCCGTCGAGGACGGCGGAGATGTTGCCGAGCGTCGCGACGGCCGACGAGGTGACCGACGAGGGCAATGGCACGGGTCGGAGTGTAGCAGGTATTCTGCCCTCAGACCGGGTCGTAGTGGACCGGCTGGATGCCGCCGGAGGGTTCGCAGAGGGCCGCCATCTGCTCCCAGAGCTCCTGCACGGGCGGGAGCTGGTGGGCGCCGGCCGCGGCGTCCTTGTCGTTCCAGTCGAAGACCTCGAGGTAGAGGTTCGGGTCGGACTGGCTCCTCAGGAGCACGGCCGGCCGTTCGTTCACCAGCCCCAGGTCCTTGAGGGTCGGCCAGTGGAGCTTGAGAAGCTGCTCGAAGGCAGCGGCGTTGCCGGGCTTGACCCGGTAGGTCACCACCACGGGAAGCACGGCCGACTCGGCGTCGCGCCAGGAGCTGAGAGTCATCGGCACCATCCTCCTGCCAGCGTGGCCCCGTCGCTCCCTGCCCGGAGCCCGGAGCCCGCACTATCGGTGGACAGTATAGAGCGTTGGCGCCTGCGGCCGCGAGGTCCCCCGGTTTCCCCCTACATCCGCTCGGGGACGGGGATGCCGAGGAGGTGCAGGGCGATGGCGAGGACGGTGCCGACGGCGGCGGAGAGGCAGAGCCGTGCGTCGCGCACGGCGGGTTCGCTCTTGAGGACGGGGTGCAGGTTGTAGAAGCGGCCGAAGGCGCGCGCCAGGTCGAGCGCGTAGTTGGCGGTGAAGGACGGCTTGAGGGCGGCGGCGGCGGCTTCGACGGTCTGGGGGAACTTCAGGAGCAGCATCATCACGGCCTTTTCTTCCGGAGTGGAAAGCTGACTCCAGTCCGCCGACTCCGGGACCTCCAGGCCGCCCTTGCGGAGGATGCTGGCGATGCGGGCGCGCGTGTACTGCACGTAGGGACCCGTGTCGCCCTTGAAGTCGAGCGCCTTTTCCCAGTCGAAGACCACGTCCTTCACGCGGTCGTTGGAGAGGTCGCCGAAGACGATCGCCCCCAGCGCCACCTGCTCGCAGACCTGCGCGTCCTGACCTTCCTCCAGGTCGCCGCCCCGCTGGGCCTGCTCCATGATCTGGCGCGCCATTTCGACGCCTCGGTCCAGCACGTCTTCCATGAAGACGACGTTTCCCGTTCGCGTCGCCATCTTCCCCTCGGCCAGCCGGTAGTGGCCGAAGTCGACGTGTACGAACTTGCCCGCCCAGGCCGGGTCCAGCTTCTCGAGCACCAGGAAGAACTGCTGGAAGTGCAGCTTCTGGGGGGCTCCGACGACGTACAGCACCCGGGCCGGCTGGAACGTCTCCATCCGGTAGATGGCCGCCGAGAGGTCTCGCGTGGCGTAGAGCGTGGCCCCGTCGGACTTCTGGATGAGGCAGGGCGGCAGCTTGTGCGCCTCGAGGTCGACGACCTGCGCGCCCTGGCTTTCGACCAGCAATCCCGCTTGCTTCAATCGCGCGATCGTGTCCGAAAGCCGGTCATTGTAGAAGCTCTCGCCCGTGTAGTGCTGGAACTCCACCCCCAGCCGCGCGTAGATCCGGCGGGCCTCCTCGAGGCTCACCTCGCGGAACACTTCCCAGAGCTTGCGCGCCTCGGCGTCGCCGCCCTCGAGCTTGCGGAACCACTCGCGCGCCAGCTCTTCCAGCGCCTTGTCGCCCTTGGCTTCCTTGTTGAAGCGCACGTAGATGTCGAGCAGGTAGCGGACGTCGACCTGCTCCAGCGGCCGGTCGCCCCAGAGCTTGAAGCCCGCCATCACCATCCCGAACTGCGTCCCCCAGTCGCCCAGGTGGTTGACGCCGACGGTCTCGTAGCCCAGGTGCTTGAGGTGCTCCACCAGGGCGTGGCCGATCATCGTCGATCGCAGGTGACCGATCGAGAACGGCTTGGCGATGTTGGGCGATGAGTAGTCGACTACGACCCGTTCGCCGCGAGCGGGCTGGGAGCCGTAGGCGATCCCATCCTTGCGGATGCGCGGCAGGACCTCGGAGGCCACCGCGCGCGCCGAGAGCCGCACGTTGAGGTAGGCCCCCGCGACCTGCACCTCTTCCACGAAGTCGAGTCCGCGCACGTGCGGCGCCAGGTCGGCTGCGATCGCCTGGGGCGCTTTCCTCAGCGTCTTGGCCAGCGCGAAGCACGGGAAGGCCAGGTCCCCCATCGCCGCGTCCGGCGGCGTCTCGAGCGCGGCGGCCAGCTTCTCTTCGGTAAGCCCCGCGTGCGGGGCGAGCACGGCTGCGATCTTGCGCTTGAAAGTTTGCATGGGAGACGGATGTTACCAGACGGGATTTGACAACGTCCACCGCCGCCACGTATCAAGGGAGCCGGTCGCCCCGTACTCTCCAGCCCTTCGGACCCAAGGAAGACACCCTTCGATGGCCCAGTACATCCTGCACGTCCAGGAGGAGTTCCACGGCCGGACCCTGCTGGAGTTTCTGAACGCGTCGCTGCGGGACTTCCTGAAGGGGACTATCGACCGGCTCATTCGGGAGGGGTGCGTCGAGGTCGAGGGCAAGAAGCTCACGGGGGACTGGCGGCTGCTCAAGGGGCTGGAGGTCCGGGTCGTCATCCCGGAGGGGTTCGACTCACCGGCGACGCCCAGGCCGATGCCGCTGGAGATTCTTCTGGAAGACGACTGCCTCATCGCGGTGAACAAGCCTCCTGGCTATTCGACGACGCCGGGGTATGGGCAGGAGCGCGTGTCGCTCCTGGAGGGGGTCTGGCATCATCTGCGGGAGGCGAACATCAAGCCGCGCATCGTCAACCGGCTCGACAAGGACACCAGTGGCGTCCTGGTCTTCGCCAAGGACGATCGCTCCCACGCGTTCCTGGGGTCTCAGTTCGAACAGCGGATCGTGGAGAAGCTCTACCTGGCCCTGGTGAGCGGCGAGATGGCCGACGACAGCGGCGTGGTGGAGCTTCCGATCGCCCAGCACCCGCGTCGCCCGGCCCGGATGCTGATCAACATGAAGGAGGGCAAGGAGGCCGTGACGCGCTGGCGGGTCGCCGAGCGCTTCACCGGCTTCACGCTGCTCGAGGTGCGACCGAAGACCGGCCGCACGCATCAGATCCGCGTTCACCTGAGCGCCATCGGCCACCCGCTGGCGATCGACCCGCTCTACGGCAGCAAGCACCCGCTGATGCTGTCGGAGCTAAAGCCCGACTACCGCCCCCGCCAGACGCGCGAGGAACGGCCGCTGATCGGGCGGCTTCCGCTCCACGCCGCGGAGCTGACCTTCCGCCATCCGTCGACCGGTCAGGCGATGACTCTGGTGGCGCCGATGCCGAAGGACTTCCGCAGCATCCTGCGCGCCCTGCGCCGCTACCGCGGCAACGGCGGGTGAGGCCCGCCGGTCCCTAGCGCGCGCCCATGCGGTGCAGCGTGGAGGCCATCCCGGCGATCGCCGGCAGGTAGATCCAGGCGGCCTGGTTCGGAATGCCGGCCTTGGAGCTGACGCGCAGCATCGTCTCGGAGAGCAGCAAAGTGGCTGCCGAGAAGCCAATGGCGTAGAGCAGCAGCACCACGTCCTGGCTCATGCGGGCGACGTCGGCCAGCGCGCGCTCCATCGGCTCCAGGTCGACCTGCACCTGGTAGTGGGCCAGTCCGGCGTAGAGCGCGGCGAGCGCGATTCCGACACAAAGGAGGAAGACCATCCACCGGCGGACCAGCCAGACCAGCACCTCGGTCCTGCGGCGCACGAAGACCTCCTTGCGCTCGCCGTTGACCTTGATGCGGTGCGGGCGGGCGGCGACGCCTACCATCTGGATCTTCAGGAAGCCGGTCACGATGAGGCTGATGGCGGCCGCCAGCATTGCCACCGAGTGGACCTGCGCGCCGAGCTCCGGCGAGGCGATACCCGCGGCCTGGAAGCCGTGGACGGCGACGCTGGTGCCGATGCAGGTGCCGATCAGCGCGCGCGCGGCGAACGCTACCGGAACGTTGAGGTGGGGGATGTCCTTTCGGCGGCTCTGGATGGAGGTGCTCTGGCTCATGACGTGGAGGGTCCTTTCGGGCAGGGTGTCCTGACTCTGCATCGAACGAAACGCGCCCGGAGTTGAGCCCGAATCGGCGGAAGTTGTCAGGGGGCGTTCATCGACACGGTCCTTCGACACGGCCCTTCGACACGGCCGCTTCGCGGCCTGCTCAGGATGAGCGGGTCCTTCGACAAGCTCAGGATGAGCGGGAGGGGGGCTGCTCAGGATGAACGGGGGCGGTCCGGCGATTGGGTCAGAAGCTCCAGGTGACGTTGCTGTAGAGCGTGCGCGTGGAGTCGGCGGCGCCGGCGGCGTAGGCTGCGCCAGGGTAGAAGCGGCCGTACTGCAGCGTCCATGCGAGGTCGCTGAAGAACCGCCAGCCGAGAAAGAGATCCAGCGCCTCGCCAACGTCGTCGGAGGGCAGCGTGGCCTGGGGATCGCTGATGCCCCCGGTCGCGTCGTCCTTGCGGTAGAAGCTCAGCTTCCCGCCCACCGTCAGGTCCTCGAAGTCGGGCGAGTCGTCCCACGGCTTGGCCGAGGCCCCCAGCCTCAGGACGCGCAGGTTGGAGAGCCTGGGGTTGAGCGCGATGCCGAGGTCGTAGCGGCCGAAGCCGAGAAAGTTGCCGTCGTCGCGGCCGGGAGTGTTGGCGCTGACGGTGCTCACGCCGGGCAGACGGCCGCTGTCGCCCGAGCCGAACAGGTATTCGGCGGTGAGGACCGGGCGCATGGGGCGGTCGTCGTGATACGTGAGCGTGCCCAGGCCGGCGTGGGCGCGGATGTCGTTCGGGCGGGCGGCGGCGCCGGCGCCGAGCGCGAAACTTTCGCCCTGCTGGTAGATGCCCTCGACGTGGTAGTCGACGTGGCCGGAGAACCGCCCGTCGAGCCCCAGCCCGACGTAGTCGGAGTCGTAGTGGAAGGCCTGGCCGGCGACGCTGATGCCGGCCGGCTGGGCGCTCTTGTCGCGCTCGGTCAGGATGTAGGCGAAGAGCTTGCTGTCGTCGGCGCGCTGGTAAGTGACGTCGAGCCCATTGAAGATGCGGTGAGGCCCGCCGATGTTCGGGTCCAGGTCCAGCTCCTGCGGCTTGTTCTTGCCGAAGAAGCCGTTGATCCCGAAGTTACCCCGCTGGCGGTAGCTGCGGACAGCGTCGAGGGTGCCCGCCAGCACGAGCCCTCCGCCGTAGCGGATGTACTGGCGCCCGATGCGGTGGTTGACGCCGAGGAGTTTCGTGTCGACGTACGCGAGATCGAGGTCGAAGCCGCGGTTGGGCAAGCGCGGGGCGGAGAAACCTGGGGGCGTGCCGAAGTCGTAGCCGACGGCCCGCAGGCGCACGTGGGCGTTGGAGCCGTCCCTGAGCCAGACCCGGCTCCAGAGCCGAAGCTCGGAGAGCAGGAGCGACGTGACGGCGTCCGCTGTGTTCTTGTCGTTATCGTCCTCGGAGAAGCTCGCTGCCGTGACGCCGGTCCAGCCGCCGGTCTGGAAGTCGATGCTGGCCCGCCGGCCGGCGTTGCGCCAGCCGACGTCGAAGTCGCGCGGGGCCAGCAGGTCGTCGGCCCGGCGCGCGGCCGGGGTGGCCGCCAGGGGCGCGGCAGCTGCCCCGCCGTTGAGCAGCGCCACCGCCAGCAGGAGCGCTCCGAGCGTGCGTCGCATCGCGGTCATCTCACGCTGGCCGGCGCGCCCGCGCCCGCGATCGGGGCCGTCGCGGCGGCCAGGATGGCGTCGGCGCCGAAGACCTGGAAGGTGCGGCTCTGGAAGACTCCGTCCACTGCGCCCGCGGTGGACGAATCGATTCCCGGCGCAAACCCCAGGTTGGCGAAGTTGTTCCCCCGGATGAAGTTGCCGCCGCCGCCCCCGGCGCTGCCGAGCACGCCGCCGCCGGCAGGGTCGAGCTTGGCCACCGTCAGGAACCCGAGCGCGGCGCCGGAGTTGTCGATGAGCTCGTTGCTGACGATCAGCGGCTGCTTCGGGAAGGTGAGCGCAGCCTGGTTCACGGCGATGCCCTGCGCGGCAGCCTGCGCGGAGCCGCTGCCGTCGAGCACCAGGTTGAACGAGATGACCGGATCGCTCTTGATGCTGACGATGCCGGCGACGGCGGCGCCCTGCACGGTGTTGTGGTCGAGCTCGACCCGGCTGCTGACGGTGGGGCTTCCCGAGAGGCTGTCGATCACGGCGACCCCGACTTCGAGGCCTCTCAGCAGCGCGCCAGACGTGGCGAACGAGCCGGTGACTGCAATGAGTCTATTTTGGGACACCGTCGCCGCGGAGCGCTCGATCAGGAGGCCGTGACGCGCAGCCGCCGTCGACACGCTCACCACGTTGGCGATGGCGATGAGCGACGAATCGGCGGCCGCCACCCCAGAGGTCGAGTCGGTCAAACGATTGCCCTGGACCAGAGCCGTGGAGCGCTCGAGCCGGACGCCGACCGCTGCGCGGTCGATGGTGTTGTCTACGACGAGCGGCGAGGAGCCTGTGGCGGCGATGGCGGTCGTGAGCTGCGAGAAGGCGCTCGAGGAGATCGTGGCCCGGGCGTTGGAGAGCTCGATAGCGGTGCCGTCGATCGACTGGAAGGCTGTGTTCGTCACGAGATTTCCGCTGGTGCCCTCGATGCGCAGGCGAGTCCCCGGCGAGCGGCCGAGCCCGCGGCGCAGCGTGGCCCTGGGGCCGGAGCCGCCCAGCAGGATGCGGCCCCGGATCAGCATGTCCGGCGCCTCCACGAGCGGGGTCGAGAAGACGACCTCGGTGCCGGCCTCGATGACCAGCGCGGCGCCGGGTTCGACCAGGATCGGTTCCGTGATGGAGTAGGGGCTCTGGCTTGCGACCATGCGCAGGTCCGCGGAGACCGTGCCGCCGTGGAAGGTGGCGGCCTGGGCCGGCGCGGTCTGGCGGAGCACGAACTCCACGAACTTGGTCTTGCCCGGCGCAAAGTCGACGACCTGCGCGCCGAAGAAGAGCGGGCCGCCGGCCGCGTCGAGCGCGTCGACCGTGACGCGCTTGGGGCCGGGCCGCACGCCCCGGAGGACCAGGTTGCCGGCGAAGGGCGGCAGGGCGATCGATGCCTGCCGAGCGACGCCGCTGGCCTCGGAGTCGCCGTTATAGACCTGGAGCACCAGCTTGCGGATGTCCTGTGCGTTGGTCGACTCGCCCAGGAACTGAGGCACGCCTTCCGAGGCTGGTGCCGGGGGCAGCTCGCCCGCCGGGAGGTGCCAGGGCAGGGCCTTCAGGATGAGCGTCCGCTCCGTGCCGAAGGAGACCTCCCGCATCGGCTCGCCCCGTTCTCCGCAGCCGGCCGCCGCCAGGATCGCGGCCGCCGTCGTCAGGGCGAAGACCAGCCAGTGCAGAAGCCGGTCTCGGATGTCGAGTACGGTGTCCAGTTCGCGTCTCTCTTTCCGGGCGCCCCCTCAGGGCGCCGTCAGGATCTCGAAGCGGAAGGCGAGCGCCGAGTCCGCAGTGAAGATGGACGCCAGCTCGGAGACCGACTGGCTGGTGGTCTGATCGGCCAGAGGCCGGTGGTGGACCTGATTGAACTCTCGAGCAGACTCGAGCTCCGAATCGTCGCTCCCCGGTACGGCGACGTCGGGGAGCCGGCCGGCGCGGTACTCCTCGCGCGGGCTGAAGGCCCTGCCGGCGACGGTCCTGGCCGCCTGGCCGGACCCGATGCGCACCTGGCCGTTGCCGCGTGCCCGGGCCCGCGCCGGCCCTGCCAGCGACTCGACGCGCATCCCGAACTCCTCGGCGTAGGAGATGCGCTTCTCTCGCGCGTCGACGGAGGTCTCGCCGGCGTTCGTGGCCACGACGAAGCGATGACGCGGTGCGGCATGGGCAGGCATCTTGACGCGCACCGCTCCGATCCGCAGGTAGAGACGCGTGTCCAGCTTGCCCTTCACTCGGTGGTGGTGCTCGATCGCCATCTGCGTCAGGCCTTGCACCAGGACATAGACCGGACCCGGGAGCTCGAGCACCACGGAGGCCCTGTGTCCCGTCGAGAGGCAATCGCCCTCGCCCAGGATCATGTCCTCGGCCACTGGCCGCCACTGGCCGTCGGCCCTGCTGCGGGCCTCGGCGTCGGGCGACGTGGCGATGACTTTCACTTCGAGCGCGCTGGCGGCCTGCGCCAGGAAGAGCGCCGCGAGGACCGTGAGGATCGGATGCCGGGCCATGACCACCTGCCGCGATCGCCTGGGGACGGACGCCCCATGCCGCTCCGGATCATGTATCGGAGGGCTCCGGGGCGGGCGTGAGGCGCGCGCCCTGCGAGGGCGACGCTAGCGCGGGAAGAGAGCGGGCGGCGTGTCCTGGTAGCCTTCGCCGTTCAGCGCCTTCAGGAAGGCGACCAGCGCTCTGGCCTCGGCATCGGTGAGCTCGAGCGGCTCCATCTGGGAGTCGAGGTAGGGGTTGTCGATGCCGCCCTGGCGGTAGTGTTCGACGACGGCCTCGAGGGTGGGCAGCGAGCCATCGTGCATGTAGGGCGGGTGCAGGGCAACGTCGCGAAGCCCGGGTGTCTTGAAGGCGCCCATGTGGGCGGGGTCCTTCGTGACCTCGAAGCGACCGGCGTCCGCGAAACGCTTTGCGCGCGCGTCCCAGCCGATGCCGGTGTTGTGGAACCGCCAGTCGGTGAAGGAGTTTCCGACGAGCTGGAAGCGGTTCGCCTGGGCGCGCGCGGCGCGCAGGGAGGCGAACTTGGGGTCGGTCAGCACGGTGGCGACGTGGCAGCGGTCGCAGCGCGCCTTTCCGAAGAAGAGCCGGTCGCCGAGCTTCGCTTCCTCGGAGACTGCGCGCACCTCGCCCTGCCGGCGCCAGCGATCCCAGGGCGAGTTGCCCGAGATGCGCGTGCGCTCGTAGTCGGCGATGGCGGCTGTGATGCGCTCCAGAGTGACGACCGGAGTACCGAAGGCGCGCCGGAAGAAGGGGGCGTAGCCGGCGACGGCGGCGATCGCCCGCACGGCCACGTCGTGGCTGCCGCCCATCTCGCGATCGTTGGCTATGGGAGCCCTGGCCTGCTCCTCGAGCGTGACGGCCCGGCCGTCCCAGAATTGCTCTGCGAAAAAGGCAAACGCGACGTTGATGAAGCTGGGGGCCTTGCGCCGGCCGGTGCGGCCGCGGATGCCGCGGGCCACGGGGGCCGTGTCGCCAAACGCTGCGTTGGCGCGATGGCAAGTGGCGCATGAGACCGTTCCGTCGGCCGAGAGCCTCGTGTCGAAGAAGAGCCAGCGTCCGAGCCGTGCACGCTGGGGATCGGGCGGGGCCGGGAGGTCGCCCAACGCCTGGTCGTGGCCCACGGCCTGCGCCGGCAACGCCCGGACGGGGTTTGCGGCTTCGAGCTCGGCCTGTCCGGGGCTGCCCCCAGCGTGCGCGGGGGAGCACGCCAGGCAGGCGAGCAGCGTGAGGGTGCAGGCGATGCGGACCAAGACCGTCATCCCTCCCGACCGGATGGCGGCCTGGCGCCGGCCGCGAAGCGGTTGGCCTGCATGACGCGGGCGGCCATCTGCTTGAGGAAGGCCAGCGCGATCGAGGGGTGCTCCATCACCAGCTCGGTGATGCCGGCGCCGTCGAAGGACAGTAGCCCCACCGGCTCCGCGGCGGTGGCCGTGGCCGAGCGGACCTCGTCGGCGAAGATCGACATCTCACCCAGGATGGCACCCGGCCCCATCACGGCCAACTCGCACTCGGAGCCCGTCTGGCGTGTGGTGATGCGGACGGCGCCGGAGACCACGACGTACATGGTGCCGCCGGGTTCCCCTTCCCGGAAGAGCACCTCGGAGGCGGGCAGCTCCACCTCGCGCGCCAGCCTGGCCGCCAGCAAGAGCTCCTCGGACGGCAGCTCGCGCAAGAGCGGCGCCTGGCGCAGAAAGACCAGCTTCTCGACGATGCTCAGTTTCACGCTGCCCTCCTGGCGAGCTCGTAGCATTCCCGTACCAGGGGGTGGGGGTGGCTCTGCAGCCGTTCGGGCGCGACGCTCCACCCGCGGTGTGATGCCAGGGCGAGCCAGCCGGCCAGAAGAAACGGATCGCCATCGGCGCTCAGCGCCTCGAATGACACCTCGATCGCTCCGGGCACGGCCGTCCCCAGGTGGCGGCGCGCGGCCGCGGCACGCTCGGAGGGGTTTCGGGCCTCCAGAAGAAGCTGGATTTGAGGCGTGAGCTGCTTTTCTCCCATGTTCACCAGCGCCTCCAGCGCGTAGGCCAGCAACCGCATGTCGAGACTCGTGAGACGCCGCTCCATGATGCCGTAGACCGAGGGCTCCTTGAGGAGCGCCACGACGTGGGCACCGAGCACGGCGCAGTCCCTGAGCCGCTCCTCGAGTGTCGAAGCCAGCCAGCGCTCCTCGGGCGCCGATGCGGGGTCAGCGCCGAGCTCGCCTCGGAGAACCGAGAGTCTGAGCCCTCGTTCGATGAAGGCCTGACCGGCTTTCCAGAGGAGCTCGGGCTGGCGTGCACCAGCCAGGACGCCGAGCGCGTTGTGACGCGCCGCGGTCGCAGCCGCGTTGGAAGTGACGACGCTCCAGGCCGCGTCGACGCCGGCCTGGTCCATGTGGAGCAGGGCGCTGGCGCTGTGGCGTGCGACGCTGCGGCTCGGATCGCCGAGAGCCTTGGCGCACCGGGCGGCAGCCTCGGCCCCCGGGAACTCCGCGAGTGACCGGACGGCTGCGAGCCGCACGAGAGCCGAGGAGTCGTCGATCATGAGGTCGGCGAGCGGGACGACGGAAGCGGCTTCGAAGCGGCCGGCGATGGACGCGGCCTTCAGCGCAGCGGCACGCACGGCGGGGTCCTTGTGCGCCGTGGTGCGGGTGACCAGCGCAAATCCGTAGGCGGGGCGCCGCTCCACGTAGGCGTCGAGTGCGGCCCGTACGACCGTCGGGCTCGGGTCTGCCAGCAGTTGCGGGAAGAGCTCGGCGGCGCGCGTGTCGTTGGCGGCGTGGCCGACGAGCCAGTTTGCCGCCACGGCGCGCAGCTCGGGCTCCTGGTGGTGGAGAAACGGCATGATGCGCGGCTCGGCCCGGGGCCCCTCGAGACGGCCGAGCGCGGCCAGCGCGGCGGCCGAAACGCGGGCATCTGCGGAGGTGAGACCGGACTCGATCAGCCGGCGCAGCTCGGCGGAGTCGTCGGCCGGCAGGGAAGCCAGGATCTGGGCCTTCAGCTCGGCAGGGCCGGGCTCGTCGACCAGGCCGGTGAGAAACTGGCGCGAGGCCGGGTCTCGGGAGCGCGCGAGCAGCTCCACGGCCATCGCGGCCACCGCGCGCTCGCTGCTCCTGGCGTGGTGCTCGAGCTCCTGGCTGAAGGCGGCCGGGAGCTCCGAGGGGTCGATGCGCTCGAGCAGCGCGCCGGAGCCTCGCCCGCCGCGCAGCGTGTCGAGCACCGCGCGGGAGTAGAGCCGCTTGAGCGGGAGCACCCACAGGAGCATCGTCCAGCCGAGCACAAGCGAAACGGTGCCCACGAGCTCCCCTCGCCCCGTGTGGATCATTCCGAGCAGCGAGAGGCTGGCTGCTACCGTGGAGAATCGCATCACCCAGCCCATCGCGACGACGTTCAAGCGATCGGCCAGCGCCGTCGGCAGCCCGCCGGCCAGCAGGTTCAAGAGCGGGTCGGTCACGGTGTAGACCAGGCAGGTGTGGCAGAAGCGGGCGCCCATCGCCGGGAACACGCCGGGTGCCAGGGCCAACGCGGTGCCGCTGGCGCAGGCGACGAGCGGATAGACGACTCCGGAACGGGCCAGGCCGAACAGACGGATGAGCCAGGGCATCACGGCGAGCTGCATCAGCAGTGCCGCGGCGCGGGCCGCCGCGCCGAAGGTGCCGTAAAAGACGGCGAGCTCTTCGCTCGAGGGATAGCTGCGAGTGAAGATGGCGTTCGACTGGTACTCGAAGAACCGCATCGTGAGCACCGAGATCATGGTGAAGACCAGCACCCAGACCGCCAGCGGATAGGAGACGAGCTCCTTCAGGCTCGGCGGCTTGGAGTCTTCGAGGGTCAGCGTCGACGGTTCAGCCAGCGGGCGAACGCGCCGGTCGAGCATTCGGATGGAGCCGTAGGCCGCGGCGAGCGAAAGCGTCCAGCCAGCGAGCAGCGTGGAGATGTTCGCGAAGTGGAGCAGGAAGACGACACCCAGCCCTCCGACGACGTAGCCGACGTTGAAGCCGCCGAGAACCCGCGGCAGCAGGCGCTTGGCCTGCTGGACGTCGAAGTAGCGGCGCTGGAAGTTGAAGAAGTGGAGAAAGCCGACCTCGACGAGTGCGTAGAAGAGCAGGTAGGCGAAGAGCGACATCCAGGCCCCGCCGCTGCGGGTGCTAGCGCCGGCCACGAAGGCGGCAGTCGCCAGGCCGCCCGTGGCCGTGAACACCAGGAGGATGAGCGCGAGCAGGGGGGCCGGGGCCAGCTTGCGGGAGAGCCGTCCGTAGCCGGCGGCGGCCGCCATCACCAGCAGATCGCCCGCGATGAAGAAGAGCGGCAGCCAGCCCACGCCCCAGCCCTTGATGAAGAGCGATTCGCAGGCCGCTCCGCCCAGGGCCAGCGCGACTCCCCAGAGCAGGTTATAGGCGAAGAGCCAGCCGAACAGCGATTCTTCGCCCGCTCTCAGGTCGAAGAGCCGGGCCAGACGAGCCGTCATCACCGCGCGATTCTACACGGTGGCGAGCGGTGAAGCTCGCTCCCCGGGCGACACGCATTCTGTCGTTTGCCACCCCGGCCCGGGTACACTGCTTACCTTGGCGCGTCGCGTCAGGACCGCTCGTAGAGGCGGCGGGCCAACCTCTGGGAGGAGCGATGGTGTTCTGCAAGCAAGCTGCCTGGAAGCACCAGCCGGGGAACGTACCGATTGGATTGCTCGTCTTGCTGGCCGGCCTCCTCCTCGGCGGATGCTGTCGGAGTCCGGTGGGCGCTCCCGGATCGGGCGACAGCAGCAGCGCAGGAGCTACCGAGGCGACGACCTTCCCGAAGCTCGAGCTGCCGGCGCCCCTGCCGTTCGACGGCAAGGGCTGGTCTCGTTCCGAGCAGTATCCGCTGCTGGGCGATCCGAGGGCCAAGCGGGTCGTCAAGGACAGGCCGTTCGTGGTTGTCTGGCAGACCTTCCCGCCGACCCTGCGAACCGACGGTCCCAACTCGAACCTGGTGGAACTGAACGCCCTCCACGAGCTGATGTTCGAGACGCTGGTCCAGGTCCACCCCGAGACCGAGGAGTTCATCCCGGGCCTGGCGTCGCACTGGAAGATCGAGACGGACGAGAAGAGCAAGTGCCAGATCTTCACCTTCCGGATCGACGAGCGGGCGCGCTGGGCCGACGGCGCCGAAGTGACGGCTGCCGACGTCTTCGCGACGTTCTGGCATCGTACGCAGGAGGACCGGAAGGACCCGATGAGTACGATGACCTTCAAGGAGGGCTTCCACGATCCGGAGATTCTCGACAAGTACACGATCCGGATCCGGACGCGCGAGCTGAACTGGCGGCTGTTCCTCTACTTCGGCAGCGGCATGCCGATCTATCCGGCCCGGGAAGCGGCGGTCACCGGCAGGAAGTACCTCGAGGACTATAACTGGAAGCTAATGGTCGGCTCGGGTCCCTACAAGATGAAGCCGGGGGACATGGAGAAGGGCGAGTGGATCACGCTGACCCGGCGGTCCGACTGGTGGGCCGAAAACGAGCGCTGGGCGAAGCACTGCTTCAATTTCCACCGCATCAAGTTCAAGGTCGTGCGCGAGGACGAGCTGGCCTACGAGATGTTCAAGAAGGACGAGCTCGACTACTACTTCGTGGCGCGCGCCCAGCGGTGGGTCGAGGAGCTCCCCAAGGAGGAGCTGATCCAGAAGGGCTGGGTCAAGCGGCGCAAGGTCTACACACAGTCGCCGACGGGGTTCTCCGGGTTCGCCTTCAACATGCGTGAAAAGCCTTTTGACGACAAGCGTGTCCGGATGGCCTTCGCGCACCTCTTCAACCGCGAGCGGCTGATGGAGAAGATCTTCTACAACGAGTACGAGTACACGAACTCGTACTTCCCCGGGCGCGACTGGGGCGCCAGCGCCACCAACCCGGTGATGGAGTTCGATCCCGACCAGGCCGAGAAGCTGCTGGCCGAGGCGGGCTACAAGAGCCGCGATGCCCAGGGCTACCTGATCGGTCCGGACGGGAAGCGGTTCGAGCTGACCTTCAACTTCGCCAACCAGAGCATGGAGCGGATCTGGCTGGTCGTGAAGGAGGATTTCGAGGACGCGGGGATCAAGTTCGACCTGAAGCTGATCGACTACACGACGCTCTTGAAGAAGGTATCGGACCGGCAGTTCAAGCTCCATTTCCAGGCCTGGGGGGCGCTGCTGTTCCCGAACCCGGAGACCTCTTGGCGCTCGGACCTGGCGGACAAGCCGGCCAACAACAACGTGGTCGGTTTCAAGAGCGCCAGGCTCGACGAGCTGTGCGACAAGTACAACGTCGTGCTGGATCGCGCCGAGCAGAAGAAGATCATCCGCGAGGTCGACCAGATCCTCTACAACGAACATCCCTACGCCCTGGCCTGGAACGCCAACTACAAGCGGTTCCTCTTCTGGGACAGGTTCGGCTACCCGGCCACCTATCTGAACAAGACGGGCCAGGTGCTCACGACGATGCTGATCCACACGTGGTGGTTCGAGCCGGACGCCGCCGCTCGGCTCCAGGACGCGATCTCGAAGGGGCAGCCGCTGCCCCAGGGCGAGGTCGTCGTGAGACCGTGGGGAAAACTGTGAGAACCCGTCGGAACGCGGCCCCCACCTGGACACATTGGAGCCCGACATGCATGGGATGACCAGCTACTTCATCCGGCGCATGCTGCTCATACCGGTCACCTTCGTCTGCATCACCTTCATGGTGTACGGCATCATGCGGCTGGCGCCGGGTGGTCCGATCGAGCAGGCCCGCACGCAGCTGTTGATGGCGATGCAGGAGGGCGGCGGCAGCCTCGCCACCTCGGCTACGGGCGAGCTCGATCTGCCGCAAGAGGCGATCGAACAGCTCAAGGTCTACTACAAGCTGCATCGGTCGATCCCGGTCGGGTATCTGATCTGGCTCGGCGTCTGGCCTGACGACGATCGGCAGGGAGAGTTCAACGGGGTTGTCCAGGGCGACCTCGGGATGTCCTATCGCTACTCCGAGCCGGTGCTCACGACCATCGTCTCGAAGTTCCCGATCTCGATCACGTTCGGGCTGATCGGCTACCTGGCCACCTGGATCGTCTGCATTCCGCTGGGCGTGAAGAAGGCGTTGACGCACCGGTCCTGGTTCGACACGACCAGCTCCCTGGTGGTGTTCCTCGGGTACTCCATCCCGGGGTTCGTGGCCTGCCTGGCGTTGTTGCTGATGTTCGGTACGAGCCTCGTATGGGACATCTTCCCGCTCGGCGGATTCCGCTCCGAGAACTGGAACGAGATGTGGGAGGCGGGGAACTTCTGGTGGTGCGTCAGGGACCAGGCGCATCACATGGTCATCCCGATCATCGGGTACGTGATGTCCGGATTCGCCACGATGACGATCCTGATGAAGAATTCGCTGCTGGACAACCTCGGCGCCGACTATGTGCGCACGGCGTTCGCCAAGGGCCTGACCGAGCGGAGAGTCATCTTCCTGCACGCGCTCAGGAACTCGATGATCCCCTTGTGCGTGAGCATCGGCCACGCCATCGGGCTGCTCTTTGCCGGCTCGTTCCTGATCGAGAAGACGTGCAACATCCCGGGTATGGGGCTGCTCGGATTCAACTCCCTGGTCGAGCGGGACTACCCCGTGCTGATGGGAATCCTGGTCTTCGGAGTCTTGATCCGGCTGCTGGGGAACATCCTCTCGGACGTGATACTGGCCCTGGTCGATCCGCGGGTGCGGTTCGAGTGAGCGGGAGGAAGCGACGATGCACCTCGTGATCAAGCTGATGGAGCTCCTGGTCGTGCTCCTCCTCGGCACTCTGCTCACCACGCGGGGCATCCCGTGGCTGCTCGCGCGCTGCCTGAACGTCGTGGGCGTCTCGACCAGCTTCTCGCCGGTGACCGAGAAGCGAATCCGGCGATTCAAGGCGATTCGGCGAGGCTACTGGTCGTTCCTGTTGATCAGCGTCCTGTTCGTCACCTCCTTCTTCCTGGAGCTCACGGTCAACAGCAAGGCGCTCAGGATCAGCTACGACGGCAGGACCGCCTACCCCGCCGTGCGGGAGTGGGTCGATCTCTTCTGGGTGTTCGGAGACATCTCCTCGTTCTGCAAGAAGAGCGACTTCGGGCAGGTCGGCGACAGCGAGGTCGACTATCGCCAGTTCGCCCGCTACGCCGCCGAGCCTTCGCTGGCTCGCTCGGAGCTCGAGAAGGCCAAGTCCGACCTGGCCGCCGAAAGATCGGCCTACCTCGCCAAGAACCCCGAGCCGGGCGCTGGCGCCTCGCAGTACCAGATGCGCCGCCACCAGCGGCAGATGGAGAAGTTCGCCAAGCGCAGTGAGGGGTTTGCCATGCTCGAGAAGACTGCTGCGGTCTTCGAGGGGGGAAGGGCGAGCTGCTGGATGCCCGTCTATCCCGTCGGACCGAGCGACCTTCGCTACGATCTGCCGTCCAACCCGCCCAACAGGCCGTCGCTGGAGCAGGGGGCACCCTTTGGAACCGACCTGTCGGGCCGCGATGTGCTGCCCCAGATGCTCTACGGCTTTCGCATCTCGATCGCCTTTGCGCTGGTGGTCTCGGTGCTGGGGTATGCTTTCGGAATCCTGGTCGGAGGCGTTCAGGGTTACTACGGCGGCTGGATCGACATCTTCACGCAGCGGTTCGTGGAGATCTGGGGCTCCATACCCTTCCTCTTCACGATCATGATCATCGCGTCGATGGTCCAGCCGTCGTTCTGGATGCTCACCCTTCTGATGGTCGTGCTGACGAGCTGGCTGGGCATCACCTACTACGTCCGGGCCGAGTTCTACCGCGAGAAGGCGAAGGACTACGTCCAGGCGGCGATCGGCTCGGGCGTCTCGGACTGGCGGATCATCACGCGGCACATCCTGCCGAACGCCCTGGTCCCCGTGGTCACGTTCGCCCCCTTCGGGATCGTGGCCTACATCGGGTCGCTCGTCTCGCTCGACTTCCTCGGGTTCGGCCTGCCGCCCGGCACGCCGAGCTGGGGGGCGCTGCTGCGCCAGGGGCTCGAAAACGTCAAGTTCTATCCACACCTCACGGTCATCCCCACCGTCGCCCTGGCCGCGACGCTCTACACGGTGGTGACGATCGGCGAGGCCGTCCGCGAGGCCTTCGATCCCAAGGTCTTCTCGAGGCTCAGGTAGGCGAAGATGGCGACCACGGAAGCAATCGGCCGCAAGAAGCTGCTGGAAGTCGAGGACCTGCGCACCTACTTCGACGTCGAAGGCCGCACGGCCAAGGCGGTCGATGGCGTCGATTTCTTCATGTACGAGAACGAAGTGCTCGGACTCGTTGGAGAATCCGGCTCCGGCAAGTCCGTCACGGCGCTCTCGATCATGCGGCTCATCCCCAACCCGCCCGGCTGGATCGAGCGGGGGGCGGTCCGGTTCCGCGGGAAGGATCTGATGCGGCTGACCTACGATGAGATGCGGGAGATTCGCGGCAAGGACATCTCGATGATCTTTCAGGAGCCGATGACCGCGCTGAACCCGGTTTTCAGCATTGGCTTCCAGCTCACCGAGGCGCTGCAGCACCACAAGGCGATGTCGAAGCGGCAAGCGTGCGAGCGCGCCATCGAGATGCTCGAGCTGGTCGGAATTCCCGACGCGGCCCGGCGGCTCTGGAGCTATCCTCACGAGTTCTCGGGCGGGATGCGCCAGCGCGTCATGATCGCGATGGCGCTGTCGTTGACGCCGCACCTGCTGATCGCCGACGAGCCCACGACGGCGCTGGACGTCACCATCCAGGCGCAGATTCTGGAGCTGATGCTCGACCTGAAGCAGAAGACGGGCGACACGGCGATCCTGCTGATCACACACGACTTGGCGGTGGTCGCCGAGTCTTGCGAGCGCGTCGCGGTGATGTATGGCGGGAAGATCCAGGAAGTGGCCCCGGTCGAGCGACTGTTCGCCAGGCCCGCTCATCCCTACACGCGAGGTCTGTTGACGTCGCTTCCCCGGCCCGACAGGGAGCGGCAGGCGAGGTTGCAGACGATTCCGGGGATCGTCCCGAGCATCCTCGACTTTCCGGCCGGGTGCAAGTTCTGGACGCGCTGCCCCGTGAAGGAAGCGGTCTGCGAGACGGTCGAGCCGGAGCTCGTGGAGGTCGAGCCGAGCCACTGGTGCCGGTGCCATCTCGTGCAGCCCACGGCTACCCCGGGAGGGAGGTCGAAGTGAGCGGCGTCAGCGGCAAGAGCCAGGGGAACATCCTGGACGTCCAGGACCTCAAGATCCATTACCCGGTCCATGCCGGCGTCTTCCTGCGCAAGGTCGGGGAGGTCAAGGCGGTCGACGGAGTCTCTTTCTCGGTGAAGGCGGGAGAGACGCTTGGGCTGGTGGGCGAGTCCGGTTGCGGGAAGACGACGGTCGGCAAGGGCATCATGCGGCTCATCAACGTCACTAGCGGCCGCGTCGACTTCACCACCAAGGCGGGCAAGACGGTCGATCTGGTGCCGCTCGATCGCGGCGGGATGCGGCCGCTGCGCTCCGAGATCCAGATGATCTATCAGGACCCGTTCTCGTCGCTCAACCCGCGCTGGTCGGTGGGGGATATCATCTCCGAGCCGCTCGACGTGCACATGCCCGGGCTCTCGGCTGGGGAGCGCGCGGACAAGGTCGCCTGGCTTCTGGAGAAGGTCGGCCTGCGAGGCGAACAGGCTCACCGCTATCCGCACGAGTTCTCGGGCGGTCAGAGGCAGCGGGTCGGTATCGCCCGGGCCCTGGCCACGGCCCCCAGGCTGGTGCTGGCCGATGAGCCGGTCTCGGCGCTGGACGTATCGATTCAGGCCCAGGTCATCAACCTGATGCAGGATCTGCAGGAGGAGTTCGGTCTCAGTTACATCTTCATCGCCCACGGCCTCTCCGTGGTCGAGCATATCAGCCACCGGATCGCGGTGATGTACCTGGGCAACCTGGTGGAGATCGGCCCGGCCCGCGAGGTCTATGCGGAGCCAATTCATCCGTACACTCGGGCGCTCATCTCGGCCGTGCCGTTGCCTGACCCCTCGCTCAAGCGGCCCGATCGCCAGCGGCTCCAGGGTGAGGTGCCGAGCCCACTGGCGAAGCCCTCCGGTTGCCCCTTCCGCACGCGTTGCCCGCAGGCCATCGCGAGCTGCGCGGAGCAGACTCCGCCGCTGGTGGAGGTGTCGCCGAGCAGGTTCGTGGCCTGTCTGGTGGTCGCCGGGGCTGGCGGCTGACCGTCGGCCGGGGGAAGCCTCCTCAGGAGCGGCGCGTGGCGGACTGGGCCAGCTCCTCGTGCTTGCTGACGCGGAAGTCGGCGAGCACGACCTGCTGGATGGTGCGGTCGGGGGCGATCAGGTAGGAGACGCGGCGCACGCCGATGCCGAGCGGGCCGTTGGCGCCATAGATGCGGATGACGCTCTTGTCGGGGTCAGCCAGCAGCGGGAACGGGAGCGCGTGCTCCTTTCGGAACCGAGCGTGGCTGGCCGGGTCCTGGGGGCTGACGCCGAGAACGTGGACGCCGGCGGCGCGCATGTTGGCGTAGATGTCACGGAACATGCAGGCCTGCTTGGTGCAGACCGGCGTGAAGTCCGCCGGATAGAAGTAGAGCAGCACGGGACCGGTCTCGAGCATCTTCGAGAGCTTCACCTGGTTGCCCGAGTCGTCGGTCAGCTCGAAGTCGGGAGCGATGTCGCCTTCGTTGAACATGTGGGGACATGATGGCATGGGGCAGTAGTGAGTAGTGAGTAGTGAGTAGCGAGGAGCGAGGAGCGAGGCGATCTCCCCGACGGGCTGCCGGGCTGTCCGGGTTGCAAGCCGGGTAGATGCGCTGCCCCCCGCCTACTCACTACTCGCTACTCGCTACTCACTACTACTCTGCTATCATCCGCCTTGTGGAGCCAGAGGCGCGAGTCGGTGTGTTCTTCGATCGGGACGGGACGCTCACTGTCGACGGGGAGGGGTATGTCGGGGACCCGGCTCGGGTGGAGCTGCAACCTGGGGCGCGCGAGGCGGTGGCGCTGTTGAAGGGCGCGGGGGCGCTGCTCTTCGTGGCGACGAACCAGTCTGGAGTGGCGCGTGGCTTCTACGGCGAAGAAGCGATCGGCCGGGTGCAGGCGAGGCTGGAGGAGTTGCTGGGTGTGCGGTTCGACGCGTGCTACTACTGTCCTCACCACCCCTCGGAGGGGCAGCCGCCGTACCGGCTCGAGTGCCGGTGCCGCAAGCCGGAGCCTGGGCTGCTGGAGCGCGGGCTGGCGGAGTGGAGCCTGGAGGCGCGGCGGTGCTACCTGGTCGGGGACACCGAGCGGGACCTGGTGGCGGGGCGGAGGGCTGGCCTCCGCACGGTGTTCTTCATGAATGGAAGCAATGTCGAGCCCTCTGGGGACTTGCGAGACTTTTCGACGGACAGCCTGGTCGTCGCGGCTGAGTGGATCGCGGCCGATGCCGGCCTGGAGCGGGCGGGGAACTGAACGGCCATCGAGCCGGAGACTTGAAGGATGATCGAGCTCATTGCAAGCCAGTTGCGGGAGTCGGCCGAAGTGAAGCTGGCGATGATCGAAAAAAACGCGGCGGTGATCGCCCGGGCCGCGGAGCTGATAGTGGAGTCGCTTGCGTCGGGGGGGAAGCTGCTCACGTTCGGCAACGGCGGGAGCGCCGCCGACGCGCAGCACATCGCCGCCGAGCTGTCCGGCCGGTACCTGCGCGAGCGGCCCGGACTCGCCGCGCTGGCGCTGACGACCAACTCGTCGGCCGTCACGGCGATCGGCAACGACTACGGCTTCGAGGCGATCTTCGCGCGGCAGCTGGAGGGACTCTGCCGGCCGGGCGACGTGGTGCTGGGCATCACGACGTCCGGAGGCTCGCCCAACGTGGTCCTGGGGCTGCGCAAGGCGCGGGAGCTGGGGGCCCGCACGATTGCGTTCACGGGGGCCAAGCCCGGGCCGGTGGACGAGCTGGCCGACGTCACCCTGAAAGTGCCGTCGCTGGCGACGCCGCGCATCCAGGAGGGGCACATCACTGCCGGCCACATCGTGTGTCACCTGGTGGAGGACCGGTTCGCCGGGTGAGGGGAGCGCGTGCGCCTACCAGCGGAAAAGGTGGCCGGCCGCGAGGCGTTTTGCGCGCGGGCTGCAGCCGTTCGAGAGCGCGGAAAGCGAGTGGTTTTCTCCAACGGATGTTTTGACATCCTTCACGCCGGCCACGTGCGCTACCTGGCGCGCGCGCGGGCGATGGGGGATGCGCTCTTCGTCGGTGTGAACACGGACCGCTCGGTGCGTGGGCTGAAGGGGCCCTCGAGGCCGCTGGTGGGCGAGGCCGAACGCGCCGAGGTGCTGGCGGCGCTCGAGTCGGTGGAGTGCGTCACGCTCTTCGATGAGCCGACGCCGCTGGAGCTGATCCTGGCCTGCCGCCCGGACGTGCTGGTCAAGGGAGGCGACTACACGCGCGAAACCATCGTCGGCGCGGACGCCGTGGAGGGGTGGGGCGGGAAAGTCGTGGCGGTAGCGCTGGAGCCGGGGCTCTCGACCAGCTCGCTGGTGGAGCGCATCCTCAGCGGCGACGCAGGAGAGCGGCGATGAAGTGGGCCGTCGGGACCTGCTGTCTCTTGCTGGCCCTGGCGGCCGGGGCGAGGTTCTGGATCTTCAGGCTCCAGGACAAGGAGATCTCGCCCGAGTACTACCAGCGCAAGATGCGCCTGGAGGACTTCGCTCTTCCCGAGACGGCCGCGCCGCAGGGGTTCCGGATGCCGGCGAACCTCTCCGGCGGCTTCGAGAACCCGTCGGAGCTCAAACCCTCCGAGCTGGCCCGCGCGGTCAAGGCCGTGCCGGCGTTTCCCGCGCCCTCGAAGACCGTCGCGGCCCACGCGGCCGCCTATGCGAGCGCGCTCGGCGACGAGGTCGTGCTGGTCGCCTGCCAGTACGGCGGCGCCGCCGACGCGCCCGCGGCGCCTGCCGGTTTCCAGCGCCACGGAGTGTTCCTCGTGACGGCAGTCTCCTCGACGCCGCTCTTGCGAGACAGCTTCATGAACGCGCTCTCGGAGCACCTGACGAAGCTGAAGGCCGACTCGGTGAAGCTCAACAAGGTCAAGACGATCGGCAACGTTCTGCTCAAGCTCTTCATGGACATCCTGGTGGGAGCCTTCGCCTTCATCCTGGCTCTCTTCCTCGCGAAGTACTTCCTGATCATCAAGCGGGTTGAGGAGTGAGGCTTGAGGAGTGAGGCCTCAGGCCTCAGGCGTCAGAAGTCAGGCCTCACCCCTCGATTCTCACCCCTCGATTCTCGATTCTCCCCGTGGCAGAATGGGGACGTGCTGTACGTCGTTCTGACTTGCGTGGTCGTCGCGGTGATCGTCTCGGCGGCGCTGAAGTATCGGCGCAGCGCTTCGAGGCTGCCGACGTTGCAGGCGATTCTCTACTTTCTTCGCCTGGGCGCGGAGTTCGACATGCGCGAACCCGTCCGGGCGCGGGGAATTCTGGACGCCGTCCGGCGAGCACGCAGCCCCGAGGAGCGGACCAAGGCCGAGGAGATCCTGCGGGTCGTCGTGGCCCAGGGCCCGCCGGCCCAGGTCCAGCCCGCCCTCGCCGTCGCCTGGGCGCTCGGCTTCGCCGATTTCGAGAGCCTCCTTGCGACTGCCATCTCCCGCGAGTGTCTCACCCGCGCCGCCTGGGACGACGGCCTGGAGCTCCTTCAGGCACATTTGAAGGCTTGAGGCTTGAGGCTTGAGGGGTGAGGCTTGAGGCTTGAGGCTTGAGGGGTGAGGCTTGAGGCTTGAGGCGTGAGGAGTGAGGTGGGCAGGGGGTTGGCTCGAGAAGTCAGGCTCGAGGGGGACGGGGTCGGCGTGGGAGGGGGGGGCTCTTCGGGCCGTAGCTGGGCGAGCCTACTGGCTACTGACTACTGACTACTCCTCCCCTTCCACCTTCTACCTTCTACCTTCCATCTTCTTTCCCCCCCCCCTCCTTGCGCGTGTGTATTTCGCGTGGTATATTCCCATGCGATGACGCTCAATCTGTCCGAAAAACAGTTGAAGGTCCTGGAGCGGTTGCGGCAGTTTGCGCGTGAGCGCGGGTACATGCCGAGCTTGCGGGAGCTGGCGCAGGAGCTGGGGATCGCGTATGCGACGGTTCGGCAGCACCTGGACGCCTTGAAGCGGAAGGGGTTCCTGGCCAGCGACGGGCAGGCGCACGGGTTGTCGTTGTTGCGGGAGAAGCTGGGCTCCGAAGCGGGTGTGGAAGTGCCGGTGATCGGGACCATCGCAGCGGGCCGGCCGATCGAGGCTCTGGAGGCTGTCGAGAGACCGATCGTGGTCTCGGCGCAGATGGCCCGTGGCGAGGCCTACGCCCTGCGGGTGAGGGGCGACTCGATGGTGGACGATCACATCCTGGACGGGGACTACGTGATCGTGGAGCCTGCCTCGACGGTCGACGACGGCGCCATCGCCGTGGCCCTGCTGGAAGACGGCACGGCCACGCTCAAGCGCGTTTATCGCGAGAAGGGCCGCATCCGGCTCCAGCCGGCCAATCCGGCGATGTCTCCCCTCTACGTGAAGAAGCTGCGCATCCAGGGTCGCGTTCGAGGTGTGTTGCGATGCACCTGAAGCAGCGCACCGCTTTCCTGTGTCGTCTCCAGCCCCCATGCATTCCGCGCTGCAACATCTCCAGAATGTGCTCGCCGAGCGATTCCCCGAGGCGTCTCGGAGAGTCGTGTCCGCGGGGGTGTTGCCGACGGGAATGGCGGAGGTCGACGCCCGCTTGCCCGGGGGCGGCTTGCCGAAGGGGTGTCTCATCGAGCTCGGAGGAGGGCTTTCGTCAGGCAAGGGGACCGTGACCGACCGGCTGGTGGCGTCGCTGACGCTGGCGGCCGGCTGGGTCGGGTATGTCGATCTGCCGGCGACGCTCTATCCGCCGTCACTGGCCTCTGCCGGAGCCCGGCTGGATCGGCTGCTGATTGTCCGGCCGAGCGCGCTGCCCCAGGCGCTCTGGGCGTGCGAGCTGCTGGTCCGCTGCCGGGGATTCGATCTGGTGGTCTTCGATCTCACGATCGCTCCGTCACCGGTGCTGGCCCCCGCTCCTCTGCACCGGCTGGCCCGGGTCGCCGAGCAAGGACAGGCCGTCGTCCTCTTCGTGACGCAGTCCAGCCGCGAGCTCGATCGCCGGCCTCTCCCGCCCGGCGTCACCGCGCTGCGTCTGGCTGTGACGCGCTCCCGCTGTGGCCTGGATGTGAATGTCGTGAGGAGGAGAGTAGGGAGTAGCGAGTAGCGAGTAGTGAGTAGTGAGTAGTGAGTAGGAGAATCGAGAATCGAGAAGGGGGCACGTCTTCGGGACACGCTCGCATCCTGCATCCCTTCCATCTTCCACCTTCTACCTTCCACCTTCTATCTTCCACCTTCCATCTCCCCCCTTCCCCCATGCTCTGCATCACCATCGAAGACTTCCTGGTCGCGGTCCATGCGCGCGAACGGCCCGAGCTGCGGGGCGTGCCGGTCGCGGTCGTGCAGCCAGAGGGGCGGCGCGTAGTGCTGCAGGTCAGCAGGGAAGCGGTCAGGCTCGCTGTCCTGGTCGGGATGACGCAGGTCCAGGCGCGTGGCGTCAGCTCGGAGCTGGTCTGTCTGGATGCCGCCCCCGCCCTTTACGCGCAGGCGATTGACGCGC
>JACQZN010000082.1 GCA_016213845.1 Candidatus Wallbacteria bacterium
GACGGAACCCAAACCGGGAAAGGGATAGAGGTAGCAGAGAACAGGAATTCGGGAATCGAACGGACAGGTTCAGTTTTCCGTTGCCTGTTCCCGGTCCCCGGTTCCCTGTTCCCTGTTTGTTTTTCCCCGACGCGCTCCTAGCTTCATGTCACATCGCAAGTCAACTGCCCGATCGGAAGCCCTACCGCATCACGATTCGTTCGGCGACAGGCTCGAAAAGCTTCCGACTGGATGGCGAGTGCTTGAAACATGGCGACGGTAGATACAAGAAGCTCATTGATCTGGCCTTGCTGGATCTGGATGACTCACGATTCCTTGTTGAAGACGCCACCGACGCCGCGATCCGCGTCATTGAACGTGCGATTATGAAGAAGATGGACGAGCAGGAGGGTAAGTAGGGATTGGGCGGGGCCAGGGCTCCTCGAGCGCGGCGCCGAGCGAGAACACGCGGCGTCTCACAGCCAGCGTTTGTGGTTCCCCCTGGACGCGTGCGCCTCGGCGGGAGCCCCGGAGGGGCGGAGGGGAAGGGCGGGCGCGGGATTTGGAGGCGCGGTCGCTTGAGCACAGCAGGGAGGGGCGGCGAGGGGTCAGGCGAATAGCGCGGCTGGCTGCGACCCATCGGCGAGCGGGTGAAACTCTCGCGAACAGGGAAAGGCCTCGCTCAAGGGGGGGGCGCGAAGAGTGACCGGGGTCGCGCGGCAGGGAATTCGGCCCGAATTTGGTTGATGGCTGATTCGCATTCATGGTAGATTGGGCCGCCCTTCTTCGCCCTTGACGCGCCGGGAGCCTAGCCGGACGGCAGGGGGCGACGGGGAGAGGAACGGACGGACGTGCTGAGGCGTGTAGCGGTTGGCGGTGCCACGGGATTCCTCGGCGCGTACCTGTGCGCCTGGTTTGCCAGCGAAGGGTACGAGGTCCTGGCGTTCGCCCGGGGGAGGGACGATGCGGAGGCTCGCCGCCGGGTTCGCGAGATTCTCGACGGCATCCCGGATTTCGGGCCGATAGCGCTCGATCGGGTGCGCGTCTTTGCCTACGATCTCGCCGGTGGAGAGCTTCCGGCCGAAGCCGCGCGCGAGCTTCGCGGCGTCCCGTTTGTGAACACGATCGCGTCTCTGAAGCACAGCGAACAGCACCGGGCGGAGATCATGGACACCAACGTGGAGGGGACCCGGCGCCTGCTGGATGCCTTGACCGCAGCCGGTGTTTCGCGGCTCTGCCACGTGAGCACGGCCTACGTCTGCGGTTCGGCGGCCGGCGAGGTTGCGGAGCGGCCGATCGACGTGGCGGGGACCGCCTTCAACAATCTCTACGAGCAGTCCAAGGCGACGGCCGAGGCGCTGCTGCTGGCCCAGTCGGCTATTCCGGTGGACATCGTGCGGCCCAGCATCATCATCGGCTCGTCGCCGACCGGATGGGCCCGCAACTTCACTGGCTACTACGGGCTCTACGCCGTTGTCCGGGCCGCGGCGCACGAGGTCTCGCAGGCCTTCGGAGGGCGGCGGCTGGCCTACTTGCCTCTTGGCCTGCCCGGGGACCCTCGGGCATGTTCCGACGTCGTCACGGTCGACTACGTCGCGGACTGCATCGGGCGGCTGGTGCAGTGTGCTGCCACGGCGCCCGCGGGCCACGACATCATGCACGTGGTGAGCGGCGCTCCGCGCCCGACGGCGTACTTCCTGGGCGCCGTGGAGTCGCATCTGGGACTGGGCGGGGTGGAGTTCGTGACGCCGGACCGCCTGACCGACGGTGGAACGCTGGAGCGCTGGTGCTCAGCCCGGCTCAGGTTCAACACATCGTATACCGTCAGAGACTACCGCTTCTCCGACGATCGCCTCCGCGCCCGGCTGGGGGCGGCTGCGCCATCGCCGTCGGCCGTGGGCCCGGACGTCCTTTGGCGTGTCAACGACTTCTTTGGAGCCTGTCTGGAAGCCGATGCGCCGGTTGCTCCGCGTGACGCCGAGCGCGCCGCCGCCCTGGCTTCGCAGTTTGCCGACAGGCCTGGTTTCCTGCAAAAGAACGGAATCGAGATCGACCCCCGGAGTACGCCGGCAGCCGCCGTCGCTGCTCGGGTGGGTCAGCACATCGCACCTTGATCGGATCGAACGGACGAAGGGAAAGAGGAGGGCCACACATGGCGCCCAGAAAGAGCTGGATGTTGGGATTGGGTTTGTTCGTGGCAATCGCCGCGGCCTTGTTGACGGTACCGTCGGCGACGTTGCTTGCAGAGCCCGCCGCATCTCCGCGCGCCTCCACGCAGGTGGAGCCGGGAGACCAGGACAGTTCTGACATGCAGCGCCCGGGTGGCGACGAGGCCGCCGCAGGCGACGACGCCTCCAGCCCCGCTGCCGTGATCGCGGCCGCCAACGCGGAGCTGCTGAAGCTCAAGGACCTGCCGGCGGAGAGCCCGGAAGGCGCGACGCACATCGTCAATGCTTACAAGATCATCGGGAGCGGCTTCCACCGCTTCCCGCGTGACCCGTCGATGACCGTCGCCTACGCCGCGTTCAAGCCGGTCCAGCTCTTCCGCCATTTCGGCTGGCGCATCCAGGGCTTCCTGCTGCACAGCCCGCTCGACTACCGCCGCTACAAGAACTCCATCCGCCGCCAGTTCGAGACCTGGCGCGTCACCGGCAACAACGCCGGCATGCACTGGATCCGCTGGTTCTGCGATGCGCCCACCGACGCCGTCTACGACGTCGTCAACGGCAAGTTCGCCAACTCCAAGGAATTCGCCATCTTCCCCAACGGCGAGAAGCTGCAGGAGTGGCTTGCCGGCGACGTCTTCCCCGAGATGGAAAATGTTGCCCAGGCGCTGGAGGCCAACGTCGTCAAGAAGGGCGAGGACTTCAGCTTCGACTGGGACCTGCGCGCCGGCTTCAGCAACTGGGTCCTGGGCGGCGGCGTGCAGCCGGCCGACGAGAGCCCGGTCAAGCGCATCGGCCGCTCCGAAGGTCTGATCCTTGCGGCGATGTACCGCAGCTACATCGGCTGGACGAAGATCTTCTGCGCGTACAACTTCAACTCGTTCTTCAAGGTCCGCAGCCGCTTCAACGAGGGCCGCGCCTTCAATGAGCTGGCCGAGGTCGTCCGGCAGTTCACCGTGCCCGAGCTGTTCAAGCTCTGGCACAAGAACGACGCCAAGCAGATCCTGGACGGCAAGGGCTTCATCAAGTCGTCGCAGGCCGACCTTCTGGCCAGCCTCAACTACCTGGAGGAGCTGAACAACAACCAGTTCGCAAAGGGTGACGAGAACCCGGCCGGCCGCTGGTTCGACTACAACGTCATGAAGCCCTGGACGGGCCGGATCGCCAACCTCGTCAACGAGATGCGCGCCCTGCTGACGGGCGGCGTCGCCCTCGAGGATTCCTGGAACCGCCAGCGCGTGAACGTCAACCTGGCCGGCTGGTTCGAGAGCCCGCCCGAGGATCTGACGCTCTTCCTGCCCACCAAGATCAGCTCCAACGAGAAGCTCAGCCGCTACACGCCGTTCTTCAAGCGCATCGAGATCCGCCAGACGATGGCCAAGGAGTTCGGTGTCGACCTGCGGCACCTGGTGAGCCCCGTTCAGAACGTCGATCTGCTCGATCTGAACATTCATCCCGAGTGGCAGCCGACGCACGATCCGGGCGAGTGGCGCGACTACACGATGCACGGGCTGTTCCCCGGCGCCAAGGACCGCGACTCCCTGCTGAAGGGCGTCTACACGATGGTCAACAGCCGCTCGGGTCTCGTCAACTCCGGCATGATCTGGGGCCTGATCTTCGGGACCCTGTTCTGGACCAACTGAGTCGAGGACGCGAGAGCTCCTCGAGGGACGGCGGATGTATTCGTCGAGTCAGACGGTGTCCGCGGGCGCTTGCGAGCTGCCCGCGGACGCCGGCCGCCGTCCGGGCGAGCGGAGTGCGGAGGCCCGGGCCGAAGCGCGCCGCATGATGGTCATCGTGAACCGGTCGGCGCTCCGCACGGGCGGAGGACTGCTCGAGCGGTTGCGCCGGCGCTGGGCCGACGCGGAGTTCGTGGAGCCGCAGGATGCGGAAGCTCTTTTGAGGACTTCGGTCGGCCGGTTCGGACAGGTGACGATTGCGGGCGGGGACGGCACGCTCTGCCGGCTGCTCGGAGCCGTGCTCGAAGCCGACGCGACCGTGCGGCTGGTCCCGTGCGGGACTGCGAACGACCTGGCCGCAGAGCTGGGCGTCCCGCGCGGGCGGCGGGCGCTGGCGCTCGATGGCGAAGAGCTCGAGGAAAAGCCGATTGATGTGCTGGTTGCGGGCGATGCGCCCTTCACGACGGTCGGGTTCCTCGGGTTCGGCAGCGACGTGGTACGCATCGTGAACCAGCTGCGCGCGGTGGAGCGCGCCAGGCCGTTTCTGGCGATGGTGGGCTCACTGGTCTATGTGCTGGGCGTTCTCTGGATTGGATTCCTCAGGCGGCTGGAGCTCTACCGCCTCAGGATCGTCAGCGAGCGCGGGACGTTCGAGGTGGAGACTCCGCTCGTCGTGGCCTGCAACCAGCCGCGCGTCGGCGGGACCATGACGCTGGCCGCGGGGACGGCCAACGACGACGGACACTTCCGGCTGCTGGTTTTTCGGCAGCACAGCGGATGGCATTTGCTGCGCGCGATCTTCGCGCTCTGCCGGGGTGTTGCTCCGGCGGCGGCGGGCGTGGAGAGCTTCGAGACGCAGGACGTGGAGCTGGCCAGCACGGACGGCCGACCGTTCATGTTCTGTGCCGACGGCGAGGAGCTGGTCTTCGATTCCCAGATGCGGCTGTCGGTGCACGAGCGCCGGCTTCGCGTTCTGGTGCCCAAGTCGTGAGGGCCGCCAGCCCGGAGGAGCTGGAGCCGGGGCCTGGAGTCGCCGGAGCTTCTGGCTCCTTCACCGCACCCGGAAGGCCTTGCTGAAGGTCGCCGCGGGCTCGATCGCGGCAGGCGCGGGCTCGACCAGGTAGCGAAGGAACGCTTCGCCGGTTGCGGACGTCTCGCAGGAGGCCAGCTGCAGCTTCCGGATGGCCTCTTTCGGGAAGCCGTCGCCGTCGATGCTGGTCGGGACGCCGCCACCGCCGCCGAAGACGAACGGGCAGAGCGTGAGCTGGATCTCATCGACCAGCCCGGCCTGGAGCATCGCGAAGTTGAGCGTGCCGCCGCCTTCCAGCGTGACGAAGCTCCACCCGAGCTCACCCATGCGCCGGACCACGGACTGGAGATCGACCCGGCCGTCGGCCGCCGCCCCGACGACCTCGACGGTGGCGTGGCGGCGGGCCAGGGCCAAGGCGTGGGCAGGCGCTGCGCCAGTGGTGAAGACGACGCGGCGGGTCTCGGCGTGATTGAAGAACTCGAAAGAGGAGATGTCGAGATCCAGGCGAGAGGTGACGACGCAGTTGACGGGGTGAATCCCCTCGGGCCCTCGCTCGGAGAGGCGCCGCTGGCGGCACTCGGGGGAGCGCACGAGCAGCGGCGGATCATCTGAGACCAGCTGGCCCTTGCCGATCAGCACGGCATCGGCCGCGACGCGCCGCGCTTCCAGGCGCCTGCGGTCCTCGTCGGAACCGTAGCGGAGCTTGGGGCGCTCCCGGGTGGTGATCTTCCCGTCGATGCTGGAGGCCATACCCAGGACGATGCGAGGCCGGTCGGGCATGGCGGCATCATAGTCGAAGAGGGCAGGGGCTGGGGCAGGGGCAGGGGCTGGGGCAGGGGCAGGGGCTGGGGCATCCTTCGACAAGCTCAGGATGAGGGGAGGGGAGGGCTCGGGATGAGCGGAGGGGCAGAGGCCATCGGCTCTTGACGGAATCGTAACTGGGGTGGCAATCGGGGGGGAATGCTGCTACAATGCGGGGCCGGCGCGATCCGCCACCACGGGGAGAACCACCGATGATTTCATACGACGCCGTCGAGGAGACGCGGACACTTCGAGAGGCCGTCCGGGACTTCCCGATCGAGTGGTTCGAAGAGAACGAATGGGAAGTGCTGCGGGACGCGCTTGCCGATCTGGCGTGGCTGGCGGCGGGGGCGGCGCTGACGTTGGCTGTGCCTTCGCTCTGGGTCTGCCTTCCGGTGTGGCTCGTGATGGCTGCGCGCATTCACGCGCTGGCCAACCTGATGCACAACCTGGGACATCTCAGGAGATCGCGCCAGCGGCCCTGGCGGCGGTTGATGCTCGACGCCATCGTCTGCTGGCCCATCCTGATGAACGTGGACTACTACGCCTACGCGCACGCGCTGCACCATCAGGGCTCCAACATCCCGGGGAAGGACCCCTACTTCCTGCCGCCCAATCGCCAGAGCGTCCCGTCGTTTGTCGGTGGCGTGCTCTTCTTCACGGCCTTTCTGCCCGTCTGGCTCGTCCTGAGACTGGCGCTCTACCCGGCAGCGGCCGTTCTGCCGCCCCTGCGCCGCGTGCACGTGAAGTTCTTCAGCCAGTTTGGCGCAGCCCCTCAGCTCGACGACCCGCGGCGACTGAGGGAGGGCGAGAAGATCTGGAAGTACGGTCTGGGCACGAGCGCCTTCTGGTACGCCGTCGTAGCCTTGGTCGTGACCAGCGGCCGCTGGGCCGAGTTCCTCTGGGCGTTGGGGGCGCCGATGATCGCCTCGGCGACGATCGGCTACGTGCGGCTGCTGTGCGACCACATCTACGAAGAGGCCCGCAACAACACCATCGCCGAACAGCTGGCCGGCTGCACCAACATCGAGGCGCCGCTCTGGCAGGAGCTCTTCCTGGCTCCGCACGGCGCTGGCTACCACGGCATGCACCACGTCGCGCCCGGCGTGGGGCATCGCTACTGGAAAGCCGCCCACGAGCGGCTGAAGGCGACCGGCTCGAAGCTCTACGCCGCGACCATATACCCCGGGTACGGCGCCGTCTTCGGAAAGCTGATCCGCGACCAGATCGCCTGGACCCGCGCCCGGTCGGCGGCTCCCACCGCTCTCGTCGAAGGTGAGGTCGGTCCCGAGCAGGACCTGGCCGCCTCGGACTCGCAGGCGCCTGCCGGTTACCACTTCGTCCAGCGCAGCCTCGCCGAGATCTGCGAGGCGTCCCGGCAGAACGCCTTCGACATCGAGTCGATCCCGTGGGCCCAGCCCGATCCCCAGAAGAACCACGCTCCGGAGAGCATGGCACACCTTCCCTTCACCGCCGTCTGGTCCGAGCTCACTCCAGAGGAGAAGCTGACCTACAACCACGCGCACGCGGACGGTGTCTGCGAGCAGTTCATGTTCCTGGAGGACGGCCTCTTCGTGCGGGCCCTGCGCGCCTTCTTGAAAAAAGGGGGCACGAAGCTCGGGCCAGAGATGAGAGAGGCCTGCGAGTTCTTCATCGACGAGGAGATCAAGCACTCCCAGATGTTCCGCCGGCTGCTGCTCCACTCCCGGCCGGAGGTCTACGAGAAGCAGACCTACGACGTCTATCGGCTCTCCGCCGCGGAGGAGAAGTTCATGGACGTCAGCACGCAAAATCCGGAGATGTTCATCTGGTGGATCTGGGTGGCGACGCTCTTCGAGGAGAAGACGCTCGACTTCCACAAGAAGCACCAGGCCGTGCGCGATCAGCTCGACGGCGTCTACCAGGCCGTCCACCGCTTCCACGCGATGGACGAGCTTCGCCATTTCCAGATGGACCACCACTTCCTCGAGCTGCTCTGGGCACCGGCGCCCGCCTGGAAAAAGACTCTGAATGCGAAGATCTTCGAGCGCATCATGTGGAGCTTCGCCCATCCGCGGCGAACCGTGCGGGCAGCCGTCGACACGCTGGTGGCGCGTCACCAGCGGCTGCTGCCGATGCGGGACCGCATCTTGCGGGAAGGGATGGCGGTCTCCAGCAGCCGCGCCTGGCACGAGGCCACCTACAGCCGCGCAACGCTACCCGAGACCTTCGCGCTCTTCGATCGCTTTCCCGAGATGCACGGCATGAGCCGCGTCCTGCCGCTCTACCAGCCCCGCACGCCGGCCGAGCTGGAGGTCGCCGCGGGATAGCCCGCCTCCGGGCTCGCGACTTAGCCGAGAACCCGCCCTCCGGGCGGTTGCCCGTGCTGACAGGCGGGCGGGAAGTTTGGTAATCTAGGTCACATGCTCGGCCTGGAAGGGCGCATGTCGTGGGCGGCGTGGGTCGCGGTCGCGGGGTGCGCGCTGGTTTCGGAGCTGGCGGCGCATCCGCCCCCGGCCGTAGCGGCGAACGGGGCGGCGCTGGAGCTTGCCGGCGAGCCGGCGGTTGTGCTGCGCGGAGTGCCGTGCACGGCGGCCTTGGCGGCCGGGAGTGCGCTCTGGATCGGGACCTCGGGGCGTGGCATTACGCGCTTCGAGGCCGGCCGTAGCCGGACGTGGGCCGCAGGCGAGGGCGGATTGCCTCGAGGGCGGGTGAACGCGTTCGCGTGGGATGGCCGGGAGAGCGTCTGGGCGTTGATCGATCCGGACAGAATCGTGAGATGGACGGGCGAAGACTGGGATACCGTGGCGGCGCCGCCGGGGTTCACGCGGGCGCTGGCGTGGTTCCGCGGCAAGCTCGTGGCGGGGAGTTCGCAGGGTCTCTTCCTCCTGGAGGACGGCGGGTGGCGGGTAACGCGAGTTGCCGGAGCCGTCGAGGCGCTGGCTGCGGACGGCGAGAGGGAATGCTGGGCGGCGCGCGGGGACGGACGATTGCTTGGCCTGTCGGGCGGGGGCGAGGGCGAGCACCGCCTGGAGCGCGCGGGCGCCGACGACACGGTCCGGGCGCTGGCGGTCGCGGACGGCTGGCTCGTGGCCGGGCGGTTCGGAGGCCTGTCGGAGCTACCCCCTGCGGGCGAGGCCGAGCAAAGGGCGGTGGAGCCTGGCCGGCGCAGCCCGCCACCCGTGGCTCGGCCGAAGGTGACCTCGCTGGCCGTTGTCGGCGGAATGCTGCTCTGCGGCACGTGGGGTGACGGCATGCTCGCCCGGATGGGCGGCGGCTGGTACTCCCTGACGCGGGCGGGGGGGCTGCCCTCGGAGCGGGTCGAGGCCGTGGCGGCAGGCAGTGACTGGTTTGCGGTGGCGACCGACGGCGGGACCTTCGTGGCGCCGTTGGCGGCCGGAGCGCCTTTGCCGGTGACCTCTGCCGCGAGTGCCGCGGCCGCGCAGGAGTCCCCGGCGTCGCCGCTTGCGCTGGAGCTCGAGCCCGAGAAGTTGGGACTGAGGCTGTCGAGACCGGATCCGCTTCCGCGCCAGATCCTGCGGTCGCAGGCGCTGGGCGGCGAGACGTCCCCGCTTGCGCGGCTGGGCGACATCCTCTTCGAGGACCCGACCGTGCTGGGGCCGCGCGCCCAGTCGCTCTCGGTGAGCTGCGGCACTTGCCACCCGGCTGGCGACACCAACCCGGGCTTCTTCATCCCGGGCCTGAGCCGGCGCCCGGGGACCGTGGATCTCACGCATCGTTACTTCAACGCCGCGGCCCATAACGACTTGAGCGACCCGGTGGATATTCCGAGTCTTCGAGGCGTGCGGCTTACCGGCCCCTACGGCCGGGACGGACGGACGGGTAGCCTCCGGGAGTTCATCCGGAATGTGATCGTGCTTGAATTCGGCGGTCCGGAGCCGTCCACGCGGGACCTGGACGCGCTGACCGCCTACACCAACGAGTTCGAGTTCTTGCCCAACTCCTTGCTCGGGCGCTCCGGCCAGCTCGTGGCCCGCGCGCCGCTGCCGGCCATGCGCGGCGAACAGCTCTTTCAGCAGCCCAGACCCTCTTTCGGAGGCAAGAGCTGCGCCTCCTGTCACGACCCGGCGGCGCAGTTCACGGATAGAGCTGGCCACGACGTCGGGACTGGCGGAGTCTTCGACACGCCTGCTCTCCTGGGCGCCCGCCGGACCGCTCCCTACTTCCACGACGGCTCCGCGGCCGGCCTGGCCGAGGTCGTCGCCCATTTCGACAAGTTCTACGCGCTCTCGCTGACTGACGACCAGAAGCGGGATCTGGTGGCGTACCTGGAGGTCGTCGGAGACGTGGACGAGCCCTGGCAGAGGGCCGAGAAACCGGTCGAGCCGGGGCCACTCCCGGCAGGAACCGGCCCGCAAGGGAGGAGTCACCCGTGAAGTTCCATCTCGTACTCGCACTGCTGGGTCTGATCTGGGCGGCCGCCGCTCCCATCGCGGACGCCGCCGATTCGCCTGCCGCGGCCGGCGACAAGTTGCGCGACGAGGGCAAGCTCTCCGAGGCGCTCGCCGCATACCGGAAGGCCTGGTCGGCGGCGAGCGGCACCGCCCGGGCTGAGCTGGTGATCCGGCAGGCACTGGTCCTGGAGATGCAGGGAAAGCTCGAGGGCGCCCGCGAGCTTCTGCAGCAGGCTCGCAAGGACGATGCCGTGGGCGCCGCCATCGAAGAGGCGCGGCTGGCGATGGAGTACCCGCCGTTCGATCCAGCCCCGGCCGTCGCAGCGCTTGCCGAGGCCGTGAAGCGGGCTCCCGAACATGCCGGCGCCCAGACGGCCTACGGCAATGCTCTGGTCAACGCCGGCAAGCCGGACGAGGCGCGCGACGCCTTCGATCGCGTCACGTCCAAGCTCGATCCGAAGAGCGTCCCGGCCCGCTGGGGGCGCTCGCGCATGCTGCTGCGCCAGGGCAAGGCCACCGACGCGATCGGGGCGCTCCAGGAGGCGCTCGAACTGGAGCCGAGCCGAGGCGAAACGATGGTGCGCCTGGGCAACGCCTACCTCTCCAGCGCGGAGCCGAACCGCCTGGCGCAGGCGCGCGCGTGGTTCGAGCAGGCCGGCCGGACCTCGCCCGGCAATCCGGCGTACGCCCAGTGGGAGGTGCTGGCCTACCTGCTGGAGGATCGCGCGGGCGATGCCGCCGAGAAGGTGGCGTACTTGCAGGAGAAGTTCCCGGAGCACTCGGCCACTCTCTGGGCCGCCGGGGCCTGCGCCGAGGTGCGGACCCAGATGGCACAGGCTTCCGACCTCTACCGCAAGGCGGCCGCCGTCGATGCCAGGAACCTGCTGGCACACTACTCGCTCGGCCAGTTCGCCAGCGGCCGCGGCAACCGGGAGTGGGCCAAGGCCGGCATGACCTCCGGCGCCTACGCCAACTACTCCGACACCGACCTGGCCGTCCGCCAGCTCTCCTACGTGCTGGCCGCCGCGGGGGGAGACTTTCCGTTCGCCGTCCTTGCCCAGGGTACGCTCGACGCTCTGAGGAAGCGCGCCCAGGCCAACCCCTGGACGGCAATGCCGGCGCCCGTGCTCACGGAGTTCTACAACTACGGCAAGGCCCTGAACGATCACTATTGAGCCGACCCTTAGGAGGGCAAAGATGCGTTCACTCGTCTGGTCAGTCCTGGCACTCGCGTTTCTCGTGACCGGGCCTGCGCCGGCGGCCTCCGGCGCCGCGGGGCTCACAAGCGAACAGGCTCTCCTCGGCAGCGGCGTCATCGATCTGCAGCCTCAGCCGCAGGATTTCGCCAAGGGGAGGGCGACGCCGGCAGACCTCAAGCGCCACCTGCGCGATCTCTGCTCCAACAAGGAGACCGTGAAAGGTGTCGGCGCGTACATCAACAAGCGCCGGTACTTCGATCGCGGGTCGCTGCTGAACCCATGGACGGTCTACCAGCCCGGCGGTCAGCCGGTGCTGAGCCCCGCCAACCAGCTCGCTGGCTCTGCGCTGGCCCCCGAGTCCCTGGCCGGCAACCAGAAGGCCGCCTACCTCGTCGCCAACGGCGTGGAGGAGCTGCCCGCTGGCTACAAGAAGAACGGCGTCACGTTCCGTTTCGTGGACGTGAAGCTCACCTACGCCTTGCAGAAGGTCCCCAACTGCAAGACCAAGCCGGGCGAGAAGCCTCACCGGGCGGCCTTCGATCTCAAGAGTGACGACTTCAAGGAGAAGTACTACATCCTGACCGACGGCACCGATCACTCCGGCCGAGAGTTCCGTTTCGGCGACCGCATCAGCGCCAACCCAGCCCGCAAGGCCTTCCATCCCGCCGACGTTGCCTTCGACCCCGGCGTTCCCGATGGCACCGCTCCGGTCACAGCAGGCAAGGGGGACCCGGCCGTACCGACGAGCGACGTGCTGATGGAGGTCTTCGTGAAGCTCGACGGCCGCGCGGAGTCATTCGACGGAACCCAGTGGACCACGGCCATGGATTTCACGCAGATGAACCTGGTCGCCAGCCGCGAGTTCTACGTCGAGGACGTCGTGCCTCCGCTGCCTTCCGACGTCGACATCAACCAGTCGCCGGTGGAGCTGGAGCTGCCGCCGGCAGCCGCCGGCGCAGAAGTGCCTCCGAAGCACGACTTCATCCTGAGCGCCTACACCGGGGACTTCGAGGCCCAACCGGGAGCTCCCGGCGGCTGGCCCAGCACGACCGCCAATGAGGACGCCAACGGGGACGGTAAGAACGACGCCGCCTTCGAGCCGGTCCACGTGATCGATCGCAACTCCAACACCAACGCCCAGGACATCAAGGTGAGCTTCAACTACGAGACCGGACTCTCGCTCGGCAACCGCGTCAAGGTGCGGGACGGGGACGGCTACCGCTACATGTACCTGGTCCTGCCTGAGCGGCTCGAAGGCACGATGGTCGGCCCGTACGGTGGGCGAGTGGGCCAGGCCCCAGCGCCCAACGAGACGGCCGAGGACGATCCCTACGAGCCGCGGGACGAGCTGCTCCAGATCGAGGGCGAGGCCCAGCCGGTGCCGCTCCGGACCGTGCTGGACCCGTTCTACAAGGAGGTCGCCTTCGATTCGGACGCAGAGCTGAAGCAGGCCGTCGACTTCCTCTACTCCAGGAACCCGGTCGAGGTGCAACAGGGTCTGCGGCCGAAGACGGACGGGACCCGCGACTACACCAGCGCCACCTATCCGCGCGTCGCGGGAATTGCGATGGCCGAGGAGCGGGAGGTGGTCCAGGGCATTTCCTGCGAGGTGTTCGACAACAAGTCGACCTGCGACGCCCACATGAGCTGCGTGGTCGACTTCAAGTTCAAGGTCAATCCCGCGAGCTTGCTGCCGCCGGTCGGTTTCGCCAGCTTCGAAGGGGGCAGCTTCCACGCCAGCCTGGACGCCAAGACGATGAACCACCAGGGCCCGGCCAGCCTGAACGGGGGACCTCTCAACCCGCTGGATGCCGCCGACAACTTTTACCAGATCAACGCAGGTGACGGCTGCGGCAACACGACCATCTTCCGCGCTGGCACGTTTGGCGTGCGGGACAACCTGCGACCCAATCCCAAGGTCGTGCTCGAGGAGATGTACACGCGGCCCGGCCAGGAGCAGCGGATCGTCGACGTGGTGACTGTGCCGAACGACATCGGCGGGGCCGGCGATCCCGTGGGTGGTTACGACGTTTCCAGACCCCACTCGCGGTTGCCCAAGATGTCCGAGGTTTCACCCTGGGATCGGTTGTACGGCAACTTCCGGAACAACTCCGAGACGTGGGACGCCGCGGCCAAGCCCGGCACGCTCCAGAATCCGACCGACGCCAAGGCGGCCAGCTTCCTTACGATTCGCTCGGCCGCCGATGCGCCGATCGTCAACGAGGACAGCCGTTTCCGCATCACCGTCAGCGCCGAGGACAACGTGGCGCCCAGGCTGGACCGCGCGAGCGGCACGCCCAGGTTCCTCTACCCGATGTCCCATCTTTCGGCGCGGATCTACCGCAGGGACAACCCTGCCGACGAGGTCTACAAGGCGACGATCGTCGACGTTCCGAAGGCCCAGCTCGCCGACACTTCCCAGTTCACCAAGGCGCCGTTCCTGACCTTCGAGCACGTGTTCCGCGCCGAGGGCGTTTACGAGATGGAGGTGGTCGCCGTCGATCGCTCCGAGAACCGGCGCGTCCTGAAGTTCCCGATTCCCGTCGGCAAGGTCGGGATGGACTTCCGGAGGATCGAAGGCGAGCAGCAGCGCGGCGGCGGCGACTGAGGCCGAGGTGCAAGAACCCCGGGCACCGAGCAAGAACGGAGGGAGTTTCTCGCATACTTTGCCTCGGCGACCTTCTTGGGTGGGGCGGGCATCTTGCCCGCCCAGCGCGGGCTGGAAGCCCGCGCCACCTCTCCAATCTCAACACCAAGCCTGCGGAGAATTGTCGCCGGAATGGTCGGTGCCAACGCCCGGTACAGGTAGGCGCCACGGGTCTTCCGCCACGGGTCTTCCGTTTCACCCGTGGCGAGGCCGGTGACGGGGTGGTAAGGTTCTTCGGGGGCGTCGAGGAGGCGCGCAATGTCCTTCGAAATCTATGGAGTGCCGAAGTGTCCGGAGTGCCGCGAGGAGCTGGCGGCGAAGTCGCTCACGGTGGAGTGCGGCTCGTGCGGGCACCAGATACGGCCCGAGCGCCGGTGCGGGCGTCCGTGGTCGATGGGGTGCGTCGGCGCGATCGCGTTGATGCTGCTGGTTCTGGGCGCGTATGCGGACCACGAGAGCTCGCGGATGCACTCGCGGATGCGCGCTGGCGTCACGGCTCGGCTTCAGGAGCTGCGGGAGCGCAATGGCCTGCTGAGTCAGCAGCTCTTCGCCGCTCGGCAGGCCCTGCGTCACACGGAGGCCCGCGAGCGGTGCGGCCTGGCGCGGATCGAGATGCTGCGCGAAAAGCTCATCGAGCTGGCCCGGCAGCGCGACGAGGCGATCCGCTCGGCCGACCAGGCGGCCGTCGAAGGAGAGGACTTGCTCGGTGCGCTCGATGACGAGGATGCCCGGCTCCAGCTGGACATCGAGTTTCTGGAGGACCTGGCGGTGCGCCACCCGGACGACGCCGAGATCCGGATTCGACTTGCCTCGGCCTACTCGGAGCTCGACGCGTCCGACTACTCCAGCAAGATGCTCGAACATGCTCGGCGCGCCCTCGACATCGATCCTCGGCTCTATCCCAGGGTGCGTCGCTTCCTGGGAGCCTCGGGTGGATCTGACGAGCTCGACGGGCTCATCGCCAGGCTCCTGGAGCGAGCGGGCGACCGCCCGCTGACCGCCGACGAGAGCCGCCGCTTCTCCGAGGACGTGGACCGGATGGTCCACGAGAGTGTCGGAAGGTAGCCTCCTCGGGATTCCCCCACATCCGCGCGCGGCCAGGCTTCGAACGCCTCAGCCCCAACTCTCTCCTCCCCCCCCTCCCGCTCATCCTGAGCAGGCTGCGGAAGCAGCCGTGTCGAAGGACCGTGTCGAAGGACGATCCGGCCATCTCATTGCGTTCGCCTACAGTTCGCCTTCGTAGATGCAGTAGCCGCGGACCTTCGTGGCGAAATGCATCGACATGATCCGGGAGAGGTTGTCCTCCTTGATCATGGCGTGCAGGAAGTTGACGTAGCCGCGCTCCAGCTGCGCCGTGTGGTAGCGGTAGGTGAGCAGGTAGGCGACCTTTCTTCCCTGGTACTCCGGCACCACTCCCATCGATTTGATGACTCCGGTCTTTTTGGGTGACGTCGGATTCAGGTAGCCATAGACCAGCCCGATCGGGACGCCCTGCGGGTCGCGGGCTATCATCAGCCGGAAGTCGGGCGCCTGCCGCGCCACGGGCACCATCATCTCGGCGAACTCCTCGGGCCCGATGGGGGTGAAAGCCCAGTCGAGCGGAAAGATCCTCGAGGCCAGCTCATAGAACATCGGAAGATGCTTCTCCACTTCAGCCAGCGGGATCTCCTCGACCTGCACACCCCAGCGTTCCGCGGCCTCCTCCATCCGGATGTACTTCGCGACCTTCTTGCCCCCTTCGATGTCGGTGATGAGGTTGGAGCAGTAGGTCCCGGCGGGCTTCAGCAGCCCCTCGAAGAAGCGTGCGTATCGCGGCTCGTAAGCGTTCTCACCGAGGATCGGAGGGTAACCCCAGTCCTGGGTGACGCAGCGATACCGGTTCCATGTCGAGAAATCGATCGGCCCTCGGACTCGCTGCATCCCTTGACTCGCAAGCCAGGCGAAGGCCCGGCCAGCCAGCTCCCGCAGCTCGGCTTCGTGTTCCGCGAAAGCGGCGCCGAAGTCGAGTGAGCCGAACACGCCCGTCGGCACCGGCTGGTCCTGCATCCGCGGGTTTACGAATGCGGTGGCCCGCGCGATCGGCTTCCCGCCGTCATGAAGCACGAAGTGGCGCATCCGCCCCTCCGCAAGCCAGCGCGAACTCGGGCCGAGCCGCGCGCGCTCCACGTCGCCTAGCGCTGCGAAGCCTTCCCAGCTCGCAAACCCCGCGGGATCGAATTCGTGAATCATGGTCGTCATGCGGATACTCCTGCCGGACGGACGCGCGGAATGCGCCTCATGCAACAGGGGCACCGCGAATCGCGGTGCCCCTGTCTGGTTTCGTCCGGGGTCAGAGGCTCAGTTGCCGAGGCCCTCGAGCCACTTGACGATGTTGTCCTTCGTCTTGTTCAGGTAGTGCTTGGCAAGGCGAAGGCGCATCGCGCCCATCAGGTTGTAGCTCGACTTGGTGCTGGTGGCGACCATGACCATCGTCTTGCCGTTGTGGGTGTCGACGGCGTAGATGTGGCCTTCGAAGCGCTTCCAGTCATTCTCCTTGGTCGGGTCGAGCTGGTAGTCGACGACCAGGCGTCCGTCCTTGATCGCGGCCTTGTTGATCGACAGGTCCAGGTAGACCTTCGTCTTGCCGAGGTCCGAAAGGACCGGGAAGCGGAACGGGGCGAGCGTCTCGGTGACCTTGTAGGTAATCTCGCGGTCGTTCTCGGAGACCTTGTCGGCCTTGTAGGCGACGATGTTCGGGCTGATCTTGCCGAGGGTCCCGACATCCTGCATGTGCTTGACGATCTTCTTGAAGGGGACGTCGACCATGAAGCTGACGCTGCCTTCGATGGAATCCTTGAGAGCGGCGCGCTTGGTGGCATCGGTCTCGTCGAGGTAGGAGCTGTTCCAGTCGGCCTGGACCAGAACGCCGTCGACATCGACGTCGATCTTGCCGCCCATGGGAGCGGCGTCTTCCGCGAGGGCGGCGAACGAGCCACTGGCAACGAGGGCCAGCGCAAGAATGGTTGTCCTGAACTTCATATACTCAATCCTCCTACGGCTGGGTGAGCCGAGTTACTTGGCGGTCTCGAGGTCCTTCATCCAGTTGACGATGTTGTCCTTGGTCTTGGCCAGGAAGTGCTTGGCGAGCTTCAGGCGCAGGCCGGGAAGAATCGTGTAGTTCGACTTGGTGCTCGTGGCGACCATCACCATGGTGCGGCCGTTGTGGAGATCCAGAGCGTAGATGCTTCCGGTGAAGCGCTTCCAGTCGCTGGTCAGCTCCTTATCGAGCTGGTAGTCGACGACGAGGCGGCCGGCCTTCAGGGCGCGCTTGTTGATCGACATATCGAGGTTGACCGAGCTGCGTCCGAGCGTGGCGAACGGCAGCTTGAAGGGCACGAGCTCCTCGTGGACCTTGTACTTGATGGCGTCGTCGGTGTCGCTGGCGACCTTGGCCTCGTACTTGGAGATGTTCGGAGAGATCTTGCCCAGCGTGCCCGGCTTCAGCATGTTGGCGACGATCTTCTTGAAGGGAACGTCGATCATGAAGCTGACGCTGCCTTCGATGGTGTCCTTGAGCTCGGCCTGGGCTGCCGCGTCGGATTCGTCCTTCCAGTCAGTGTTGAAATCAGCCTGGACCAGAACTCCCTGCACCTCGGGGATATCGACATCCTTGGCCGTGGGCGCCTTTCGTGGGGTGTTCTCGAGTCCGCCGAACATGTCCTGCGCCACTGCCGTCAGGCTCCCCGCCGCGACGATGGCCAGAACGTAACCGAATCTCCTGAGGTTCATGGGCAGATTCCTCCTTTACGCAGGCCGGACGCGGTATACGCCCAACCCCCGGTCGACTACCCGGTGATGGTTCGGTAACTTATAACACGATCACGCCCGTTCATGGAAGGCAAATTCGATTGAACGATTGACTGGCTACGATCGTCTGAGAGTCCGGACGCCGCCCCGGGCACCCGGGCGGCAAGGAACCGGGAGGAATGATGAACCGACCGCTCGCCGCCTCGATCCTGGCATTGTTCCTGGGGGCCACCGCCCTGTCCGCGTGTCCCGGGCCCCACTTCTACGGACGAGGCCGGGCCATGAGGCGCTCGTGTTTCGCCAACATGAAGACTCTGGCCGGCGCCATCGAAATGCGCGACCTCGACAGGAATGAGCGCTTCCTCACAAGCGGCGCTCGCCTGGTCACCGCCGAGCTGCAGGAGACGCTGGTCAAGGAGGGCTACCTGCAGTCGAAGCTGGCCGATCCGGGCTCCAATCCTCCGGAGTACGAGCGCTATCACGTCACAGCGGGCGGAGACGGCATCTTTTGCATTGCGCACGGGACCTGGTCTCGCGAGGGCCCCGCTCGCGAGCAGCTGGCCGGCCTCGGAATCGACGACCCTGTCCTGCGAGCGGCCGCCTGGGAGGAGCTCCCGCCGGAGCCGCGCCCACCATTCTGGACGCTGGAAATGCTCTTTGCGCTGGCGGCGCTGGCATTGAACGAAGCCTTCTGCTGGGGTTACCGCAGGCACTATGCGCCGCGCGTGCCGATCGGCACCCGCCTCTTCGCCTGGATCGGACGGAGCCTGGTCGTCCTCAACGCGGGCGTATGGCTCGCCAGCGGCCCGGCCTTCCAGACGACGCTGCTGAGCGCCGCGCTGCTCCAGTTGATGGTCATGGTCGGCATCGTGTCCACGGCCATCCGGCTGGGGATCGCCGGATTCCGCCGACTTTCGCCCGTCCTGGTACCCGAGCTGACGCTGAAAGGAGCCGCGCGATGACGGTCTCCCGTCCCGATCTGGAGCTCTTTCGCCGGCGGCTGCTGGCACGTGGTGCTTCGGGCGTCCTGCTCGTGGCTCTCCTCTTCGTGCTGCTCCTGATGAGCCGGGCCGTGGCCTTCGGCTCGGGGCACATCTGGGCGATGGCCGAGGGCGCGCTCCTGGGGGGCATTGCCGCCGCCCACTGCCGGCGACGCATCCAGCGCGACTTGCTCGAGACCGACTGGACGTTCGACGCGGCCTGGATGGGGATGCCGGTGGCCGGAATCCTGTTCGTTCTCTCCCCCTGGGCTGGAACGCTTTCGCCCGCAGCCACGGTCATCCTGGGGGCGCGGCTTGTGCTCCTGGCCCAGGAGGCGTTTGCGCTGGGCCGGGTCGAGGCGCTTTTGGCCAGACCCCAGAGTGCTTCACTGCCCCGGATTCGACACCTCAGGTTACCGCCCGCAGAGCCCGCCGCCGCGGAGGTGCGGGGAGTAGACGTCCTCGCGTGGAACTCGGAGGGGTCTTCCCGCTGCCCGGTCTGCGCCGAAGAGCTTACCCAAGTACCCGTCAGATGCGCCGACTGCTGGACACCTCACCACGAGGATTGCTTCCGATACAACTCCGGCTGCGGCGTCTACGCCTGCGGCGGTAGCGAGCTCAAGGCCAGTCCGATCCCGGTCGCCCAAACGGCTCGCGCCCAGAGGTCCCCTCTGCCGCTGCGGCGCGCGTCCTGAGCCAGACCCGGCCCCTGTCGCTCAGCGCGGAAGCAGCGCCAGGATCGGCGCGAACACCAGCGCCGCGGCCAGCAGACTGTCGAACCGGTCGAGCAGACCGCCGTGGGTCCCAAGGAAGTCCGAGAAGTCCTTGATGCGCAGGTGGCGCTTGACCGCGCTCTCCACGAGGTCGCCGGCCGATGCGGCCAGCGAGACGATCAGGGCCAGGAGAGCTGACTGGCCCAATGAGAGCGCCGGGAACACGAAGGCCGTCGCCACCCCGGCCCCGACGGCGGAAAAAGTTCCACCCACGAACCCCTCCCACATCTTGGAGGGGCTCAGGACCGGCGCCATCGGATGGCGGCCCCAGCCTTGCCCGAAGAGTTGCGAGTACGCATCGGTCGTTCCGACGACCAGCCAGAGGAAGCCCCACGCTCCGCCGGAAGGATCGAGCGCGCGCACGCTGAAGAGGGCGGCAAAAGCGGCGGCGATCGCAAGCGGACCGCCGCCCTCGAGCGCCGGTTCGTCTCTCAGTAGCTCCGCCTGGGCTCGCTCCACGGCCGAGTGGTACTCGAGGATCGTGAACGTCATCCAGGTCAACAGTGCCATCCGGAAGGTCTCGTCTGGCAGGAAGCCGAGCAGCAGTACGGCCAGCGTGATGCCGATGTAGCTCATGAACTTCTGCGCCAGCTTCTCCGTGCGCCGCTCGGGGCGCCCGCGGTCACTGCGCCGGACCAGCACGGCCAGCAGCGCGCCGACCAGCTGGAGGCCCGCCCAGACGGCGAGGACTCGCCCGACCGGTCCAGTGGCCGTCACGCCCCCATCTCCAGCGCGCGGATCAGCCGCCCGCCCACTTCCTCGGCTTCCTGCGGAGTCAGCGTCAGCGGCGGGATCAGCTTCACCGTCGCCCACCTGTGGCCGCCGCAAACGTAGCAGAGCACGCCCTGATCGAAGGCCCGCCGGACGAACTGCGTGGCCGAGCGCTTGTCGCCGAAATCGACAGCGATGGTGGCTCCCAGACCCCGCACTGTGCACGACCGGCGGGTTGCGGCTGCGCGCTCGAGCTGGCGCCTCAGCGCTCCCACCAGTCGGGCCGCTTTCGACATCAGCGCCCCGCCATCGGCTTCCAGTAGATCCAGGGCCGCCAGAGCCGCCGCGCACCCCAGCGGAGAGTTGGTGAAGCTCTCTCCCAGCGCCGCCGTCTCGTCGATCGTCGAAAGACCCGGAGTCCGGTCGGCGTTGAGGACGACGGCCGAGAGCGGGTAGACGCTCCCCGCAAGACTCTTGCTCAGGAGCACGCCGTCGAGCCAGCTCCGGCGCCGGGACCGTGGCCCGACGAGATGTTCGATCGCGAGGAATTTACCCGTACGGCCGCAACCGACCTGGATCTCGTCGGCGATCGAGAGCATCCCGAGCTCACGCGCCAGCTCCAGGAGCTGCCCCAGCCACCGGGCATCCGGGACCCGGAAACCGGCGGCTCCCAGGATCGGCTCGAAGAGCAGCGTGCCCGTCGTCTGAGCCGCAGCCGAAAGCTGCGCGAAGGCTCGCTCGTCGTTCCACGCCAGTCGTGTCACGGGCGCGGCCGCCGGCGTCACGCGCATCAGCTCCTCCGGCACGTAGTCCCTGGAGAGCGCCACCGTCTCGGCGCCATACCCGTGGAAGGCGCCCTCCATCACCGCGATGCCCGGCTTCCCGGTCAAAAGACGGCCTATCCGGAGCGCAATCTCCACGGCCTGGGAGCCGCCGACCGTGAAGTAGCACCGCCCCGACGCGAATCCGCACTTCTTCACGAGCCTGCGGGCGAGCTCCTGGGCCTGCCCCGATGGGAAGACGGCCACGTGGTCGAGCTCCTCTAGCGCCATCCGCAAGGCCGCGCGGATGGCCGGGTGGCCGTGGCCGAAATTGTTGCCCCCGTAGCCGCCGATGAGGTCGAAGAAGACCCGCTCGCGTCCGGACGCCATCTCGCGCAACCTGACGCGGGCGCCTCGCGCGCGGACCGCCTGCCAGCCGGGCGGGAACTGCCCCCGATCTTCGCCCAGGACGAGCCAGCGGGAGAGATCGAGGTCGGAGTGGCCCCTGGATGGGCATCCTTCGACAAGCTCAGGATGAGCGGACTTCGAGGCGGAATGAGCGGATTTCGGGGCGGGCCGGGCGGCTCTGGGGGCGATTCTGGCGGAGGTCATCTCTTCGCGTCCCTCATCGCAGTCCGAGCCACAGGAAGAAAGCGGCCATCGCGACAGTGGTCGCCGCTATGACGCCGTAGCTCTGGGGCTTCCAGAAAGGTCGGTCCAGCACAAAGCAGAACCCGAGCGCGGGCAGGCTTACGGTCGCGGCGGCGTGGAAGGCGGCAGGTCCAGCCGCCCAGCGGATGGCGTAAAGGAGCGCCAGGATGAAATGAATCCAGAATACTGGGAGCCCCAGGTAGGCCAGCTCCCCGCGGGAATCCTGGATATTGCCGACCTCGTTGAAGCGGGCCAGCCGCAGCAGGCCGCAGGTGCTGAAGATGAACATCGCCGCCGCTGCCAGCCACCCACGGTAGCCAAGCGCGTGCAGCACCAGCGGAGGGCAGACGGTGTAGTTGACGAGGTCGACGAAGCTACCCAGGTATCGGCCGAAGGGTCGGGCCACACCGAGCGAGCGGGCGACCTTGCCATCCAGTGCGTCGAGCAGCATCGCCAGGGTGAGGGCTGCCAGCGCCAGCTCCACCTTCATCGCCAGCGCGCACCAGAGCCCCGTCCAGACCAGCAGGTGGCCCGTGAGCGTCAGGTAGTCGGCGACGGTGAAATCGACGATGAACATGGCCGGTTCACCCCGAAAGCCCGACCAGCAGCACGCTCACGATCGGCGCGGCAGTCAGCGCCAGCACGGCCGGCGCCAGCTGATGGATGAGCGGCTCTTCCTCGGGCACCGTTTCGCCGACCGGGCGCTGGAACATCCAGGAGAACAGGCCGCCTGCCGCCGAGGCGAGCAGAATCGCCAGGATGGAGGTCTCCACGCGGCCCAGGTCGAAGAGCAGCGCGGCGACTCCGGCCAGCAGCAAGGCCCCCCAAGCCGCGCCCATGCCGGAAAGTGAGTCGAGCGCCAGCCGCCGTATTCCGGCAGGCTGCCCAGGCTCTGTACTGCCGCCTGCGCCCGGCGTCCAGCAGCGCCGTCCGACCACGGTGAGGCTGGCCAGGCTACCAATCAGGAAGTTGGGGTCGGAGGTCGCCGCGGAGAGAGCGACGAAGCCGGCGCACGGCACGAGCTGAGTGAGTATGTCGCGCGCCGGGGCCGTGGTCTGCGGCTGGGTCTCGGGAGTCGCGGCCGCCGCCCCCAGGGCGATGGCGACGAACCCGGCCAGGAGCGCCAGGGCGCGGGGCTCACCCATCTCGGCGATCAACATGACTGCCGCCCCCATTGCCAGCACGGCGGGGCTGCGGAACCGAGAATTCAGGTGGGCAACGGTAAAGATGGTAGCCGCGGCCGTGACCAGGGCCATCAGCTCCAGTCGGCCCGTGTCGACCGTCAGCGGTCCGGTGGAGCCCGGCGTCCGCAAGAGCCAGAGCACGCCGGCCGCCGCCATCGGCAGGGTGATGTTGTCGAGCCCGAGCGGTGAGATGGTCTCGGCCAGGCAAAGGAACACGCCCATCAGCCAGGCGAACATCATCGCTGGTCCCCCTCGGCCCGCCAGCGAGGCCAGGCAGACCGCCGTTGCGAGGACCACCAGCGCCATGTTGCCCTCGAGGGAACGTCGGGCGCCGAAGATCTCGTAGCAGTGGCGGCCGAGCACCAGTCCGAAGAGCGCCGCCGACGAATCGCCGAGCGCCAGGATCAGCACGCTGGCCCGGTAGATCGGCACGTCGTCCCAGAAGAGCAGGCTGAGCAGGGCGATGGCCACGCTGAAGGCGGCCGGCCCGACCCAGGAGAGCCGCCAGGAGCGGATGGCGTCCCGGCCATCCCGCCTGGCCTGGGGATTGAAGAGCGAGTGCAGGAGCCCCAGCTTGTAGCCGGCCAGCAAGAAGATGCCGAACCCGAGCCCCAGGCATAGGCCCGTCCACCGACTAAGCAGCCACCGGTTCATGATCGCCGCCAGGAGCCCTATGCCGATGTGGTGCGCCTTGCGTCCGATCTCGTGCGGCCAGCCGCGCGGCTCGGCGAAAAGCCTCCAGAAGGCCTCGATCCCCAGGATCAAGACGGTCGTGGCTGCAATCAGGCAAGCCAGGTTGTCCCAGTTCTCCACCATCGGACCCACGAGTATACCAGAAAGAGGCTCGATACGGGTGCTGTTGCCATCACGAGCAACTCCTTCACAAGTGGTCCTTGAATTGCTGTAAACTGCGTCGGAAAGGGGGCAAGCCCGACGAGCCGATGCCACTGACCGGGCGCAGGCGTAATCGAAGCTCCGATGCTCACGACGAGTATGCGACCCACCGTCCGATTCAAACTCCTGGCTGGCGGCGCTGTGACGTGCGTGGCCGCAACGGCCATCGGGGCCTTTGCGCACCACCACATCGTCGGGCATGCGATCCCGCTTTCGGCCAAGACGCTGACCCTGCTCGCGCTGATTTACGGGATGCTCCTGGTTCCGCTCTGGATTGCGATGGAACGCTGGCTGCTGCGCCATGTCCGGGCGCTTCACGAATCCGACATGGCGGTCGCCCGCGGCGGCCCACTCGGTGCCCGCATTGCCGGCGAGCTCATTCCCAACGACGACATCGGGGACACTCTGCGTAATCGCAATGCAATGCTGGAACGGCTGCACGAGAAGCACTCGGTCGAGCTGGCGCAGAAGATCCACGCGGAGTTGCTCCAGAGGTCGCTCACCTGCTTCGCCGCAGGCGATCTGGAAACGGGGCTGTCCATCGTGGTGCAGCACGTGTGCGAGCACCTCGAGCTGAGCGGTGGATGGGTGCTCCTGAGGATGCCCAGCGAACGCGGTTATCGGGTGCTGGCCCGCCACGGCAGCTTGCCCGTGCCTCCCGAACGCGAGGCCGAGTTCTTCGCGGGCCAGTGCGCGTGCGTCGAGTCCCTGGCCGCTGGCAAGTCGGTCGACACGATCCGGCTCCACCGATGCACGCGCGCCGCCGGAACGGGACTCGAGCTCGACATCGTCACCGTCGCGCTCCGGGACACCCAGCTCTTCGGCGTCATGGACGTGGTGGTGCCAGCGGGATTCGCGCTCTCCGACGAGAGCCGCAGCTTCCTGGAACGGTTTGCCGGAATCGTCGGCCTGGCTCTCTCCAAGGATTGGCTTCTGGGGCGGTTGGAGATCCAGCAGTCTCAGTTGCGGAGCCTGATCGAGCACCTGCCGGAAGGGGTCTGTCTGCTCGACTCCGGGCAGCGGGTCGTGCTGGCGAATCCGACGGGCAACCAGATCCTCGACGAGCTTGCGCCCGGGCGCCGCGGAGACCTGCTGTTGCGGCTCGGGGAGCGGCCACTCGAGGAATTCCTCCGGCCGCGCGAGGACGGGATCCCGCACGAGGTCGTGTCGGCCCGGCCCACGCGCACGCTCTTCGAGATCCGCGTCAATCCGATCCGGATCGGAGCGCTGGCCGGCGGGTTCGTGCTGGTCATGCGCGATGCGACTTCGGAAAGGGACGCTGCCCAGCGCGCCCAGCAGCAGGATCGCCTTGCGGCCGTGGGCCAGCTGGCCGCCGGTATCGCGCACGACTTCAACAACCTGCTGACCGGCATGATCGGCTTTGCCGAGCTGCTGCAAGCCGACGAGATCTCGGATCAGGCGCGCGAGGACGCCGCCCGCATCGTCAAGATGGGCCGCCGCGCGGCGCAGCTGGTGCGGCAAATCCTGGATTTCAGCCGCAAGTCCGTGGTCCAGCGCCAGCCAGTCGATCTGGTGCCGTTCGTCAAGGAGACGCTGAAGATGCTTCAGCGGACGCTGCCCGAGTCGATTGCGGTCGAGGCGAGCATCGAAACGGCCCGCAGCGTGACCGTCGCGAATCTCACGCAGATGCAGCAGGTGCTGACGAACCTGGCGGTCAACGCGCGAGACGCGATGCCGGAAGGGGGATCTCTCTCGATCCGACTCTCTCAGGCCAGATTCGAAACGACGGAATCGGTGCCGCTTTCCGGCATGGAGCCCGGCGACTGGATTGTGCTGGCAATACGGGATACCGGCACCGGCATCCCGGCCGATGTCCTGCAGCACATGTTCGAGCCTTTTTTTACGACCAAGAAGCCGGGGCAGGGGACCGGGCTGGGGTTAGCCCAGGTCTATGGAATCGTGCGCCAGCACGGGGGGCATGTCGGGGTCGTGACACGGGTCGGTGAAGGCAGCACCTTCACCGTCTATCTGCCGGCCGTGACGGCACAGCCCGAGGCACAGGCCGAGGCCGAGGCACCCGTTCCCAGAGGCCAGGGTGAGACCGTGCTCCTCGTCGAGGACAATGACGAGGTCCGGGTGGCGACGGCTCGCCTGCTGGAGTCGCTGGGATACCAGGTGCTGGGAGCGACCCACGGCCAGGAGGCGCTGGAACTGTATGTCGCGAGTAGCGATCGAGTGGCGGTTGTGCTCACGGATGTCGTCATGCCGCAGATGGGAGGGATGGACCTGCTGCGGCGGCTGCGTGAGCTTTCGCCTGAGCTGCCGGTGCTGCTGATGAGCGGGTATCCGCTGGGGGACGAGGACGCGCGCAGCGCGGGGGCCGATGGCTGGCTGGAGAAGCCTACCCCTCCCGGTGTCGCAGCACGGCTCCTGCGGGGGGCCATCGACCGTAAGCGAGCCTCGTGAGAACGGTGGACGGGCACGAACGGGCCGTTCGGTGCTTGGCCTGGGCCGTGCTGGCTTGCTTCTGCGCCTGGGTGGCCGAGGGATTGAGCGTGCCGGTCGAGCTCGTCGGCGAGGCTCGGATGGCACTGCCGCCAGAGCACCCGGAGGCGATAGTCGAGCGTCGCGCGGTCAGACTCCGGCCGGCGCGAGTGGCGGCGATGATGACGCTCGTAGCGGAGGTGTCGCGGGCGAAGGATGTCCTGGGGAAGCTCTCGCTGGTGTGCGGCCGATTGGCGGCGCTCCCTTTCGTGCGGCCCGGTTTTGCGTCGCAAGGCGAGCGGGTGCTCAGGCACCGGCCGCTCGGAGCGGCCCGGATGCTGGCGCGGTGGCGGGCCGGGGAGCAAGTCGATGCGCTGTCCACGGCCTGGTTGGCTGTGCAGCTCCTCACGTCCTCGGGGGTTGCCGCGCGGCTCGCGATCGGCGACGACGGCAAGTCAGCAGCAGCGCGGGCGTTTGCGGGCGTTGAAGTCTGGTTCCCCGAGCAGCGTGGCTGGGCTGCCTTCGACCCGGTCGTGGGGCTGCTCTTCAGCAAGCCCGAGGGGTTTCAGTCGCTCCAGCAGCTGCGAGCTGCCGCCCGCGCGGGGGGGCGTATCGACGTCACACCTCTCGTGGAGCCGTTGCCGACCTCGCCGCTGGGCGACCGGTGGCTGGAGTACCGCGACCGGGTGAGAAATGGCTGGTACCCGGCGGGGGTAGAGCGGTGGCCCTCCGGCGCGGGGCCTGCGGTCTGGTTCCTGGGCGAGGCAGGCGGGGACGTGGGATTCTGCTGGCGCGCTGCCTCCGGCGTGGCGAAGCTCTCCCGGCGGCTTTCGGCCGCGATGCCCTGGGCCGGACTGCGGGCGACTACGGTGACGCTCTGGGTCGTGGCGCTTCTCTTCGTCGTGTGTCGCGCGCGGCGGGATGGCCTGCGCCGCGCCTTGACTCGGCCGCCAGCCTGACATAGACTGCGCTCCCTTACTCGAACCAACAAGGCAGGGAGACAGACGAGATGTCCGAGAAGCTCGCAATGCTGGGCGGCCAGCGCACGGTTCCCAAGGGCGCGGCGGTACGCTGGCCCGTGATCACGGCCGAGGACAAGAAGGCGGTCATGGAAGTCCTGGACAGGGGCGTGCTCTGCGGGCCTTATGCCCCGGCGGTGAAGGCGCTGGAGGCCGACTGGTCGAGCTACGTCGGCACGAAGCACGCGCTTTCGACCAACTCGGGGACGGCCGCACTCCATATCGCGGTGGCCGCAGCCGGCGTGGGTCCGGGCGACGAGGTCATCACCACCAGCTTCACGTTCCTGGCAAGCGCCCTGGCCGTTCTGCAGCATCACGGCGTACCGGTCTTCTGCGATATCGACCCGAAGAGCTACAACATCGACGTCTCCCAGATCGAGAAGAAGATCACGCGGCGCACGAAGGCGATCCTCCCCGTCCACATCCACGGGCTGCCCTGCGATATGGACGAGATCATGGCGATCGCCCGTAAGCACGGCCTGGTCGTCATCGAGGACGCAGCGCAGGCCCACGGCGCAACCTACAAAGGGAAGAAGACCGGCTCGATAGGGGACATGGGCTGTTTCAGCCTGCAGGCGAGCAAGAACCTGCCCGCGGGCGAGGGTGGCCTGTTCTGCACCGACAACACGGAGATGCGCCACACCGCGAACATGGTCCGAATGTTCGGCGAGAACATTCACGACGACCTGAAGTCGAAGATGGACCCGGACTATCCGCTCGAGGACCCGCGCGAGTACAACGCGTACATGATGGGCTGGATGTACCGCTCCACCGAAATGACGGCGGCGCTGGCCCGGAGCCAGCTCGGGCGGCTGGACGCCAACAACGCCAACGCTCGCCGCAATGGCGAGTACCTGACGGGCCATCTTTCCGAGATCAAGGGGATCGTTCCGCCGCAGGTACCGTCGGACCGCACCAGCGTCTACCATAAGTACCGCATCCGGCTGGATGCTCGGGCCGCGGGGCTGGACGTGCCCGCAGTGAAGTTCCGCGACGCCGTGATGCAGGCGCTGGCCTTCGAAGGGGTCGAGGTCGCACTCTGGCAGACCAAGCCGCTGCCTGGGCAGGCGCTCTTCCAGGAGCGCAAGGGCTACGGCAAGGGCGCGCCCTGGAGCTGCCACTACGACGGCGAAGTGAGCTACGACGTGGCGCAGTTCCCGGAAACCAAGCGGCTCCTCGAAGAGACCATCCTGGTGGGGGCCGAGTCGTATCCGCTCTTTCCGCAGCCGCTCGAGCTGATGGAGAAGTACGTGGCCGCCTTCCGCAAGGTGTTCGCCAGCAAGGCGACCCTCGAGGCTGCGATCGGAGCGGCGCGATGAGCGTCAGGGTGGGCATCCTGGGCGCCGGCGACATGGGCCGGATGCACGGGGACATGCTCAACAAGGACCCCCGGGTGAAGATCCTGGGCGTGGCCGACCTGGACGAAAAGCGGGCCGACCTGCTGGCGCACCAGTGCGGCGCGAAGGCGCTCTCGACGCTGGACCAGCTGCTGGAGCTCGGGCTGGACGCCGTCTACGTGACCAGCCCCAACTGGACCCATCTGGAGGCCGTGACGAAGTCTCTGGCCGCGGGTCTGCACGTCTTCAGCGAGAAGCCGATGGCGACCTCGCTGGCCGATGCGCGGCTGGTGATGGAGGCCGTCGAGCGGTCCGGGAGAATCTATCAGCTCGGGTTCAATCGAAGGTTCGCGCCGGTCTACCAGTTCTGTCGCGAGCGGGTCGAGGCCGGCTTTGAGCCGATGGTCGTCAACATCCGTATGAACGAGGGCGAAATGACCAACCGGCCCTGGATCACGGACCGGGCCCGGACGGGCGGCTACCTGAACGAGAACACGATTCATTTCATGGATATGCTCCGCTGGCTGGTCGGGGAGCCGACAGAAGTCTTCGCGCTGGGCGAGGCGAACTGCTACGCCGACCAGGTCGACTTCGTGGTGGCGTTCAAGTTCGCGGGCGGCAGGATGGCCAGCATCACGACGTCCGGGCACGCCACATGGTTCTACCCGTGGGAACGGATGGAGCTGGTCGGCGACCACGAGGCCATTGCGACCGAAGAGGTCCTTCGAGTCATGCACGCGCCGGGCGTGGCGAAGCCGGCCATCTGGTACGACTACTTCCAGGTCACCAAGCCTGCGCAGTGGGGCTACGAGGGCGGAGACAGGGCCTTCGTCAGCGCTGTGCTCGGTGAGTGTCCGAGCGCCTTCCCGGCCTCCGAGGGATTCAAGGCGATGACGCTGGTCGAGGCGTGCTACGAGAGCATTCGCACGGGGCAGAAGGTGGTTCTCTAGTATCGAGAATCGAGAATCGAGAATCGAGAATTGAGAATCGAGAATCGGGGGGTCAGACGTCGAGCTTTTGCAGGACGAGCTCGGCGAGCTGCTCGATGAAGCGGGGGTGGGTCTCGACGGTGCGGGCGCGGACGAAGTTCAGTCCGCACTGGCGGGCGGTTTCGCGGGCGACGATGTCGAGGTCGTAGAGCACCTCGACGTGGTCGCAGAGGAACCCGACGGGGCTGACGAGGACGTCCGTGGCGCCGCAATCGCGCGCGCTCCGGAGTGCGTCGGAGATGTCAGGCCCTAGCCACGGGACGCGGCCGCCGGCAGCGCTCTGGTAGGCCAGGGCGAAGCGGTCGCGCCCGAGCCGCTCGGCGACGGCTGCAGCCGTGTCGGCGAACTGCTGCACGTAGGGGGCGTCCCGGGCCACGGGAACGGGCACGGAGTGGGCCGTGAAGACGAGTGCCGCGTTGCGGTAGCGTTCCGGTCCGAGCTCCCGGATGCCTTGACTCCGAATGTTGTCGGCCACGGCATCGACGTAGCCCTCGGAGACGTGGAACGGCTCCAGGTAGTCGATGCGGAAAGCGGCGTCTTCCAGGCTCTCCATCCCTGAGGCGACGGCGCGCAAGTACGCGTCCCAGCTGGCGGCGCACTGGTGGACGGAGAGGATGATACCGATGGCGTTACGTGCTCCCTGGGCCCCCATCGACTGCAGCACGTCGGCCACGAAAGGCTGCCAGTGGCGCATCCCGACGAACACGGGGACGTCGATTCCGCGGGTGCGGAGCCGCTCCTCCAGAGCGCGGGCCTGGGCCAGGGTGCGTTCGTTGTAGGGGCTGACGCCGCCCAGGTCGTCGTAGTGCCTGGCCACCTCGACCAGCCGCTCCTCGGAGGCGCCCCGGCCGGCCGACACTCGGCGGACGAACTCCAGCGAGTGCCCGGGCTCTGTCGGCCCGCCGAAGCCGACCATCAGGATGCTGTCATAGGGCAGACGGCCTTTCATACGCGCGGGGAGGGGTCGGGCGTGGAGGTCGGGGCGGAGTCGAGCACTTGCTCGAGCGCCTCGACGCCCGGGATGACCCAGTCGGCGCCCAGGCTCTTCGCGCCCTGGAGCGTGAGGTTACCGGTGAGCACGGCGCAGAACGGCATTCGCGCGCGCCTGGCCGCCTCGAGATCGGAATCGGTGTCGCCGACGTACAGGGCGTTCTCGGGACGGCACCCGAGCGCCGCACAGGCTTCGAGCAGCATGTGAGGCGAAGGCTTCTGGTGTTGCGGCTCGAAGTCGTAACCTGAGAGCACGGGCCCGAAGTGTCGGGCCAGCCCGTAGTGCTCGATTATGCGCCGGAGCATCTCGCCGCTGGCGCCGCTGACGATGCCGAGCCGCAGCCCGCGCGCCTGCAGCCGGCTCAGCATCCCGTCGAGCTCCGGGTGGACTCGCAAGGCATCGAAGAATTCGCGCGTGAAGAGCGCTTCGCGGTAGGCGTCGGTGGCGCGGCGGGCGCGCTCGGGGTCGTCTTCGAAGAGGTGCTGGAAGAAGTGCATCGAAGGCCAGCTCCAGTAGCGCAGCACCAGAGCGCGCTCCTCTTCAGGGGAGAGCCGGTATCCCACGCTCACGAAGGCCGCGTGGTAGACCGGGAAATAGGCCTCGTTGCTGCCCGTGACGATGACCCCGTCGAAGTCGAACAGCACCGCATCCCTGGGCCCCGAGCTCGCGGGGGCTATCGCTGTTTCGGCCTCAATCGACGCGACCACGGCGCATGATAGCAAGGGAAGCCCGGCGGGCAAGGGGGAGATGGAAGGTGGAAGGGAGAAGACAGTAGCCAGTAGTCAGTAGCCAGTAGGGACGGAGCGGACCCGCTCGGGCCACGGCGTGCCCCACTCCATAGCCCTGATCCCGATCTCCCCTCACTCCTCAAGCCTCACTTCTCAAGCCTCAAGCCTCACTTCTCAAGCCTCAAGCCTCACTCCTCAAGCCTCCCGCCTATTGCCGGGAGTCGGGCGAGCATGCTATTTTTGAGCGATGAGGCGCATGACCTGGCGGGCGGTGGCGGCGGCGCTGGCGATAGTGCTGGCGGGCGCAGCGGTGACCCCGGTAGCTCTGCCGGCATGCGACGAGACGTGTGCTGCGGCGCCGAGCCGTCGGAAGCGCTCTCGAGTGCCTGTGGGTGCCGACACGAGGCTGCCCAGGCCGTGCCGGATGCGATCCTGACGCGGACGGCCAGTGAGGCGCGCGAAGCCGAGGGGTGCCCAGCCGCGAGGCCATTGCACGCCGCGCTGTCGGCGAGCGGCCCGCCGGACGCGAGGACGTCGGCGTCGAGCTCGGGCCTGGCGCCGCCCCCGGTAGCGTCGTCCGCCCAGTCCGTTTTGGGCTGCTGGCGCCTATAGAGGATGGGTCGGGCGTCGGGACATGCTCCCGACGCCGGTGTCCGTGGCGCGCTACGTCGCGCCCGGTCACTGCCTGCTGCCGGCGGAGACTCGCGAGGTCCTCCGCTCCAACTCGTTCTCTAGAAGCATCCGGGCCCGACCTGGCCCGAAAGGCACAACCGTGCGTCCAATCCGATTCGCTTCATCCTTGGTGTCGATTTCCCTCCTGCTCCTGGCCGCTCGACCCCTGGCGGCCGGATTGCCCGCCGGGTATGCCGAGCTCGACACTCGCGTGCGCGATGCGCTTGCGGCCGTGGAGGCAGCGTCCCGCGCCGGTGCCGAGCCGCTGGCTTCGCCCCTGGACCCGCGCCTGATCGCGAGGACTGCAGCGGCCAAGAATCCCGAGGCGATCGAGGCGCTGACGCGCGTTCGCAAGGGGCTCATCGCCGTTCGCAAGGAGCTGGGGCTGCCGGACGTCTCAGTGAGCGTCGAGGCCAGTGATTTCACGCGCGTACCCGAGTTCGACAGCGCTCAGGGGAACATGCTCGCCCTCTCGCGAGTTTTCCCTCTCGGGGACAAGCTTTCGCGTCGCGCCCAGGCCGTTTTCCACGGCGCGCGCCGAGCGTTCCACGAGTACGAAGCCGTCCTGCAGGACATGCTCCGGGACGCCCGCGTCGCCGCCGCGGAGCTCTACAGCTCGCGCCGTCAGCTCCAGATCCTCGACGAGAACATCGCGCTCTCCATGCAGCTTGCCGAGGTGGCTCGCGTGCGGTACGCGACGGGACTGGCCATCCAACAGGACGTGCTCAAGGCGCAGGTGGAGGCCGCCCGTTATGAAAACGAGCGGCTGGCCATGGAGCGGATGGAGGGGGTCGCCCGCGCGATGCTGAATCAGCTGCTGGCCCGCCCGGGAGATACGCCCTTGCCCCCTGCCGCGGTCCCGGCCACGGCTCGCTCGTCGGCCACCGCCGCCGAGCTGGAGGCAATTGCCCAGGGCAGCCGGCCCGAGATCCTCGCCGCGGCTGCCGCGCTGGCGCAGGCCGAGGCCGAGCTGGGGGCAACGACGGCCGATCGGAGCCGGCCCGACCTCGAAGGCCAGGTCGGCTACATGGAAAACCCGCGCGGGGACTCCTCGGCCTGGCAGGCGATGGTGAAGATCAACATGCCGTGGTTCAGCGCCCGCCGGGACTCCGAAGTGGCCGAGGCTGTCGCGGGAAAGGAGGGCGAGCGCCGCCGTCTGGACGCCGTCCGGAACAGGACCTCGTTTCTGATTCACGAGGCGCTACTGCGCGTCTCGGAGGCTGAACGATCGGTCTCGCTCTTCGCGGAGCGGCTCTTGCCGCAGGCCAGGCAGACGCTCGACTCCGCGCGGGCAAACTACGAGACGAACCAGACCGACTTCTTGACCGTCGTCGATGCGCAGCGCTCGCTCGAGGAGTCCTCGATGGCGCACGTTCGAGCTGTGGCCGACCTGGCCCGGCGGTTGGCGGAGCTGGAGCGCGCGGTCGGGGCGCCTGGTGGTGTCTGGGCGGTACAGGAGGTGCGGCGATGAACGGGAGGAAGCCAAGCCGGCGTCGTGCCGGCCAGGTAGCGATGGGACTGGTCCTGGTGGCGGTCGCCGTCACAGGGTTCGCGCTGGGGTACTTCCTGCGGCCGGGGACGGGCGGGGGATCTCCAGCGCCGACGTCTGGCGGCGCTGCCCCGGAGCGCAAGAGCGTCTGGACCTGCTCGATGCACCCGCAAGTGAGGCTGCCTGAGGCGGGCAGCTGTCCCATCTGCTCGATGCCGCTGATTCCGGCGGAGGCCGGGCCGGCCTCCGGCGAGGCGCCCACGCTCACGCTGGGCCCAGCGGCGCTCGCCATGGCCAGCGTCGAGACGGCCCAGGCCACTCGGCGCAAGCTCTCGCGCGAGCTCAGGCTGCTCGGAAAGGTTCAGTACAACGAGACGGCCCTGGCGACCGTGACCTCACGCATCGACGGGTACATAGAGCGGCTGTTCGTCGACTACACGGGAGTACAGGTGGCCAAGGGCGACCACCTGGTCGAGATCTACAGCCCCGATTTGGTCGTGGCGCAGACGGAGCTGTTGCTGGCCGCGGGCGGCCAGCCGAGCGAGCGTCTCTTCGAGGCCGGTCGCGCCAAGCTGGTGCGTTGGGGAATCACGCGTCCTCAGATCGACGAGCTGCTCCGCACGCGCAAGGTCACCGACCGGATGACCATCTACTCGCCCGTGAAGGGGACCGTGCTCGAGAAGTCGGTCGTCGAGAAGAGCTCGGTCAAGGCCGGAGACGTCCTCTACCGGCTAGCGAACCTCGACTCCGTCTGGGTGAGTCTCGACGTCTATGAGTTCGAGCTCGGCTCGGTGCGTCAGGGCCAACCGGTCGAGCTCTCCTCGGAGGCCTACCCCGAGCTGCGCTTCAGCGGAATCGTGACCTTCGTCAGTCCAGTGGTAGATGAGGAATCGCGTACGGTGAAGGTTCGCGTCAACGTGGCGAATCCCGGGCACGCGCTCAAGCCTGGGATGTTCGTCAGCGCCGTGGTCCGGGCCAGGCTACTAGCCGACGGCACGCCTGGGCCGACCGGCCTGGAGGGCAAGTACACGTGTCCGATGCACCCGGAGGTGCTGCGCGATGCCGCCGGTCCCTGCCCGATCTGCGGCATGCCGACGGAGCAGATCCCGGGGAGCGCGCCGGCGGTGAAGGACGGGCCGGCTTCGCCCGAGCTCGTCCTGACGGTGCCCCGAACGGCGGTCCTCGACAGCGGCACGCGCCAGCTGGTCTACGTCGAGAGAGCCAAAGGACAATTCGAGTCGGTCGAAATCCGGACCGGGCCGCGCGCCGGCGAGCACGTTCCCGTTCTGGCCGGGCTGAAGGAAGGGGACAAGGTCGCCATCCGTGGGGCGTTCCTGCTCGACAGCCAGTTCCAGATCCAGGGGATGAAGAGCCTGCTGGAGCCTGGGCCCGCGGCGGGTCCTGCCGAGGCCGGGGAAGCGGGGTCGGCCGGCTCGGCCGGGTCCGCAGGCGATCGTCACGAACCGGCGCGCTGACGCGGGAGCAAACCGATGGTCAACGCGATTGTCAGAGCCTGTCTGAGAAATCCGGTCCTCGTGCTGTTGGTGATGGCCGCGACGTTTGCGGCCGGCTACAAGAGCATCCTCGAGACACCCGTCGACGCGATACCCGACATCGGGGAGAAGCAGGTCATCGTCTATGCCGACTGGCCCGGGCGCTCGCCCCAGGACGTCGACGATCAGGTGACCTTTCCGCTCACGACCAGCTTGACCGGCACGCCCGGGGTCAAGACGGTCCGCTCGATGTCCGGTTTCGGCTTCTCGATGGTGTTCGTCATCTTCCAGGACCAGACGGATTACTACTGGGCCCGCTCTCGCGTGCTGGAGCGGCTCAACGTGGCGCAGCAGCGCCTGCCGCAAGGCGTTGTGCCGGTGCTGGGACCCGACGCGACGGCGCTGGGCCAGGTCTACTGGTACACCGTCGAAGGGGAGGGGTTCGATCTCGCCGAGCTGCGTTCGATCCAGGACTGGTACGTTCGCTATCAGCTCAACAGCGTTGAGGGAGTCTCGGAGGTCGCCAGCGTGGGCGGCCACGTGAAGCAGTACCAGGTCGACGTCCACCCCGACAAGATGCGCGCGCATCGCGTGACGCTTCCGGAGATCTATGAGGCGATCCGCCGCTCCAACATCGACGTCGGCGCCAAGGTCATCGAGAAGAACGGTGTCGAGTTCTTCATTCGCGGCGTCGGATTCGTGAAGTCCGTGGCCGACCTGGAAAACGTCGTCCTGCGCCAGTCGAAGGGCACGCCACTCACCGTGCGGAACGTGGCGACCGTAACATTGGGACCCGACTTCCGCCGCGGCGCGCTCGACAAGGGCGGCGTCGAGGCAGTGGGCGGCGTGGTGCTGATGCGCTATGGCGAGAATCCGCTCCGCGTCGTGGAGCGCGTCAAGGCCAAGATCGGCCAGATCGAGGCCGGGCTGCCGAAGAAGACCCTGGCCGGCGGACGCGTGTCGAACGTCCGAATCGTCCCGTTCTACGACCGCACCGACATCGTCGTGGAGACCATCGACACGCTGAGGGAGGCGCTCACCGAGGAGGCGATCGTCGCCAGCCTCGTGATCCTGGTGTTCCTCCTGCACCTGAGGAGCACGCTCGCCACGCTCGTGACGCTGCCGCTTTCCGTGGCGCTCTGCTTCATCCTGATGCGCGCTTTCGGCGTCGACTCGAACATCATGTCGCTGGCCGGCCTGGCCATCGCGATCGGCGATGTCGCGGACATGGGCATCATCATGACCGAAAACATCTATCGACGCGTAGCGGCCGCCGAGCGGGGGCGATCTCACTTCGAGACAGTCTACGAGGGGGCCAGCGAGGTCGCCGGCGCGATCCTCACGGCGGTGTCGAACACGTTGGTCTCCTTCATCCCGGTCTTCTTCCTCGAGGAGCAGGAGGGAAAGCTGTTCAGGCCGCTGGCCTTCACCAAGACGTTCGCCATCGGCGCCTCGGTGGTCCTGGCAGTCACGGTCGTCCCGGTGATGTGCTACCTGCTGTTCGTGCCGGTCGCCTGGCGGGCGCGGACCGTCTGGCTCGGGGGGGGCGTTTCGGGGCTGGCCTCGGGGGCCGCAATCCTCTCGGTGTTGCGCGTTTTCTACCCGCATCTGGCCGCAGGCTCCGCCGGGATTTCACTGGCCGTCGGCGTGATGGTCTGCATCTGCGTCGTGCGGATGGCCCGCGAGCGCTTCATGCCGCTGGAGGAGAACGCGGTCAGCCGTGGCGTCGTCGGGTTCTACGCGCCCGCGCTGCGCTGGATCCTCGCGCACAAGGTCCGGTTCATGGCGGCGCCGTGCCTGGTGTTGCTGGTGGGGTTGACGGTCTGGCTCGGCGTCGGCACCGTCTTCTACCCCGTGGAGTGGTGCGTCAACGGGCTTGCTGGCCGGACCGTGCTGGAGCTGGGAAAGCTGCGCTGGCAGGAGGTCGGGGAGGGCGGGGGCTCGAGGTACCGCTTGCTGCTGCGCTCCCAGGCCGCGGCGGAGCAATCCGCGGAACTGGCGGCCGGCCTGCGCGTGGTGCGCGAAGGAAGGGTGCTTCCCGGGCTCGGCCGCGAGTTCATGCCGCCGCTCGACGAAGGCTCCTTCCTCTACATGCCGTCCTTGCTTCCGCAGGCGGGGCTTTCGGTAGCCGTGGAGGTGAACGCCAAGCAGGATCTGGCAATCGCCTCGGTGCCGGAGGTGCAGTCGGTGGTCGGGAAGCTGGGGCGGGTGGAATCGGCGCTCGACCCGGCGCCGATCGGCATGTTCGAGAGCATCATCGACTTGAAGCCCCAGTGGCAGTGGCGGCGCGTGAAGGTGGAGCGGTTCTTCTCGGACTGGCCGCGGCCGATCCGGAGGGCACTGGGCTGGTTCTGGCCCGAAGAGCGAGTCCTCTCCAAGAACGAGCTGCTGGCCGAGCTGCAGGCGAAGACGGCCATTCCGGGCGTGCTGCCGACCTTCCTCCAGCCGATCCAGACCCGGCTGGTGATGCTGCAGACGGGATTCCGCGCGATGATGGGGGTGAAGATCTTCGGCTCGGACTTGAGGGAGATCGAGCGGCTGGGACTGGCGATGGCGGAGGTGCTGCGGCACGTCCCGGGCGTCACCGACATCGTGGCCGACCGCATCGTCGGGAAGCCTTACATCCAGCTGGAGATAGAGCGAGAGAAGATTGCCCGTTACGGCGTCAACATCGGGGACGTGCAGGACGTCATCGAGATTGCGGTCGGCGGGCTCAACTTGACCGAGTCGGTCGAGGGGCGCGAACGGTATCCAATCCGTGTGCGCTACCTGAGAGACTTCCGGGAGGATGTTGCCGAGCTCGAGAAGATCCTGGTGCCGACCTCCAGTGGCGCGCATATCCCGCTGGCGCAACTCGTCACGATCCGCACGGTGACGGGTCCGCAGGAGATCAAAGGCGAGCGCGGGCTGCTGGTCGGCTACGTGACGATGAACACGCGCGATCTGGATGAGGTAACGGTCGTGGAGAGCGCTCAGGCAGCGCTCCAGGCCGCCGTGGCGGCCGGCAAGCTCCAGGTGCCGAGCGGCTACTACTGGGAGTGGGGCGGACAGTTCGAGAACCAGCAGCGTGCGATGGCCCGGATGCGCATTCTGGTGCCGACCTGCCTGGTGATCATGTTCACGATGCTCTGGACCGGGTTCCGGCGGTGGTGGATAGCGCCCATCATATACTTCGGCGTGCTGGTGAGCGCCTCTGGCGGGTTCGTCATGCTGGCGCTCTGGGGAGCCAACCTTTCCGTGGCGGTCTGGGTTGGATTCCTGGTGCTGTTCGGCGTCGTGGATGACGACGGGGTGGTCATCGCCACCTACCTCGAGGATGTCTTCGATGGCCGCGAGTTCGATTCGGTGGCCGACATCCGCGAGGCGGTCCTGGAGGCTGGGCTGAAGCGCATCCGGCCCTGCCTGATGACCACGGCGACGACGATCTTCGGCTTGCTGCCGGTCTTCTGGACCAGCGGGCGCGGCAGCGACGTCATGCAGCCAATGGCGATCCCGTCCGTTGGCGGGATGACCATCCAGCTGATGACGCTCTTCATCGTTCCGTGCCTCTTCTGCGCCGTCGAGGAGTGGAGGTGGAAGCGGGTTTACACCGGGCGCGCCGCGCGCTAAGGGAGCTGCAGAGAGCGGGGACCAGAGCCCGCCTCAGGAGGAGGAAGAGAACCGTGGACAGAAGACTGCGTCTGCTGGCGTTTTCGGGAGCCATCGCGCTTGTGCTGCCCGCTGTTGCAGCGGCCTGGACGCCCAGCAGCTACTTCTACGGCGCGCGCCGGACCGCCTCGTCCGGCGGCTTCAGCTACAGCACCTACCAGGACGGTTTCAGCACGGGCGGGGACTGCGACCCGCAGCCCGCGTACGTGGAAACCAGCTCGGACGCGGGCGAGGAGGACACGCGCACCTTCGCCACCGTGCGGCACGTCCGGAAGGTGATCCCGCGGCAGCGCGTGAACTACGAGCACGTCACGCACAACCTCAATCGCGTTCACCACGTCGTGCACGACGTCAACCAGGACGTCTACATCAAGAACGTACGGGTCCACCACAACGTGACCCGGGACCAGACGGTCCATCACTACCGCCACCACACCAACTACATCGAACAGGACGAGGATGTGAACGTGTACCACAACGAGACTCTGCCCGAGCAAGTCGAAAGCGACTGCGAGCCGGGGGCGGGCGACTGATGACGCGCCCGAGGATTCGGCTACTGACGACGCTGCTCGCGGCGGGCATCGCCGCTGGCCACGCATTCGGCGGTGAGGCACCCCAGGATCGGCCTCAGCTCTTCCGGCAGCTCCAGGAGATGGCCGCCCGTCGTCCGGAGTACTCCAAGCAGACGGGCGAGCGGTTGCTCTCCCTGGTGACGCCTCTCTGGGACAACCCGGACTACCGCCATCGGGTGGCCCATGTGCTGAACGCCAACCAGGGCCATCTCGACGCGATCATGAACCGCGTGTTCCTGGAAGAGGAGCGCGCGGCCGGAGTCGACCTGGCCAATTTCGCGCAGGTCGATCCGAAGCTCTATCGGGGTGGTCAGCCGAGCGAGACCGGCATCCGTAAGCTCGCCCAGCTCGGGATCAAGACCGTCGTCAACCTTCGCCTGGAGGACAACTCGGAGGCGCCGCTGGTCAAGGCAGCCGGTATGGAGTACGTCCACTTGCCCGTGCCCGACACGGATGCGCCCTCCTATGGTCAGGTGAACGAGTTTCTCGGCCTGATGCACTCCGCCGCAAGCGGCAAGGTCTACGTTCACTGCGCCGCCGGAGCCCACCGGACCGGAACGATGGTCGCCCTCTGGAGAATCGAGAGCGGCTGGACCGCCGAAAAAGCGCTGGCCGAAGCGCGTAAGTACGGCTTCCAGGAAGAAGTGCTTGCCGTTGATCGACAGGCCGCGCTCATCCGGGGCTTCGTGCGCAGGCGCCCGCCGGTGGAGTAGGCGGGAAGGTAGAAGGTGGAAGGTGGAAGGAAGTAGCCAGTAGACAGTCGACAGTAGGGAGGCGCGTCGACGACTCCCGTGGCTACACTCCTGCCCCAGCCCCAGCCCCAGCCCTTGCCCTAGCCCTAGCCCTACCTCTACCCCCCCCCGGGGGAGGCCCCCCTCCCGGACCCCTCGAAGCTGCGGCCTGCAGCCTGGCAGCCTACGGCCTAGAGCCTCCCCCCTACGGCCCGCTCCACGGCTTCCTGGAGCGCGCCGATTGCGAGGTCGACCTTGTAGCCATTCCGCTCCAAGTGGCGGGCGGCGGCGAGCTCGGCACGGGCGGCGGACTCGAGGCGGGCGGGGGTGAGCTTGCGGCCCTGGAGTGCCTCCTCGGCGACGCGGGCTCGCCAGGGCGCACCGGCGACTCCGCCCAGCGCGAGGCGCACGTGACGCAGCATGCCCCGATCCATGACGCACGCCGCGGCGGCGCTGGCCAGTGCGAAGGAGAAGGCGGCGCGGTCGGCGACCTTGACGTAGGCGCTGCGCGTTCCCGGGCGGGGCGAGGCGATCCTGACTTCGGTGACCAGCTCATCGGACCTGAGCACGGTGTCTCTGCCGGCATCCGATTCGTGCGGTGCTAGGAATTGCGCCAGGGGCACCAGCCGGCTGCCGCTGGCGCTGACGAGCTTGACGCGAGTGTCGAAGACGCTCAGGGCGACCGCAGGGTCGGAGGGATGCACCGCGAGGCAGCTCGTCCGTTCAGCGCCGAGGATGGCCAGGCCGGAAGACTCCCCGTGACGCGCGGGGCACTGCGTTCCACCCGACTTCCAGCAGTCGAAGCCCGACCGCAGGTAGAGGCAGCGTGGCCGCTGGCAGAGATTGCCGCCCAGGGTTGCGCGGTTGCGGATCTGGGGTGTCCCGACGGCCGCTGCGGCCTGGGTCAGCGCGGCGAACGGCTGGAGTGGCCGGCACTGTGGAGAGAGCTCCGAGAGCTGGGTCGTGGCGCCGATGGCGACGCCGGACCTGCTGCTCCGAACGCCGCGAAGGCGCTTCAAACTCTTGAGATCGATGATCACGCCGGGGTCGGAAAGCGACGTCCGGATCAGGTTCAGGAGCTCTGTGCCCCCGCCCAGGGCCGCCGCCTTTCCCTCGGAGCCCCAGAACATGGCCAGGGCCTGGGTCAGACTCTCAGGAGTCAGGAGCTTGAAGGGCTTCATGGCTCTGCGCTGAGCGCCGCCAGCAGGCGGGCCGGTGTGATCGGTGCCGTTCGCAGCCGTCTGCCCGTCGCGTTCGCGACGGCGTTGGCGATGGCCGCGGCGACCGGGATGATCGGGGGCTCGCCGCTGCCTTTGGCGCCGATGTTGTTGGCCGGGTAGGGAGGTGCTGCGTCGATCACCTCGATCTCGGGCGGGGAGTCGAGGACCGTCGGGATCTTGTAGTCGAGGAGGCCGGCGTTGAGCTGGCGACCGGTGCCCGGGTCGCGGGTGCGTTGCTCGAGCAGCGCATAGCCGATGCCCTGGAGGACGCCGCCCTGGATCTGGCTCGACCAGGTGGCCGGGTTGAGGACTCTCCCGCAGTCGTGGGCCGAAACGAAGCGCTTCACGCGTACCGTGCCGAACCGGCAGTCGACCTCGACCTGCGCGAACTGGGCAGAGAAGCTGGCGAGGACCACGCCGTCGGGATTGGGCCCCCGCTGGGACGTGCCCACGATCATCCTCGCCGGAAGGCTTGCTGCGATCGAGGCGACGGCCACGCTCTTTCCCGTGACTGCATGACGCACCTTGCCGCGCATGACGAGAAGCGATGACGCGGGCGCCCCGAGAATGGGACTCGCCGCATCGAGGAGCTGGCGTTTCACCTCTGCGGCCGCGAGGCGAACCGCAGGCCCTGTGGAGGCGACGGTCAGGCTGCCGAAGCTGGGCAGGCAATAGGGAGTCGTGCGCGTGTCGCCGTTGGCGACGAGCACCGCCGAGACCGCGACACCGAGCTCCTCGGCTGCGATCTGCGTCATGACGGTTCGCGTGCCGGTGCCGAGGTCGCAGGCGCCCGTGAGCACGACGACGCTGCCGTCCTCGTGGAGCACGATCTGGGCGACGGCGGGCGGACCGCCGCCGGCGCCCCAGGTGGCGATGGCCACGCCCAGGCCGCTGCGGAATCGGCCGGTCTTGGTCCGGGGCGGCTTCCGGCTGTCCCAGCCGATGGCCTTAGCCCCGAGCCGCAGGCAGGAGGCGAGCCCGTTGCTGGCATAGGGCAGGCCGGAGTCCGGGTCGTTGGCGCTCAGATTGGCGAGCCTGAGCCGGACGGGGTCGAGCCCGAGCTCGTCGGCGGCCTCGTCCACGAGCTGTTCGAGCGCGAAGGCGCCCTGCACGTGGCCGGGCGCTCGGAACGCGCTGGGGGGCGGCGAGCTGGTGAGGATGGCGTAGTTCTCGGTGCGGACGTTTGCGCAGGAGTAGAAGTCCTGCACCGGGCCGACGCAGCTTCCGAAGTAGTGTCCCTCGAGGGCGGAACCCACGGGGTTGACCGCGCGCGACGTGAGCGCCACGATGCGGCCTCGCCTGGTCAGTCCTATGGCCAACTGCTGGCGTGAGGCTGGCCTGTAAGCACCCGCTTCGAAGTCCTCCCGTCGTGAGAGCACCATACGGACCGGCCGGCCCGATCGGCGCGCCAGGAGTGCGGCCAGCAGCGTGTAACGGTCCGCCGAGTTCTTGCTTCCGAACCCGCCCCCCATGAACGGGCAGAGGACGCGCACCCGGGACGCCGGCAGCCCGAGCGCCTCGCAGAGGGCCGATCGGACGAAAAAGACCCCTTGAGTCGATTCCCAGACGGTCAGTCCGTCCCCGTCCCACGCGGCGACGGCGCCGTGAGTCTCCAGGCAGGCGTGCTGGGCGGCCGGGGTCTCGTAGATCCGCTCGAGCGTGACCTCCGCTGCTTCGAGCGCTGCCGGTGCATCGCCCCGCTCGTAAACCTCGGGCTTTCCGGGCGTCTGCGGGCCAAACCCGCCTCCCAGGACGTTGCCTCCGGGCTGGAGCGCGGGCGCCCCTGGAGCCATCGCATCCTCCGGCTCCAGAACGTGAGGCAGCGGCTCCCAGCGCACCCGGATGAGCGAGAGCGCTTCCTCGGCCGTCTCCTCGTCCGTGGCGGCCAGCGCGGCGATCTCCTCGCCCGCATACGATGCCTCTGCCGAGAGCACCTCCCGCCCGCCGAGCCGGACTCCGCGCACGTCCCCGGGGCCGAGCACGGCCAGCACGCCGGGCAGCTTGGCCGCCGCCGACAGTCCCAGCTCCGCCACGCGGGCCCTGGCGTGCGGGCTGCGGAGCACCTTGCCGTACAGCATCCCGGGAAGCTGCACGTCATGCGTGTAACGCGCAGCGCCTGTCACCTTGTCGGGGCCGTCCACGCGTCGCAGCGACTTGCCCACGAGGGTCGTCTTGCCCCACGGTGGGAGCTGTCGTTCCATCTGCGCCCGGACCTTGACCTTGCGCCCCTCGATCTCGAGCTCGGTCTCGACGGTTTTCTCGGCGCAGTCGTCGCTCATCTTTCAGGCTCCCGCCTGGCCGCCGCCGCGCGCAGCACGGCCGTCGCAATCTTCACGTAGCAGCCGCACCGGCAGAGGTTGCCGGAAAGCGCCCGCCGGACGCACTCCCGGTCCGGGGACGGCTCGGCGTCGAGCAGCGCCTTGGCCGCCAGGATCTGCCCCGGGATGCAGAAGCCGCACTGCAGTGCGTCATCGGCCAGAAAGGCCTCCTGGAGGGGATCGAGCCGCTCCGGCGTGCCCAGTCCCTCGATCGTCATGACGCGCCTTCCCGAGGTCTCTGCGGCGAGTACGCAGCAGGCGTAGACGGCCACTCCGTCGAGCAGAACCGTGCATGCGCCGCACTCCCCGGCGTTGCATCCTTCCTTCGCGCCCGTCAGTCCGGCCGACTTCCGGAGGAACTCGAGCAGGGTCCAGTGGTCCGGAACCGACGCGCGCGTGACACGCCCGTTGAGCTCGAGCTCGATCTGGGTGACGTGCCGCGCCGCCGGTGACTTCGCCGATCTCGTGGCCGCGCGCCTCGCCATCGTCCGCCGCCTAGAGGAGCTTGGCCAGCAGATCCTGGTCGTTGATCCGCTTGGCCACGTCTTCGATGTCGATCATCCCTTGCGCCAGGAACTTGCGGAGCTCTTGCTCCAGGCTCTGCATTCCGTACTTCAAGCCGGTCTGGATGATGGTCGGGATCTGGTGCAGCTTCTCCTCGCGAATCAGGGAGCGGATGGCCGGGGTGCACACCATGATCTCCTGCACGGCCACTCGTCCGGGCTTGTCCTTGCGCGGGATGAGCAGCTGGGCCACGACGCCCTGGAGGCTGTCGGCCAGCATCGCTCGGATCTGGCCCTTCTCGCCGGCCGGGAACACATCGATGATGCGCGTCACGGTCTTGGGCGCGCTGTTGGTGTGCAACGTCCCGAACACGAGGTGGCCGGTCTCGGCGGCCGTCAGCGCCAGGCTGATCGTCTCCATGTCCCGCATCTCGCCCACCAGGATGCAGTCGGGGTCTTCGCGCAGCGCTGACTTGAGGGCGTTGGCAAAGCTGAGCGTGCTGTTGCCGACCTCACGCTGGTTGATGAGGCTCTGGCGACTCGGGTGGACGAACTCGATGGGGTCCTCCACCGTGATGATGTGGCGCTTGTGGTTGCGGTTGATGTCGTCGATCATTGCCGCCAGCGTCGTCGACTTGCCGCTTCCGGTGGGACCCGTCACGACGACCAGGCCCTTCTCCAGGGCGGCCAGCTTGCGGCAGGCTTCCGGGAGTCCGAGCTGCTCGAAGGTCTTGATCTCGGTGGGAATGACGCGGAAGACTGCCGCCAGGCCGTTGCGGTTCCAGAAGATGTTGCCGCGGAAACGGGCGACGTTGGGGATCTCCAGGGCGAAGTCGAGCTCCTTCTTCGTCTCGAGGGTCTTGGCCCGCTCGGGCGTGAGGGCCTGCACGAGGATGCCCTTGACCGCCTCGGCCGACTGCGGGTCCGGGCCGGCCATCTCGACGGGGGTCAGGTGGCCGTTGAGCCGTGTGACCATGATCGCCCCGGAGGAGATGTGGAGGTCGGAGGAGCCGGAGGTCTTGGTGTAGGTGAGGAGGTCTGCGAGTTTCAGCGTCACGACAGCTCCTCCAGGCCGATCCGGCCCGAGGTGACCCAGGCGATCTCGGCGCAGTCACGGTCGGCCAGGCGTACCGCATCGGCGAGGCGACCCTCACGCAACGCCGCGCGGGCGCGGGGCGTGATGACGAGGCGTTCGGCCAGGAGCAGGCGGCCGGCGTGGCCCGTCCCCTTGCAGGCATCGCATCCGGGCGCCTCGAACCAGCCGCCTTCGGCGAGTGCCGAGGCGTGGAGCTCCTCGAGATGTCCGAGAAGCTGGCGCTTCTCGGTGGTATCGACCGGGGTCCGGCAGCTCTCACAAAGCTGGGCCACGGCGCGCACGGCGACGGCTGTCCCGGCGGTTGCGGCGACCAGGGCCCGGCGGCTCTCGCCGGTCGAGAACATCTGCGCCACAACGTCCGCGGCCCGCCGATAGCCGAGCTCGATCAGGATGCACGGGCCTGCCACCGATGCTTCGAGTGCCGCGCTCAGATCGTCGGGGTTGGGCGCCAGGTGGATCACGTCCGGCGCCAACGCCAGCGCGCTCGCCAGCCGATCGGCAAAGGGGCGATTCGAGGCCGGCAGCTCCAGCACGCCCGTGGCGGAAGCGGTCTGCAGCGTGACGACCTTCAGGCCAGCTGCGGCTGCGGCACCGAGCAACGCGGTGCCGAGCCCGGCGCACTCGGGAATGCCGCGCGGTGCTCCGAGACCGACGAGCTGTCCGGCGCGACCCAGGTCCGCGACGATGCGCGCCGCCAGCGCTGCGTCGCCCAGGATCTCTTCGGCCGAACGGGAGCCCGCGCCGCTGGCGACCGGGTCGATCCGGATGACGGCAGATCCGCCGCCGGCCGTCGGGGTGTAGGAGAAGGTCATCTCGACGTCCTTGCCCCCGAGCTGCGAGCGGACGCCCGGCTTCAGGTACTCGCCCAGGTCGAACGGATCGACGCCTGCGAGCACGCGCAGCCGGGTGAACACGGAGAGCGCCATCATCGCCGGGAGGGTGGCCTTGGAGAGCAAGCGGCTTCCGACGCGGAAGCGGACGCGCAGTCCCTCCGGGTCGGAGTCGAAATGAATCTGGCGCGCGCCCTCGGCTGCGGCGCCCAGAAGCTGTTGGTAGACCAGCGCGATTCCGGTGCCGTCCTCTACCGCCACGGCCGTCGCCTCGGCCTCCGCGGATTGCCGTCCAAGGATGGCTCGCAGGATCTCACTCACGTTTCCCTTGGCAGCGATGGAGACGTTCAGTGGCTTGGACGAGACCCTTCCGAGCATCTCGTGGGCCGCCTGGTCCCAGGGATCGACCATCGCCACGCTGAGCTCCTCGGCGTCCTCGAAGAGCGGCACGACGCCGTGCTTGACGAGCGCGCCGCCGGAGAAGCGCCGCGCCAGGTCGCGATCGACCATGTCGGCGGACAGGTGCAAGTACGGGAGGCCGGTCTCGCCGCTCACGGCGAAGTGGATCTGGTCCTCGGTGATCATTCCGAGGCCGATGACGACTTCGGCGAACTTCGGGCCCTCGGCACCGCGCTTCTTGGCCTCGTCGAGCTGGTCCTGCGAAAGGAAGCCCCTGGAAAGCAGGAGCGGGGGAAGGTCTGGCCGCGCTGGCAGGTTCGTCATCGCTGGTCAGGGTTTCTGCGTCAGGCGGGCGATGTGGCCGAGCAGGGCAGCCTCGTCGGCAGGCTTGTCCATGTAGACGGCGGCGCCCAGGCCGGCACCGATGTCGCGGAAGGTCTGCTCGTTCTTGGTCGTCAGCATGATGACGGGGATTCCTTTGGTGGAATCGTTGCCCTTCAGGGTCATCAAGGCGGTGTAGCCGTCCATCTTCGGCATCATCACGTCGAGCAGGATCAGGTCCGGCAATTCCTTCTTGGCCAGATCCACCGCGACGGAACCATCTTCGGCCTCCAGGACCTGGAAGCCCGCCGCCGAGAGAAGGTCGGTCATCTGGGTCCGGTAGAGGAGACTGTCGTCAGCGACGAGGATCTTCAGCGTGCGCGCGCCATCGGTCATCGGTTTGAAAACCTCCTGGGCCGGCTTGCCACGATTGCCGGCTCGACACTTCGTAGCAGAGCGGCGCAGGCGGCGTCAACCGCGGTACCGACTGTGGGTGTGTCGGAAGGGCCGAATCGAGGGCAATCTCCTATAATGAAAGAGTGGACGGCGACGCGGACGGGCTGCGCGGGGCGTTTGCGGAGGCTGTCGGGTGCCGCGACGAGGCGATCGACCTGGCTCGCGCTGCGCTCTTGATCGCCCAGCGGGAGTATCGGGGGCTGGACGTCGGTGCCTACATGGCGCGGATTGACGGGATGGCGGACGCGATCCGGTCCCGGCTGCCCAGAGGTGCGCGCGCGGACCGGATCACCTCCGAGATGAACCGCTACCTCTTCGAAGAGCTGGGCCTCAAGGGCAACGCGGCCGACTACTACGATCCGCGCAACAGCTTTCTGAACGACGTGATCGACCGGAAGCTGGGGATTCCCATCACGCTCTGCATTCTCTATATGGAGGTTGGCCGGAGGCTGGGTGTGCGGCTCGACGGGATCTCGTTTCCGGGCCACTTCCTGGTGAAGCTGCGGCTGCCCGACGGCGATCTCATCCTCGATCCCTACCATCGGGGGATGGTGCTGGACGAGGACGCGCTGCAGCGGCAGATCGACGAGGCGCTCAGTCCGCTGCCGCCGGCCGAGGAGCGGGTGCAGAAGTGGCTCGTCTCGGCCACCAAGCGGGACGTGCTGGCCCGGATGCTGCGCAATCTGAAGGCGATCTACACCAGCGCCAACGACCTGGAGCGCGCGCTGGGCGCCGCCGACTGGATACTGGTGGCGACGCCGGATGTGCCCGCTGAAGTCCGCGACCGCGCGACCCTGCACGACCGGCTGCAGCACGGGCCGGCCGCTTTGACGGACTACGTGCGTTACCTGAAGCTGGCGCCCGACGCCGACGACACGGACGAAGTCCGGGCGCGCGTGGAGCAGCTGCGCAAGAGCTTCGGCGTGCTGAACTGAGAGGAAGAGGGCGGGGCTACTTTCGCAGGGGGAGAGTGAAGGCGCCGATGCCTTCGCGGTGGTTGACGATCAGGGCCACGATGCGTTCGGGCAGGACCACGAAGCGGACGACCTTCGGGACCAGCATCGGGAGTACGACCTTTCCGGCCGGCTCCCAGGAGACCAGGTCGCGAGAGCGGTAGAAAACGACGATGGCGGGGCCGGCGGGATGGGTGATGTCGAGCGTGACGCCGGCGACGTAGACGGTGCCGCCGGCGATGGCGACGGCGGGCTCCCACTGGAGGTACTTCTCACGGAAGGGGACCGCGACCGTTCGGAACGCGGCGCCGTCGTCCTGGCTGACGCAGAGCCGCACGCCGGCGGGCACGGAGTAGGCGACGGCAACGGTGCCGTTGGCGGCGGCGGCGTCGACGTCACTCTTCATGCCTTCGTCGTAGGCGACGAGGCTTCGAACGGGCGCCCACGGACCCTGATCGGGGTCGAGGGTGTGAGTCCACAGGAGCGTCTTCCTGTCGTCGTCGTCTTCGAGCTGGGAGAAAGCGAGCAGGCGGCGGCCGCTGTGCAGCAGGATGGCGCAGGTCCGGGAGGCGTGCCGGTGCACGAGCTGGGTGGAGGCCTTGCCCGAGCGCAGCGTCCTGCGGGCGGAGTCGACGTCGGCCCATCGGATGCTCACGTCGTTGCCAGGTGCCCACGGGCCGAAGGTGAGCAGATCGAAGCGACCGCCGCCCGCGGGCGCCAGGCCGGGATCGTGGAGCGAGCCGAAGGTTTCGAGGGGCGGGCTCCAGGCTGGCTGGTCCGGCCGCCGGAAGCGGATTTGCACCGTATCGCCCGCGGGCTTCGCGAGCACCCACGCGACGGCGGCGCTTGTGCCGTCGGCGGCCAGCGCGATTCTGCTGTTCGCGCCGGGGTCGTCGGGGAGGGTCTGGGGCTCGGTCCAGGTGACGCCGCCGTCTGGGCTCTCGGCCGTACAGATGAGCTTCCTGGTCTCGAGGTCCCTTCGCCACGCCGCGTAAATCGTCTCGCCGGCGGCTGCGATGGCACAGGCATTGTCGGGTTTGATCGAATCGACATAGGTGGCCGTGCCTCCTCCGAGGTCGGCGACTCGCCGGGTCCGGAAGGCGAGATGGGCGCGGCCGCCGGGCCATTCGAGCGCGCCCGTGTACGCGGTGTCGGGCTTCAGTCCCGCGACCATGGCGCTCTTCGCGTTATCGCTTATGGGGAGGCGGGACCAGGACGGCGTAGAGGAGCCGGAAGGTCCGAAGGATAGGATGAGTTGTTTTGGGATGCCGCCGGCGAGCCAGACGCGGGCACGGTCGTGGGAGGTCGACACCTGGGCGACCCGCGGGGGAGTGGGCGCCGGCTTCGCCACGGCTGGTGGAGCCTCCGCCGGAGCGGGGGGCGGAGGCTCCTGGCGGCGAGGCCATGCGGCCGCCGCGGCCAGAACCAGGGCGAGCCCCACGGCCGCGGCAAGCGGGGCGCGCTTTCCGCCGGCAGCAGCTACGAAGGGCGGCGTCGCGCTCGGGAGCTCCCGCGAGGAGCGCGTCCGAGCGACGGCGCTCTGGAGCTGGCCGCTGCCCCGGCTCACACGCGTGGCCGCGCGCACGGCTCTCGGAGCCTTCAACGCCTGGGGTGTCAGCGCCGCCAGCTCGGAGGCCAGCTCGTCGGCTGAGGGGCGGCTGGTCGGCTCCGGCGCAAGGCAACGTAGGACCAGCTGTCCGAGCGCCGGTGGAAGGGGCGAAGTCAGCCGGGCCAGCTCCTGGGAATCGCGGCGCAGCTGGGCCGACACCTCCTCCTGCATGTCGGCGGCGGCGAACGGGCGATGGCCCAGCAGCAGCTCGAAAAGGATCACGCCCAGCGCGTAGACGTCTGCAGCCGCGGTGGCGGGTTTGCCCCGGAGAACCTCGGGCGCCATGTAACCCGGAGTGCCGAGCAGGACGCCGGCCGCCGTCTTCAGGGAGCCGCCCTCGAGCTGGGCCTTGGCGAGGCCGAAATCGGCGACTTTCACCACGTCCTCGCCGGTCAAGAGCAGGTTCTCGGGCTTGAGGTCCCGGTGGACGATGCCCGCATTGTGGGCGTGCGCCATCGCGGCGGCTGCGGCGCCCAGCCACGAGGCGGCTTCTCGAGGGGGACGCGCTCCCAGACGCTCCAGACGGTCCCGGATGGAGCCGCCGGTCACCAGTTCGCAGACGAGGTACGGCCGGTCCTCGGTGAACCCGGCGTCGAAGAGGGCCAGCAGGTTCGGGTGGGAGAGGCCTGCCTGGATGCGGGCTTCACGGAGGAAGCGGACACGGGTCTCCTCGGCGTCGAAGAGGCCGGGGGCCAGCAGCTTGATCGCCACGGGCCGGGAGAGGCCCGTCTGGACGGCTCGGTAGACGGTGGCCGAGGCCCCGGAAGCCAGTTCGGTCTCGATTGTGTATCCGGGGATTGTGACCACGGTTCGATTCTACAGTCGACCGGCTTGCCATGCGGGCAGTGCTGCGGGTGTATGATGGCATGGGGTGGGGTTGGAGAAGCGCGACGTGCACCCATCGACGGATGGAGTTGGAAATGCCAGGCCGCGAATCCTGGTAGTGGACGACGATCCCGGCGTCCGGATGGTCCTGCGCGCTTACCTCGAAAACACCTATGAAGTAGTCGAGGCCGAAGAAGGGCAGCAGGCGCTGGACCTGATGCTGCAGCAATCGATGGACCTGGTGCTGCTGGACGTCAAGATGCCGGGCATGTCCGGCTACGACCTGTGCCGGATGCTGAAGGGGCGTACGGCAGAGGAGTTTCTGCCGGTGCTGCTGCTGTCGGCGCTCGATCAGCAAGAGAGCCGCAATGAGGGGCTTTCGGCCGGGGCCGACGACTTCCTCTCCAAGCCCGTCGATCGCCGGGAGCTCCTGCTGCGGGTGGCTGCGTTTCTGAAGATCCGGGAGCAGGCCGGACTCATCCGCAAGCAGCTGGCCGACCTGAAGCGGGTCCAGTATCTCAAGGACTACCTGTTCAAGCTGATCGTGCACGACTTGCGGAACCCGCTGGCGAGCGTGGAAGGGTTCCTCAAGTTGCTGAAGGACGAACTGCCGGCCGGCTTCGAGCGGGAGCTGGGGAACTACCTGGATCGGGCGCTGGAGGGCACCGCGGATCTTTCGGAGATCCTGGAGGGCGTGGCCGAGGTCTACGTACTGGAAGAGGGCAAGAGGGCCCTGGCGCCGGAAGAGGTCCCGGTCAAGCTGATCCTCAACGAGGCGTCGCAGGCGATGGCCGGGGCCGCCGAACGGGTCGGGGCCGAGATACGGGTGGCGGTGGAAGGCGATCCCGTGTTGATGGTGGACCGGAAGCTGGCCCGGCGGTGCGTGGAGAACCTGATGGACAACGCGCTCACCTATTCCTGCGCGGATGATGCCGTGCTGGTGTTGGCGCGTCCCGAGGAGCGGGGGGCGGTGATTGAAGTGCTCGACAGGGGGCCCGGCATACCCGACGAACTGAAGGGATCGCTCTTCGAGAAGTTCGGATCGGTGGAGGGCTGGATGACCGCATCGAGACGCGGGGTCGGCCTGGGGCTGCACCTGGTGAAGCTGGTTGTGAGCGCGCACAACGGCACGGTCTCGGTGCACGACAGGGAGGGTGGGGGCAGCATCTTCCGGCTCTGGTTCCCGGGACCGGGCGGGGTTGGGAGTAGTCAGTAGCCAGTAGACAGTAGCCAGTAGGGGCGGGGGGGCCGCCTTCGGAGCTGGCCGGTGCTCATGCTGGGCGTGCCGCCAACGGATTCCGCTCATCCTGAGCTTGTCGAAGGATGCCCCTCCAGGCGTGTTCCGTATCGATTCTCGATTCTCGAGAATGGAAAAACCCCCGGGGCTCTTGCGAGTCCCGGGGGAGACAGTAGCGGTCCTTCAGGAGGACGAGACTAGAAGCGAACCTTGTAGTTGAGCTGGACCAGATCGTCGTCGACGTCCACGTTGTTCGTGGCGCCAGCGACGATGGCTCCGGCGGCATTGCGGACGCCGCCGCGGGCCTTGGTCTCGGGGGTCGAGTACTCCAGCTGCAGCATGCTGTTGGAGCTGACGTGGTGGTTCCACCCGACGGTCAGCACCTTGCCGGTGATCTCGGCGACGCCGAACTCGTCGCTCAGGTCCTCGTAGCGGACCGAAGCGTTGTTGTCGTCGCTGAACCGGTAGTTGACGAGCAGGCTGTAGGCGCGGCTCTCGACGCTGGGGTAGGACTCGGTAGCGAGGAGGGCCGGGTAGAGGCCGGCGGAGTAGCCGGCGGCGCCGAAGCCGACGCGAGCGGCGCCGACGGTGGCGGTGGCGCTGTCATTGGTGGCCTGGAAGTAGCTTCCCATGAAGCCCCAGTCCTCCCAGCCCCACCAGCCGGCGTTGAACTGCACGCCCTGCCAGGAGTTGCTGGCGACGGCGTCGGTGCGCAGGTCGGAGCCGCTGGTGAAGTAGCCGGCATCCCACCGGAAGCCGCCGTTGTACTTGTCGCCGGCCCAGGCGAAGGCGCCGATGCTGTCCTGGATCGCCGCGCCGGTGCCGTTGTTGTCGATGCTCTGGGGGCTGTCGCCGTAGACGGCCCTGCCGAGCGCGGCCGCGCCGCCCGAGAGCTGCCGCCAGGCCAGGAGTGAACCGTCACGAGTGCTGCCGACGAACGGCGAGCTCGTGGCGCCGACCTGCCACTGGAAGCAGGAGTCCTTGGGCTGCCAGAGCGACGCGCCGACGTTGCGCACGGCTTCCCAGGTTGCATCCTGGAAGGACGGGCTGATCGTCAGATCGAGCGACCTGGAGCCGAACCGGAGCTGGTTGGGGTAGTCGACCATCTCGGGATTGCGCTCCCGGGAGAAGGGAAGGGCGAACGTACCGACCTTGACGCGGACGTCGCCGTCGAGCAGCCAGCGCTCCATGTCGACGTAGGCCTCGTTGATCTGGACGTTGTTGCCGCTGGCGAAGGCGCTGTCCTGGTCGGCGTCGAAGTCCATCTGGAGGTGCAGGTAGTAGTCGTCGTCGAAGTGCCGATCGAAGCTGACCGAGGTCTGCGCCATGTTGAAGAAGGTGCGGTCGGAGCCCTTGCCGGCGCCGCCATTCGGCACGCGGCCGATGTAGCGCTGGATGGGGCCCGTGGCGGCCGGAGCCGCGCCGCGGCCCTGGGCGCCCGTGGGGTCCTCACCGGTCATCACCAGGCGGCCTTGCAGCAACCCGCTGATCCCGGCCTTGGCGCCGCCGGCGGCGTAGTCCTTCTTGAGGCCGTCGACGTCCTTCTTCATGTCGGCCAGGCCTTCTTCGAGGCTGGAGACCTTCACGTTGAGGAGCGCCAGCTCGTCGGCGAACTCGATCACGAGCGCCTCGAGGTTCTGGATGTCCTTCTTGCTGTGCTTGCCGCCGCCCGAACCCATCTTGTCGAGCATCCGGGCGACGATGACGGCCATCTGGTAGCGCGTCACGGTCTTGCCGCCGCCGAACTTGCTGTCGTGCGTCGACATGATTCCGGCCTCGAGCGAGCGCTCGACGGCCTTGTAGGCCCAGTGGTCCTTCGGGACGTCCGAGAACGGGTTCGCCGCGAAGGCCGGTGTCGCCATCGACATGGCGAAGGCGACGATCATGGATTTGGTAAACCGCTTCATCAAATTTCCTCCGTTGAGTGGCAAGCCCCTGGTCACGGAGTCGGCGGCGAAGTGTCCACGTTTCCTTCGGTCGCTTCGTCCTTCGAGAGGCTGGCGTTCATCATCGATTGAGATTCCCGTGTGGTTTCCCTGGTTGGCTCCTGCCGGATTCATTGCTCACACCTCCTTTCACCGGCCGAATCGGATGGACCGACCCGGGTCGACGGCCCGGACCACGCGCAGTGAGTGCCATGGCCCTGTTGCCGTCGTGGGGTTCATTAATGAGGCTTGGCCCCCGCGTCAAAGCAGCGGCCAATCGAGCCAGTTCCGCGCCCCATGGAGGGCCCGGCCGCAAGCGGCATCGCCACGGGCACGACGCCGCGGACGGCACAAATCCGGCCGTTCGCGATGCGACCGCGTCTTCCCGGATCGCCCCCGCGCCCCCCGGTTTTGATCGATTCCCCCCGAGGTTGGGTCAGGGGGCGGCGAAGTACCCGTCAGCGCCTTCGAGAACGCTCGAGATGAAGGACCAGACCTCGTTCTCGACCCGCTCCCGCTCGAAGTCGAGTGTGATGACGTGGTAGCTGTTCTCGAGCACCAACTTCTTCTTGGACTTCGAGGCGGACTCCTCGATCAGGATCTGAGCGTCCTCCACGGGAACCGTGTGGTCGTCCTTCGCGTGGATGACCAGGAGCGGGCAGTCGACCTCGGGGAGATCCTCCCGGACGTGCCGGTTGAGACGCACCAGCTCATGGACGCCCCAGGTCGGCCAGACGTCGTAGCCGGTGAAGCTCCCCTTGGCATTCGGGTCCTTGATGTCCTCGCCCCCGCGCTTCGGATCGAACGGCATCACGTGCTTGACGAAACCAACGAAGGGGACACGCCAGTCCTTGGGGCGAAGGCCCGTGGCCAGGGTCGCGACGCCGTCCAGCGGATGGTGCGCCGCCAGGTGCAGGGCCAGCGCCCCGCCCATCGAGAGCCCCGAAGCGAAGACCCGGCCGCAATCTTTGCGCAGCTCCTCGAGGGAATCGCGAACCGTTTGGTACCACTCCTGCCACGTCACCTTGTTCAGCTCTGCCGGCTCCGACGCGTGCCCGGGCAAGAGCGGAGCCAGTACGGTCATGCCCCGAGCATTCAGGAACTCGCCCAGCGGACGCATGTCGGCCGGCGAACCTGTGAATCCGTGGATCAAGAGGATTCCAGCGTCTCCCCCCGGGAGCCGGAATGGCTGTTGCTGCGGCAGCACGGCCGCGACTCTAGCATGGGATGGGAGAATCGAGAATCGAGAATTGAGAATCGAGAATCGAGGAGTGAGAAGGGGGCGTCCTTCGACACGACCGCTTCGCGGTCTGCTCAGGATGAGCGGGGCTTCGACACGACCGCTTCGCGGTCTGCTCAGGATGACCCTTCGACAAGCTCAGGATGAGCGGGGCAGACGGGAGGTCGTGTCCCTGTTCCCTACTGGCTACTGACTACTGGCTACTCTCTTCCATCTTCCGCACCGCGGCCGCGCTGCTATGATGCTCCGGTGGCAGGCCGGGGCAGGCCTCGCCGCGCGGGCTAGATTCAGATGCGAAGGCTCCACCGGGTAGATTCACTCCTCCGAAAGGGGCGCAGGCCATGTCGATGATCCGGGTCGAGGCGCTCTCGAAGTCGTTCGCGGGTCGGCCAGCGGTCGACGGGCTCGAGTTCGAGGTCGGCCCGGGCGAGATCTTCGGGTACCTGGGGCCCAACGGGGCCGGCAAGACGACGACCCAGCGCCTGCTGATGGGGTTGCTCAGGCCGACGGGCGGCCGGGCATCCATCGGAGGGTTCGACATCGTCGAGCGCTCTCTCGACGTGCGGCGGATCACCGGGTTCATGCCCGACACGCCGTTCCTCTACGAGTTCATGACGGCCCGGCAGTTCCTCGGCTTCGTCGCGGAGGTCCACGAGCTGTCGCCGCGCGAGGCGGTCGGCGCCGTCGTGCCGCTGCTGGAGCGCTTCGAGCTGGCGGGGCGCCTCGACAGCCGGCTCTCCGGCTATTCGTGGGGAATGACCAAGAAGCTGACGCTGGCCGCGCTCTTGGTCGCCCGGCCGAAGGTGCTGCTGCTGGACGAGCCGACCACCGGCATGGACCCTCGCAGCGTGCGGGTCATGAAGGACCTCATCCGAGACCTGGCCCAGTCGGGCTCGACGGTGCTGCTCTCGACCCACACGCTCTCCGTGGCCGAGGAGCTCTGCCATCGCGTGGCGATCCTGCGGCAGGGGCGCATCATTGCCGTCGGCACACCCGCCGAGCTTCGGACCCGGGCGGGCGCGGCCGGCCGCGACCTGGAATCCGTATTCCTCCAGCTGACGGCCGAAGAGAGCTCGGCGGCCGGGGCGCCGGTTCTCGCGGGCAAGTGAGATGAGCGCCGTCCGCCTGGCCTGGGTCCGGCTGGCCGACGCCTGGGTGCGCATGATCGCCAGTTCTCGCCCCTGGGTCCTGGCGGCGTACAGCGTCTTCTTGCCGGCCTTCTGGATAGGCTGCATGCGGCTGGCGCCCGAGCTGTACGCGGCGCTCGAGGCTTACGACGGCCGGTTCCTGGCGCCGTTCCTGGCGGCGCTGGCGCCGTGCCTGTGGCTGCTCCTGTTCTCGCAGCGCATCTACCAGATGCCCAGCCGCACGGGGGCGTGGCTCACGCACGACTTTCACTTCCTCCTCGGGATGCCACTTCCGCTGGGCCGGGTGATGCTGGCGGCGGCGGCCGTCTGGACGCTGGGGGACTTGCCGGTCATCCTGAGCGCAGCTGCTTTGATGGCCGGGTTCCTGAAAGCGATCCGGGCTACCGCCGCTCTGGGGCTGGTGGTTGCCGTCCTTGCCCTCTGGATGGTCGGGGCGGTCTTCCTGGCCCTCGGCGTGGGGCGTCTACTGTTCCACCGCTTCCACGAGCCGCGCCACCGGCTGGCGATGGCGGTTCTGGCGTCCCTTGCTGCCTTGCTGGTCTGGTCGGGGGCGGGCGAGGGGCCCGCGATCGATCGCCCTGAGCTTGCGCTGGCCTGGCTCGAGCGCCCGGTGCCGGCGACGGAGCCGACGCTGCTGGAGAGAACCGTCGTCTCCCTGGAGCCGCTGCTGACGACGCTCGAGCGGCTCAGGCCTCTTGCGCAGGTGTTTCCGCCGTACCAGCTCTACCTGGGTGCCGAGCGGATCGCCCGCGGCGACGCGGTCGGGTGGTGGAGGCTGCTGGCGGTGGCGGCCTTGCTGGGCGTCGTGACGCTCGGATTGCTGGCGCTCCTGGAGCCCTTCTCGCGGCGCGACTGGCTCGCATTGACCTGCCCGTCGCCGGAGGATTCGGAAGATGCGTCGGGTCGAATAGAAGTATTCTCGGACCGCCGAGTTACGGGGCTCGACGCCAAGGAGCTCGCCCTCTGGGGCCACTTCTGGGCGGGTCCGCTGGCGCTGGCGGCGGCCACCGGCTGGACCACCTGGTACCTCCTGGACAAGGGGTACTCCGTGCTGGCGGCGGCCAAGCTCCTGGGGATGGCCACCTGGATGGTCGGTAGCCTGGCGGGCGACTCGCTCTCCTGGGAGCGGCGCGGGTTGACTCTCTGTCAACTCCTGCCGCTGACACCGGGGCAGATCCTGGCGGCGAAGGCCCGGTGGGCCGCGCTGGTGGGCGTGGCCAGCCTGGTCGTCCCGTTTGCGCTGGTCGGAATCCTGGCCGACGCGGAGCCGTTCGCGGAGCTGGTCCGTGGCGTGCTCGTGCTGACCTTCCTCGTCTTCACGGCGGCCTTCGCAGGGGTCGCGATCGGGGCGCTTCTGCGCGACCTCTCGGGCCAGGGACAGCCTGGCATGGGGCCGCTTCTCGGCGCGCTGATGTGGCTCGGGCTCTGCGCGGCAATGGTGGCGCAGGTCTTCTTCACCAGCGGCTACGCCATCTTCGGAGGCCTCTTCTTCGACCTGCTGCTGGTGCTGGCCCTCTGGCAGCGCGCGTGCGTCCAGCTGGCGCACCAGCATGAGCTCGAGGAAGTCGCCAATGACCAGACCACCTTCGCCGATTCCGTCGTGGTCTTCCTTTTCGCCTATCTGCTGGTCGCCGTCGTCGCGCTGAAAGCGCAGGCGATGGGGGCCGGCACGGCGGCGGTCAACGCGCTGCGCGCCTACCTGCTGACGGCGCTCTTCCCGGTCGTGCTGGCCGGGCTCACGTGGGTCCACCTGCGCGTCCTGCGGGCACCGCTCGAGCAACCTGCGCCCGGGGGGCGCTGGAAGGACGTGGCGCTGGCCCTCGGACTCGCCGGATGCACCGTCTCTCTTTCGCTAGCCTACAGCTGGGCCGTGGCGCGCCTGGGTTGGGTCCGCACGTCGGATCTCTCGGCCGGCGTCCAGCTGCTTCGCGGCCTGCTGAAGGACCTGCCGATGGCCCCGCTGCTGGTCTTCGGGCTGATGGGCGTGCTGGCGCCGCTGGCCGAGGAAGGCTTCTTCCGCGGGCTGTTCTACCAGGGCATCCGCCGGCTGCAACCGCACGACTACCGCATCGCCGTGCTCGCCAGCGCGCTGGCCTTCGGCCTGCTGCATCCCGCGGTCCACTTCCCCGTGCTCTTCGCCATGGGCACTGCGCTGGCCCTGCTCGTCGAGTGGCGAGGGTCGCTCTTCCCGGCGATGCTGGCGCATGCGCTCCACAACTCGGCGATGGTCCTCCTCTACCTGCGAGGGGGCTCCTGATGCGCGCCCGGACGCGCCGCCGCGCCCTGGCCCTGGGCGCTGCGCTCTGGCTGGCCTGGGGACCGGCGGCAGTGGCCTCGGAGTCGTCTCGCCGCTACGCCGTCCAGCAGAGCCTGGCCGCCGGTCGCTTCGCCTCGGCAGCCACGGCAGTCTTGGACGAGGGCGCCGCGCCGCTGCCCTGGCTCAGACGCCAGCTCTTCGACATCGCCAGCGCGCGCGCTCCCGCCGATCCGCTCGTCCTCAGGCTGCGCGAGCCCGGTGCCCTGGGCAGGCCCGTGGCCACGCTGCTGCCCCAGCCCGACCGCTCCACGCCCTCCGTCGTGGAGATGGCCGGTGCCTGGGCCCTGCAGCCCGACTCGCCCCAGGCGCGCGAGCGGCTTGCGTGGTGGCTGGAACTGGCCGACAACCATCAGTTCGAGCTGGCAGTGGAGCTGCCGCTGGCGTCGGCGCGCAAGCCGACGCTGCAAGAGACCCGAGCGATGCTTTGGCTCCTTTCCGCGCGCCTGGAGGCCCTCGAGCGCCGCGACTCCGCGGATTTCGAGCGCTGCCTGGCCCGCGCCGCCCGCGAAGGCGCGCCGCTGCCGGCCGCCTGGTTCGAACTGGCAGGCGCTGGCCCTGCCTTCACGACGCATCTGGAGCGCGCCAGGGAGGCCTTGCGCGCCGGGGACCGAGGGCCGGCACGGTCTCTCTTCCGCGAAGCTTGCGAGGCCAGCTGCCGCGCCCGCGACAGCGCCCGGCCCGTCACCGCGCTGGTCCGCGAGGCCCGGGCCGAGTTCCCCGGCGACGAATGGTTCGTCGCCTTCGAGGCCGCGCTCTACTGGCGGGCCGGCCGCGCCATGCCCCAGCGCGCCCGGTGGTGGACACTCGCCGCCGCGGCGGCTTTGGCCCGGGGCGAGGGCACCGAAGCGGCCAGACGATTGCGCGCCGGGCGGGGACTGCTCGAGGCGCTGGCCCCGGGCCGCGAGGACTGGACCCCCTGGATCTGGGCCGCCGAGCGGCTTATCCAGGGGCCGGCGCCGCTGCCCGCCAAGACACAGTCCCTTCTCGAGCTGCCTCCGGGCCGGTCTCTGGCCTACATCCTCCCTGACGAGGCCTTCAACTACGCGATGGCCCAGCGTTGGCTGGAAAGGGCCCGCGAGCTGGGCGACCCCAGGCTGGTCCTGCGCATGCAGATCGACCCCGATCGCCCCGGCGAGGGCCCCCTGGTTTTCGCCGAGGAGCTCGTCCGGCGCGGCAAGTTTCTCGACGCCGCCGAGACGCTCGCCTCGGTGCCTTACCTCTTCAGCGAGGCCGCGGGCGCGGAGGTCCGAGAGCGTGCCGAGGCGTGCGAATCGGCCGCGCAGAAGGGCATCCCGACTCTCCTCGGGCCCGGCCGGGAGGAGCTTGCCCGGCTGTATGTAGCGATGCTGCTAGCGACGCGCCGCTGGCAGGAAGCGCACGCTGCGCTCGCCGCACTGGTCGCGCAGTTGCCGCAGGACGCGACCGCCGCCGGGGGCAGTCGTCCGGCGCCGGAAGGGGACCAGGCTTCCGCCGAGAATCCGCCCGACGGTCTCGAAGCGGACTCACGAGATCCGGTGCCGGGCGCGCTGCGACTGCTGGCCCGGAGCCGTTACACGCAGCTGCTCGCCCGGCTCGACGCCCTCTCGAACCGGCCGGCCGCCGCAACAGGCGGGACGGGTGCCACCGGAGGCCCGGACCTGCCTGCGTCCCCGCTTCTCGGCCTCAAGCGGGCTCCCGGTGAGGCAAAGACGACGCCGGATTCGCCCTACGGAGGCGCCATGGGGCCGGCCGAGCGGCGGTCCTTCCGGCTCGGCATCGTCGCCGTGCTGCTGGCGGCCTGGACGCGCCTGCACCTGTACCTGTTGGCCATTTTCCTCCCCGGGGGCGCTTTCTTCCGCTGGTTGCGCGCGCGACGGCCGTGAGCAATTGCGGGCGCGCGGCCCGGCTGCTACGATCCCGAGCCATGGCTCGACTGATCGTGAGACGGGGGCCGCGTGCTGGTTACTCCTATCCGGTCGACGACAAGACCGTGACCATCGGCCGGGACCCGGCGCGGACAGTGCCGATCCTCGACGGGAAGGTCTCGAGGCTCCACGCCGAGATCGTGCCGACCGCCCATGGCTGGATGGTCCGTGACCTGGGCGCGACGAACAAGACTTACGTCAACGGCCGGGCCGTGACGGAGGCGCTGCTGGCGTTCGGCGACGCGATCTCGATTGGCGAAACCGAGTTCGTCTTCGAGGCCGACGAGATGGACCTGCCCGGCCCGCCCGATCTGACGGTCGTGGTCACGGCGGAGTCCGTTCCGGCCGGGGGCGTCACTCTGCCGATGCCTCAGCCCGGATTCGAGGACTTTCTGCCGTCTGCGCCCGCCGCCGAGTCCGACGAGCTGGCCCGCCGTCAGGCGCGCCGGCTGAAGGTGCTCTGGCGCGTCTCGCGCACGGCTTTCGTGAAGAGCGATCTGGCGACCTTCCTGGAAGAGATCCTGACGCTCGTGCTGGGCGAGCTCGAGGCCGACACGGCGGTTTTCCTCCTCGCCTCCGAGGGCGCCAAGCTCACTCCCATCGTGACTCACCGCGCCCGGGGCGCCAGCGCCGAGCCTGCGATCGTCCTGACCTCCACCGTGGTCAATCGGGTCTTCGCATCCGGGGACGCGCTGCTGGTCGCCGACGCCGCCAAGGACCTGTCGGGCGCCGCGAGCGTGCGGGCGCAGCGCATCAGCTCCGTCATCTGCGTGCCGCTCAAGAGTCCTGAAAAGACCTACGGAGTCTTTTACATGGATCGGCGCTCCGGCGGGGCCTGGTTCGATCACGAGGACCTGAGCTTCCTGGCCACCGTCTGCGCGCACGTGGCCGTCAACATCGAGAACCTGGCGCTCTACCAGAAGCAGCGGGAGGCCTACGAACGGCTCAAGCTGGCCCAGGAGCAGCTCCTGGCATCCGAGAAGATGAGCGTGCTCGGACGGCTCGCCGGTTCCGTTGCACACGAGCTCAACAATCCGCTGCAGTGCATCCTGATGTGCTCCGAGCTATTGAAGGACGAGCTGCGCCTGCGAGGCACCGTCGTCAATCCGGCGACGGCGCTCGACCAGCTCGAGATGGTCCACCACTCCGTGGCGCGCTGCTCCAGGCTGGTCCAGAACCTGCTCCACTACTCGCACAAGGGTGACACCGCCGGGCTCGTGTCGCTCCCGCTGGCCCGGCCAGTCTCCGAGGCCGTCAAGTTGATGACCTATCTGGTCCGCAAGCGAGGCATCGAGATCGCTACCGACCTGCCGCCGGACTTGCCGTCCATCCTCGGCAACGGCTCCGAGCTGGAGCAGCTGTTCATCAACCTCATCAAGAACTCGGCCGACGCCATCCCGGGCAAGGGCAACATAGCAGTCTCGGCCTCGCTCGAGCCGGACTGCATCGAAGTGCGCGTGACGGACAGTGGCGGGGGAATCCCGCCGGAGACGTTGCCGCACATCTTCGAGGAGCTGTTCACGACGAAGCCGATCGGCGAGGGAACGGGATTGGGCTTGCCGCTCTGCAAGCGAATCGTCGAGAACCACGGGGGCACCATCGAGGTCGAGAGCCGGGTCGGCGCCGGCACGACGGTGACGGTCCGGTTCCCGTTGACCGGCAGCGCGTCGGCCGTTGCCTGAGGAAGGAGTGGGCATGAGGGACGGTCTACTGTCACGAGGCCGGCGACTGGCCGGGACACTGCTGGTGCTCTCGGTGCTCGGCACCTGCCGGGCCGATGCGGCAAGCTGGATCTCCAACCCCCGACCGCGGGCGTCGCAGCAGCGCGTGGCGCCCTGGGTCATCGCTCATCGCGGCGCCAGCGCGGACTTCCCCGAGAGCACGATGCTGGCCTTCCGCGAAGCGATTCGCGCCGGGGCCGATGCCATCGAGCTCGACTGCCAGACCACCTCCGACGGCAAGCTCGTCGTCCTGCACGACGACCTTCTGGATCGCACAACCGACGGCCGCGGGCCCGTGTCGGCCCTGAGCTGGGCCCAGGTGGAGCGGCTCGACGCCGGCCGCTGGAAGCACGCCCGGTTCGCGGGCGAGCGCGTGCCGACCCTGGAGCAAGTCGTCAGGTTGGCGATGACCGAGAACGTCGGGCTCGTCATAGAGGCGAAGACTCCCTACATCCTCGACCCCGGGCTCGCCGGACGCATCCTGGAGCTGCTGGACCACGAGGGGGCCACTTCCCGCACGATCCTGCAGTCGTTCGACCATCGGCCGCTGACCGAGATTCACGCGCGGCGGCCGGAGGTGAAGCTGGGCCCCCTGGTCGACGCCGGGATCGACGACGTCCGGGCGATGCTGGCGGCCGCCGGCACCTGGGCCTACCTGCCGCACTATGGCTTCATGCTCCCCGACCGTGTGCGCGCCGCGCATCGGCTCGGCTATCACATCGCGGTCTGGACCGTCGACCGCCCCGAGCACATGCTGGCGATGACCGCCGCTGGCGTCGACGGCATCATGACGAACCGGGCCGGCACCTTGCGCCGCTTGCTCGACGGCCTTCGACTGCCGCGCCGGCCGTGGCCGCGCTGACGCACGGTCCCGGCAAGGTCTCGAGCCCGGAGGCGGAAGACGGGGACCGGCTCCGGAAGCCCGCCTGCAACCTGGCAGTCGTCCGGCCGGGCTCCCGGTGCCTGTCCCGTCTTTCGACGACGTTGCCGTTGTTTTGCGCGCTGACGGGTCTCCGGTTGCGGCAAAGGCCATGGTTCTGACACGATGAGGGACGCTGCCCGGCGGACCGACGAGCCGGCGGGAAGAAAGCGAGGAGCGTGCGAGTATGGCCAACCTTCCTATCAGCAACGTCCGGCGGCTGCTTGCGACGAAAGCCGGCGACATCCGGATCTCGGCCGAGACCGTGACCCTGGGCGTCGAAGCCGCCGAGGAATACCTGGCGCGCCTGGGCGAACGGGCCGCCAGCATCGCGCGCGGTCACATGCGCAAGACGATCATGCCCGAGGATCTCGAGGCTGCGAAGAAGATGCTCATCTAGTCCGGGGCGAGGCGGGTACGCGACCCGCCGGAAGAGCTAGCGCCTGTCGCCGAAGAGCTCGACGGCATTTCTCCAGAAGAGCGCGTCCTCCACGTCTCGGCCGAGCTCCAGGTCCAGGATGCAGCGGCGCTCGCGGTCGTAGTCGTAGGGGAGAATCGGGAAGTCGGTCCCGTACATGATGCGGCGGTGATGGCGCAGGACCCAGTCGCGGCCGGGCGCACCGGGGAAGTAGCGGGCCAGGACCATGGCGGTGTCGAGGCGCAGAGCGGCGAAGCGCGCAAGCAGCGCGGCGGCCAGCTCGTACTCACCTGCACCCAGGTGGGGCACGACGCAGGGCATCTCCGGGAAGCGCTCCAGCACGGGCACGAGGCGGGCGAGGCCGCTCACCTCGTGGCAGGGACGTGGGTAGGCCGGGGAGGCCGGCTCCGTGCCGGCGTGCACGACCAGCGGCAGCCGGCGGCTGGCCAGCAGCTCGTAGGCGGGAAAGAGGCGCGGGTCGTCGGGCGGGAAGCCCATCACGTGCGTGTGGAGTTTGAGGCCGCGCAGACCGAGCTCGTCCAGGGCGCGGCGCGCGACGGCCCGGACGTCGTCGGCCGGGTGAACGGTGCCGAGCGCCACGGCCTCGGGGTGCGTGCGCGCGTAGGCCGCCATCCAGTCGTTGAGCGAGTCTGCGAGGCCGGCCTTGTGCGCGTAGACCATCGCCACGTGGCGCGACACACCCCGGGCGGCCAGGAACGCGGCGACCTCTTCTCCCGGCATCCCCTGTTCGATGGCCCAGGCGTGCGTCCCGAACCAGCTCTCGATGGCGCGGTAAAGCCGGGGAGGCCACGGGTGAACGTGGACGTCGAACGTCGGGCGCGGCGGCACGGGGGCCGAGAGCTCGACCGGCTCGATGGCGGTGGGGCACATGGCACCATTTTGGCCTCCCGATCCCGTATGATCCAGCCGCAAGACCTGCGAAGGAGTGGAGAGATGGGTGAGCTGATCCGGTTCTCGCGCCCCGATGGCCAGGAGTGCCCGGGGTATCTGGCCACGCCGGCGGCCGGCGGCGACGCGCCCGGCATCGTCGTGATCCAGGAGTGGTGGGGCCTCAACGACCAGATCCGGGGCGTTGCGGACCGGTTTGCCGCCGCGGGCTATCGGGCGCTGGTGCCGGATCTCTATCGCGGCCGGGTCGCCGCCACTCCCGACGAGGCCAACCACATGATGAGCGGGCTCGACTGGGGCGCCGCGACGGTGCAGGACGTCCAGGGCGCCGTGCACCATCTGGGGCGCGGCGGCCGGCGCGTCGCGGTCCTGGGCTTCTGCATGGGCGGGGCGTTGACGCTGCTGGCCGCGGCGAAGGTCTCGGGGGTCACCGCGGGCGTCTGCTTTTACGGCATCCCGCCCGAGAGCGCCTGCGACTTTGCCTCCATCCGGGTGCCGCTCCTGTTGCACTTCGCCGAGCACGACGACTGGTGCAACGCCGCGGCCGTGGACCAGCTGGCCGCCCGTCTGACCGCTGGGCGAGTGCCGCACGACCTTCACCGCTACGACGCCCAGCACGCCTTTTTCAACGAGCAGCGCCCCGAAGTCTACGACGCCGCCACTTCGAAGCTGGCCTGGGACCGCTCGTTGCAGTTCCTCGCAAGAGAGCTGGGTGCGTGAGCCGCTGCCGGCGGTACCCACCGCCGGCCCGCGGAGAGGAGCCGTGAGAACCATGAGGCCACCGGCGATCGGACCGGACCGCGTACGGCCCATCGAGCGGCCCTGGGGAGCCTTCGACCTGTCCCGCGCTGGCGTCGTTGCCCGCTGGCTTTGCCTGGCCGGCTTCCTGGCGATAGCCTCGAGCGCCTCCGGTCAGCCCAACCCGCAGGTCGTCGCCATCTCCGCGCCGGCGCTCGCGGCGAGCTCGGACTCGGCGCCGGTGACCGTGACGGTGAGAAACGCCGGCTCCTCGGCCACGGAGGCCCCCGTTCGCGTCGGGCTCCTGGCCGTGAGCGCCGGGACCAGCGGAGTCGCTTCCTCTGCTGAGTTCGATGACTCCATCGAGGCGAGCGAGCCGCTGGCGCCCGGCGAATCGCGCGACTTCGAGACCCGGGTGCGCGTCCTGCTACCGGCCGGCTCGGCCAGGCTCGCCGCCTTCGTCGATCCGCAGGGCGAGCTGGAAGAGTCTGACGAGACCGACAACGATTTCGTCGGCGACGCCGTCCTGCAGGTCGTCGACCCGACGGGCAACCTGGTCGTCGACGGCCTGGAGCTCCCGGGTTCGGCGTCGCTCGGCGAATCGGTGCCTTTGACCGTCACGGTCCGAAACGCGGGGACCGGTCCGCTCCGATTCTCCTCCGGGTTCGCCGTGGTGCTCTCGACGACCACCGCCCCCGGACCCGGGGCCATCGTCGTCAACTACGGCCGCGGTGTCGAAGCTCTCCCGGCCGGCGCCCGCGCGACGGACTCCCTGCGCTTCACGGTTCCGCTCGGCATCGAGCCGGGACGCTACTACGTGGTCCCGATTGCGGACTACAATCGAGAAGCCGGCGAGACCAGCGAGAGCGACAACGCCCTCCAGGCGCGTTCGATCGACCTCTCCACTCCGACGGTAGATCTGACCGTCGACGCTGTCGACGCACCCACTGCCATTCCCGTGGGCCGCCCTTTCCAGGCCACGGTGGACCTTTCCAACGGCGGGACCACGGCCGCTTCGATGCCGTTCGTGCTCTCGATCGTAGTGACGCGCGATCTGACCTCCACGGACACGGAGCCCTCCATCGGCTCTCGGACCATCGACGCGCTCGCCGCGGGCGGCTCGCTCTCCACGACCGTCGCCTGCCGCGTGCCCGCCACGATTGCCCCGGGCGACTACGCGCTGTCGGCGCTGGTCGACGCCGACGCACTCTACGGCGAGCTCGACAAGGCGAACAACCGCCGCGCCTCTTCCGGCGGCCTGGCGGTGTCCACGGCGGACGTCGACCTGACCATCGAGGCAATCCGGGTCCCCACCGGCGGCGTCATCGGCGGGCCCGTCCGAGCCCGTTTCTCCGTCTCCAACCTGGGAACCGGCGCTGTGCCAGAGGCTTTTTACGTCGGCTTCTACCTCTCGACGGACGGCGAGCGGAGCGACACGGACGCGTACCTTGGCGAGCGATACGTCGAGAGCCTGGAGGGCGGCCAGACCACGACCTTCACCGCCGAGAGCCGGCTCCCGCTGGCCCTGACCAGCGGCGCCTACTTCTACCTGGCGGTGGCGGACCGGGACCACGGCATCGACGAGGAGAACGAGTCGAACAACCTCTCCGCCACTCCATTCAGTGCCCGCGCCTCGCGCATCGATCTGGTGCCGGTGGCCGTGACAGCGCCGGCCTCGGGCGCGCCCATGGAGTTCGTTCCGCTGTTCGTGAGCGTCGAGAACCGCGGCACGGACGATAGTCCGCCTTTCCTGGTCCTGTTCTCGGCCTCCCCGGGGCCCGTACTGACGGACACGGCGATCCTGATCGGCCAGTCCTACTTCACGCAGGGGGGGCTGGCGGCGGGGGAGCGCCGACTGGAGGGTCCGTTTTTCGCCGACGTCCCCGAGGGCACGCCGGAAGGCTCCTATACCCTGTTTGCCACCGTGGACCAGGATGATCGCGCTTCCGAGTCGAACGAGTCGAACAACAATCTGGCTGCCGTGGCGCCCTTCGCCATCACGACGGCAGCTTCGAGCGTCGATGACCACCCGGACGCCTACACCCTGACTCGCCCCTCCGAGGACCTGCTCCCGGGCGATGGACGGCCCGTGCTGGCACGGCACGAGCGCGTCCGCGACGTCGACTTCTTCCGCTTCCAGGCCGGCGCCGGCGACCAGATCGTCCTGGACGTCTTCGGCCAGCCCAGCTCCTTCGTCGACACCTTGGTGGAGCTTTTGGGTCCTGACGGAAAGCAGCTCGGTTCCAACGACAACTTCGGCGACATCAGCCGATCGCGCGTCGGTCCGATCGCCGCACCCTCCACCGGCACGTACTTCGTCGCGGTGCGGGAGACCCAGCCATTCGGTCAGGGACCGTACGTCCTGAGGGCCCGGCTCGAGCGCGGGCAGCCCGACCTGACGGTGGCGGTCTCGCCCCCCGCTCCGGCCAGTGTCCCGCAGGGCCTGCGGTTCCGCACGACGGTCACGGTCTCCAACGTCGGACAGGCGATTGCGCTCGGTGGCGCCAAGGTGAAGCTTTTCCTTTCGGCCGATTCCGCCATCACGACAAGCGACATCGCAGTCGGCGAGGTCGAGGCGCCCGACCTTCCCGCGGGCGCTTCCGTGCGACGCGCCGCCGAGCTGTTGGCGGACGGCTTCGAGGCCGATCCGGGATCCTACTTCGTCGGCGCCATCGCCGACCCGGGCCGTGCCGTCCCACAGACCAATTTCGCCAACGACGTCGCCGTGGCGCCCACACGGCTCACCGTCACCCAGGCACCCGATGATCACCCGGGCCGCGCGGCCCTGACCAGGCCCCTCGAGGACGGCCTGACGCTCGACGGCGACTGGGTCTACGCCCGAGTGGAGCGACCCGGCGACGAGGACTTCTTCCGCTTCGACGTGCTGGCCGACCAGATCTACATGGTCGAGACCCTTCCCGGCACGCTGGCCACGCGCCACTTGACCGTCTTCCGCGACGGCGAAATCGACGTCGCCGGCGAAAGCGACGCGGACGGCGAGCCGGCAACGACGCGCGTCATCTTCCAGGCCTATGCCGACGGCGTCGCCTACGTTCGGGTTCGCGCCCGGGAGCCCGAAGATGAGGGCAGCTATTCCGTCAGTGCCGTCCTGCTGCCCGAGGGGACCATCGACGACCACGTGGACGATGCCGGCATCCTGGCAGTTCGCGTGCCCGTGCAGCAGGCGCAACACGGGTTGATCGGGCGGACCGGCGACGTCGACGTCGTCCATTTGAAGCTGCGGGACGGCATCCGCTACCGGATCGCTGTGCGGCCGTTGACGCTCCCCGAGGTCCGTGTCGACCTCCTCGGTCCTGGCGGCGCCGCGCTGCTGCCGCAGCGTGCGTCGTCGTCTCCGGGCGGTTCCGTCGAGTTCACCCTGACGGCGACCGGCACCGCGGGAGTCTTCGTTCGAATCGCCGGCAAGACCGCGTCCCAGGTCGGCAAGTGGCTTCTCTTCTACGACTTCGCCGATCCGCCGAGCATCTCCGTTACCGAGACCCGCAGCGGCAGTCAGCTCCTGGTCGACCTCGACATCGACGGTCTTCCCGCGGCGATCGAGGCGATGGAGATGCCGCTCGAGTTCGAGGGCGACGGGCTTCGCTACACCGGGACCGCGGTGCCGGGTCCGGCTGCCGAGGGGTTGCTGCTGCTCGACACCGGTGGAGAGAACCTCGGCTACCTCGGTCTTTCGTTCTATGCCGAGGAATCGCTCGATCCCGCGCGACAGCCGAGGAACGGCCGGCTGGTGCGGCTGGTGTTCGACGTCGTGAATCCCGGCGAGCTGGTTGCCGACAGTTTCGGCACGACCAAGGTCGACGTCGTCACGCCGGACTTCGAGCAGTTCTCGCTCTTCGCCCCGCGGGCCGACGCCGGCGTGGGGCAGACCGTGCTGCTGGAGCGGACCGCGCAGGGGCAGGTGCTACGCACCCTGGTGGACCCGTTGGACCCTTCGGGTCCGAGAGTGGACTTCGTGCGCCTGGACGGCAGCCTGAGCGCCGACGAGAGCCCGTTCCCGGCGACGCTCACCTATCGCTGGAGTGTCACGACCAGCCCGGTGCCGGTCACGCTGGCGCAGCCCGCCAGCTCGGTGCCGACCTTCGCGCCCACGACCCCCGGGTACTACGAGTTTGGTCTCAAGGTCCAGGGCGGGGGTCTCACCAGCCCGCTCCACGCCGTCGGAGTCGAGATCGGCATCGCCAACGAATCGCCCACGGCTCAGCCGGCCGCCTACGACCCTGCCACCGATCGCTCGACCACCCCGGAGGAGCCGGTCCTGCAACTGCAAGCGGGCGGCGGTCGCGTGGAGCTCGACGGAGGAGATTCCTTCGATCCGGACGCCGCGGAGGGCGACGTGCTGCAGTACCAGTGGCGTCAGCTCGGCGGACCTACGGTGAGTCTGTCGCCCTCGGCCCAGGACGTGACCCCCTCGTTTGCGCCGACGAGCCCGGGGAACTTCGTCTTCGAGCTGAAGGTAGTCGACGCCGCCGGGCTCGAGAGCATCCCGCGCCAGGTGAGCGTGCTGGCGACTCCGGGCGCCACCCTGGCGCCGCTGGCGCTTACCGCTCGCGCTTCCGGCCGCAAAGCCGTGGGTGCTGCCCTGCCGATCTCGGTGGTCGACGTGCAGGACCGCTCGCTGCGCGTGACGCTGCCCGCGACCGTGACCCTGAGCGCCTCGCTGGCCGCGAGGCCGTCCCAGGACACGACGGGCTATCTCCAGTTCTTCTGGCAGCAGGTCGAGGGCTCGCCCGTGTCACTTTCGTTGCCTCTGGCCGTCGTCGAGGAACTGCAGTCGGCGACGGTCTTCGAGCCGGCGACGGCTGGCGTCTTCGAGTTCGACTGCCTGGTACAGGAGCAGGACGAGCTTGGTCAGTCGACGGGAGTCGAGTTGGGGCGCCGCATCCGGGTGGTCGTGGACGGGCTCGACAATGGCGTGCCGGTTTCGGTGGCGGTGCCGAGGAGCCTGGACGCGAAGGCCGCGCCGGCCGGCGCCAACGAGCCGGCCGTCGTGCGCGTCGCCAGTGGGGGGCGCGTGCAGCTCGACGGCGGCCGGTCGCGGGATCTCGGGGCCGGAGCAGACCTGAGCCTCGCCTACCAGTGGACGCAGATCTCGGGGCCGCCCGTGGTGCTATCCAACCCGTTCGCTTCACTGACCACGTTCGTGTCGCCCGTCTTTCCGGATATGTCGCGGCCGCTGGTGTTCGCGCTGTTCGTGGACGACGGGTCGGTCCGCAGCGCGCCGGCTCTGGCCGTCGTGGAAGTCCAGGAGACCAGCCGGCTGTCGAGCGGTCTGGACCTGGGAGGCGGCGCGAACTTCATCGGCGTCGGGGTCGCGCCGCGAGGAGGTCCGGGAACGTACTACGCGTCCGATCTGGCGCTCGACGCCGGGGTCTCGATGCTGGTGCGGCTCGAGTCGACGCCCGCGGGGCGCCGCTTCCGGCCCTTCTTTGCCGGGACCGGCGAGCGCGGCTTCCTGGTGCAGGGAAACGAAGGCTATCTCCTCTTCGGCAGCGGCGGGGCGCAGAGGCGGTCCCTGTTCGGGTCGGCGTGGGACTCCTCGCAGCTGCAGAAGCAACTGGCCGACGGGCTGAACCTGGTGGCGATGCCGCGAGGAGTGCCGGCAGGCTTCACGGTTGGGTCGCTGGCTGCGCTCACGGGTGCACGCTTCGTCGCGTACACCGAGCAGGTTGGCGGAAGGGCCCGCACGAGCGTCTACGTTCCGGGATTGTCGCTCACGGCGCCGGCCGTCGTGAGCGGCAAGTCCTACCTTCTGAGCGTCCCCGGAACACCTGCTGTCAGCCTGCCGGGGAGATGAGCCCGGAGGCGGCGTGTTAGGATGGGCGCGTTACGAGAGCAGCCGCCGGCTCGAGCGGCAGCGAAAAGGAGAGTGACCGGATGATTCGAATCCAGCGCTTGGGGTGGGGCCACCGGCTGATCGCGTTCGCCGTGGCGGGAGCTTTCAGCTTGATGTCTTTCGGCTGTGGCGGGGGAGCTGCGCCTGCGGCCACCGACGTCGCCAAGGACGCGGTCAAGGAGACGGCGACGACGCTGGTGAAGGACGCTGCGAAGGACGCGGCCACGAGCGCGGACAAGGGCTCGGCCAAGGATGCGGAAAAGCCGAAGGCCACCTACAACGAGGTCGGCGAGACCGACATCACCAAGGACGACAAGCCGAAGACGGTGCCGCAGAATCCCAAGTGAGCGGGCGGAAGGCTCGAGGCCCGGGCGAGGTTTCAGGCGCGTGCGGCGAGCGACTCGTAGAGCCTCAGGTGCAGGGAAGTCTCCACTGCGGGTGAGAATCGCTCCCGGGCGACCCGGCGGGCGGCGTCGGCCAGGCTCGGCCCAAGGGAGGGATCGCTGGCCAGTCTCTCTACGCACTCGATGAAGCCTTCCTCGCCCGAGTAGACCAGGCCCGTCACGCCGTGCTCGACCAGGTCCCGGTTGCCCGGGACGTCGCTGACGACGACGGGTCTGCCCCACCACATCGCCTCGAGGATGGCGTTGGGCATGCCGCCCTCGGACTCCGAGGTATTGAGCGCGGCGTCGCCGCCGGCCAGGATGGCGGGCAGCTGCTCGTGACGCAGGTCGCCGGCGTAGGCGACCCAGGTGCGGCGGCGAATCTCGATGAAGAGCCGCTCGGCATAGGGGCGGTCCAGGATCGGGCCGAGGTAGAGCAATCGCAGCGTGGGCAGGCGCTCTCGCAGGCGCTCCAGCGGGCCGATCGGGAACAGGTTCCCCTTCACGGGCCGGATGCCGGCGATGTGGAGCAGGGTGAAGGCGTCCGGCTTGCCGCCGTAGGAGCCCGTTCGAGGCGCGGGCCATCCGGCGACGTAGGGGGCCTGGGGAATGATGTGGAGCTTCCCGCAAAGGTGAGGGAAGTGGTCGCTAGCGAACCTCGCGGTGGTCGGCGTGAAGGCGACGACGGCGTTGGCCCGATCCAGCACCAGGCGCGTGGTTTCGGGCACAGGCGCGACTGCGTCGCCGAAGAGGTCCGTTCCGGTCAACGTGATCACGCAGGGCGCCGAAAGCTCCGAGGCCAGTGCGAGGGTCGCAGGGCCGGCGGCGACTGCATGGAAGCCGTGGACCACGGCCGTCGGGCCGGAGGTGTGGGCCGGGCGGAGCACTCGGCCGTCCGGCGAGCGGACCTCGACAGAGCATCCGGCCCGGCCGAGCTCCGCGGCGATGCGCTGCACGGTGATGGAGTTGCCCCGGGTGGAAGGGGCGAAGTGAGGGGTCACGAGAACGACGCGCATGATCGGAGAGAGGCTACCACGGGGGGGCCGTTCCACGCGGCCCAGGGTGGGGTGGGCGTGGCTCCGCGCTACTTGCTCGCCGGGCGGGCCGGGACCCAGCGGGTGCGCCGGGACTGGCTCAGCGTGTCGACGAGCGCGAGCTGGCCGCGGAGCGTCATGAGGCGAGTTGTCGCTGCGCTTGCGGCGGAGCTGTCCATCCCGCCGTAGGGCACGGCGACTTCGTAGAGCACGAGGTCGCCCCCCAGGCCGCCCCGGAAGTCGATGTCGAAGCGCGCGACGCGCGTGGCGCCGATCTGCACGGCTCGCCCGCCGGCCTGGCGGACGACGCGGCGGGTGGCGCGGTCGAGGCCGTAGACGACCTTCTCGACGGCCTCGCCCTGGGCCTTGCCCGCAGTGCGGCGATAGAACGTGACACGGTCGAAGGTGCCCGGGTCGACCGCCGCCGCCGATTCGAGCAGCAGCGGCTTGCCGCCCCATTTCTCGTATTCCTCGAGGCCGGGAAGCGCCAGGCTCGAGAGGTCGGCGCGCAGGTGCTCGACGATCGATTCGGCGCCGCGCAGGGCGGTGAGCCTGCCGATGCTGGCCGAGACGCGCTTGTTGTCGAAGTAGTAGAGCGTCCAGAGGACTGTGAACGTGATGATGGTGAGGAGGAGGCCGACGACGATCTCGATCATCGAGAAGGCGGCGCGGCGGCGGGCTCTCAATTGCAGTCCTCCACAGGCGGCTTGGAGGTGAAGGGGGGCAGCGCTGCCAGGGATCGCCTCGGGTTGGAGACCAGGCGGTCGCAGGTCAGGGAGAGCTCGCGGTCGGGGGCGGTGGAGCGCCATTTGACGGTGGCCTGCAGCCGGATCAGTCCGCCAACCTCGAGCCGGGCGAGCCGGACCTGGCGGGAGACGTCCCGAGCGGAGACGCCGGCGCCGGCAACGCCGCCGAGCGCGGCCTGGATCTCGGGGGCGGCACCTGACAGCGTGAGCTCCTTGGCGTCGCCGAGCAGTGCGTCGAGCCGGGCGTAGCCGAGGGAGCCGGCGAAGTGCTCGAGAAGGTGCTCGGCTTCGCTCTGGGCGCGGAGCTGGGTCTCGCCCTGTTGACCGCGCCTGCGGGAGAGCGTGTTGAGCCCCAGGAGCGGCACGATGGCGGCGACGATCAGGACCAGCGCCACGAGGATCTCGGTGAGCGTGAAGGCGCGACGGGTCATCGGGCGCTCCTGGCGACCACGCGGCTGTCGAGCGCCGGGCTGAGCGCGACGGCCAGGTGGTCCGGGTAGACGCGCACGGAACCGTCGGGGAGCTCTTCGGTGGCGACCAGCCGCTGGTCGGGCACGACGGTTCCGGCTGAGGTGTCGAGCCGCTCTGTGATGAGACTTCCGACGATCCGCGTTTCAGGGCCCGGCGCCAGGACGAGCGGGCCGCGGGCGATGAGGGCGGCATGCACTTCGCCCGAGACGGTGAGCCTGCCGAAGCAGATGACGGTCAGCGTGCTCTGGGGATCGGCGGCCGGGATATCGGACACGGTGACGTCACCGGATGCGATGACGACGAGGCGTCCGCGGGAAGGGCCCGTCAGCTCCAGCGGTCCGGACTTCGCGTTGTCGACGGCGACGACGCCGTTGGCCGAGCGGCCCGCCGGGTCCATCTCGCGGCGGAAGGCTTCGAAGGCCCGGTTGGCCGATTCTCCCGGCGCCGGCTTGACGTCGTAAAAGAACTTGTCGCGGAAGCGGGGGTTGTCGAGCGAGAAGCGATCGAGGAGGTTGCGGTAGTACTCGAGCGCGTTGCCCTCGGGCGCCGGCGTGGCGGCGCCGACGGCGTGCATCAGCCGGGGTGCGGGGCCCGTGCGGCATCCGGAGAACCAGGGGGGCGCGAAGACTTCGAGCAGGATCTTGGCATCCAGCTCGGCCAGCCTGCGCACGTTGGCGATGACGGCGCGCACGGAGGCAGGGTCCGTTATCTGGCCTGACTTCAGCGCGGATTCGTCCTGGCGGGCCGTGGCGTGGACGGTCTTCCAGCGTTGCTCGAAGGCGCGCCAGGAAGGGGGGCCCAGCCGCGCGAGATCCAGCGGGCGGTTGGACTTGGCCAGGCTGAAGACGACCACGCCGGGCTCTGGGAAGCCGAACGAGAGCGGCGCGTAGCGCGTTTCGTAGTCGCGGATCTTCTCGAGCGCACCGGTGGGGATGGCCCGGACTTCGCGCTGCAGGTCCTCTATCGTCTGGGCCGTTATCGCCTGTCCGAGCGGCGCGGCGGCCATGGCTGACTTGAACTGCTCCATGGCCTGGTCGACGTCCTCCTTGAGCTTGCGGATGCGCTCGAGATCGGCGCGCAGCAAGCGAATGACGCGGTTGGCACTGGGCCAGGGGTCGGCTGGGGAGCCTCGATCGAGCCCCAGGAAGCCGGCCCCGTCGTGGACGTAGAGCGCGACCCGATCGAACGGGACCGGGGGGCCCAGCACGGCCACCTTGAACTCCTGCGTCATCTCGACGTCCCGGACGACGGCGTCGGCGGAGCGCAGCAGCGGGTAGGCGGTGACGGTCGCCCGGTAACGCAGCAGGCCGCGGCTCTCGAAGGCGAGGCGGTCGAAGGGGTCCTGGGAGAGCACTCGCACGTCGACGACGCTGTTTTCGAGCGCGAACCGGCGGTAGCGCTCCTCGCGCATCAAAGTTCGTACCCGGCCGCCCTCCAGTGCGTTGACGCGCAGCACGGCATCCGGGAGCTTGCGGCGGCCCAGCCCCAAGCGGAAGAATGTGGCGACTTCGTCGCCGGCGGCGTTGGCACGCTCGGCCAGCTCGAAGCGCGTCTCCTCGATGGCGCTTTCGGCCAGCAGCGTCGCCACGGAGCCGTCGGCGTCGCGCTGCGTCGTGAAGAGGACCTGGGAAGAGAAGCGGTCGTGGCCCAGTGCCATCGCCAGCAAGACCAGCAGCGCCACCATGACCAGCACCACCAGGCTTCCCACGCCACGGCGGCCCGAGCGCGCGCGTCTCACGCCGGTATTCTAGCGGAACCTCGCTCGCCGGCCTACCGCCAGGTCTCCGCGGCGGGATCGAAGACTCCCACCTCGAGCTGCTCCTGTCCCCGCCGCAGAACTGCCTTGCGTCCCTCGGTCACCAGCGTCGGCCGCCCCGAGGGGTCCAGGATCTCCACTCGGCCGAAGGCTACGAGAATCGTGGTGGTTCCTGATTGATTTTCGACCGCGTAGAGCCCCCGCCAGCCACGAACCTTGGCACGGCCAAGCAAGAGGGTGACCTTTGGGCGTCCCCACTTCAGGTCGAAGACGACGCGGCCCTCGAGCCCGGAGAGCCGAACGCTGATGGAGTCCGGTTCCTCCGCGGCGGTCCGGAGCTCCTCGAGCTCGAAACCGCCGGCTGCGGGCAGGCCGATGACGTTGCCTTCCGGCCCCAGTCCGAGCCAGACGGCGCTGCCCGGATCGACCGAGAGGGACTGGCCTGCGGGGAGTTTGCGTTCGGGCGTCAGAGGCTGATCCGGGGGGCCGCCCTTGATGCGGAAGGTGCCTCGCATCGAGACGACTTTCAGCGCCATGGGGAGCCCAGTGGTCTCGACCGCGGCGGGGGCGTCCGGAGCGAGTGGCTCTAGTGAGTCCGAAGGTTTGCGTCCGAAGAAGAGGAAGAAGCAGAGCAGCCCGACGGCAATGCCTCCCGCAGCGGCGAGGAGGTGGCGCGAGCGTTTTCCGGGCGCGGCCATCTCGAGGCCTTCCAGTGCGGCCATTTCTCGCGTGGGCTTCGAGCGCGCGCGGCGGCCTGCCGCCGCCGGCCTGCGGCGGGATTCTTCGACCTGCGCCAGGACCTTCGCCGCGGACTCGCCGCCCAGGTCGTCGGCCTTCCAGCTCGATCGCGAGAGAACCACGGCATGCTCGTCGACGGCGGCAGGCTCGGCGGGCGGCGGCACCGTCAAACCCAGCTCGCGCCTCGAGAAGTCGAGGTACGCGGAGGTCTTGAGGTTTGCGCGGAGACGCTCCGCCAGGGGCGCCAGGCGAGGCGTATCGAGCAGTCGCTGGGAGATGAGCGCCATCTCTTCGAGCGCGTCGGCGGCGTAGACTTCGATGCCGGGGGAGGCCGCGAGATCTCTGGCGAGGGTCGGTACGCCGCCCGGATCTCCCCAGGTCCAGAGCGTCCGGGCCGCAGCCGCGCGGACGGCGGGTCGATCGTCGGAGAGCAGATGCTGGAGAGGCTCGGGGTCCGGTGACTGGGCGAACGTGAAGGCGAGGGCGTCGAGGGCTCCCAAGAGCGCGTCCGGGCCGGTGTCGGATCGTGAGAGCAGCTCGGAGACGTAGGCTCTGCAAGCTCGGGCCGTGAACCGCCCGAGTGCGCGGTGAGTGATGCGCGCTGCCGGGCCGGGTGGCGCGCGCCGGGCTGCGGCAAGGGCCGCGGCCGCTGCCTCGGAGCTCTCCTGGGTCTCGGGCGAGGCGAGGATGCGGACCGCATCCGAGACGATCGTGGGGTCTTCGTGCTCCACGAGGGCGAGCAGCAGCCGGGTGACCTCCGGGGTCTTCTCGTAGCAAGCCAGGGCCCGCGTGGCCTGGAGGCGCACGGCCTTGGCTGCGTCGGTGCGGATCAGGTGCTCCAGCACCTGCAGAGAGGACTTGCCGGGGTAGTAGCCCAGGCAATACGAGGCGGCGATTCGTTCGTCCTCGTCGCCGTCGACGATCAGGTCGCGGATGGCGCGTCCGGCGCGGTGGTCGTCTGCGCCGATCAATCCCAGGATGGCCTGGGTGACGACCTCCAGGCTATCGGACTTCAGGAGCGGGGCCAGCGTGCGCGCCCGGACGTCGGCCGGGAGATCGAGCTGGGCCAGGGCCGACACGGCCTGGGCGCGCACCACCGAGGAGCCGGTCGCTCCCAGCTCCGACAGGCAGAGCTCGGCGGCCTGCGGGGTGCCGGCGGCAACCAGCGATCTGAGTGCGGCGGCGCGGACCAGCGGGTGGGTGTGGGCGCGGAGAGCGCGCGTTGCACAGTCGAATGCCAGCTCGGGGCGCGAGAGCCGTGCCGCCGACTCGAGGGCGTGGAGCGCGGCCCAGCCGCCGGCCTCCGAGAGCTGCGCGAGCGGCGCCGAAACGTCGAGCTTGCCGAAGCGGTCGAGGCAAGCGGCTGCCAGCCACTGGACGGTGGGGGAGCGGTGGTTCGCAGCGGCGCGGAGCAGGGCGAGCGACTCTTCGCAGGGCGCGTATCTGAGCGAAAGGATGAAATGAGGCTGTTCGCCCCCGGCCCACAGGCGCTCGACGCGGCGGGCGAAGGCGGCCGGGTCGGCCAGCCCCGTGCAGCTGGAGAGGATCAGGGCTGCGTAGGGTGCGTCGTTGGGTTGCTCGAGGTGCGCTTCCAGGTGGCCGATGGCTGCCGAGTGGCGAAGGCGGCCCAGCGCTGCGAGGATGCGGCGGCGGCCTGAGCCGGAGGCGTCGCAGGAAGCGGCGACGGCCGGGGCGACGCAGGGCTCGAGCAAGTGCGAAGCGCTCCGTGAGACGGCCTCTCGCCCCTGGGCGGCGGCCGAATCGGGGGCTGCGGGCTTGGTCCGCGTCTTCACCAGGTGCGAGCGGACCGGGCCAGGTTCAGGCGCGTATCGCGCGCGTGCCTGCCGCGGCAACAGGTCCGTGAGCGCGCAGAAGAAGTGGTCGGGCAAGGTGCCCGCAGTCTGGAGCGCCGCCTGGCGAACGGTTTCCACGAGCTCTTCGCCGTCGAAGTGGAGCCGAACGCGCTCGAGGCGCCGAGCGACGAACGCTCGCCAGGCAGGGTCGGTTTGCGCGAGCCCCTCGAGAAGCTTGTCCTGCTGGCGCACGACCGGCTGTATAGCACACCGACCCAGGCGGTGAGCCGGTCAGCGCGCGGCGGAAGCATCGGTGGCGTCTACCTGTACCGGGTTTTCGAAAAACCCGGTACAGGTAGACGCCACGGGATTTCGGGATTTCTCAGCGCGCGGCGGGCGGGACGTCGGCGAAGCGCAGGATGCCCAGGAGGTTGACCACGGCGAGGCGGTCGCCAGCGCCGGACCACTCGATGCGGCCGATTGGCTCGTTGGGTCCGGGAAGTGTTGCCAGGATTCGGCGGGCCGGCACGTCCCAGATCTGGACGGTCCCGTCCACGCCGCCCGCGGCCAGCCGGTCATCGCCTCTCCAGCTCACGGCCGAGACCCGGTCCGCGTGGCCCGTCAGGCGGCCAGCCTCGCGGCCGTCGGGCATCCCGTAGAGAAGGGTGGTCTGGTATGCCGCCGCCGCCAGCATCTTGCCGGAGGCCGAGAACTCCAGGTCCTCGCAGGACCAGTTCATGCACGGCAGGCGGGCCTTCAGCTTGCCGCTGCTGGCGTCCCAGAGCGCTATGCCCAGGTTGACCGCGTTGGTGTGGTGAGTGGCTATCGTGTCCAGGCCGGGCGAGAGCGCGCTGGCCGTGTAGAGGTCGGGAATCTCGCGCCGGGCCTTCGGTGCCTGGGGCTGACTCGGCGCCCAGAACTGCGCATCGTGTCCGAGGGCGAGGATCTGGCTCCCGTCGCCCGAGAACCGCAAGGAGACAGCGAACTCGGGCGTGGCCCCGAGATCTCGAGCGGCGGCTTCTGAGCCGAGCGAGTAGAGCCGGAGCCGGTCGGCGCTGGCTGCCAGCCACTTGCCGTCGCTCGACAGGGCCAGCGCTCGTACGGCCCCTCCGAGCGTGTCCAGCTTCCGGCGGGTCGCCTGCGAGGGGACCTCCAGCAGTTCAACCGTCCCGTCCTTTCGCCCCACCACCAGCTCGCTACCGGCCGGCACGAACGTAATAGCAGATATCGGGCTCTCTCGCTTCATCGGTTGCGCGCCCGGCACGGCTGCCGGGGCCACCAGCGGCGATCTGAACGCGCCGCCGTGCACTCCCCAGGCGACGAAACCCACGACAATGGCGATCGGCACCAGCGGGTGGACCGGCCTGCTCAAGATGTCCTTGCCCCCCGAGTTTCCCCTCTCCTCGCTCACGGGGGGAAGGTTACCGCATTTGCCAGGCCATGCTCAACAGGGAGGAGTGAGGCTCGAGGCTCGAGGCTTGAGGAGTGAGGAGTGAGGCTCGAGGCTCGAGGCTTGAGGAGTGAGGCACGAGGCTTGAGGAGTGAGGCACGAGGCTTGAGGAGTGAGGCACGAGGCTTGAGGAGTGAGGCACGAGGCTTGAGGGGGAAGATGGAAGGTAGAAGGTAGGCTCGGGATGGGGCAGGGGCCTCCATCGACCGGGTCAGGGTGAGCGCGACAGTGAAAGGCGGGTCCAGGTGGGCCATCGGAGCCTGCGGCGCCCTCCTTCTGATCACTGTCCAGTGTCTACGCCCCCTCCTTCCATCTTCCATCTTCCACCTTCTATCTTCGTCCCCCCTGCAGCCCCCACCCGAGCGCGTCGATGAGGATATCCGTTCCCTCCAGGCCCACCGATAGTCGCACCAGCTCGTCGGTGATTCCGCGGGAAAGCCGATCGGCCTGGGGGACGCCAGCGTGGGTCATCGAGGCGGGGTGCTCGATGTAGCTCACGGCACTGCCCAGGCTCACGGCAAGCTCCATGGGGGTGTCCTTGCGGGCGAAGAAGTTCATCAGGCGCCGGGCCGGCTTCATGCCGCCTCGCAGCTCGAAGGAGATCATCGCGCCACCCAGCCGCATCTGGCGCGCGGCCAGCGCGTGCTGCGGGTGCGAGGCCAGGCCCGGATAGTGGACCCGCTGCACCCGCGGATGCGCCTCCAGAAAGCGCGCGATCTCGAGCGCCGAGCGGCAGCTGGCTTCCATCCGGTGCCCCAGGTCCTGGACGCAGAGAGCATTGAGCCACGAGTCGAACGGGCTGGGCGTCGGACCGAAGTCCTTGTAGATGGGAAAGACGTGGTCCTGCATGAACGAGAACGGCCCGAGCGCGCAGCCGGCGATCGACGCCGAGTGGCCGTTGACGTACTTCGTCAGGCTGTGCACCACGATGTCCGCTCCCAGGCGGAACGGCTGCTGCAAGTAGGGGCTGGCGAACGTGTTGTCGACGACCAGCGGCACGCGCCGCGCTTCGGCCGCCGCGGCGACCGCTGCCAGATCCGAGATCGCCAGAGTCGGATTGTCCGGCGACTCCAGATAGACGGCGACGACCCGAGGATTGGCCTCGAGGCACCGCTCCACTTCGGCGGCCTTGGTCACGTCGACCCAGTGCACCTTCACGCCGAACCGCGCCTCCAGCGTGCGCAACAGGCTGTCGGTGCAGCCGTAGACGTTGCCCGCGATCAGCTCGTCTCCGGTCCGCACCAGCGCCATCAGGACCGAGCTGATCGCCGCCATGCCGCTCGCGCACGCCAGCACGCCGATCGTGGGCGTCCGTTCGTCGGCGGCCAGCGCGTTGTCGATGATGTGCTGGCACTCCAGCTGGAACAGCACCCGCTCCAGGTGTTCCGTCGTCGGGTTCCCGAGCCGGGTGTAGATGCGCGCGAACGGCTTCTCGCCGCTCTTCGACACGCCCAGGAACCGCGCAGCGCCGTCGTCCACGCTGTGGAACGGGAACGTCGACGTCTGGTGGATGGCCGGCAGCCCCTTTCCGGCCGCCAGCGCGTGAAACCTCCCTGCCGCCAGCTGCAGTTCTGCCGCGGTGGCGTACTTCCGCTTTCTCTCGAGCCAGGCGTCGTACCAGGCATGGTGTGACAAGGCGTCCCTCCTCGTTCGAGCCGCGATTGCCGCAAGTCCGCTGCCAGCGACGCCCGGCCCCTTTCCCGCGCGGGCCTGATACCCTCTTTCCGGGGCGTCCGCGACCGCCACGCCCTCCAAGACTCCGGCCGTGAACTCCGCCAGAACCGCCCAGCTCTCCTCGTATCCAGCCGGTGCCTCGCGCGCCCCGGCCAAGTCCGGCGGCCACGTCGTAATGCTCGGCCTCCTCGCCATGGCCGTGCTGGCCGGCTGTTCCTCCGAGGGAACCGGGTCCGCCGAGGAGCTGCTCCGCGCCGGGCCCGCCAAGATCGCCTCCACGGTCGAGGCCTCCTGCGTCCTGGTACCCCGCTCCGAGAAGTGGGTCGCGGCCGCCTTTCCCGCCGTCATCGAGTGGCTGGCCCCCGAGGGAAGCCTGGTGAAGAGGGGCGAGCCGGTCTTTCGCCTGGACGCATCCGAAAACCGCCGTCTTCTTGCCGAGAAGCAGCGCGAACGGGAGCTGGCCGTGCTCGATCGCCAGGTGAAGGATCTGGAGCTCGACCAGGAGGAGTACGGCCTGAAGAACCGGCTCGAGTTCGGGCGCGGAGATCTGTCCGTGCTCGAGATCCAGCACGATCAGCTCGTGCACGGCGCCGACGCCGCCGAGCTGGTCCGCCTGGAGCTGGCCCGCGCCAACTCCGGCCGAGCGCTCGCGAACCTCCTGGCCGCGCGGCGCGAGAAGCAGCCGTTTGCGGTGAAGGGGTTCGTCTCAGCCGACGAGATGGCCACGCTGGCTGTCGACATCGCCCGGGAGGAGCTCGCCGGCCGAGTGCTCGAGCTGGAGGACCGGATGGCGCGCCGGGGCGGCAAGCCCGAGGAGATCGTCGCCGCGGCCCGAGAAGTAGCGCTCTCGAAGAGCGCCCTCGAGCTGGTGCGCGTGCGAGTCGAGACGTTTCAGGGGCGCCGTCGCGAGAACGCCGAGGAGCTGGTCACGAAGCTGGCCGGGCTCGATGCGGAGATCGCGCACCGCAAGGGGCTCCTGGCCCAGGCCGTGGCCACGGCTCCGCTCGACGGCGTGCTGGTCTACGGCGAGACTCACCTGGGCGGTGCCCGCGAGGAGAAGGTCCGGGCCGGCGCCCGCACGCACCAGGGCCGGCCGGTCGTGCAGGTTGCCCAGCCGGGCGAGCTCGATCTGGAGCTGGTGCTGGCCCATCGGGACGCGCTGACCGTGCGCCCGGGGCAGCCGGTCACCTTCGAGCTGGCCGCCTACCCGGGCAAGCGCTACTCCGCGCGCATCGTCAAGCTTCGCCAGGCGCTCTCGGGCACGCAGACGGAACGCTGGATCTTCCCCGTCGTGCCGGCGCTGAATGCCACGGCGCAGGTGCTCGAGCGCGACCCGCTCTTGCGGCTGGGGATGACGTGCCGCTCGAGAATCGCGTTGGAGCCTCGCGACGTCGCGCTCGCGATCCCGGCCGCGGCGGTGAGCGGCGGGCGCGTGCAGCTGGCAGGCGGCCAGTGGCGCGCGATCGAGACCGGCATCCAGGACCTGGACCGGATCGAGGTGTTGCGCGGCCTGGCTGGCGGGGAGCTGCTGCGGCCTCAGCAAGCAGTGGGCGGCGCGCAGGTCACGGCTCCCAGGCGCGTTCGGGTTCGCCGCGGACGGCTGAGGGTCACGAGCGACGCCAGCGGCCAGCTCGAGGCGGTCACGGTGCGGGACGTGATCGTGCGGGAGCTCGACGGGCAGGCGAAGGTGCTTTGGGTGGCTCGGGACGGGGCGGCTGTGAAGCGGGGCGAGGTCATCGCGCGGCTTGAGGAACAGGCGTTTCGGGATGCGCTCGCCGAGAAGAAGCTGGAGCTAGAGACGACCGAAAAGGAGCGCGCCGTGCAGCTCGCCGGCGCGAGGGCGCAGGCCGAGAAGCTCGGGGCCGAGCTGGCCGTGGCGCGCCAGGACCTGGAGCTGGCCACGCTCGAGCACGCGCTGACCGAGCGCGGCAAGTCGCCTCGCGAGCGAGCCGATCTCGAGCACGACCTTTCCCTGGCAACGCTCGACCTGGAGGCCGCGCAGTCGCGCCTGCAGGTCACGCTAGAGCTTGCGGCCAAGGGGCATGCGGCGGCCTCCGAAGTGAAGGAGTTGACGGCCAAGCGGGACGTGGCGGCCGCGGCCCGGGGGCTGGCGCAGGTGAAGGTCGAACTTGCCCGAGCGGGAGCGACGAGGGCCGAGCGCAAGAAGGCCGCTCTCCGGGTAGATAAGGCCCGCTTGAGCGTAGAGCTGGCGCGCCAGAAGCAGGAGACCGAGGCAAAGACTTCGCGGCTGGCGCTCTCGCGGATCGACCTGAAGCTCGCAGGACTGAAGCGAGAGGTGGACCGGCGCGCGTCGATGATGGCCAGCGCCACGGTCACGGCCCCGGCCAGTGGGACGGTCGTGCTGCTGGAGCACTGGGGCAGCTCCGGTCTGCAGAAGACGACGATCGGGGATTCGATCTCGGAGGGCGTGCCGTTCTTGCAGGTGGCCGATCTCTCGGAGTTCCGGGTCGTGGCGACCGTGTCCGAGGGGGCGATAGCCGGCGTGAGGCCCGGGCTGGTAGCGCAGTTCTGGCACGTGCAGTCGCCCGGGCAGCGCTACGACGCCCGGGTGGAGCGGGTGGCGCCAATCGCGACGGAGCGGCGGCGGTTCTTCGGCTTCTTCTCAGGCGACCGGGTGTTCGAGGTGACGCTCTCGACCCGCGCGGCGAGCCTGAAGTTCCAGCCCGGAATGACCGTGGCCTGCGAGATCGAGACCGACGTCCTCGATGCGGCGCTGCTTGTGCCGTCCGAGGCGGTCTTCGCCGGCCCGGAGGGCAGCTTCGTGCGGCTGGCGGGAGGCGTCATCAGGCCGGTCACGGTGGTGGCTGTCGGGAAGGGCGAGGCCGCCGTGAAGGGTGAGCTCTCGGAGGGCACGGAGCTGGAGGCGCCGGCGCCGGAGGATGGCGCGTGAGCCGGGCGCCGGCCGTGCGGGCGCGGGAGCTGGTACGCAGCTTCGAGCAGGCGGGGGGCACCCTGCGGGCGCTTGCGGGCGTGTCGCTGACCGTGGAAGCCGGCGAGTTCGTGAGCATCATGGGGCCCTCCGGCTCCGGCAAGTCGACGTTGCTCTACTGCCTGGGGTGTCTCGATCGGCCGACCGCCGGGACGATCGAGCTCGGCGGAGAGGCGGTGGAAGCGCTCGACGACCGGTCGCTCTCGGCGCTGCGAAACCGGCGGATCGGGTTCGTGTTCCAGTCGTTCAACCTGCTGCCCACGTCGACGCTGGCCGACAACGTGGGGCTTCCGATGGTCTACGCGGGACTCTCGCGCGCGCTGCGAAGGGAGCGCGCAGCGCTGCTGCTGGAGGCGGTGGGGCTGGGAAAGCGGCTCGACGACTATCCGACGCAGCTTTCGGGCGGTCAGGCCCAGCGCGTGGCGATCGCGCGGGCGCTGGCCAACGGCCCGGCGGTGCTCCTGGCCGATGAGCCGACGGGCAACCTGGACAGCCACACGGGCCGCGAGGTGATGCGGCTCTTCGGCGAGTTGAACCGGCTGGGGCTGACGATCCTGATGGTGACGCACGATCCGCAGATCGCGCGGCACTCCAGGCGAATCGTCCGGGTGATGGACGGGGCGATCCTCGAGGACGTGCCGGTGCTGGACCCGATCCGGGAAGAGGGCTCGGAGGAGTCGAAGCGTCTTCGGGAGCTCGTGAGTCACTTCGGGTCCGGAGGGCCGGCCGCATGATCCGGACCGCGTACGCGGCGCAGCTCGTTTCCATCGGGGTGCACGGGATCGCCCTCCACAAGCTCAGGTCGCTGCTCACGATGCTCGGCATCATCTTTGGGGTGGCTGCGGTGATCGCGATGCTGGCGATCGGCGAGGGCGCCCGGCAAGCGACGCTCAGGCAGATCGAGGCGTACGGTGCCGACACGCTCTACGTCCGAGCCGCGAAGGTCATCGGGGACCAGCTCCGCGACGCCAAGCGGGCCGGCAGCGCCGGCCTCTCGCTGGCCGATGCCGCGCACCTGCGAGCTGCCTTCCCGTTCGTACTGGACGTGGCGCCGCAGGCGACCGTCGACGAGAAGGTCGTCTACGCCTCGCGTGAGCCGAAGGCGACGGTGGTCGGCATCGACCCGGCCTATCACCGCCTGACGAAGCAGCTCCCCGAGGCCGGCCGGCTGCTCTCTCAGTCCGACGTCGACGGCGCCCGGCGGGTGGCCGTACTTGGCCCCTCGGTGGCTCGCGCGCTGTTCCTGCATGAGCGGCCGCTGGGCCGGGCAGTGCGAATCGGCGCCGATCAGTTCGAAGTCGTCGGGGTGCTCGCCGGCCGCGCGGGCGCCGGCCCAGCGGCCGCCGAGGGCGGCGTGCAAATCCGCACGCGCGAGGTGGCTCGGGACGTCTACATCCCCATCACCGCCGCGCTGGAGGCCTTTCCGCGCATCCGGGACGCGGCCGACTCCGAGAAGGACCCGACCTACCACCGCGTTCGCGAGATGATCGTGCGCGTCGGCGGCACCGAGCTGCTGGAGCCCGCGCGCAGGGCCGTCACGAAGTCCCTGAGCCGGCGCCACCGGGGCCGCCAGGACTTCGAGGTGATCGTGCCGCTCGAGATCCTGGAACAGAGTCGAAAGACCCAGGACATCTTCAACCTCGTGATGGCCCTCATCGCCAGCCTCTCCCTGCTGGTCGGCGGGATCGGCATCATGAACATCATGCTGGCCAGCGTCACCGAGCGCACGCGCGAGATCGGCATCCGACGCTCCCTGGGCGCCAGCCAGCAAGACATCATGGGGCAGTTTCTCGTGGAGGCCACGCTCATCAGCGCGGCCGGGGGACTGCTCGGCATCCTGGGCGGGTTCGCCATCTCACAGTCCGTGCACCTGGCGCTCGGCTGGGAGACCCGCATCACGCCGCTGTCGATCGTGCTTGCGGCGGGAGTCTCGTGCGCCGTCGGGCTGATCTTCGGCTTCTTTCCCGCGCGCCACGCCGCCCGGATGGACCCGATCACGGCGCTGAGGTACGAATGATGAACAAAGCTCGAACGGTCCGTACCACGCTGGCACTCCTGCTGCCGCTGGCCATAGCGCCCATTGCCGCGCGGGCCGAGACACTTGCGCAGTGCCTGACGACGGGCATCAAGGAGGGCCGGACCGCGCGTGGCCTCGGGGAGGAGCTGGGCCGCCAGCGCGCCGCCCTCGGAAGCGCGCGCTCGGAGTTCGATCCGCGTTTCACGGTCAGCCGGGACACCACCGACCGCAGCGTGATGCAGGTCTCCGACCGCTTCGCCAGCCAGACGGCCGTCAACGCCACGGTCACCGAGGACGGCTCGGGGGGGCGCTCCGAGCTGGTGAATCTCTCGCAGTCGCTCTTCGTCCACAACGCCATCGAGCTGGTCCGGGCCCGCGCGGCGTGGGCCATCGCGCAGCTCGAGTACGAGCTTGGCCTCGAGGAGTACAAGTTCTCGGTGGTGCGCAAGTTCTACGACGCCCTGCGGAGCCGGGAACGAGTCAAGACGCTCGAGGAGTCGGTGGAGCGATGGAGTCGGGCACTCACCTTCGCCGAGGTGAAGTTCAAGCTCGGCGCTTCGAGCAAGATCGACGTGCTCAACACGCGCGTCAACCAGGGCAACGCGCAGACGGCGCTCCTGGCAGAGCAGCAAGCCCTGGCCGGAGCCGCAGACGAGCTGGCCGATCTCATAGGCGTCGAGATGACGCGGGGCCTGACGCTGGAAGAGCCGATCGACTTCTCCAAGGTGTCGACGGCGCCGGCCGGCTGGGAGCGCCGGGAGACCCGGATAGCCCGGGTCCGGCTGGACCTGGCGCGCGCCAATCTCCGCGACGCTCGCCAGCGCTCCCGGCCCGACATCCGCCTGGACACCAGCTACCGCAGCTTCGCCAACAGCGCCTTCGTGCTGAACAACGTGGTGGTCCGCCCGTCCGACTCGGAGATCGTCGGCGCCGTCACGTACAACTTCCAGCTGGGCAAGCGCTCGGCCGATTTCGATCTCGACCGGCTCAAGCACGACCTGGAGAGCGCCCGCCTGGCGCTGGAGCAGCGGCAAGTCACCGTGGAGCGTGAGAAACGGGACATCCTGAGGTCGCTGGCGCTCAAGGAGCGGGCGATCGCCACAGCGCGGGAGAGCCTCGACATGGCGCGCGAGAGCTACGAGTTCAGTCTCGACGCCTTCCAGAAGGGCATCCTGAGCAGCCTCGATCTGCGCGATTCGCAGGACAAGCTGACGCAGGCGCGAGACAGCTACACGTCGCTGCTCATCGACTACAAGGTCGCGGGGCAGCAGTTCGTGAAGGTGATGGGCGGGACGCTCGGGGAGGCGCCGGCGAAGTGAAACAGTGGCTCCTTTGGCTCTTCATCGCGGCCGTCCTTGGCGGTGTGGCGCTCGCCTGGAAGCGCCCGCAGGCGGCCCCCGCACCGCTCGCGGCACTCGGCTTCGAGCCGGCCGCGGGTGACCACGTGCTCCAGGTCGAAGCCGACGGCCTTGTCGCCTCCGAGGTCGAGCAGGACGTCGTCGTGCCTCCCGGGCTGGCCCAGCCGACCATCGAGTCGCTGGTCGACCAGGGGACAGAGGTGAAGAAAGGGGCCGTGGTGGCGACGCTGTCGACCTACGAGGCTCGGCTGCAGTTGATCTCGGCACGGGCGGCCCTGTCGGGTAAGCGGGCGGAGCTTGCGAAGCAGCAGCGCGAGGATGCCGTGAAAGTGGCCGAGCTGGCAGACACCCTCCGCCAGAAGCAGGCCAGGCTCGAGGCCGCCCGGGTCCTGGCCGGGCTGGCGAGCAAGGGGCCTGACCCATTGCAGGTGGAGAAGCTCGAGCTACGGCTGCGCTCGGCGCGGCGCGAGCTGTCGGACCTGGAGCGCAAGGCCGGCGTGCAGGCCGCGTTGAAGGGGAGGGGGTTCGCCAGCGGCCTGAAGGCGCGCGAAGCCTCGGATGCCGCGCAGCGCAAGCGCAAGGAGATCGCCAAGGATGAGAACCTCCTGGCCAAGGAGCGCGAGGGTGCAACAGCCGAGGAGCGTCGAAAGCTGGCCCTGGCAGTCGAGGCGCTCGTCAATGAGGTGGCGCTGGCCACCAAGGACCTCGAGGAACGCAGCGCCGTGCTCGGGCTGGAGCGCGAGAAGAAGAAGCTCGAGATTCGCTCAAAGGAGGAGGTGCTGGCCCAGAAGGAGCGCGCCATCGCCAGCGCGCGGTTGCTGGCGCCGATCGACGGGACCGTGATCCACAAGTCCAACTTCTGGAGCGACCAGCCCCACCAGGTCGGCAGCCAGGTGTGGGAGGGGGTGGCCATCCTCTCGGTGGCGAAGATGGGGCGCCCCAGGGCGCTGGTGATGGTCGGTGAACGGGCGATCGATCTCGTCAAGGAAGGACAACCCGCGGTGTTGCGTGTCTCGGCCGAGCCTGGCACGGCGCACCCGGGCAAGGTCCTGTCCGTCAGCCGGGTCAGCCGCTCACGCGAGGCCTCCGACGCCGCCGGCGCGAAGGACTTCGAGGTGACCGTCGCCTTCGGCGGTGAAGCCCGCCATCTCAAACCAAATCTGCCGGTGAAAGCCACGATCGAGGTCGGACGGCTCAGGGGAGTCTTCCGTGTGCCCAAGGAAGCGGTGTTCGAGGATCAGAAGTCGCGCGCGCTCACCGTGCACGCCGCCGGCATCGCCGAGCCGCTGCCCGTCACGGCCTCGGGTGAGGACCAGGACTGGTACTATCTGCAGTCTGGGCTGCCGCCGGGCGCCAGGCTGACCTTTGAATGAGGCTCGAGGCTCGAGAAGTGAGGCTCGAGGCTCGAGAAGTGAGGCTTGAGAAGTGAGGCTCGAGGCTCGAGAAGTGAGGCTCGAGGGGTGAGGCTTCATCCGGTCTATGACCCACGGCCTGTCCGGCCGCGGCGGCGTGGAGCAGGGGCTCGAGGTCGCGCGTTGAAAAGGGGTCCTCGAGCACCGCCCACGGATTCTGCCGGAGACCCCTCCCATCTTTATGATTTCTTGATGGACTCGGGACCCGTTTTTTCCCGGCATTGAGGCGGGGGAATTGTACCCTGATCCCTCATGATCGAAACAGCGAGCGAGGGCACAGCGGACGGACCCCACGGCCATACCCAGGAGCACCCCACCGGCCGGCGTCTGTTCGGGCTCTGCATGGCTGCGCTAGGTGTCGTCTATGGCGACATCGGTACGAGCCCCCTCTATGCCGTGCGGGAGTGCTTCACCGGCCCCCACAAGGTCGATGTCGTGGCGTCGAACATCTTGGGCGTGTTGTCGCTCATCTTCTGGGCCCTGGTCCTCGTGGTTACCGTGAAGTATCACGTCTACGTCCTTCGAGCCGACAACCGGGGCGAGGGTGGGATCATGGCCCTGATGGCCCTCGTCCGGGGCAAGGTAGACGGGCGGGCCAGGACCGCGGTGCTCTGGCTCGGGCTCTTCGGAGCCGCCCTGCTCTATGCCGACGGCGTCCTCACCCCGGCGATCTCGGTGCTTGGAGCGATCGAGGGACTGGAGGTGCTCAATCCCCTGTTCGGCCAGTACGTCGTGCCGTTCAGCGTCGTCATCCTGATCGGGCTCTTCTTCTTCCAGAGCCGCGGAACGGCCGGTATTGGTGCCATTTTCGGGCCAGTGATCCTGGTGTGGTTCTCGACCCTGGCGCTGCTTGGCATCGCGAGCATTTCCCGGCATCCCTCGGTGCTTGCCGCGGTCGACCCTCGCCATGCCTGGCGCTTCTTCGCCGACAACGGGGTCCCGGGTTTCCTGGTGCTCGGCGCCGTCTTCCTCGTGGCGACTGGCGGAGAAGCGCTTTACGCGGACCTGGGCCACTTTGGTGAGCGTCCCATTCAGCTCGACTGGTTCTGCTTGGTCGGACCTTCACTGCTGCTCAACTACTTTGGGCAGGGGGCGTTGTTGCTGTCCGAGCCGCAGGCCGCACAGAACCCGTTCTATCTGTTGGCTCCGGAGTGGGGCCGCTATCCCTTGCTGGTGCTGGCCACGATGGCCGCCATCATCGCGTCGCAGGCCATCATCTCCGGCGCGTTCTCGGTGACGCGTCAGGCGGTGCAGCTCGGCTACCTCCCGCGTGTCGCCGTCACTCACACTTCGGAGTCGCAGATCGGCCAGATTTACGTCCCAGCCGTCAACTGGCTGCTGATGGTGGCGACCATCGGCGTCGTGGTCGGCTTTCGAAGCTCGAGCAATGTGGCATCGGCCTACGGCGTGGCGCTGACCACCACGATGCTGATCACGACGTTGCTCGCGTTCGTCGTGACTCGACGGCTCTGGGGCTGGAGTCTCTGGCTCGCCGGGACCGTCACCGCGACGTTCATGGTGCTCGACCTGGCCTTCTTCGGAGCCACGATGGTGAAAGTGTTCGCTGGCGGCTGGTTCCCGCTGGCCGTGGGCGCCGCCATCCTCCTCGTCATGACAACCTGGCAACGCGGGAGGGAGCTGCTGGCAGAGAGGATCCAGGAGGGCATCGTGCCGCTCGAGGACTTCTTCGAGCTGATGCACGTCGAGCCGACGACCCGCGTTCCGGGGGCCGCCGTCTTCATGGCGAGCAACCCCGAGGGGACGCCTCTGGCACTGATGAACAACTTCCTTCACAACCACACGGTCCATGAGCGGGTTGTGCTGCTGACCATCCAGACCGAGGAAGTGCCCTACGTCGACGAGGAGAAGCGTGTCACGGTGAAACCACTTCGGGACGGCTTCGTCCGCTTCATCGCCCGCTACGGCTTCATGGAGAGTCCGGACGTGATGGCTCTGCTGAAGCGCCAGGAGACACCGCTGCCCTCCCTCGAGTACACCACCTTCATCCTGGGCCACGAAACGGTGATCGCCGAAGGAGGGAGCTCGCTGTGGAGCTGGCGAGCAATCCTCTTTGCCTTCCTGTCCCGGAATGCGACCCGGCCCACCGCATACTTCAACATTCCGTCACGGCGCGTTCTGGAGATCGGCACGCAGATCTCGATCTGAAGAGCGAACGGCGCTTGCCGGGTTCCGGTCTATCCTCTGGCGCCCTGTCTCTACTGGCGGCGCCGCGTCCGGCACGAACCCTTCCTCGTTCGCGAGCTGGCGGACAGCCGACTCGTGGCCCTGTCGGCGGCCACCGGCCTTGCCATGCTCGTGCCGATCTTCGTGCAGGCGCCCGGGCAGGCCGAGGCGCTGTTCTCGGTGTTTGGCCTGATGCTGGCGGCGGGCGCGATGGCCAGCCTCTTCCTGGTGCTCCGGGGCGAGTACCGGCTGCGGCGGTTGCTCGCAGGGCCCGCCGAGAACATCGGGGCAGGCGCGCTGATGTTTCGCCCGGGGCAGGGCCTCTGCCCCATCTGTGCCGAGTCCGGAGCCGAGGCGACGCTTTGCTGCGCGAAGTGCGAGACGGCCTACCACGAAGCCTGCTGGGGCTACGCCGGCCAGTGCGCCGTCTACGGGTGTGGTGGCAAGGAGTCGAAGGCGGGCACGGGTCCCGTCGCCTGAGCTGCAAGTGAGCCGGCCCTCATCCGTGAGGTCCAGACGGACACTCGAACCCCGCGAGTCCGCTGGCAGGTGAGCACCGACCACTCTTCACCCCGGAAGCCGGCCGACTCGGCAATCGAGCGGAGCGCGACGCAATCACCGTGAATGGTCGCCAAGACATTGGCGACGGCACAGGACGACCGACTGCAAGCCGCTCCCCCGGTCGTACCATTGTCCACTTGCAGGGCGGCCTTCTCGATGAAGTTGGAGAGCCGCGCCAAGGGCCGCGACGCACCGGCCTTGGCTGGCCACGAGGGCGAGAGGGCCTCTCGCAGCCCCGTCGCGGGGACCCCGGAACCGGCGAGGATGATCGGGGCGCCGCGCTCGTTGGAGACGCTCGCGGGGGAAACGGAGACGATCTGCGGGACATCGGCAAGGGCGGTGCCGGAGGGCCCGCTCGGCAGCTCGAAGGTCTAGCCCCGCTGCCCGCCGCTGTCGTCGTCTCCGCCGAAGCGCAGGGTCTCGGAGCGCACCGTGTCGTAGACCATGGCGTGCGCTTGGAGGGGCGGCGGCGAGGTGCGCGGGGCGCGAAGGGTCCAGATCGCGCCGTCCCACTCTCGGGTCTCGTCGAGGCGAGCCTGGGACTCGAACACCGCAACGCCGCCGAAGAGCACGGTCTTTCGACGCGCTGCGTCGAAGGCCATCGCGTGGAGCTTGCGGGCCGGAGGGGAGAGCGGAGGCCACCGCTCGGTCCAGGCGGTCCCGTCCCACTCCCAGGTGTCCCCCGAGATGGCGAACTCGCTCACCGCTCCACCGAAAAGGATGACGCGCCCGCGGGCCGCGTCATGATTCCTTGACCGATCGCGGCGTCGTCGAAGACGTCGCCGAGCGGCGTCGCCTGAACGGCCTTGTCGATGAAGTTGGAGAGCCGCGCCGAGGCCCAGGCAAAGCCCTCCAGGAAGAGGCTGAAGCAGGCGGCGTAGCGGATGGGGAGCTGGGCCGGGTGCAGGTCCCGGCGATCGACATCACGGACTGAGGTCGGACGGCCAAGCAGAGTCTTCCGTGTGCCCAAGGAGGCGGTGTTCGACGATCAGAAGTCACGCGCGCTCACCGTCCACGCCGCCGGCCACTCGGAGCCGCTGCCCGTCACGGACGCGGGTGAGGATCAGGATTGGTACTACCTGCAACCTCCGCTGTCGCCGGGCACCAGGCTGACCTTTGAATGAGGCTCGAGGGGTGAGGCTCGAGAGGCGGGCTTCCGCCACGGCGCGCACCGTAGATTGAGGGGCGAGATGCGAGCGATTCTGGCTTGGGTTTGTCTCATCGTGGCGGTGCCGTGCTGCGTGATGGCGACGATGCTGGGCGGAATGTGGCTTGTGGAGAACGCCATCGGGGAGCATCCGGCCAGCGACAGCATGGAGCGCGACGACTGGTCTACGGAGCTGATGCGGGCGACGGGGCCGCTCGGGCTCGTGAGCCTGGCGGCCTGGGCACTCATGCGCCGCGAGCGGCCCGGGTAGCACGGGTTGCCGAACCGGGGCCGGCCGCGTCATTACATGACCTTGGGCGGCCAGGCCGGGCGCCACTCAGTCCACCCGCGCCGCTCGTTCGCACCTCCCGATCATGTCTCATCTGCTCTGGAGCCTTTTCCAGACGTTCGTCCAGTCGGTCCTGATGCCGTTCGCGGTGCTCGGTTTCGTGCACCTGCTCTGCGCCATCCACGGCAAGGACCGCCTGGAGCGCGAGCTTCCCAGCGCCGCCGAGCTGGCGCGGCGGCCCGCCCTGGAGACGCGCGTTCTGGACCGCAACGGCGTGCTCCTGGCCACGCTGCGCGACGAGCAATCCCGCTCCGAGCTGGTGCCTTTGGCCGACATCCCCCTGTTGACGCGCCTGGCCTTCGTCGCCGTCGAGGACGAGCGCTTCTTCCAGCACGACGGGATCGACCCCAAGGCCATCGTCCGCGCGGCGGTGAAGAACCTGCGCGCCGGCGGCCTGGTCGAGGGCGGCAGCACCATTACCCAGCAGCTGGTCAAGAACCGCTTCCTCACTTCCGAACGCAGCCTCGACCGCAAGCTCAAGGAGTTCCTGCTGGCGCTGAAGATGGAACGGATCTTCTCCAAGGAAGAGATCCTCTGTCAGTACCTGAACGAGATCTACTTCGGGCAGGGCGTCTACGGAATCGGCGCCGCCGCGCGCTCTTACTTCGGAAAGCCTGCATCGTCCCTCACGCTCGGCGAATCGGCCATTCTCGCGGGGATGGTCAAGGCGCCCAACCGCTACAACCCCTTCCGGCCGAACGAGGCCTGGCGAGAGCGCCAGCGCCTGGTGCTGGGCAAGCTGGTCGAGCTGGGATACGTCAGCCCGGAGCAAGCGCGCCAAGCCGAGGCCGAGCCGCCCAGGTTCGCCCGCGGCCTGCTGCCGGGAGAGGCCCCGGAAAAGGCGCCGTACTTCGTCTCTCAGGTGAAGCGCTGGCTCATCGACACTTACGGATTCAAGACCGCCTTCACGGGAGGCCTTCGCGTGACGACCACTCTGGATTGGCGCATCCAGCAGCAGGCCGAGCGGGCCTTCCTCGGCGCGGCAGTCTTCAAGAACCGCCCCGAATCGAGCGACCCGACCCTCCAGGGGGCTTTCGTCGCGCTCGATCCCGCCTCCGGGGACGTGCTCTCGATGATCGGTGGCAGAGGCTTTGCCACCAGTCAGTTCAACCGCGCCGTCCAGGCGCGCCGTCAGCCTGGCTCTTCCTTCAAACCGTTCGTTTACTGCGCCGCGCTCTTCGAGGGGCTGGAAGGCAACACCGTCATCGACGACGAGCCGGTCGCCTTCGAGGACCAGGCCCACGTCCAGCTCTGGGAGCCGCGCAACTCGGGCAACGTTTACAACGGTCCGACGACGCTGGCCGAGGCGCTGGCGCGTTCCTTCAACGCCGTCGCAGTCAAGCTGCTCGACCAGGTCGGCATCCTCGACACGGTCGAGATCGCGCGCCGCCTGGGAATCGCCACCCCGTTGCACAACGGCCTGAGCCTGGCACTCGGCGCCAGTGAAGTGACGCTGATGGAGATGGTGAGCGCCTATTCCGTCTTCGGCAATCGCGGCATGCGCGCTCTGCCCAGGACCATTCTCAAGGTCGAGGACTACGACGGCAAGCTGCTGCAGCTCTCGGGCTCCGACCAGCGCGACGCGATCGACGAGGTGACGGCCTTCTCGATGACTCAAATGCTCCGCGGAGTCGTCGAGCGCGGGACCGGGCGCGCCGCTCGCGTCGAAGGTCACCCGGTCGCCGGCAAGACGGGCACCACCAACGGCTACGTGGACGCCTGGTTCATCGGTTTCACCCCTCGGATAGCCGCCGGATGCTACGTGGGCCACGATGACCGCAAGCGCCTGGGCGGCAATGCCACGGGCGGCCGGGTCGCCGCCCCGATCGTCGGCGCGTTCCTGAACGACTATCTGAAAGGCCGCGAACCCGTTCCCTTCCAGCGCCCCGCCACCGTCGACCTGATCCAGGTGTGCGGCGAGACCGGCATGCTCGCCTCCGAGGACTGCGAGGACACCTGGGAGATCGCCTTCGACCAGGGTCGCGCCCCCGGCGAGGAGTGCGAGGGCCACGAGGGCATGGCCTACGAGCCGCCTGCCGACGAGGACGATATGGCCGACGAGAGCCCGCCCCCGCGGCCCTGGATGCAGCTGCCGGAATCGGTCGAGGCCACATCCGACGCGGCCACGCCTGAGGGACCTTCCGGCGTCTTCGGCGCGCCGTCCACCGAGGACTCCGTGGAGTCGACCCGCCAGTACGCGCGCTCCCTGCGCCCCTGGGCCGGCCGGGCGAGCTCTGCCCAGGACGTGCGCGCCCGCATCCGCCGCTGGCTGCGTCCCGAGGTGGACGAGCAGCAGGACGATCCGCCCGTCGAACCGCCGCCACAGTAACGCCCATCACGGTGGCGTCCCGGGCCGAACGCCGGCGGCTTGACTCCGGTTCTTTGGCCGGAGCATTGTGTCGGCGCCCCGGGGCGCCTACGACGGCGTACTCGGGCCCATCCCATGTCGAGAAAACGCAAAGTCGTCATCATCGGTGCCGCGGGCAGGGACTTTCAAAACTTCAACTCGGTCTACAAGCACGACGACCTGCACGAGATCGTCGCGTTCACGGCCACGCAGATCCCCGGGATCTCGGGGCGCAAGTACCCCGCCAGCCTCGCCGGGCCTGCCTATCCAGACGGCATCCCCATCGTCGAGGAGGACCTCCTCGAGCAGCTCATCGCCGAGCGGCGCGTCGACGAGTGCGTGCTCAGCTACAGCGATCTCTCCTACAACTACGTGATGCGCCTGGCCTCTCGCGTGCTCGCGGCCGGCGCCACCTTCTCGATGCTGGGCGCCCGCCAGACGATGTTCGAGAGCACCCGCCCCGTCATCGCCGTGGTGGCCGTCCGCACCGGGTGCGGCAAGAGTCAAACGACCCGCCGAGTCGTGGAGCTGCTGCGCAGGGCGGGCAAGCGGGTCGTCGCCGTGCGCCACCCGATGCCCTACGGCGACCTCGAAAAGCAGCGCCTGCAGCGCTTCGCCACGCTCGAGGATCTCCGGCTCCACCAGTGCACCATCGAGGAGATGGAAGAGTACGAGCCTCATCTGGCGCAGGGCAGCATCGTCTACTCCGGCGTCGACTACGAGGCCATACTTCGCGAAGCCGAGAAGGAGGCCGACGTCATCGTCTGGGACGGGGGCAACAACGACACGCCCTTCTTCCGCCCCAGCCTCACCATCACCGTTGCCGATCCCTTGCGGCCCGGCCACGAGGTCTCCTACTACCCCGGCGAGGTCAACTTCCGCATGGCCGACGTCCTCGTCATCAACAAGGTCGATTCGGCCCGCCCCGAGGACGTCGCCACCATCGAACGCAACGCCCGCCAGCTCAATCCGCGCGCCCGCGTCATCAAGGCTGCCTCCATCCTGCACGTCGAGGACCCCTCCGTCATCCGCGGCCGCCGCGTCCTGGTCATCGAGGACGGTCCCACGCTCACCCACGGCGAGATGCGCCTGGGGGCGGGCGTCGTTGCTGCCGAGCGCGCCGGCGCCGCGGAGCTGGTCGACCCCAGGCCCTACGCCGTCGGCGCCATCGCCGGCGCCTTCGTCCGTTACCCCCACATGGGACGGCTGCTCCCCGCGCTAGGATACGGCGCGGCCCAGATGGCCGAGCTGGCAGAGACCATCGCCCGCACCGACTGCGACGCCGTCGTCGTCGCCACCCCGATCGACCTGGCGCGCTACATCCGCATCGACAAGCCCGTCACCCGCGTGCAGTACGAGCTCTCGGCCGCCGCCCGAGACGAGCTCGAGGTCATCTTGAAAGAGAGGCGATTCATCTAATGTGGGAATCGACGCTCACCGTCGCTCTCGTCAGCGAGGTCTTCTACCAGGACGACGGCCCCGCCCGGCTCGACAGCCGTCTGGCCGAGGCCCGCGAGCGCGGCGCACAGCTGGCCGTACTTCCCGAGATTTCCCACTGCCGCTGGGCCCCATCAAAGCGCGTGCCCTCGGAGGCCGACGCCGAGCCCCCCGGTGGACCCAGGCACCAGGAGCTGGCACGCGCCGCTCGAAAGGCAGGCATCGGTCTCGTCGGCGGCTGCATCGTGCAGAATCCCCAGACCGGCGTCCGCCACAATAACTCGCTCGTCTTCGACGCCGATGGCAGGCTGATCGCCACCTACCAGAAGCTCCACATCCCCGACGAGCCCGGCTTCTGGGAGTCCGACCACTATGCTGCCGGCACCGAACCGCCCAGGCCGATCGACGCCTTCGGGATGCCCTTCGGGCTCCAGATCTGTTCAGACAACAACCGCCCCGAAGGGAGCCATCTCCTGGGCGCGATGGGCGCCGAGGCGATCATCGTCCCGCGCGCCACGGAGCTCGTCACCTATCCCCGGTGGCAGGTCGTTTTCCGCGCCAACGCCCTCACCAGCACCGCCTACGTCCTCTCCGTCAATCGCCCCTCTCCTGAGGACGGCGTGCTGATCGGCGGCCCTTCCGTCGTCGTCGACCCCGAGGGTCGCGTGCTGGTGGAGACGATCGACGCCGTCGCCGTCGCCCGCCTGTCGCGGGACGCCGTGCGGTCCGCCCGCGTCCACTATCCCGGGTACCTCGCCGTCCACGCGGACCTCTACGCCCGCGCCTGGGCGGAGGTCGCGGCGACAGCCTCGAGTACCCTCAGTCGCACGGGGACAGTGACCTGATTCTCACGGTATACTGGTCGTGTGCGGATCACTGCCGAGGAACTGGCGGCGTGGCTCGAGCAGGCGGACCGAAAGCGGTTGCTGCTGAGACGAGCAACCCTGGAATTGCGCGAGCTGGGTAGAGTGGCGCTCGAGCGCCGGCAGAATGGACCTGGACGACCCGACCGGCGTCGCACTGAGAGCCGCTGAGGCCCTGGGGGCCTCAGGCCTGCGCCACGCACTCTACGGTGGGCTCGTCCTGGCGGCGTACGGGGAGGCGCGAGAGACACGCGACGCCGACTTTTGCGTACAGGGAGTCTCTGCACGCGATGCCGAAGCCGCGCTCCGTGCAGCCGGATTCGACCTGCAGGTTGCCTTTCCGGAGTTGCGCCTTGGCGGAGTGGTCGTCAGCCGGCTTACGCTCCTGCCAGGCGGAGAAGATACCGGTTCGAGTTGCGTCGATCTGGTCAGTCCTGTTTCCGGCAGATTTGGCGCGGGCGTGTTCGAACGAGTCCTGAAAGGCCCCGTGCGCGGCAGGGAGATTTCGTTGGTGAGTCCGGAAGACTTCATACTCCTGAAAGTGCTCTCCACCCGCGATCGCGACCTGTCGGACGCCGCAAGCGTGATCCGAGGACTCGCTGACCGTCTGGACTGGGATCTGCTGCGCTCGGAAGTCGAACTGCTGAGCGCGGAAGTCCCCGCCCACGATGTCACCGTCAGATTTGCACGAGTCGAAGAAATGGCCCGTCTCGCGATGCCGTGACGAATCAGTCGGCTCTGGCCAGTCGCATGTGGCGGAACATGACGAAGCCGAGCATCGTCTTGAGCGAATCGAGGCTCTCCGCTGTCACGATGATCCGGTTCTTGCCCGGGGAGAAGAGCCGCGCCGGCAGCCGGCAGCCGACCCAGTTTCCCACGACCATCGAAGGCGAGAGCGGCTTGCCTTCCTCGAGCTTCTGGAGGGGGCTCCCGGGATAGGTGTCGCGCCGGTTTCGCAGGGCGACGATGGCTCGATCACCCAGGTTGATGTTCAGCACGTCGTCGGGTTCGAGCCCCGCTGTCTCGACCAGCAGGGTGACGGCGCCCGAAGGACTCTGTAGCCACTCCTCTTGAATGTTCAGCGTGGCGCCCTGGAACGGCTTGCCGCGGTTGACGAGCGAGAGAACGCCCGGTACGGCTTCGACCAGCGCATCGGTGAGCTCCTTGGCGCCGCGAGGCTCCGACAGGCGAGCGATGGTGGCAGCGGCCGGCCCGCCGGCGGCGCGGCCGGGCCACGTGGCGCAGGCGTGCCAGAGCTTTGACGAGTGGAGCTCCCAGGCGTCCTCGGGCGGGGCCTTCGGGTAGGAGAGCGGGGTGCACTCGAGCGCTCGGGCCCCTCGTCCGGGGAGCGGCCAGCCTCGCAGCGACGCGAGCTGCGCGAGATTTCCGAGCTGCAGCAGCGCGTAGCTGAAGGGAAGGCGCAATCCCGGGCCGTTGAGCCGGCTGTCGGCGCAGAGGTCCATCGCGCGCGTGAGGGCCCCATCGAGGGGCGCCTCCAGCCCCACCCGAGCGGCTTCCGAAGTGTAGGCGGTGGCGAAGGCTGCCTGCTTGGCTCTCGGGTCGACGAGAAGTTGCGCCAGGCGCGCGACGTTCATGCCGCCCAACGCGTCGCGCGTCACCCGGGCCAGCCGCGCGTTGCCGAGCACGCGCTCGGTGCGCGCGGAGAGTGCGCCGTCGACGAATCGCGCCTGGATGCGCAACTCCTGCAGCTCGCCCTCGGGCGCCAGGGCCCCCAGCGTGAACGTGGCCACCCTTGACGCCTCGGCCGGCCCTGCGATGCGCTCCAGCTCCGCGCCTCGCCTCAGGAAGGCCGACCAGAGCGCATCTACGTCGGAGCGGGCGAGGACCTCCAAGGTGCCGTCAGGTCCCGAGCGCTGCGCCACCGAGAGAGCCGGGCGAGCTGCGAGTGCGGCCCGGAGACTGCTCTGGGGCCCCGGAGTTCCGTCCGGCGTCAGTACTCGAACCGTCGAGGGCCGACCGGGCGCCAGCGGCACGATCAGCCGGTGCTGCGTGCTCGCCTCACGCCCTCGCACCACCAGTTTTTCGCCCGCGCACGAGAGCTCGACGCGCGCCACGCACGGGGTCGAAGTCGAGAACCGGACCTCGGCAAACCGCGCTCCGCAGGCGACCCGGATTCCCTCGGCGGCCTGGTCCGCCGGATCGGCCGCCGCGACGCGAAGCGCCACGAGCGCCGCTGCCAGCGCCACGAGCGCCGGGCAAGCGGACCTCTCTACAGGTCGGCCTTGCTCGGCAGGTCGCGGCCCCCGTTCAGATTCCATCGCAGCGTCAGGTCGTTCATGTCCCGCAGCCGCAGGCTCACGGTCTCCAGCATCGCCCAGAGGACCTTCGCCGCGATGCCCGGGTGGCTCCGGATGATGCCCATCAAATCGCGCCGGCTGAACTCGAAGAGCGTGCAGTCCGAGGCGGTCACCGCGCTGGCCGATCGGGGGCTGGCATCGACCAGCGAGATCTCGCCGATGAGGTCGCCCGGGTGCAGGGTCGCCAACTTGCGGGCTGCGCCTCCGGTGGAGGCTTTCAGGATGTCGACGGTGCCGGTCAGGATGACGTAGAGCGAGCCGCCCTCGTCGCCTTCGGTGAACAGCGGCTGGCCCGCCGAAATCTGGGCGACCTTTCCGGTCGCGTGGATCTGCCGGACGTCCTCGTCTTCGATGTAGCGGCACAGGATGCTGCCCGCCAGCGCCTCCAGAGTGTTCATGTTCCGGGCCTCCTGCCCTCACTGTACATCAAGAGTGGCGGGAGCATTCGGCCGCGATGCGCAAGAGCTCGGCCACGCTCCACGCTTGCTGGGGGCATCCGACGGGCCGGAAAGGCGGCTCGGGCTCGAAGATCTCGGAGATGCTTCCCACGCCCGCCTCGGTGAGGTGCGTCTCCATCCCCTTGAGGAGATGGCGCACCTCCTTGACGACCTGGGGCGTCCAGCCGCGCTCAGCGTGGACCAAGGCGTCGCAGTAGGCGCCCAGCAGCCAGGGCCAGGCGATACCCATATGGTAGGCGGCATCGCGGGACTTCGGGCCGCCCTCGTAGCGGGCGACATAGCGCGGGTCGTTCGACGCCAGCGTGCGCAGCCCCCGAGGTGTCAGCAACCGAGCCCTCACGGTATCGACCATCTGGCGGGCCTCGTCGGGTCCCAGGAGCGGGTGCGGAAGAGAGGCGGCAAAGAGCTGGTTGGGCCGCAGGGAGGCGTCGGTCCGGCCGCCGTGGTCGGGATCGTCGACGACGTCGGCGCACCAGCCCCGGTCCTGGAGCCAGAACCTATCGCGGAAACTGCGTGCGACCAGGTCGGCCAGCTCGGCGTACTTGGAAGCCCGGTCCGGCTCTTCGAGCTCATGGTGCAGGCACTCGAGCGTACGCAGGGCGTTGTGCCAGAGGGCCTGGATTTCCACCGGCTTTCCGCGCCGCGGCGTCACGACCCAACCTTCCACGCGAGCGTCCATCCAGGTGAGAGCGCACCCTTCCTCGCCCTGGTCGATCAGCCCGTCCTCGTCCATCGCGATTCCGAAGCCCGTGCCGCGCACGTAGCTGCCCACGATCTGCTCCATCACGGGAAGGAACAGCTCTTCGACGGTCTCGATGTCGTCGGTCGCCTCCAGGTAGCGGCCGACAGCGTGGATGAACCAGAGCGGTGCGTCGACCGAGTTGTACACAGGCTCGGCGGCGCCATCCGGGAAGCGGTTCGGCAACAGTCCCTCGCGCACGTGCTGCCCGAGCTCGGCCAGAACCGAGACTGCCACCTCGGGGCGCTCCATCGTCAAGGCCAGGCCGGGGAGGCTGATGAAGGCGTCGCGCCCCCAGTCCTCGAACCACGGATAGCCGGCGAGGATGCTCTGCCCCTCGTCTCGCTTCACCAGGAACGCGTCGCTCGCTATGGCCAGCGCCTCGACCAACCCGCCGGAGCCCGCGAACGGTCCCGCCAGCGACTTCTGGCGCGCGACCTCGGCGGCCAGCAGCTTCGCGCCATCGGGCCGTTCCGGGAGCCTCCCCGCGCTGAAGACGACCGCCGCGGGCACGCCCCGCTTCAGCCTCAACCGCACGACTCCGGGCGACCAGTGGTCCTCGCGGAAGGGGAGGCCTCGCTCGCGCTCCACGGGATACTCCAGGTTCCGGAACCACACCAGTGACGGGTGGAAGTCACCGTCGTGGTACAGATGGATGTCCGGAATGCCCGGATAGGGGCGGAACACGAGGTGACCCGCTTCTTCTTCGCCGGCTTCGCCCGCGAGGCCTGGATTCTGCATCGTCAGGCCGTGGAAGTCGCGGCAGGTAAGCATCGGCCTGAGGAAGAGCTCTGCCTCGTCACAGCCCGACACCAGTTCGTAGACGACGACCGTGGCCTGCTCGCCGTGCGGCATGAAGACGCGCTTGTCGAGCTGAGCGTCTCCGGCGCGCCAGCGGAAGGTAGGAACAGGCCGCAGCCGGACCTCCGACAGGTGGCGATACCCTTCAGGGTGGACTTGCCCAGGGTAGACGTTCGTGTCTAGCTCGAAGGTGCCCGCCGTCGTGCGCAAGGTCTCGCCCATCTTGCTCACGAGGTGCATGCGGTGCACGGGAGGGCGCGTTGCGCATGTGAGGAGTGAATGATAGCGGCGGGTCAACGCGCCTGAGAGCGTTCCCGACGCCGACGAGCCGAGCCCGTTGGTGCAGAGCCACTCGCGGCTTGCTGCCGTGTCCAGGTCGTGAAGGTCGTCTGGTCCGAATGAGTGCGAGAGCATGGCGCACAGGGTAGCAGACATGAAACTCCGAGGGGAGGCGTTGTGAATGCGGTAGTAATGCCACGAATGCACGCTTCGGGCTTGACATTGGGATCGTCAGCTCGTATCATGGCGGCCTCCCGCGAGGGATCTGGACAAACCGCCGAGTAGATCCGAGGAGATTGTAAGCGCGGCCCAGGCCAGACTGCTTCAAAGACGGGGGAGGGAAACGAGAGGAGCCACATGCTTCAGAGTATGGCCAGGATTGCAGGGGTCGCCGGCTGCACCGTCTCGCTGATCTCGACGTTTCCCGCTTCTGACTTGATCCAGGGCCGGCCTGCCGCCGGTCGGGTCGCTGTCGTGTCTGCCGTCCGGGCCAACTCCATGGTTGCCCCGATCCAGATCGCTCCCGATGACGCCATACGGCCTGCCGTTGCCACGGTGGCCGAGTTTGCGTTCGACGCGAGTTCCAAGGAATACATCTCGGACGAATCGATCTTGAAGAGCATCGACATCGATGAGTGCGCGGAGCCCGAGTCGTTTGCGCTGGAGGGCTATGTCACCAGCGGCAACGAGACGCTGCGAACGCTCTCGAAGCGCTACTCGCTCGACCCCGAGGCCCTCGCGGTGCTGAACGGCCGAAAGGCCGACGACGCGCTCCCCGCCGGAACCAGGGTGAGCCTCTACCGCGGCGAGATCACGCTCTACACCGCAGCCCGCGGCGAGACGCTCGAAGAGATCGCTCGCAAGTTCGGCACTGACGCGCTGCTCCTGACGGTCTGTAATCATCCGCGCTCCAGTACGATGGATGGCGGCGAGCGGCTCTTCATCCCGCAGGGAATCCTGGAGCGGGAGGGCGAGGCGGACGTGGAGGAAGAGGTCTCGGTCAGCCCCATCGTCATTGCCCCCCAGCCCCAGAAGACCGAGAAGGTAGCGGCTTCTTCGAAGAGCCGGCGTGGCCGCTTCGACAAGGTTCTCAACTTCAGCTCCCGCATCGGTTGGCCCGTGGCCGGCAAGCTCTCCTCGAGATTCGGCTGGCGTAACCACCCGATCCTCAACCGGATGCGGTTCCACTCCGGCATCGACATCAGCGCGCCGCGCGGTGCCGCCATCCGGGCCGTGGCAGAGGGACGCGTCATCTACGCCGGCTGGCGTAACGGCAGCGGCCGCACGGTAGTCATCCGGCACGAGGGCAACCTGGTTTCGATCTACGCGCACTGCTCACGATTGAGCGTCGATGCCGGCCAGCACGTCGCCAAGGGGCAGACCGTCGGTCGTATCGGCAGCTCGGGGCTGGCCACCGGCAACCACCTCCATTTCGCCCTGGAGCGAGGCAAGACGCCGGTCAACCCGCTCAAGTACCTCCGCTGAGCGTCGGCACGCTCCCGGAGGCCGTCAGGGGCCTCGAAACGTGAAGAACGAGCAGCCTGCCCTCAGCATCCGCAACAAGCGAGTCTGGGCGGAGTACTCGATTCTCGAGCGTTTCGAAGCCGGCATCGAGCTGCTCGGCTCCGAGGTCAAGTCGATCCGGGCCCACAACTGCAGCTTCTCGGACGCCTTCGTCCTGATGCGCGGCGAAGAGGCCTACCTGGAGAACTTCCACATCGGCGAGTACGCGTTCGCCGGTCACATGAACCACGATCCGCGCCGCAGCCGCCGCTTGCTCCTCAAGAAGGCGGAGCTGCGTCAGCTGATCGGGAAAGTCCAGCGGCAGGGGCTGACCATCGTCCCGCTGGCGCTCTTCGCCAAGGGGCGCTGGCTGAAGCTGGAGATCGGCCTGGCCCGGGGCAAGAAGCTGCACGACAAGCGCCAGGACATCGCCAAGCGAGACACCGAGCGCGAGGTCCGCCGTGCCCTCAAGGAGCGCTCCAGATGATCCGCACCCAGATCAAGCGCATCATCGTCGACATCGAGAGTCCCGACGAGGATATCGCCACGTACGGCGCCATGAGCATCTTGCGGCTCAAGGAGATCTCGGAGGCCGAGATCCTCGACCTGCTCCCGGTCCTGAGGCGGGCCACGACCAGCCCCTCGATCAGCGTCCGCTTCTTCGCTCGCAAGGCGCTCAACGAAGTGAAGCTCGGCATGCGCCGCCATCCTCGGCTGGTGGCCGAGATGGAGAAGCTGCGCGAGGAAACCTCGAAGGGCTCCTGGAGCGAGCTGCTGGACGGCCTGCTCCAGACGCCGACCGATAAGAAGCTGATCGTCATCGACCTCCTCAAGGACGTCGACGATCCCAAGATCCTGCCGGCGCTACTGGAGTACCTGGGCGCCGAGCGCGACGAGTTCGTTGTTGCCGAGACGATCCGGGTCATCGGTCTGCTCGGCCACGTGACCGAGATTCCGCTTCTGGAGCAGTATCTCAAGCACCGGGATAGCCGCATTCGTTCCAACGCAGCCGAGGCGCTCGAACATATCGGCGGAAAGTCCGTGGTCCAGTCGATCTTGCCGCTGCTGGAGGACGACGACAATCGTGTCAGGGCGACCGTGGCGAAGCTCCTCTCCAGGCAGGGGGAGCCCCACGTGCTCTCCGCTCTCTCCGAGATGCTTCGCTCGGTGGAGGTCTGGATGCGGGAGAGCGCCATCTACGCCCTGGGCTATGTGCCGCACCAGGAGGCCGTGGACCTGCTGCTGGAGGCGCTGGTCGACGTCAACTCCGACGTGCGCGTCAAGGCGATCGAGGGTCTCACTCGCCTGCACGCCCGGCGAGCGATCGACTATCTCCACGCCATCGCCGTCGGCGGTGACCCCGCCGTGAGCCAGGCGGCCGCCTCCGCGCTTCGCATCATCCGCGCCAACCCGCTCGACTACGAGTATCTCGATCCCGAAAACGCCGCGCGCGCCGCAACGGCCTCCGGCGTGCGCCGTCGCGCCAGCTCGAGCGGCACTCGACCGGCTGCGTCGCGCTCCGGCGCCTGGGGCGTCGCCGCCCCCCCGGCTGCCTCCGAGCAAGCGCCGCAGTCTGCCGGCCGGGAGCGCCGCAGCTTCGCCCGGAGGCTCTTCGGCGGCGGCACGCGTCGCGCCGAGCGCTCCCAGGTCGAGGCGCTCGAGGCCGAGCGGGACGACATCCTGCTCGAAATCGGCAAGCAGGTCATTGCGCTCTACCACGAAAGAGCCTTCGAGCGCCCGTGGCTAGCGGCGCAAGACCACGAGATCAAGAAGATCCGCTACCTCATCGAGCAGAAGGAGTCGCAGCGAGAGGCGATCGAGAAGGAGAGCCACAAGATCACGTTCATCGGGTTCCTGCGCGAGGCGGTCCGATTCTTCACCCATGAAAAGCAGGTGGGGCAGCGGCTCGACGCCTTGAACGACCGGCTTGCTGCCTGCTACCGCCAGATCGGCCGCCGCATTGCCGATGAGCCCGCCGGCCGTGGCGACCTCGACACTCTGCAGCTCAAGGGGCTGCCGGATGCCGTGGGGCGCATCGATCGCGAGCTGCGAGAGCTCGAAGGGGCTGTCGGGAGTCCTCCGACGGGCCCAGGCTGACCCTTCGACACGACCGCTCCGCGGTCTGCTCAGGGTGAGCGGGGGGGCCGATGGCGGGGCGACCTCAGTTGACGCGCTGGCGCAGCCGGGAGAGCTTGCGCTGGTACTCCTCGGACCACATCGCCTGGACGACCTTGTCGCGCAGGTGCGGGACGTAGGTTTCGCCTCGGCGGTAGAGCTCCATCGCGTCCTCGGGGCGGTCGCCGACGAAGAGCTCGGCGGCGGCGAGATAGCCCTTCAGGAGCTCCGCTAGCCGGCCGTCGCCGGCGCTGCCGGCGCTGACCTCGCGCTCCATGAACTCCAGACTTTCCAGCTTCTTGCTGAAGCGAGGCACCTGGCCTCTGAGGCCGGAGAGATAGGCCGTGTTCGGGCCCTGGGGCATTGGCTGTTGCGCGGCGGCGGGCACGGTGGGGGCGGGCTCGGGCGCGATCGCCGCCGGCCCCGGGTGCTGCCAGGCCGGGCTCCAGCTTCCGGGCTCGGACTCGTCGCGGCCGCCCGCCAGCAGCGCGGGTCCGCCTTGCGGGTCCAGCTCCAGGACGCGGGCCCGGCAGCGTGACTGGAAGATGCCGAGCCCCGCTGTGCCGAGCTCGGCCATGCACCAGGTCAGGCCGCCCGCGTCGCTCCAGGTCAGATCGAGGGCGCGCTGCAGGCAGCTCTCGGCCGCGCGCGAGCGACCCAGTCGCGCCAGCGAAATGCCCTTCGACACATTGAGGCGATAGCTCGCCGGGTTGCGCTGCAGGGCTTCGTTGACGACTTCTATGGCTTTCAGGTCGTTATAGTCGGCTCGGTAGGCGCTGGCCAGCCCGAGCAGGGCGTCGACGTCGTCGGGGGCGATCCGGTGCGCCCGGTCGAAAGCGGCGATTGCCTGTGTGAGGCTGTTCTGCTCCAGGAAGCGTTGCCCTTGATCCCGCCAGAGCGCGCAGGCCTCGGCGTGCCGGTCGTGGCGCACGTAGGCGTCGGCCAGCCGCTGGCAAACTCCGGGATCGCCCGGGACGATCTCACGCAGCCGCTCCAGGACGAAGGTTGCCGAGGTCTCGTCCCCGTCGGCGTCGCAGAGCGCGATCGTCTTCTCGTAGAACAGGATGGCCCGGGACTGGTGCTGCTGGAACTGTGCCAGCACTCCGGCGATGAACTGGTGAGAGCGATCGTTGGGCGCAAGCTCGGCCATCTTCGGCGCCAGGCCCAGCAGCGGGTCCATCGAGCTGTCCGGGTTGTCCCACATGGCTCGCAGCTCATGGTGGATGCCTGCGAAGTCGTGGCGCCGGCCTGAGAGCCGGTCGAGGTCCGCGGCGGCCATCTCGGGAGCGGCCGGCGGGGGCGGCGGCGCAGCGGGGGGCCTGGCTGCCTTCGCGCGAACGGGCGGAAGCGACGGCTCGGGTGCGGCTGCGGGCGGCGGGAGCGTGGCTGCGGGCGGCGGTTCCGGCAGAGGTGTGGCCGCGGGCGCCGCGGCTTGGGGGGCTGGGGTGGGCACCGCAGGCTCAGGGACCGGATCGGTGCGGTGGATCGGTGCTCCGACCGAGGGGACTTCGTCCCAATCGAAATCGTCGATGACGGCTGCTGGCTTGGGCGCGGTGGCCGGCGGTGCACCCCAGTCGAGCTCGTCCTCGAGGGACGCGGAGGCCGTGACTGGCGGCCCCGCTTCGGGCTCGAGGGCCGAAGCCGCGGGCGTGTGGGCTGGCGGAGCCGGTGATGGGGCCGAGAGCTCCCTCAACAGGTCGTCTTCCGACTCGTCGTCCGGGAAGAAGTCATCGTCGAGAGTGCTCGAGGCAGCCGCATGCGCTGCAGCGGACGGCGGCTGGCCCAGCACGTCGTCGAGCTCGTCGAACGGCGAGTAGGCCGGTGCGACTGTCTCTTTCCTCGGGGCTGGCTGCTCTTTGGGAGTCGGCGCGGGCGGCGGGGCCGGGGCGGCTGCAATCGGGCCGGTGCTCGGGAAGCTGTCGAGCTCGTCGAGCATGCCGGCGAGCGGGTCGTGTGCGGGGGCGACAGGAGCCGCTGGGGCCTGGGCTGCGGGTGCGGGCTGCGGTGCGGGGGGCCTTTCTCCGACGGCGACCGTGGGCTCGAAGTCGAGCTCACCAAGCAGATCGGCGAGCTGGCTCGAACTGACCGCAGGCTGGGCCGGGGCTTGGGGCTGAGGTGCCTGGGCTTCGGGCGGCGAGACGGGCTGTATGTTGTCCTCGAGCGGTTCCAGGTCCCCGATTGCTTCGAAGGGCGCGCGCGCCACCGGCTGCTCCATGGCGCCCAGGAGATCGTCGAGCTCGTCGACGTCGGTCGCCGGTATCGCCGCAGGCACTTCGCTCACGTCGAATGACTCCTCGGGCTCCAGGGGCTCCGGGGGCCGAGATGCGGCAGTCGGGGCGGGGTGCGAGTCGGCCGGGGCTGGCGTTAGCCGGAGGTCGTCTTCGATGTCGTCGAGCAGACCCTGGAGCCCGGGCAATGCTGTGGTCGCAGCGCTTGGGGCGGCGGGGGCCGGTGCGGCCCCGGGTCGGGCGGCCGGCGCCTGGGGGGCGGACTCTTCGAGGTCGAAGTCGTCCAGCGAAGGGGCTCCGAAGATGTCGTCGAGCGGCGTCGGGGAGCTACGTTCGCGCGGGGCGACCTTTCTGCTCTCGGTCGGCTCGTCGAAGTCGTCGAACGACTCGAGACCTCTAGGAGCCATCGGAGCTTCCAGAGCCTTCGAGTCCGAGGAAGCGTGCCGGGCCGGCGGCAGCTCGTCGTCGGCAGCCTCCCAGTCCGTGGCGCCGGCGCCCTCACGCGGCAGCGGCGGTAGCTCGCCAAGCTCGGAGTCGTCCAGCGGCGGCAGCTCCGATTCGTCGAACAGGAAATCGAGCTCACCGCCGGGCTTCGCTGCCGCCCCGGTCGCGGGACCGTCCGGGGCAGCGCCTCCGGCGGCGTCCGAGAAGTCGGGGGCCTTGCGCGCTCCGGGAGCCGCAAGGAACAGGTCGTCTCCGACGCCAGGCAGCGAGATATCGCTCTCAGCAGCGCCGCTCTCTGGGGAGACAATGGGAAGCTCGAACGCTCCCGAGATCGTCGCGTCCGTCCAGCCTGCGTTTGCCTGGCCTGCTGCCGCCTGAGCGGGCGCCGGCTGGGGCTCGGAGTCCTCGGGGCCCAGGATGGTGTCGATGTCGAGGTCCGGCGTGAGGAAGAGGTCGTCGAGCGACGGCTCCGCGGCCGGCGCAGCGGCGGCAGCCCGGGCGGCGGTCCGGGGCGCCGGAGACGGCGGCTCGGGGGCAAAGCTGAGTTCCTCCGGCGCGAAGGGAGCTTCGAAGACCGGCTCCGGCGACGCGGCACTGGAGGCGGCGGGCGGTCGCGGGGGCTGGGGCGGCGGGGGCGCCACCGGCTTGGCTGCTCCGAATCCAGCGAGCGGGTCTTCCCAATCCTCGGAGGGCCCTTCGCTGAGGATCAACCCGGGCATCGCGTCCATTTCGAGCGTGACTGCCCCGGGCGCCGGGGGCGCGTCGGCGGCCGGCTCCTCGGGGAGCGCCGGAAGGCCATCTTCGGCCGGCATCGGGGGCAACGCACCCAGATCGATCTGGAACAGATCGTCGAGCCCGCCGTCCAGCGCGGGCATCGCCGCGGCCGGCGGTGCACCCGGCGGCAGAAGCTCGTCCTCGAGGTCCGCCAGCAGCGACTCCTCGGCTGAGGGCTCCGCCGTCGGGGCCGACAGGTCCCGCATGAGCTCGTCGACGTCGGGTCCCTCGGGTGCCGCGGGCGCGGGCGGCTGGCCCTTCATGTCCGGCAGCATCGCCGAGAGGGCTTCCAGCCCGTCCGTCACGTCCTGATGGCTGACCGGCTCCGTCAGCGCCGGTGCGGCAGCACTCTCCGCTGTCTCAGGAGTCGATTCCTCCACCAGCTCCAGCGGAAGCTCGAAGGACTCCTCGAAGGTCAGCGACGCGAGCTCGGGTGCCTCCGCAGACGGCTGGAAGGCGGCCGGCTCCTGGAACGGCGACGTCACGTCGGGCGGCGCCGCAGCCGGCTCGGCCGGCTCGTCGAAGGTGAGCGACGCTAGCAGTGCCTCGTCCAGCGCTTCCGGGGCGCTGACCGGCTCGGGGGCAGTCAGCTCCTCGACCAGCAGGTCCTTGATGCTCTGCTCGATCTGGTCGTCGGATGCCGGCGCCTCAGCGGCCGGCGGCAATGGTTGCAGGGCGGCCGGCGCAAGCGGCGGTGCCTCGCGGCCGTCGGAGATGATGGCGGTGATGACGCTCGCCAGGCGAGCGAAGTCTTCGGGCGACGCCGAGTCGGATACGTCGGCCTGTTCAACGGCTGCAGGCGCAACCTCGCCGCCGAGCTCGTCGGAGAGCTCGCCCAGGCTGGCGTCCATCTCCGGCTCTTCCTCGATGACCTGCTTGGCCGGTCCGAGGATGCTCCCCATGTCCCAGGGCGTCTCGTCCTCGACGATCGGGGCCAGCTCATCCTCGGCTGCAGGGCTTCCGCCGGCCGTCGCGGCGGCAAGCTCGGCTCCAAGGTCCCCCAGGTCTCCGAGGTCCAGCCCCAGTTCTCCGGGCACGGGTCCGGGCGGCGGCTTGGGGGCAGCGGCGGCGCGGGGGGGGGCGGCAGGAGCCGGGACTCTGGGCGCATCGCCTTCCTCCTCGCCCTCCTCGAGCTCGAGCAGGCTTGCCGTGAGGCGGCGCGTGTCGCGCGCATCCGGTGTCGGCGCCGCAGGCGGGGGCGTGCTGCGCTTTCCGAGCAGGTCGTCCAGTGCGTCCAGCTCGGCCTCGGCTCTCTCGCTGGCGTGCTCGTCAGGCTCGTTCTCGTCGCTGCCCGGGGCGGCTGCCAACGCGCCGTCCACGTTGTAGGCGCTGTCGTCGACGTTGATGTCGTCGGAGGCGGTGATCTTGAACTTCTTCACCTTTGCCAGCACGGCGTGAGCTGATTCGGCCTCCTGCAGGAAGTCACTTTCGGCGCGGAAGCTGCCGCTGTCCGAGGGCGTGAAGGAACCCCCGATCTCCACCTCGTCATCGCCCATCAGAGCGGCTCGGAGATCCTCCGGCAGCTCCTCGGTGTCCTCCAGGGTGGGGGCCCGGACGGCCTCGCCTCCGAAGAGCTTGCCGAGCTCGTCGGGTGCGGCGTCGGCTGGCAGCAAGTCCTCCAGCGGCGGGAGCATATCGTCGTCGGCCAACGCCTCACCGGGGACGCGCTGGACCGGCGGCTTGGGCAGGGGGGCGGCTGCAGGGGCCGGAGCAGGCGTCGGGGCAGGCGGCGCCGCCGGGAGAACCTTCGAGGGAGTGAGGCTCTCGAAGTCGAGGCTCGAGCCGGTCGCCAGCGCCGAGGACGCGCCCGAGTCCTCGAGGCCCGGCAAGACGATGTCGTCCAGAGACAGGTCGGCGTGCGGCTCGTCGGCCGTGGCGATCGGTGCGATCGGCGTGTCGAAACTCTCGAAACCGAGGCTCGAGCCGGTGGCGAGGCCCAGATCCGGGAGCGCGGCCGGCTCCGTCTGGCCGAACCCGAGGGAGGAACCGGTGGCGAGCCCAAGGTCGGCCTTGGGAGGCTCCAGCGTGGCGAAGTCGAGGCTGCTGCCGGTGGCCAGGCCGGCCGGTGCGCTGGGCGCGGCAGCAGGGATGTCGGTTGCAGCCAGGAAGAGGTCGTCGGCGGAGGTCTCGTCGGGAGCGATCAGGTCGAGCAGACCGGCGCCAGTCGAGTCGGCGGAGGCAAAATCGAGGCTCGAGCCCGTGGCGAGCCCGGAGGCGGGTGCCGTGGCGAGCAGGCCGCCAGAGGGGGTTTCCGAAAGCAGGGATTCGCCCGCGGCGGCTTGCGTTTCGAAACCGGCGAAGAGGCTGTCGGTCGCGGTGGAGGCGCCGTGGTCGTCATCGAGCAGGCCGGCCATCTGCTGCTCGTGGGCCAGGGTCGGGTCGCCGTGGTCGGCTGCACCGAACGGTCCGAGCTCGGGCGGCTCTCCGCTGCCGAGGGCCACGTTCACGGCGCTGAGGAGGTCCGATTCGGAGGAGTCGGAAGCTCCGGAGGATGCGCCGGCGCCGCCGAGTCCGTCGAGCTGCTGCAGGAGCGCCAGTTGGTCAGGCGAGAGAGGCTCGCGCAGAGTGGTCTTGAGCCCGTCCTCGCTCTCCGGTTGGGCCGCCGGGGGCGCCAACGGCTTGAAGAGTTCGGCGTGCTCCTCGGCGGTCACACCCGGGACCTGGATGGCCGCCGGCTTCGACGGGGGGGTCCTCACCGCGGTCTGTGCGCCGTCGGCCCGCGCCACGCCTGGCGTGGTCTTGGGCGTCGAGACTATGGGCGCCGGCCGGGTCACGGCCGGTGTCGGGACTCGCAGCACCGTCGCCGCCACCGCGTCGGCGTTGAGCGCCGACGGGGCCTGCGCCGAGAACCAGAAGGCGCTCGGAGCCACGCCCAGCACCGACGAAAGCTGGCCGATGGCGCGCGTGGCCTGCTCGGCGTCCGTGAAGGTCGAAAGGTCGACGAAGGCGAAGTTGAATCCGCGCGCTCCGTCCAGCTTCTGCAGAGCCTCTGCGAGCAGCTGCGCCGACCCGAGCGACTCGGGCAACAGCGCCACTTTCACCAGGCCGTTCTCCATGCGAAGGAAGAACTGCTTCTGCGCGGGGCCATCGGCGTCGGGCGGGAGCAGATCGACATTCCCCAGCCCTTCCGTCCGAAGCTTCTCCAGGATGTAATTGGCCGGTTCGCGGTCGGCGTAGAAGCCGACGGTTACACCCGGCATGACGGCACCCAGCAGGTAGAGCTTGGCCGTGCTCCGCGTCGAAAACGTCGTCTCCGAGCGCATCAGCACCAGCGTCAGCTCTTCGAACTCCGCATCCGTCAGTGGTTCTTGACGGAAGACGCTTTGCAGGATGAAGTCGAGGGAGTCCTTGCCGATCATCCCAGCACCTCCTGCGTCAGGACGTGCTTGCTGGGCAGGGAGCGAAAATCGCTCGACAGGTTGCGCATCCTCGTCTCGGTGTCGACGATGAGGAAGATCTTGTTCTTGCCGCCCTTGGCCGGCTCTACCCGCACGTTCTCGAGCTCCAGCACGTCGCCGTTCTCGAGCGCCGGCACGCCGACCTCCGGGGCGAACTTGAGCCAGGCGACGTCGCTGCCGCACGACTGGTCGCAGAGCTTGAAATAGGGCTCGTTGTCGACGCGGCCGATCTCCATCTTCGCCACGGAGCCGTAGACGGTCGAGCGGCCTGCTTCGGCCTGGGGGACCTCGGAGAGCTTGGTGAAGAGCCCGCTGCCGATCTCGAGCTGGGAGTGGTGGACGACGTCGTCGGTGCGCAGGATGCCGTGCACCCAGGCGTTGGCTGCCGCCAGCTGCTCGAAGTTGTAGTCCTCACACACGGTACCGATGATGTCCGCGATGAGCGGGCGCCGGACCTTCTGGTAGCTCGAGTTGACGCAGGAGTAGCACTGGCGGCCCATCGGCTTTTCCCACGCATTGGCGCACGGAGCGAAGAGCGTCAGTCCCTCGCCCACGGCGCGGCCCTTGAGCTGGTTCATCTCGTTGATCGTTGCCGTACTGGCCGACTCGGCGAAGAGGATCGACCCGCCGGGCTCCAGGAACTTGCCCAGCTCCACGAGCAGCTTGGAGCGCTGGGTGATGCTGGTCTTGCGCATCTCGCCCAGGACGTGGCTGGCCAGGATGAGGTCGTAGCGCTCGCGGCCCAGCGTGTTGGCCAGGCTGTCGGGCTCGCCCGAGAGCGTTGCCTGCACGGGGCTGGCGACGTCGACCTTCACCTCGGGGAAGGCCGGACGGTAGCTCTGCAGGTGCTTCTGGTAGAGGCGCAGCGCCTCGTCCATGCTGTCGAGCGCCGTGAAGCAGAGGTGGTAGTCCTCCTGGGCGCCGGTCGCCATTCGCTGCGCGCAGACCAGAAGCTCGAAGAAGTAGATGGCAGACAGGCTAGCCACTCCGGTGCCGGCGCCGACGTCCAGGATTTTCAGCTTGTTCTTGAGGACGCCCTTGCGAAGCAAGCTCCGCAGCAGCAGCGGGACCTTGTGAAAATGCAACGGGCCGTGACCGAAGAGGTGGGCCATCAAGCTGCCCAGGTCGTACTTCGGAGGCTCCATTCCCGACTTGGAGCTCGAGAGGGCGCGGATACCTGAGGACAGGATGTCCACGACCTCTTGCATCTCGATCCAGTTCTGGCCGAACTCCTCGTCGGCAAACGCCATCAGGTGGCGGTCGATGTGAGTCGGCAGCACGACGGAATCGCCGAACTCGAGCGCGTTCTGGACGAACTGCAGCACCTTGACGCGTTTCGATTCTTCCATCAGCTCACCTGGGCGATGTCTTCGGGCGCGGCGCCCCGATCACTCGCAGGACGGTGTCGAGTCGGGTGACCATGAACAGCCGGGAGACTCGCTCCGAGGGGTCCTTCACGATCAACTCGGTCTGGTTCGCCTTCAAGATACGGTGGGCGCCGGCGATGATGCCGACGCCGGCGCTGCACAGATAGTCGAGCCGTCCCAGGTCCAGCACCACCGGCACTCCGGGCCGGCGCTCCAGCACGGTGTCCATCAACCGCTTGAACTCCTCGACGTTCTCCGTGACGATGTCGTCAGAGAGCTGGACGATGGTCTGGCCGGATTCTTCGACGACGCTGGCGTTCATCGATCAGAGAGTGGACCCCGCGGCTGTATGCCGGCGCGCATCCGGGAACGAAGAGGCGGACGTGACCGCTAGGCGCTCTTCGTGGCCAGCAGCTGCACGGCGTCCTTGGCGTCTGCGGCGATCTGGATGACCTTCGAAAGCCTCGTGACCGACAGCAGGCGTGAAACCTCCGCCGTCAGGCCGGACAGGATCATGTCCCCTCCGGTCTCTCTGAGACGGCTGTAGGTGCTGGCGATGGTCCCCAGCGCGGTGCTGCATAGGTAACGGGCGTCCTCCAGATCCAGTACGACTCTTCTGGGAGTTTCACCCAGCAAGCGATTCAGCGAGGACCTGAAGTCCTCGGCCTTCTCATACACTACATCGGTATGACACCGGATTATCAGGATACCGTTCAGCTCTTCCGTAGAGAGCATTCGCTTTGTCTCGCTTCCCGTCTTTCTGCCCAGCGGCCCTGCCGCGCCCTCGCCGCATCCTAACACAATCCGCCGGTCGCCCCCCAGCTAAATCGGGGCAACTCGACTTGCCCCAATTGAAACTTGGGGCAAGTCAAGTTGCCCCAGTTTGCCGGTCGTGCGTTCCCGGAGCCAGAGCTGGACTCTGGACCAGAGACCGCCCAGACGTGCGCAGCCCGCTTTAGCTAGCCGGTCGGGAAATCGGGGAAAATCGGCGGGGAAAAGTGGGGCCACTCGACTTGCCCCGATTTTCGGTAAATCGGGGCAAGTCGAGTGGCCCCAATTTTCCCCGCCAGTTTTCCGACGCCGCTGGCAGACATTGCGATCCCAGAAGACGCGGGGGCGCCAGATCGATTCACACCCCGATATCTCACCTGGAGCCGATGCGCCGGACCGCCGGCACTTGCGGTGATCCGCGGCGCTGCAATATGCTATCTTGTGGTGACGCTCCCCCCCCGCACCTGGGGGCGGATCAGGCCAGGAGGTCGAGGGCAATGGGATTTCCTCAAGCGATGAGCGCGACTCTCGTCCAGGAGAGATCGAGCTTCATTTCCAAGGTTTATTCGCTCTTCATCGCCTCCCTCGTGGTGGCCGGCATCGGCGCCTCGGTCGGGATGTCGATGAACCTGGAGTACCGGGGTTCTCTCTCCCTGGTTGGCCTGCTCCTGCTCTTCCTGGCCGGCGCGGTCCGGACCATCCCGGGACTCAATGTCGGCGCCCTGTTCCTGTTCACCTTCGTCGAGGGAGTCACCTTCGGGCCCATTCTCAACATCTTCCAGGCGCATGGCCAGATGGACATCGTCTACCAGTCCCTGGAGATCACGGGCGGCAGCTTCCTCGCATTGACGCTCTATGTGTTCATCGCCAAGGAGGACTTCAACTGGCTGGGCGCCATCGTATGGCCTGCGCTCATCGGCATGCTCATCACGGGGCTCCTCAATGTCTTCTGGCCGATGGGCGGAACGGCCTTCACCGTCTATCTCTACCTGGGAGTCCTGCTCTTCATCGGCTTCATCCTCTACGACACCTCGCGGATCGTCACGCGCTACCCCGACGACCATTACGCCGCGGGCGCCATCGATCTCTTCCTCGATTTCATCAACCTGTTCATGTTCGTCCTGCAGCTCCTGGGAGGACGCGCCAGCATGGACTGAGCCTCACTCCCGGCCGTCGCCTTCGGGTGGCGGCGAGGAGTCCGGAGCGGACGGCCCGGCGGGAATCAGCCGGGTCGTTTCGCGTTCCTGGGATCTCCGGTGGTGGCCGTAGGGCGGGACACCCTTCTCCTCCAAGGCGCGCTTGAACGCCGCGCGAAGCCCCCGCTCGATCTCGGCCACGTCCGAGGGGCGGACCTTCACGACCGCCCTGAGCTGCAGCTCTTGGCGGCTCAACGCCAGCACGCCCTGGATCTCGGGCTCCGAGAGCATTGCCTCGCGGTGATCTTCGTAGTACTGCAGTGCCACGTCCTCCAGCAGACGCGTTGCCTCGTCGAGCCGGGCACTGGCCGGGAGTGTCACGGGCACCAGCGCCCGCATGAAGCCGCGGCTCTGGTTGCCGATCTGCCGGATTTCGCTATTGGGTATGATGCGCAGCTCGCCCGTGTACAGGCGTAGCTTGGTCACGCGCACGGTGATCTCCTCCACTTGGCCGATCCGGGAGTCGAGCTCGACGATGTCGCCGACGCTGATCAGATCCTCGGTGATGATGAAAAAGCCGGTGATCACGTCCTTGACCAGCGACTGTGCCCCGAAGCCGACGGCGAGTCCGAGGACTCCGGCGCCCGCGACCAGCGGGGTCGGATCGAGGCCGACCGTGCGTAAGATGAAGACCGCGGCTATGAAATAGACCGTGTAGCGCACCAGGCTCGTCAAGAGCGGCGCCAGCGTCATTCCGCGCTTGGATAGGAGAGGTTCGGCCGAGCCGATCACGGTGCCGATCGTGAAAACGCGGTAGATGAGGTAGCGGAAGGCGTCGACGGCGAACCGGGCCGCCAGGGCAATGACCAGCACGGTCGCCACGCGGGCCGCCGCATCGCGCACCAGCGGAGAGAAGAAGATGCCGTAGAGGAATCGCACCTCGACGGACCACGCGTCGGCCATCAACAGGAGGGCGACGACTCCCAGCAGGAGGCGGAGGGCGGTCTCCAGCCACGAGCGCCACCAGGGCGGCAGGACGGCCGGGTCGGGATGAACGTGGCGTCGAATCCAGCTGACGGCTCCCCACTGGGCGGCCGTTCCCGCGGCGAAGATCGCCAGCGACACCGTCGTGGAGCGCAGCAGCCACTCGGCGCGCTCCCGGTACCCGGCCAGCCAGAGGCCGCCGACGATGGCGAAGAACGCCAGGATGCCCGTGTAGATGCGGAGGACCGCGTGGTTGTACCAGCGGCGCAGCTGTGGAAACTCCCCCTCCGGGACAAGCTGCAGGGCGTGAGCCAACGGCTTGCGCTCGAAAGTCAGGAAGGCCAGTACCATTGCCAGGATGCCGACATTGCGTGCTGCGGATGCCAGGAACAGCAGCGTCCGGCTAGTGCCCAGCCGGCCCAGAGCGTGTTCCAGGATAGCGAAGACCAGGGCATACCTCAGCACCCAGACGGTCCAGGCGAGCGCAGAGCAGACAAAGCACCAACGTGCCTCCGTCGACCCGGTCAGCCGCGCGCCCCAGCGTCGGATTGGCCATCGAAGCGCCCGGTACGCTGCAACGAAAAGAAAGGGATCGGCCAGAACTGCCGTCAGCTGCCGGTCTCCGGGGGCCAGGAGCTGGAGGGCCAGCCGCGCCGCGGAGAAACACAGGAGCGGTCCTACCGTGTCGAGTGCCAGCTCCACGGCGGCCCGCGCTGCGGCGTTCGGCGACTCCATGAGCCGGCCGCCGGCGCGACGGGCCGCGGCCGCCAGGGTTGCAGCCGCTCCGAAGAGCAGCAGGATAAGGAGCAGTCCGCGAGCCAGCCTCCAGCGGTTGCCCGGGCGGCTGACGTAGAGCTGAAACTCCCCAGGGGCGGATGCGGCCATGGCGGCGCCCCTGAGCGAAGCGTCTCGCAGCGCCTCCCAGCCTTCCATCAGGGAGACGGTCGTCACCTTGGTTTCGCTCTCGCGCCGGTAGTGGGAGAGCGTCGTGAGAGAGTCGGAGAAGAACTTCGCGCGGTCGGCCTGGACTTTCCGCAGGGCGGTCTGGATGGCCAGCATCGAGTCGGCCACGCGCTGGCGCTCCAGCATTGTCCGATGGTCGTCCTGCAAAGTCTTCTGGAGAGCGCCGCGGGTCTCGTCGGGCGGCTGGGACTTCTCCTTGGCGACGCGCTCGGCCAGCAGCGATACCCGCTCGACAATCGCGCCGCGCGCGCTGCGGACTGCTGCATCGGCGGTCTGGAGATTGCGGGTCTCCTGGTCGGTCGATTCCAGCCCCGCTTTGGCAGCGCGGTACTGGAGCTCGATGGGGACCGTGCGGTCCGGATTGGCCAGGGCCTCCCGCACAGCCTCGAAAATGCGGCGCATGGCGGTGCTCTGCTCATTGGCGATGCGCTCCTTGGCGCGCGCCAGCTCGGTCTCCAGGGCAGCCAGCTGCTCGCGCTCGCCGGCCAGCGAGCGGCGGTCCTCGGCCCAACGGGCCTCGGCGTCGAGAACCTGGGCGCGGGCGTCGAGCTTGCTGGGATCGGTGCCTGCGGGCTGGGCCGCGCGTTCGCGTTCCAGGTCCTGCTGGCGCTGCCGCAAGCGAGCCTCGGCAGTGGCGGCGGCATCTTTCTCTTCGCGGGCCTGCTCGGCCGTTCGGACCGCCGCTGCCTTCTGGGCCTGCGCCTCCGCTTGCGCCTGGCGGGCGGCTGACTCGGCCTTACGCACCTCGTCGGCGGTGACGCCCAGCTGCTTGCGGACGGTCTGGAGCGCTTCGTCCAGGACGCCGGCAGCGGCCTCGCGCTGCTCGAGCTCCAGCCGGGCGACCTCCAGACCGCGGTAGGCCACGTCCAGCTCGATCTTGGCGCGGGCCTCACGCTCCTGGACCAGGGCAGTGCGGAACTCCTCGAGGGCCTTGCGGCGGCGGTCGATGTAGGCCGCAATCCAGTCGCTGCCTGCTTGTCCCGTCGGCGCAGATACGGCGAGCGCGCGCTTCATGAGGTTGCCGAGCTGACCCAGCGGGGAGCTGAGCGCCGGTGCGTCGGCGCGGGCCTTGCGGTGGGCGGCCAGTGCCCGGTCGGCCGCCGACTGGGCGGCGCCGGCGCGCTGGCGGGCCCCGTCGACCTCGAGGCGGGCCAGCCGGCTATCTTCCACCACTCGCTCGACGCTGGTGCGGGACTGGAGGATCTGCTGGAGGCGCCGCTGGGCGGCGTCGCGTGTCTCGTCGAGCGATTTCTGGGCGGCGGAGACGTTGTCTCCGAGTCGGGCGTAGGTCCTCGCGAGCTCGACCAGTCCGTCGGCCAGGCCCCGGAAGCCCTTGACGATGTCGTCTTCCTCGGCCAGCAGGAGCTCGGTCTTTTCGCGCGCGGGCGCGGCAACGGTCGGTTCGAGCTGATCGAGGGCCTGTCCCAGGAAACGCGCGTCGACTGCCGCTGCGCTGGCCAGCCGAGTTGCGGCTTCCGAGAGAGTCGCGGCCGTCTGCTCGACCAGGGCGAGCGAGTCGGTGGCCGGGCGGGTGGCCGCTGTGCCCGTGAGGAGCGGGGCTGCTGGGACCGACAGGGCGGCGTCGGCCGAGCCCGCCCGGGCCGGGCATGCCGCCATCGACCCGAGCACGGCGGCAGCCAAGAGCGCAGTGGCTGGACCCCGGAGCATGGCGTCAATGCTAGCACGTCCGGGACCGTTCATCCGGCCGATCAGGGCTTGCCGCCTGGCCTGTAGCCTGTTAAGATTCATGTCAGAGAGCACGCCGGCGCTGTCGTGCGTGCAATAGAACAATGAAAGAGATTCCGAAAGGGGTGGGTGGGCATGTCGAGCTACAGGCAGGCCAACCTCAAGGCGAATGTTTCACTGGAACGAGACACGGAGCACGTGCCGCATGACGGGAAGTTCCACCTGCTCGTCGACGGCCAGGCGACCGGGGTCTTCCGAACGCTCAAGCAAGCCCAGGAGGCGTATAGCCGGATCCTGACCGAGCGCAATTGCCAGGCGTCTCCCGATGTCCTCCCCGTCACCGAGGAGGTCCGCAGGAAGATGCTCAGAGAGGCCGTCCAGAAGTGCTACGACGGAGAGACGGCCGGGGGGCTGAAGGTGCCCAAGCGCTCGGGCTCGCGGAGGTTCGGATAAGGCGTCGCAGGAGCGGGTACAGATGGCTCATATTCTTTTCGTAAACGACAATCGCGACGTCGCCGCGCAGCTAGCGCAGGTGCTGGTCGGCGCCGAGCATTCAGTCGCCTCGGCCCAGAGTGCCAATGAGGCGTTCGAGCTCTTGCGCCGGGAAGAGTTCGACCTGGTCGTCAGCGATCTCCACGTCCCGGAGATCGACGGCATCCGCATCGCGCGGATCATCCGCACCGGCATCTACCCCACGGCTGCGGGGGTGCCGATCGTGCTGGTCTCCTCCACGGTGGACGAGGCGATCTCGAGCGACTTGCTGAAGGAGACGCGGATCGACGAGTTCATCCATCTGCCGTGCGACGCGGAGCACTTCCTTGGCCGCGTGGCCGAGCATCTGAAGCGCTCCGGGCGCGGTGCGCCGCCTCAGGAGCGAGGGGTAGAGCAGCGCACGTTGCTGGTCGTCGATGACGAGCCCGATTTCCTTCGACTGATGGTCCAGATGCTCGACGGCGTGGGATACCGCTTGCTGACGGCTTCGGACGGTGTGGAGGCGCTGGAGCTGTTGCGCCGCGAGCACGTAAGTCTGGTGCTACTCGACTACATGTTGCCCGACACCAACGGCATTGTGCTGTTGCGCGAGATGCGCCAGGCCAAGCCGGAGACGCCCGTGGTGATGCTCACCGGACACGGCTCTCAGGAGGTTGCCGTCGAGGCGCTCTGGGCGGGCGCGGCCGACTATCTCGAGAAGCCGGTGAAGAACCAGGTGCTCCGTTCCACCATCGCCGACGTCTTGCTGCGCGGTCACACGCTGCAGATGGCGCGCTACCTCAAGGAGCAGATCCGCACTCTCCGCGAGCAGGCCGACAAGATCGAGCGGTTGAAGCGGTTGAACGAGGCGATCGTGGGAGCGTTGCCCGACCCCATCTGCGTGCTTGACGCGTCGCGTCAGATCATCGCCGTGAACCCGGAGTTCTGGACCGCCTTCGGCATCACGCCTGAACCCGGCCAGCCCCGCAGTCTGATGAGCGTGTTGGCTCAGCCCGCCGTGGAGTCGGCCGTTGTCCAGGTAATGCGGGAAGGCCGCCCGCTGGCGGGGTTGGAGATGGAGTATGGGCGCGGTGATGGCGCAATGCGGAGCTTCCGGCTGCGGCTGATGCCTCTTCTGGGCCACCACGGCCTCGAGGTCAACGACAGCGAGGGCTGCGTCCTGGTCGTCTTCCAGGACATCACGGAGGAGCGCCGGGCCGCCCGGATGGAGGACCAACTCCGTTCGGAGCACGAGCAGACGCGGATGATGGGGACCTTCGTGCAGATGCTGTCCGGCGCCGCACACGAGCTGAACAATCCGCTCGCGGTCGTCATGGGGCTTTCGGACCTGGGCCGGGCCAGCGGGCCCGAAACCTCGCCTCAGCAGATGGCGCAGATGTTCTCCAGGATCTTCGAGAACGCCAAACGCTGCCAGAAGATCGTGAAGGACCTGACCGCGTTCTTGGCGGCCGAGCGGACGCAGCTGCGGCCAGGCTCGATCTACGACGTGCTCGAAGCGGCCCTGGCGGCCAAGCGCACGGCGCTGGAGTCGAGCAATGTGAAGGTGATGCTGCCCGGGCGGTCGCCGCTTCCGAAGGCTTCCATGAATGAGCAGCAGATCCGGCAGGTGTTCGAGCAGGTGCTCGAGAATGCGGCTCTCAGCCTGGCGGAGCTCGGGCGGGGCGGCGAGATCAAGATCAGCCTGGGCGTCGAGCCGGCCCAGCCTCACGACCTGGTGAGCGTGGAGTTTGCCAACGACGGGCCGGCGATCCCGGAGGAGAACCTGCGGCGCATCTTCCTTCCGTTCGTCAGCGGGCGAAACGTAGGACAGGGCGCGGGCCTGGGGCTGGCAGTCTGCTATGGCATCGTGCGAAACCACGGAGGGAAGATCCGCGCTCGCAACCTGCCCGAGGGCGGCTGCGCCTTCACGGTCTGGCTACCCGTGGCTAACCAGGTGGCTCTGTCGGCTTGAGCGGCGGTAGGGGGGCAGCGTCTTCGGAGGGAGGCTGGGTCTTCCACCGGCGGTGCAGCCAGAGATAGCTCCCGGGAACGTCGCGGACCCAGCGCTCCAGGATGGCCACGTGGCGCGCGGTGTTTTCGGCGTCGTCCCGGTCCTTGTCGCCCGTGAAGGCCAGAGGCATTGGCGGCTCGATGCGCGCGAAGAGAGAGCCGTCCGGTCGCCGTCCGCAGAACATGGGGACCACCGGGACGCCGTGCTGGCGTGACAGCTGCGCGGTCCCGAGGAACGTGGACGCGGGCCGGCCGAAGAACTCGACGAAGATCCCGCGCGCGCCGGCATCCTGGTCGGTGATGAGCCCCAGGACGTCGCCGCGCTCGAGCACCTCCGAGCTCTGGGCTCCGATGTTCCTTCCCCGGCGCTCGATGACTCCGATGGCGAATCGTTTGGCGACCTGTTGCACCAGCTCGCGCATGCCGGCGTTGGTGAAGGGCCGCACGACGGTGGTGATCCGGTGCCCCAGGCGCGTCAGCGCCGCGCCGAGCATGATGACGTTGCCGATATGGCCCGAGAAGTAGATGGCCGGCCTGCCGCGCAGGGGCTCGAGAAGCTCCAGTCCCTCGACGGGGCAGGTTCGCACGACTTCGGCGTCGGTCATGGAGGGCATCTTCAGGAACTCGAAGAGCGTCATCGCCAGCTCGGCCAGGCTGCGCCGAGCCAGCGAGCGGAGCTCACCCGGCGATAGTTCCTGACCGAAGGCGATGGCCAGGCTCTCGAGTGAGCGGGCGCGGCTCTCGGCGTGCAGCCAGTAGGTCAGGTGGCCGACGGCCACGGCCAGCCGTCTGCCCAACGCCAGGGGCGTGACGCTGGCCAGCCAGAGCAGCAATCGGAAGGGGGCGGACATCGCTAGGGCCAGGGCAGGATAGCACGCGCACACGGCGCAGGCCGGGCGGCGACTCCGACCGGAAAGGTGATTGTCATGACGCGTGCGCGACCCGGCGTTTGGCGCCGGTGCCCCGCCTGGTGTAGTCTGCTCCGGGAGAGGCGCCGGCCACTCCGGGAGGAGGCAGAGATGAGTTCCGTTCCCAGTCGTGCATCCCGCCAGGCCGGAGTCACGATCCTGTTGCTCTTGGTGGCAACGGCCGCCGTGGCCATGGCCGCGCAGACCCAGACCGCTTCCGGGCTCGGAACGCTGGTCGACGTCACGGGGCTCTTCGTGCTGGGGCTCCTGCTGGTGCTGGTGGAGCTATTCCTCTTCCCCGGCCACGGTATCGCGGCCTTGCCGGGCCTGGGCCTCATCCTCTGGAGCTTCTATCGGTGCGTGGACCGTCTTGGACTGGAGACCGGCACCACCGTCGCAGCCCTGGAGCTAGGCGTGGCCGGGCTGGTCACCTACGCCGTGATGCGCGTCTTCCCTTTGACGCCGGCGGCGGAAGCCCTTTTCCACAAGGGCCACATCACTCACCGCGTCCAGCCCGAGACCGAAACGCTCCACGAGATGACTTGGGTCGGAAAGCGCGGTGCGGCGGTCTCCGATCTGCGGCCGGCCGGCTCGGCCCGCTTCGAGGACCGGCTGCTCGACGTCGTCAGCGAGGACGGCTACGTGGACAAGGGCACGGCCGTCGAGGTGACGCGTTTCGAGGACGGGCGCGTCATGGTCCGAAAGCTCGGCGACGCCTAGCTCACCCACCGCCCGGCGGTCCTCTCACGGTCGTTTCACACGGTAACCGGGACTCCTCAAAAGGAGTGAATCCAAGATGGAAGGCATCATCGTCGGCTTCTTCTTTCTGATCGTCATCCTGTTTTCCCTGCTGGCCTACTTCCCGATCGGGCTCTGGGTCTCGGCGGTCTCTTCTGGTGTCGTGCTCTCGCCGATGCGCCTCATCGGCATGCGGCTGCGCGGCATCGACCAGGCCGAGGTCATTCGCCCCCTGATCCAGGGAAAGAAGGGCGGCATCCTCCTGGACATCGACGAGCTGGAGGCGCACTACCTGGCCAACGGCCATGTCCAGCTGGTCGTGAATGCCCTCATCAGCGCCATCAAGGCCGGCATCAGGCTAAGCTTCAACGAGGCCGCCGCCATCGACCTCGCGGGTCGCAACATCCTCGATGCCGTTTCCATGAGCGTCACCCCGAAGGTCATCAAGACCCCGCTCATCAGCGCCATGGCCAAGAACGGCATCGAGGTCAAGGCGACGGCGCGCGTCACCGTCAAGGCAAAGATCAACAAGCTGGTCGGCGGCGCCGGCGAGGAGACCATCCTGGCCCGCATCGGCGAGGGCATCTGCAGCACCATCGGCGGCGCCGACAAGCACACGGACATCCTGGCCAATCCCAATCTGATCAGCTCCTCCATCATCGCCAAGGGGCTGGACGCCAACACGGCCTTCGAGATCATCTCGATCGACATCGCCGACATCGAGGTTGGCCGCAACATCGGCGCCCAGCTCCACATGGACCAGGCCGAGGCCGAGAAGCGCATCGCCCAGGCCAAGGCCGAGGAGCGCCGGGCCATGGCCGTGGCCAAGACGCATGAGATGATCGCTTACGAGCAGGAGATGAAGGCCCGCCTGGTCGAGGCCGAGGGCGATGTCCCGAAGGCGATCGCCGAGGCGCTCCGAAAGGGCTCGCTCGGAATCATGGACTACTACAGGATGAAGAACGTCGACGCCGACACGCGCATGCGGGACGCCTTCTCGCGCTCCGGTGACGGCGCCACCGACGGCTCCCCGGCGAAGATGTCGAGCAGCGCGCAGAGGGGAGTCTGAGCGGCCATGGTTCGAAGGGGAACCTCTCTGGACGACCTGATCGTCGAGATGACCGGCGCATCCGGTGACGCGGAACTGCTCGGTGCGCTCGAACGGCTCGAGAGGACGCGGCAGTCGATCGACCTGGAGTTCGGAGGCCTCACGACGAAAGCCGGCCAGGAGTCGGAGGCTATCCCGTCGGCCCTGGACTTGCCCATCCCGCCCGACGTGGAAGGCATCTCCTCCTGGGACATCGAGCAGCGCCGCCGTCGCGCCCAGTACAAGAGCGGCGCTTTCTCCCAGGCCCGGCCGCGCGATGCTGGCTCCGGCCGGACGAACGCTGCCAGCGGCCCGACCGCGGTGGCCGCAGGTTACGGGAGCGCCGGTTACGCTGCCGCGAAGCCCGCCCGTAGAGGCACCGCAAGGCAATCTGGCCGCGTTCGGAACCTCGTTCAGGAGCCGGCCGATGCGAACGCAGCTGCCTCCGAGGATGCATCCCCGCAGCCGTCCGAGCGACAGGCACCGTTGCTTGCCGATGGCGCCGCTGCTCTGTGCCGACGAGCGTTCGGCCTGGCCTCCGATCCTGCGCGCTTGCTACTCGCTGCAGAGATTTTCGGCCCCCCGATCGCCATGCGGGAAGGCTTTCTACCGCCACCGGGCGATTGGAACGTCCTTCCCGGTGACGCGCCGCAATGGGAGCTTGCGCCCGAATCTACGGCGCCGGTGAGCGCGCCCTCACTGGCTTCCTCCGCCGAGCCCGCGCCCGCGGAAAACGCTGGCGCAGACGTGCACGGCTTTCCCCCGGCGCTGTCGGAAGCCGGAGCGAGTGCGTTCGAGGACTCCGAAGAGGAACTGACTCCGGAGGCGATCTTCAGGTACGCCGTACAGGCCGTCATGGCCGATCGCAAGATTTCCCCCCAGGAGACGCAGTTCTTCCGCGGCCTGCGAGGCGTCCTGAAGCTCCCCGAGGAAGAGGAGCACCGCATCGTAGGCCAGGAAAGGGAGCGCATCCGAAATCAGCTTTCGCTGCCGCTGGGTGGCTCGCTCGACGCCGAGTCGCTCTACCGGCGCTGCTACGAAACGGCCCGCCGTGACCGCATGATCACCACCCGCGAACGCCACCTGCTGCGCCAGCTCGCCGGGCTCCTCGCCATCCCCGACGACCGTCGCTCCGAGCTCGAGGACGGCCGTTCCTCGTAGCGTCCTGCCCTTGCAGTTCCAGAGTGAACAAGGACCGCGAGAGGCGTTGGCCCCTCGCGGTCCTGAATTGAACAGCTAATCGGGACCGACTACCGGACGCCGGCCTTGGCGCCCAGGTCCTGGAAGTTGGCCTGGCGCAGCACGTCCCGCAGCGCCATCTCGGAGACGCCCTTGGCGATGCCGCGCTTGGTGAAGATCTCGGTGACCTTCGCCGCGTGGGAACCGCCGTAGAGCTTCTGGTCGGCCTTCAGGATGCCCTGGTAGGCGTCGGCGAACTTGGGGCCCCACTTGGGGATGTAGAACCTGCTCTGGTGGACGATCTTGTCGGTCACCTCGGGGCCGAGGGCCTTGCGGACGTCCCAGCAGGCGCCGCCCCAGATGCGGCCGGCCTTGTGCGGCTCGCTGCCGGAATCCTCCGGGTAGTGGAGCGTATTGTCCATGTTGCGGATGTTGCCGCTCGGCAACCGCTGGCCGGCGTAGCCGCCGATGACCGGGTCGTCGGTGATGGTGCCCGCGAAGTAGTCCGAGTAGCCCTCGTGCATGCCGCCGCCCTCGCCGCCGAACATCATGCCGACGATGGCGTTGGTCACGGCGTGGCCGTACTCGTGGTAGGCGACCGTGGCGTCCTTCGACAGGTCGTTGAGGCGGTTGCCGCCGTCACCGAACGACAGCGAGCCGCTGCGGGGGTCGAAGTAGGCGTTGTCGAAGCGGTCGCCGACGTGCACCGTCGCCACGATCGGCTTGTCCAGATCGCTGAAGCCCAGGCTCTTGAAGTAGGCGTGGACCTTGTCGAGGTGGAAGTAGACCATCGACTCATCGAAGTGGGTGTTGTCCGGCTCGTAGATGAACTTGTGGTCATCCGCCTTGGCCCGGTCGTTGTCCTCGTTGCGGACGTCGACGAAGCTGCCGTGCAGCAAACCGTTGCCCTTCAGATTGAGCAGCGGCTCGTTGCTGGGAGCGCCGTGGAGCGGGTCCATCTGGTAGATGCTGCCGGTGCCGGTGATGTGGCGGACCTGGTTGGAGGCCATCAGGATGCTGCCGTCCTGCGCGTCGACGACGGTTACCCAGCTTGCCCCGGGCGAGGTGAGCTCGAGCTTCCAGGCGTGGCGGAGACCGTCGGCGGCCGGGAAGAGCACGCGGGCCGGCGTCTCGATCTTGCCGTCGCCCAGCGCCCGGGCCGCGGCCGTGGAGGCCGCCTGGGCGTCCAGCTTGGCCGTGTTCACCGGCGTCGTATTCTCGATGGCCGTGCCGTTCACCATGTTGATGGTGCCGTCGCCGTCGATGTGGACGGTCAGATCGGGGCCGAAGACCTCGAGCCCCTCGACCTTCTGGACCAGCCGGACGTGCGTGACGCCCTCGGAGGTCTGCGAATCGATGGCCTCGAAGCGAGCCCGGCCGAGCTTGCTGTTGGCAAACCCGAGCGCGATCGTCTTCGCGTCGGCCTTCGTGGGACTGCTCAGCTTGCCAGAGAGCGCGCTGACACGAGCGCCGTCGGCAGACAGCACCGCGATGCCGGCGGCCTTTCCGGCCAGCGAGCTGACCTGCCGCAGCGTCAATCCGGCCTCGGCGGCCGGCTTGTTCAAGTTCGCGGGCTCGGCATCGTCCGTCGGCATGAAGGCCATGACGGGCGAGAGCGCACTCAGCGAAAGCGCCAGGGCAAGGGTTTTATCGAAGCCACTCCGCATCTCTACTTCCTCCTCCTGATTGTCCTTACTGACTTGAAATACTCGGATACGTGTTGTGGAGAGCAGGCCATTATGAGCCATGACCGGGAGAATGGCAAGCCAAAAAATGGAGCGGATTCCGCTGCCCCTCGGCACCATCCGGATCGCGACGGCGGTGAGCGCGGCGCCTTACGGCTCACTGGGGACGTCGAGACGCGCCGGAGGCGCTTCAACGGAGCCACGGCTTCGACGCCGTGGAGAGGCGTCATCCGTTGCCGAAATCGCCGACTGGAAGCGACGCCGCTCTAGCGGCATCGAGACATCGCCAATCGTCGCGAAGTACAGGGCTCCCCGTACGAACACTGCTTCGCCTACGAGTGGAGTGTTACGAATGCGTCAGCGCTGTCCGTCCAGGGTGCCGCTTTCAGCCGGCCGGCTTCCCGTGCTGCGCGAGCACGCCCAGCCGGGGCTCGGGGGTTGTACGTTGCCGAAGTAGTTGGTATACAAACCATAACACGCCGGCAGCCGATTGAGGATTCCTCCCGGTCCCGGTCACGACGGCCAAGCCGGTCCAGGTTCCCGAAGGCGGTGCTCGACCGTGCTCGTCTCATCTCGGTTCCTCCTCGACGCCAGGCAGCCTCTCATGGCCATCGGGCTGCTCTGCATGATGTTCGCCGCCCGCGCTAGCGGCGATCCCGCTCCCGCGACTCCGAAGTCTGCAGCCGCCGGATCGACGCGATCCGATGTGTCTGCGCCCACCGCTTTCAACACCGGCCTCCTCCCCCCCCCCGCCGACTTCGACAGCTCCACTCCGCGCCGGGCCTGGCTGGGTCTTTCGGCCGCGGTCAAGGCCGGCAATCAGTCCTTGGCTGCAAACTACTTGGACCTGTCCGAAGTTCCGCCGCAGCAACAGCCGATCCTCGGCGCCGATGCCGCCGGCAAGCTGCTGCGATTGTTCAAGGTCATCGGTATGCCCAGGGCCGATTCGCTGCCCGACGAAGTGGACCCTCGACCGCCACAGGGAGGAGAGTCGGGGACCTGGACGTTGGCTCGATTCGAGAAGGATGGAGTGTCCGGGCAGGTGCTCCTCACGCGCGTGTCCGATCCAGCCTCGGGCAAACCGCTCTGGTTGGTCAGCCGCGCTACGGTCGGGGCCATCGGCGGCTGGGTGTCGGAGCTGCTAACTCCGAAGGGCACTACCGCCGCTCCCGAGGCCCGTCTCAACGTCGGGCTCGGCCCGGTGCCGAAATCGATGGACCTGAGCAGGCCACGTCGGGCCGTGAAGTCGTTCCTGGACGCATGTCACGAAGGTCGGTACGGACAGGCTGCGCACTTCCTCTGGCTCAACGGGGTCGAGCCTGAGCGACAGCGCGAGGTCGGGCCATTGCTTGCACGGCAGTTCAAGATCGTGCTGGATCATTATGTCTGGATTCGCTACGAAGCCTTCAGCGACGAACCGTTCGGTAAGCCCGAGTTGAGCCCGGTTCCCGAGGACGAGGACCAGTTCGGAAGCCTTCCGCTGGGCCCGGACCAGATACCGCTTCGCCTCCAGCGCGTGCCCGGTCCTTTGGGAAATGAGAAGCTCTGGGTGCTCTCCCCAGAGACCGTGGATGCCATCCCGGCGCTCTACGACGAACACGGACTGGGCTGGGTGGGCGTGCACCTGCCAGCGGTGCTGACGGGTGTACGCGTGCTCGAAATGGAGCCCTGGCAATGGCTGGGCTTTCTGATTGTGCTAGTTCTGGCGGGCGCCCTGGGGATAGTGCTCGAGCGGGTGGCGCTCACCGTTGGCAGGTGGCTGGCCGCGCGAACTCGAACCCCCTGGGACGATCGGCTCCTTCAAGTCCTTCATGGCCCTCTGAGATGCGGCCTGGGACTCGCGCTGGCCCCCTCCATGAGTCGCTGGTTGCTGCTGGCCAAGCCGGTCCAGTCGGTCGTGGACGACATCATCCGGACTGCGTCGACGTTGGTGGCCGGCTGGTTGCTGATGCGCCTGGTCACCCTGGCCACGGCCGTGGCGCAGGTCTTGCTTTCCGGCGAGGCCGTCTCGGAGACCGATATTCGCTCCGTCCGAACACGGTTGGAGTTGATGGAGCGATTGGGTCTCTTTGTGGTTGGCCTCTTCACGCTCGCCTACGTGTTGATGCCGTTCGCTGCTGTCCGGGCCATCGGAACCGGTCTCCTGGCGTCAGCGGGAGTCACCGGCCTGGTCATCGGAATCGCAGCCCAGAAGACTCTGTCGAATCTCTTCGGCGGCCTTCAGCTAGGCATTACGCAGCCGGTACGGATCGGTGACGAGGTGGTCTTCGAGAACGAATGGGGCTGGATCGAGGCGATAACGCTGACGCACGTCGTCATTCGGATCTGGGATCTGCGTCGGCTTGTCGTGCCGATTCCCTACCTGCTGGAGCGGCCGATTCAGAACTGGACTCGCCTCTCGCCGGAGATACTGGGTACGGTCTTCATTTACGCCGACTACACCGTCGACGTGGAGGCCCTGCGAAGGGAACTGGCGAGAATTCTGGAAGAGACCCCGCTCTGGGATCGCAAGTGTCCGCCCGTTCTGCAGGTGACCGATCTGAAGGAAGGTACCGTGGAGTTGAGGGCCCTGTGCAGCGCGGCAAGCTCGGGCCAGGCGTGGGACTTGCGCTGCCTTGTCCGGGAGAAGATGCTGCAGGCGATGCGGAGCGGTGACCGCCTCTGGATCCCCATGCGGCGGATAGAGCTAACGGCAAGTCGGGAGCGGCTGGAGAGACCGTCTAGCCTCTGAGGGGCCCGGCTGCGGCGGAGTCGCGGGAACAGCGCCTCGCCTTCGGATACCTCGGGGCCTGATTGCTGATGACTCACCACAGTCGCACTCCCCCACCTTCGATTGGCCACGAAATGGGTCCACTCGACTTTCCCCAATTTCGGCTGCGCTACAAGCCGGAGAAAAAATGGGGAAAGTCGAGTGGACCCATTTTGTTAGGGCCCGAAGCTCCTCCCCTCAGGCCAGCTGCTTGCCGCGGCTGGCGGCGATCCGTTCGGCGACGGCGCCGGCCAGGGCCATCACGGTGATCTGGGGATTGACCACGGGGCTCTCGGGGAAGAGGCTGGCGTCGGCCACGTAGACGCCGGGCGCGCCGAACACGGAACCGTCGGACGCCGTCACGCCGCGGCTTTCGTCGGTGCCCATGCGAAGCGTGGCATGCGGGTGGTAGGCCGCAAGCTCGATGTCCGTTGCGGGGATGGGACCCGCAAGCAGCTTCTGGAGCTGGTCCACCGAGCCGGCCTCAGCTCGGCCGTAAACCGGCAGCCAGACGCGCTTCGCCCCGGCGGCGAAGAGGATCTCGCCTGTGAGCCGCATCACCTCTACCAGCTTGGCCGTGTCCTCCACGGAGAGGTCGTAGCGGACATTCGCCATACCCATCACTTTGCCCGCCACCTCTCCTTCGCCGGAGTCGATGATCCGATAGCCCAGCAGTCCCATCCGGGGATACTGCTTCATCAGCTCCAGGTGGCTCCGGCCAATGCCCGGCACCGCGGGCGCCAGCAGCGACGGCGGGATGAAGACCCCCTCGGGCACCAGCTTCCGCGCCATCAGCCCGGTGACGTGATAGGACTGAGGAACGCCCAGGTGCCCGTTGATCTCGCGGTCGAAGAGGCCGATCACGCGTGAGGCCGGGTGGACGCGAAGGTGCTTGCCGGTGTGACGATTGCCGGTGGCGATTCCGCTCCTGGAGAGGAGGATGGGGCTGAAGACGGCCCCGCACGCAACGACCACGATGCCCGCCTTCACGCGCAGGTTTCGCGGCGAGGGGCCCGTGGTCGCGGCCGCCACCCCGCCTGTCCGGCTCCCTTCCATGATCACCCGCTCGGCGCGGCAATGCGTGTAGAGCCGGGCGCCCGCTGCGAGCGCGGCGGGGACGTAGTTGAGCTGCGTCGACTGCTTGGCGTTCTCGGGGCAGCCCAGGTAGCAGCGGCCGCGACCGACGCAGCCGTGCGCGTTGCGCGTCACGACCTCACCGGCCAGTCCCAGCGCCTCGGCGCCCGTGCGCATCAGGCGCCCGTTCTCTCCCAGGAGCTCCTCGGGGACCGGCGTGATGTGCACCACGCGCTCGACTCGATCGAAGTGGCGCGTCATGTCGCTCCACTCCAGGCCCCCAAGCCCGTGCTGGCGTTTCCAGAACGCGAAGGTCTCCTCGGCCATGCGAAAAGCGCTGCCCGAGTTGATGACGGTGCTGCCGCCGACGCAGCGCCCGTAGGGCATCAGGATGCCCGGCGAGCCCATCGTGAAGGTGAACCCTGCGTCCCGATAGGTTGCCTTGATGCTCTCGATGGCCGTCAGGCCCGCATAATCCTCGGCCGTCAGGTACGGGCCCTCTTCCAGCATCACGACGTCCAGGCCGGCGGTCGCCAGCTCGGCTGCCGCCACGGCGCCCCCGGCTCCCGTGCCGATGACGCAGACTTCGGCCGCTACGTTGAGGTCGCTCTCGAGCCGATCGCAGCGCGTGACGCGGTCGGCCCGGTACGTCGCGGGAAATGCGGGCCTATGGCCGGGCTGCGATTCGGGCTGCATCACGTGGGATTCTCTCTCGCCCGGGCGTGTAGGGGCAAGGCCTACTGAGGGACTCTCTCCGAAATGCGTCGCATCAGCGACCGGCGATGGCCTGCAGCAGGTAGACCGCGTATCCCTGCCGCGCGGCGTCGCCGTCGCGCATCGCCTCGAGCTCCGGGACCAGGCGCTGGGTGGCGACGCGCGCCAGGAGCGTGGTGACCTTCCAAAGCAGCTCGGGGGCCGATTCGCGCTTCAGCATCTCGAAGGCGATCGCTTCGACCTTGGGGTCTTCGACCCGCTCGATGCAGTACAGGGCGCTGGCGCGCATCGATTCGCGCTCCGAAGCCGCCATCCGGGCAAGGTGATCGAGAACCGGCGGGCGACGGGCGCCCACGGCCGTCATCAGGGCGTTGGCGCGAACGCGATTGTCGCTCGACTCGAGCAGAGGCAGCAGAAGCGACAGCGGCAGCTCGCCGGCCAGGTGCGCGATTGCCTCGACGGCGTTGGCGACCACCCGGCACGAGGGGTGGGCCAGAAACGGTTCCAGCAGGGCCGCGTGCTCGCGCCGCCCCGTCGCGGCAAGCAGCGTCACGGCCTGGGCGAGAGCAAAGGAGTCGTCCTCTCTTTTGAGGTGGTCGGCGACGACGGCCGCCATCTCGGGAGCCGTCTGGCGGGTTGCTGCCGCCAGCGCCTCGCGGCGCACAGCGGGGTCCGTCGCGGCAAGAGAGGCAGCCAAGGCCGCCGCCGGTCCGCTGGACCCGAGGTCGACGGCCGGGGCATGGGAGCGGGGAAGGGAGCCGGCCGTCCGGCGCGCCTCGAAGCGCACGTCGGGGTCGGGATCGGCCTCCGAGAGCCTCAGCGCGGCGGTCCTGGCATCCGGGTACTCGGGAAAATCGCGCAAGGCGGCCACGGCCTCGCGTCGGCGCTCGGATTGCGCGGCCGATAGCGAATCGAGGATGCCCTGCAGCACCTCGCGCTCGACGCCCGAGCCGCCGCCGGTCGCCTCCGGCAGCTTGGGCAGCAGCTCATCGAGCGCGTGGCGCACTTCACGGTAGTCGGGCTTGACTTTGAGCGCGCGCCGCAACGCGGTCCGGGCCGGCCGCAGCTTGCCCATCTCCTGCAAGAGAAGCCCCTCCTGGAAGTGCGCGTCGGCAAGATGGTGGCGGCAAAAGGGGTCGTGCTGCAGCTGTGCCAGGAGCGTCTGGGCCTCGCGCAAGCAAGCCAGCGCCGCGCCGGTCGCGCCCGCGCCGCGGAAGGCCATCCCCATCCGGAAGGCTGCTTCGCCGCTGGCAGGATCGAGCTTGCGCGCGCGCCGGTAGCGCTCCAGCGCCAGCTCCCATAAGCTCCGGCGCACCAGATCGTTTCCCTGCGCCACGTGCGCCTGGGCGATCTCCACCGAGAGCGCTTGCGGCGCCACGGCGCCCCCGGCCACGCGCGCCTCGTAGCCCTCGAGCGCCACGACGACGTCCCCGGCCTTGAGGGCCGACTTGACCGGCTCCCAGTCGACCTGGGCGTCGCTGGCGTCGTCCACCCCCCGAGAATAAGAGCCCGCGCCCCCGCCGTCAAGCCACCCCAAGATCCGGGCGGGTCCGTATCGGCAGTTGCCAAGCCCGACGAACGGCCGGTCCCGGATTGTGGGCACGCGTAGTAGTCTCTGTTCGGGGTCGAGGTCCATGGCCAAGATCATCATCGTCAGGGGGCAGAACCGGGGGATGACGTACTTCGTGGGCGCCCGCAAGGTGACCATCGGGCGGGACGCCACGCGCACGATTCCCATCATGGATGGCAAGGCGTCGCGCCTGCACGCCGAGATCCTGTGCAGCAACGACGGTTTCCAGCTCCGGGACCTGGGCGCGCTCAACCGGACCTACTTGAACGGCCAGGAAGTGAAGGAGTCCCTCCTGGATTTCGGGGACGTCGTCACGATCGGCGAGACCGATCTGCTCTTCCAGAGCGACGGCTACCAGCCGGCCCCGGGCGAGCTGGAGACGCGGGCCGGAGCGCAGGACGCCGAAGGCGTGGCCACGAAGCCCGAGGTCGTTCTGGAGCGCGGTCAGGCGCCGGTAGTCGGAGGCCTTACGATCGAGATGCCTCGGCCGGATCTGGCGCCGCTCTTGCGCGCGACCCGCCCTTCCAGCGTGCGCGAAGCGGGCGCTGTCAAGCACGAGCGCCGCCTCAAGGTGCTCTGGCAGATGGCGCGGACCGCCGTCGTCAAGCGCGATCGCAAGGCCTTGCTCCAGGAGGCCGTGGCGCTTCTGCTCCCGGAGCTCGCACCCGATCTCGCCGTCGTCTTCCTTCTCGAGGGCGAGCCCGCGCAACCCTGCCCGCTGGTGACGCACCGCTCGGGCGCTCTCGAACCCGACGAGAGTGCGCGGGTCAGTTCGACCGTTCTGGAACGCGTGCGCGCCGAGGGGCTGCCGCTCTTGATCGAGGACGCCTCGCGAGAGCTTTCGGCCCAGAGCAGCGTGAGCCTGCAGAAGATCCGGTCTGTGCTCTGCGTTCCGCTCAAGACTTCCGAGCAGGCGTACGGCCTGTTCTACGCCGACCTGCGTTCGGAGCTGCGAACCTTCTCGGTGGAGGATTTGAGTTTCTTGGCGACCGTCTGCGCGCACCTGTCCGTGAACCTGGAGAACCTGGAGCTCTACCGCCAGTCGCGGCTCGCCTATGAGCGGCTGCAGCAGGCCCAGACCCAGCTCATCCGGGCCGAGAAGATGAGTGTCATGGGGCAGCTCTCCGGCTCGATAGCCCACGAGCTCAACAGCCCGCTCCAGGCCATCCTGATGGCGTCCGAGATGCTCGCCGACGACTTCGCTCCCGGGATGCAGCCTCCGAAGCCCGAGGCCGCCCGCAAGTCGCTGGAGATGGTCCTCCACGCCGCAGCCCGCTGCCGCAACCTGGTGAAGAACCTGCTCCACTACGCGCGCAGCAAGGAGACCAGCGAGGTCGGCCCCATCAGCCTGCGCGAGCCGATCGACCAGGCGATCGGGATGATGCAGTACATCCTGGGCAAGCGCGGCGTCACGCTCCAGGCCCACTACCCCGCGAAGCTGCCCCTGGTCGCTGCCAACGCCCCCGAGATGGAGCAGGTCTTCGTCAACCTCATCAAGAACAGCTGCGACGCCCTCGACTCTTCGGGCCGGGTCGACGTCACTCTGGCCACGGAGAACTCTCACGTCGTAGTGGACGTCGTCGATTCCGGGAGCGGCATCCCGCCGGAAGTCCTCCCGCGCATCTTCGAGGAGCTCTTCACGACCAAGCCAGAGGGTCAGGGCACGGGCCTCGGCTTGCCGCTGGTCAAGCGGATCGTGGAGCGCTGCGGCGGCTCGGTAGAAGTGCGGAGCGTCATGGGCGAGGGCACCACCGTCGAGCTGCGGCTTCCCATTGTCCGGGAGGAGTCGGCCGCGGCATGAACCCGGCCTCGAGCGGCCCTGGGCCACCGGAGCGGACCGGATGCGCAAATCACTGTCACGGCAGTTCTACGAAGCGGGCCTGCTCGACACCGACCAGATCGCCCAGGTGCTGACGCACGCGTCGGGCAGCGGCCTGGGCTTCCGTGAGTCGATCGCCGCGCTCGGCTTCATGAGCCGGGAGGCGGTCGACGAGTTCGTCGCGCGCGTCACCGGAATGCCATTCATCCAGCACCTCGAAGGTCTGCTCCAGGACAAGACCGCTTCCCAGTGGCTGCCGGAGGCGATTGCGCGGCGCTACGTGGCGGTGCCGGTCTCCCGGTTCGAGTCGCTCTTGACCGTGGCGATGCTCAACCCGTTCGACGTGGACGCCGTCACGGCGCTGGAGCGCTCCTCGGGTTGCACGGTCGTGCCCGCGATGTCGCTGGAGGAGAGCATCCTGGAGGCGCTCAACCGCCTCTACATCCGAAGCGACAGCTTCCACACCATCGTCGAGCGCATCGTCGGCGATGCCGACGAGGACTCAGAGGTTCCCCAGACCTTCGACGTGCTCGAGGAGGTCGGCGAGGAGTCCGACGACGCCCCGGTCGTGCGGCTCGTGAACAACATCCTGGCCCGCGCTGTCTGCGAGTACGCCAGCGACGTCCACCTCGAACCCGACGAGCACGGCTCCCGCGTGCGCTTCCGTGTCGACGGCATGCTGCGCGAGACGATGTCGATCCCTCGCCAGGTCCACCGGGCGATGGTCTCGCGCATCAAGGTCATGGCCGAGATGGACATCTCCGAGCGCCGCGCCCCGCAGGACGGGCGCATCCGCGTCCGAGTCGCCGAGAAGGAGGTCGACCTCCGCATTTCGACCCTGCCCAGCATCTACGGCGAGAAGGTGGTCGTGCGCGTGCTCGACGCCAGCGCGACGGCCTCCAGCCTCTCCGAAATCGGATTCGCCGGCAAGGTGCTGCAGCAGTTCCGTGACGCTCTGCATCATCCCAACGGCCTCATCCTGGTCACCGGTCCGACCGGCAGCGGCAAGACCACGACGCTCTACACCGGCTTGAACGAGCTGGCCTCTCGCGAGCGCAACATCGTCACGCTGGAGGACCCGGTCGAGTACAACTTGCGCCAGGTGAACCAGATCCAGGTCAACCCGAAGGCCGGCATCACTTTCGCCACCGGTCTACGCTCGATCCTGCGGCAGGACCCGGACGTGATCATGGTCGGCGAGATGCGCGATCTCGAGACCGCCCAGATGGCCATCCGCTCCGCGCTGACGGGCCACCTGGTGCTGAGCACCCTGCACACCAACGACGCCGCGGGCGCCGTCGTGCGGCTGGTCGAGATGGGAGTCGAGCCGTACCTCGTCGCCAACTCCGTGATCTGCGTGGTGGCCCAGCGGCTGCTCCGGCGGCTCTGCGTGCGCTGCAGGCAACCGGTGCGGCCTGCCGAGGAGGAGCTGGCCTTCTCGGGGAGGATGCACCTGGCCGACTCGACCGCCTTCTACGTCCCGCGGGGTTGCGCCGCGTGCGAGCAGACGGGCTTCAAGGGCCGGCTCGCGTTGCTCGAGCTGCTCAGCGTCACCGACGGAATTCGCCAGCTCTTGATTGCCGGCAAGAGCGCCTACGAAGTCGCGCGCGAGGCGCGCTCCGAAGGAATGACGACCCTCTGGGAGTATGGCGCGGGTCTCGTAGCATCTGGCCTCACCTCGCTGGTGGAGCTGCGGCGCGTGGCCGCTCCTCCGGAGGCCGAGTGGAACGGTCCGGGCGGAGGACCCCCCTGATGGTCGAGACCCCGGCAGGTCGCGCTTGCGTGGCCGCCCGGGGCCCACTCTAGCGCGCTCCAGGAGCAGGCGACATGCCGACTTACAGCTACCGGGCCATCGATCGCGGCGGCCGCGTGCTGGACGGTCACCAAGCCGCCGAGAGCGTGGACGAGTTGCGAGACCGGCTCGCGGCGCACCACCAGTTTCTGGTCGAGATCTCGGAGACCCGCAAGAGCTCCGAGGAGCAGGTGTCGCTTCGCGCCGGCATCGCGCTGATCCGCTTCGGCGTCTCGGAGCGAGACCTGGCCCATTTCGCCTGGCAGCTCCACACGATGCTGGCTGCGGGCCTGCCTCTGGTGCGCTGCCTGGAGATGCTTTCGCGCCAAACGCCCAGCATCCGGCTGGCCAACGCGCTGGCCGACGTCGCCCGGAGTATCTCGCGCGGCGACGACTTCTCGGTTGCGCTTGCCAGGCACCGGGACGTCTTTCCGTCCTTGATCGTCGCGATGGTCGAGACCGGAGAGCTGGCCGGAAACCTCGACGAGACTCTCGGCCGGCTCGGCGAGTACCTGGAGCGCAGCGCCCAGGCGCGCGACAAGCTCTGGGGTGCGCTGGCCTACCCCCTGATGCTGGTCACGCTCTGTGGGGCAGTGACGCTCTTTCTGTTGATCTTCGTCCTGCCCCGGATCAGCAGGGTCTTCGTCGAATCGGGCGTGCCGCTCCCGATGCTGACCCGCGTGCTGGTAGGCGCGGGCAACTTCGTGTTCGAACAGTGGGCGCCCCTGTTGTTGCTGGTGACGGCCGTCACGATCGGGTTGCTGACGGGTTCGCGCACGGCCAGGGGACGGCGCCTTCTGGATGAGGGTGTGTTGCAGCTCCCGTTCGTCGGGGATCTGGTGCTGAAGTCGCTCCTGATGCGGCTCACGCAGACTCTTGCGGCGCTCCACACGAGCGGAATCTCCATAACCGCCAGCCTCGCGGTGGTCGAGAAGAGCATCGACAACACGGTGCTCGCCGCCGTCGTGCGGCGCGTGCACAGTGGCGTGAGCGCCGGCGAGTCTCTGTCGAGCGAGCTCGCGCGCTCCAGCCTCGTCCCGGAAGTGGTGACCTCCATGATTGCCGTCGGCGAGGAGACCGGCTCGCTTGCGGACATGCTCGATCGCATCGCCACCATCTACGCGCGCGAGGTAGATGCCGGCGTCGCGGGTTTCGCGCGGTTTCTGGAACCGGCGCTACTGATCGCGATGACGGCCGTGGTCGGTCTGATCGCCGCCTCGATCTACCTGCCCATCGCCGACCTCTCCTCGGCACTGGGCAAATGAAACGTCTGTCACTTCTTGGGCGGGTATTTTTCGCTTGGGCCCCGCGAATGGTGGTGGATCCCTGGAGCTGGCGTAGCTTTCCTGACAGAATCGTCCCCGAAACGATGGCTTCGAGGCGTCGCTCACCGTCCCCCCGGGCGCCGGTGTTCCGACGATTGCCACAGGGGTCGCCGCCGGAACAGACGCCGCACGAGGGGGCCCGGCCGACGCGCCCGGACGATGCCGGTGACGCAAAGGAGGAGTCATGTGCCAGGGCAAGCGCTACGGATTCGGCTTCACGCTGGTCGAGATTCTCATGGTGGTCGTCATCCTCTCGGTGCTGGCAACGGTCATCATCCCCCGCTTCACCGGCTACGTCGATCGCGGCGTCGAGGCGTCGACCAAGTCCAATCTCCAGACGCTCAGGTCGTCGGTACAGACCTACTACGCCATGCACAACAACACGTGGCCGGCCTCTAACCTCAGCAGTCTGTTGACGACCAACGGCGGGACGCTCGCCAAGATTCCCAACGAGGCGATCACCAACCAGAGCAAGGTCGTCAACGTGCTCGACGGCACCGGCGGGTGGCTCTACGAGCCGACGACGCATGACGTCGGAGTCAACCTCAACGGCAACGACAGCACCGGCTCCCCCTACTCCGGATACTGAGGCTGCCGCCGGTCCGAGCTGGAGACCTGCCGCTTCGAGCTCCATGCGTGACCAGCACTTCATCGGTGGGTACTGCATCCTCGGCGAGCTGGGCCGCGGCGGCTCCGGCGTGGTCTACAAGGCTCGAGACCCGAAGGACGGCAGGATCGTCGCGCTGAAGGCGCTGCCGGCCGGCACCGCCGATCCGAAGACCATCAAGCGGTTTCTGCGCGAGGCCAACGCGCTGCTCCGCCTGAAGCACCCCAACATCGTCGCCGTGCTCGCCGCGGGCACCGACCAGGGGGTCCACTACTACGTGATGGAGCACGTGACAGGCCACTCGCTGGCGGCGAGGCTCAGGCAGTGCGGCCGCCTCTCTGGGGCCGAAGCGGCGAAGTTGTTCACGATGGTCGCCCGCGCCCTGGCGTTCATCCACGCCAACGGGCTGGTCCACCGCGACGTCAAGTCGGCCAACATCCTCATCGACCAGGACGGCGTTGCGAAGCTAGCCGATTTCGGACTCGTTCGCTCCGGTGAGACCACGATGTTGACGGGCGACGGAAACGTCGTCGGCACTCCCGGCTACATGGCCCCCGAACAGGTGACCAGCACCGACGTGGATGCCCGCGCGGACCTCTACTCGCTCGCCATCGTCCTCTACGAGGCGCTGACCGGCACCGTGCCCTTCGTCAGCACCTCGGTCTACAAGGTGATGATGTCGCAGCGCTTCGAGAGGCCCGACCCGCCCGGCCGCAGGTGTCCGGGCCTGGAGCCCGAGGTCAGCCGGGTGCTCATGGCTGCGCTGGAGAAAGACCCAGCGGCGCGCTTCCCGGATGTGATCCGCTTCGCCGACGCGCTGCGGAAGGCCGGACTGCCGGTCGGTGAGGTAGCGGACTCGGTACCGGAGCCGGCCGGGCCGGAGAAGCTGGCGCCCAGGCCCGGCGCTCATGCGGACGGCTCCGGGCAGTTCGCGGGCGTGCGGCCAGGGTTCGCGCTATTGGCCGCAGCCCTGATCGGAGCCACGCTCTTCATCATCCTCACGCGCGAGGCGCACGCCCCGATAGCGCCGGCCCAGGCGACCGCGCCTGCTCCGGCCTCCAGTGCCGCCACCGTGTTGACCTCGGAGACCGATCAGGCTTTTCGGCGTTTGCAGCTTGCCGACCTGCACTACACGGACGGGCTGCGCCGGTACCGAGCGCGTGACCTGGACGGCGCCATCCTGGCCCTCAATCGCTGTGTCCAGCTTCGCAGCGACCACGCCGCGTACACGCGCGCGCTCGCGGTCGCGCTCACGGACGCGGGCCGCACGCAGGAGGCCAGGGAGACCTGGCGGCTCTACCTTCGCCAGGAGAGCTCCGTCGCGGAGGCCGCAGTCGCCCACAAGGTGCTCGAGACCCTCGACCGCGTGGCCGCGGGGCCCGCCAGGAAGCCATGACCCGACGCGAACGGATGCTCGGCGCGCTCACGATGCTGGTCGTGCTGCTTGCAGGCGTCCTCTCACTCTTCTCGCCACGCCCAGCCGCGCGCCAGCCCGCCGTCGCTGCCGTTGCGCAGACCCGTGCCGCGCCGCCCCGCGGGCCTGACCCCAGACCGGCGCCTGCGATCGCCCCAGGCGAGCAGTTCGATCTGGATGTCCTCCGGGCGATGCTGCTGGAGCCCGTATCGGCGCGGCTGGCGTCGGGGCCCCGTCGAATCCACGATCCCTTCATACCGCTCGTCACTCGCGGCTCGGGGCTCGCGGACTCGGTGCTGCTGCCTTCTGTCGCCAGCTCGGTGGACACCAGCGGGGCCTCCATGCCCAGGCTCGAGGGGATCGTCATCTCGGGCCAACAGAGAACGGCGCTGGTCGACGGCCGGCATCTCGACACGGGCGCAGCGCTCCAGGACCTGCTCGTCGAGGAGATCCGGCCCGACATGGTGATCCTCGTCAAGGGCCGCCGCCGCTTCGCCCTGTCCTTCACCGGCCTGGAACCCCTGAAGTAGGTGAGCCGGACATGACCTTTTCCCTCTTCGAGGAGACCGTGACGGGCCTCGACATCGGGCATGCGTGGCTCAAGATCGTCCAGGCAAAGAAGAGCAGCCGCGGTACTCGCCTGTCGCGAGCCGCGGTCGTGCCCGTGCCGCCTGCGAGCGCCCAGCCTCGCGTTTTTGCCGAGTTCCTCGACTCCGTTTTCCGCTCGGCGAAGATCCATCCCTCCAACATCGTCCTGGCGATCGGCGCTCCCGGCGTGGAAGTCCACAGGCTGGAGCTTCCTAGAATGGCGGGCCGGGAGCGAGGCGAGGCGGTCCGGTGGAACATGCAGAACCTGCTCGGATTCCCGCTCGACCGGGCCGCGCTCGACTACCGGACCCTGCCGGCTCTCTCGGGAGAGGAGTCCGTGGAGCTCGAGTCGGTGCTGGTCGTCGCTGCGGACAATGATCTCCTTGGCGCCGAGCTCGACATGCTCGGCCGCCTGGAGCTGGAGCCCGTAGGCGCTCAGGCGGCCTGCCTGGCGGGCCTGGAATCGTATCTGCGTACGGCGCGCTCGGGCGCCCGCGAGACGGTGGCGCTGCTCGATATCGGCCACGAAGGTACGGGCGTGACGCTCGTGACCCAGGGCCAGCCGCGCCTGCATCGATACCTCCCCTTTGGCGGCGCGCAACTCACCCGCTACCTGTCGGAAGCGCTTCACGCGGACCCGGAGGAGGCTGAGAAACAGAAGCTCGCCCTCACCTCCGGGGAGCCTCTCGTCGAGCCCCTCGACCAGCTGGGGACGCGCATCGAACGGGTCTTCCAGCACTTCGAGGACGTCCATCCGACCGAAAAGGTCGACCGAATCCTCATGTATGGCGGGACCGCGCTGCTGCCGGGAATCGAAAGGCTGCTGACGGAGCAGCTCCACGAGACGGTGGAGCGACTGAATCCGTTGAGCGGGCCGCCGCTCGATTCTGCCTACCCCGACGTCGAGACGGTCCGAAGGCTCGGACCGGCCCTCGTCGTCGCCTGCGGGCTGGTGAGCTGAGATGTCCGACGAGTTGCACTTCGAGCTGCTGCCCCGCGATCGCCATCGAGGCATGAGGCGGCGGGACGTGCTCGTGTCTCTGGCCGTGACGGCGCTCGCGCTCGCGATGGCGGCGGCCATCCTGTCGGTGGCGGCGACGAAGTCCCGGGAGCTCTCGACTGCCAGGCAGGGCTTTCACGTCGCCCGGGCCTACAGGACCAAGCTGGACTCGCTGCGGCAAGCCGAAGGCCGGCTCCAGGCGGGCGGACTGCGGTTGGAGCAGCTCGCGAGCCAGCGCGCCTTCGACGCCGAGCTCCTGGCCGAGCTGGCCGCGCAGTTCAGGGACCGCGCCTGGCTTGCGGAGCTGCGCTACGACTCCTCGGCAGGCATCCTCAACCTCGGAGGCTACTGTCTCAAGACCCGCCACCTTCCCGAGTTGATGGCCGCTCTCTGGAAGACGGGCCGTCTCGCTGACATCCGCACCGTCGTCGTCAGCCGGCGCCAGTTCCAGGGCCACGACGTCGTCTGGTTCGTGCTGTCGGCGAGGCCCGTGCGGGCGCGGGAGCGCGCCGAGCCGTCGGAGCCGGCTGCACCTGAAGGGACGGGCCGTTCATGAGATCCGCCGCGTGGAGATGGCTCGTGCTCGCAGAGGCCTCGGCCGCTTTGATGGCGCTGGCTGTCTGGGCGGCTTGCCTGCAATGGACTCCGAGTGAGGAGCTGCGAGCCGAGCTCGAGCGCGACTTCGGCCGGCAGGTGCGAGAGCTCGAGGAGCGTATCGAAGAGGTTCGCGCGGTGCTCCACCCGCTGGACGCCCGAAGGTTGGCCGAGCCCGAGTTGCCCAGGTTCCTGTCGACCTTGAGCGAGCGAGCGGCCTCGTGCGGATTCGAGCTCGATCTCCTCACGCCCGGGGGCATCCGCAGAGCGCCGGGTTCCTCGGTGGCGGAGGTGGAGCTGGCCTTTACCCAGCCCTTCACCAACGTAGTCAGCTACTTGAGATCGCTCCGGACGATTCCCCACCTCTTCGGAATCCAGAAGCTCAGCCTGCTCGCGCCTTCGGAGGACTCGCCGCCATCCGGCGCCATGGCGCTGAGGGCCGAGCTGACCTTGAGCGTGCTGCTCGAGTCCGCCCCGGAATCGCCCAGGTCGACCGGCGCAGGATCTCACGAACGGCGTCAGGAACTCCGACAGTAGAGTCGGAGGCCGGCACCCGATCGGCCCGTCGGCCGTCGCTGCCCATTCTCATGATTCGAAAGCGTTCGCTGGCGCTCCTGGCCGCCGTGATGTTCTGTGCGGCTGTCGAGCACCGCGCCGCCAGGGCGGCAGAACCGGTGCCTGCGCCGGTGCAGGTAGAAGACCCCGAGCGCGTCACGATGAATCTGAAGGACGTGCCTATCGCCCGGGTGCTCGAGATCATGGCGCAGCAGCACGGCCTCAACATCGTCGCCAGCGATGCGGTCGACGGGAAGGTCACCGTCAATCTCCGCAACGTCCACTGGAAGCAGGCTCTGGAAGTCGTGCTGAAAACCCGAGGCCTCGGCTTCCAGAAGGTCGGCGACGTCCTGCAGGTCGACACGCTCGAGCGGCTGCGGCCCGAGCTCGACACGCGCGTAGTCACGCTCAAGCACCTCTCTGGAAGACAGGCCCGAGAGCTCGTCTCCGGCGCGATGAGCAAGGACGGCTCCGTGAACGTGCTGGATCGTGGCGCCGTGGGCGGGGCCCTCGTCTTGACGGACACGGTCCCGGCGCTCGGGCGCGCGGTTGCGCTTCTCGCCCAGGTCGACGTTCCGCCACCCAGCGAACGACTCGAGCTTAAGGGACCCGACGGGCGCGGGCTCTACCTCCTGGATGCGCGCAACGTTCCGCTGGCTCGCCTCTTCACCGAGCTGCGCGCGCGATTCGCCATCAACATCGTCGCTGACGTGCCGGTCGAGGGCCACCTCGATCTCAATCTCTCCAACGTCAGCCGCGAGCAGCTCCTGGACACGGTACTCGGAACCGGCAACCTGAGGTACTCCCGCGACGGCAGCACCTATCACATCGGCCCGCGAGAGAGCTTCAAGGAACGGCTGATCACTCGGCTCTTCTCGCTGAAGTATGTGGATGGCACCGACGTCAAACGGTTTCTGGAGCGCGGCCTCAGCCCCGTGGGGAAGCTAGAGGTGTTCACGCGGCGCAACCGGGGCGGCTTCGCTTTCGGCACCCAGGCCACGGATCGCAGGCCAGTCACCGCGCGCCCCGAAGCTCCCGAGCGGTCCGACCTGATCTCCGTGACCGACACCAGCGCCGCCGTCGACAGCGTGGCGACGCTGATCGGTCACCTGGACGTCCGGCCCAGGCAGATCTCCATCGAGGTGAAGATCGTAGAAGTGACCCTCACTGACACCGAAACGCTGGGCATCGACTGGCGGGCCGAAGCGGCACTGACGGGGGCCTCACAGCCCACGAAGTTCCCGTTCAACTCCATCAAGCCGGGCGCAACGAGGGCGGCGGACACCTTCCGATTCGGCACCCTCTCTGCCCAGAACCTGCAGGCCGTCCTGAAAGCCCTCGAGGCCCGTGAGAGGCTGAAGATCCTCTCCAGTCCGAGAATCTCCACGGTCAACAACCAGGAAGCCAGCATCCTCATCGGCGACAAGTTCCCCATCACGGTCGAGACCTTCGATCCGCAGACCGCCGTCCGGACCGTGACTCTCGATCACTACGAGCAGATCGGCGTACAGCTCAATGTCGTGCCGCAAATCTCGGGCGACCTGGGCGTCAACCTGATCATCCACCCTGCGGTGAGCACCGTGGGAACGCTCGTCGAAAACCGCTTCCCGGTGATCCAGACGCGTGAGGCCGACACGCAGGTCCTTGTCGGCAGCGGCGACACGGCCGTCATCGGCGGGCTCCTCCAGGAGCGCGACAGGAGCGACCGGACCGGCGTCCCCGGCTTGAAGGGCGTTCCCGTCATCGGCGAGCTGTTCAAGTCCAAGAGCCGCGAACGGGTCACGGTCGATCTGCTCATTTTCGTCACCCCCACGATCGTGCCCGAAAGCGCGCCAGTGGCCGAGCCCGCAAGCGTCCAGGCCGGGCCCGCGGCCGCCGCGCCTGAGGCCGGACCGCGCGCTCGTTACGTCGACCTGGCCGAGCGGCTACGTTCCAAGGGTCCGCGCGCAGGAGCCCCGTGAGCCGGTCCCGGGCGCTTGCGGTGATCCTGCTGTGGGGAGCCGTCGCATCTGCTCCTGGGCAGGAGCCGGTCTCGCTGCAAGCGCTCCGGCAGCCGCGGTCGACCCAGCTCAAGATGGGCGCCAGGCGCGTGCCCATCGTCGAGCGGTTCGCCACGCCCCTCTATGCCGAGGAGTCCGCGGAGCCCGCGACCGCGACGGCGGCAGCGCCCGGGATGGCGGCTCTGCCCTCCGGCTCGGTGATTGTCGCGCCGGCGCGCGAGACGCTCCTGGCGCGACCGGAGACCGAAGAGCTGATTCGCCTGCGGCTCGACCTCGGAGTTCTCCGACAGCTGGTCCGGTGTGGAATCGACGACCCGACTGCCACTCTGGCTCGCCGGGCCGCTTCATCGGCTCAGCGCCTGGGCCGGCTCTGGGCGGGCACTGCGGCCAAGCACGCGCAAGCCGGGAAGCTCGCCCGTGACCTGGAGTCGCTCGCAGCCGCGTGCTGCCAGCGGAGTCGGTGCGCCCAGAAAATGGCGATGGATTGTGCCGGCAGGCACTATGAAGCACTCGATCCACGGTTCCAGGCGCCTGGACGCTAGACACCCGGGAGCTCCGCGGTAGTAGCTTAAGGGCGTCATGAGCCCAAGCCGGTCGCCGCGCCGGTGGCTTGTGCCGTCGCGGTGGGGGTTCAGCCTGATTGAGGTCGTCCTCGTTGCCGTCCTCGTAGCGTCGCTCGTCGCGCTGTCGCTCGGCAGCGTCGAGAGGATGCCGGCCGGGGCCGCTCTGATGGCCCAAGCGGATCGATTGATACAGGCCGTCCACGATCAGCGGTGGCGAGCGCTTGCGCAGCGAAGGTTTCACCGCATCGAGCTTTCGCCCGACACGCACTCGTACCGCCTGCTCGCGGATTCGACGTCGGGATTGCAGGTCTATGCGACCATCGAGCTGCCCGCCGGTGTTGCGCTGGCACAGACCAGCTTCTCGGCCGATCGCATCGACATCGTGACGGGCGGATTCCTGCCGGCCGGCGGCAGCGTGACGCTGGAAGCGGCCGGGATCCGGCGCGTGGTCGAGATCGCCCGCGGTTCCGGAATCGTGAGCGTCCGATGAGCATCACCTCCAATAGCCGTTGCGCGCGAGTCGCCCGGATGCCGGCAAGCGGCGTGACGCTGGTCGAGATCGTCTGCGCCACCGCGATGGTCGGGGCGATGCTGCTGCCCGCGCTCCAGATGTTCTCGCATGCCGCGATGCTGGCGGCACATGCCCGGCAGACGGCAGCGGCCACGGAGCTCCTGGGCCGCGAGCTCGCGCGCCTGCAGTCTGCGCGCGCGGACAGCCTGACCAGCGGCCAGAGGACGGATCGCGTGGGCTCGAACGACTATCGGGTTCAAGTGACCGTCACGAGCTCGCCCCCGGCGCGCCTGGTGGACGTGCGCGTCGAGGTTAGCTGGGACGGCGTCTTCGGTTCACGCGTGACGGTCGGGCGGCGGGTGCTGCTCGTGGACCCGGACCCATGAACGGCGCGCGGAAAGCGGTCGGCTCGGCGGCGGCCGCAGCGTTCTCGCTGCTGGAGGTGCTCGTCTCGGCACTGCTGGCTGCGCTGGTGCTCGGGGCGCTGACCGAAGGGACCGTGTCGGGCCTCGTGGGCTGGGACCAGGTTCGCCGCGATCGGGAACGCGATGCTGCCTGCCGCTGGGCGTTCGAACGGATGCTGCATGACGTGCGGGAGTCCGTGGCCGTCACGGCCTTGGCGTCCGGACTCCTAGGACTCGAAACTCAGTTCGTCGAGGACGCGGATCCAGGGGTCGAGTCCATCGAATGGAGCCTCACGACGGACGGCAGGCTGCTGCGGGCCGTTGCGCCCGCCGCGCCGTGCACCTACGCGGCCGGGGTCGGGAGCTTCACTCCCAGGGGACCGCGACTTTGGTGCCGGCTCGAATCTGAGAGCGATGTGGCGGCTCCGGAGCTGGGCCCCGCCGGTTCGGCAGGGGGGCACGTGCGATTCTCCCCGGGAATCTTCGGCGACGCCGCAACGGTGCGCCATCAAGGAGACTGGCTGGCCTTCCCGGCCCAGCTCCTCGATCCCGAGCGCGGAACGCTGGAGCTCTGGGTAGATCTGAGCACGCTGGCGGGATTCGACGACGAGCGTTGCCTCATCGATACGAGCCCGGGATCGACCGGGCAACAGCTTCGCTGGACGTGTGTGGGAGAGAGCGGCCGGATGCGCGTCAGCTGGCACGGAGCGGCAATCCTCGACTGGACTCCGCCGCGGCCGGCGCCGCGCTTCACGCATCTGGCCATTGCCTGGAACCGGACTGGCCTTGCAAGCGGCAGCGCGGCAACTCTGGCGCTCTTCGCCGACGGGAAGCGAGTCGCCGGATCCGGCGCGGAGCTTGCTCCTGCCGCCTTCGAGGGCTCCCTCTACATCGGCTCGAGCAACACTCCGCACTCCAAGCGCAACGGCATGCAACTCGACCTGCCAATGGACAACTTGAAGATCCACGATGTCTGCCGGACCGCGTTCCCCGATCGGGTGAGCGAGAGTGACCTGGGACCCATCGAAGTGACTCTCGCTTCGACGGGAGGAGCGCCCGTGCAGGTGCTCATCGGCGGGGCGGGGCTGGAAGCCAGGAGGCGCTGGCCATGACGCGCAAGCCAGGCGGCTACGTGCTCGCCATCGCGCTCTTGCTGTGTGCGATGCTGGCCGTGCTGGGAGCGTCGCTGCTGGAGCTGGCTCCCTCCCAGCTATCGCAGAGCCAGCTGGTGCTCGAGCTCGGGCGGATGTCGGATCTCGCGCAGTGCGGGCTGAGCGACGCCGAAGCTCGCTTGCTGGCGAATCCGGCGTGGAGAAGTGGGGTTCCCAGGACGCCCTTCGAATCGGGCTCCTACGAAGTTACGCTCGTCAGCCGGCCCAACGGGCCCCTGCTACGTGCCTCGGGGCACGGGGCCGGCGGTGAGGTGCGTGTTCTGGAGCGGGAGATCGGCCTGGGAAGTAGGGCGTTTCAGTACGCCGTCTACTCCGCGGGAACGCTGACGCTGGACTTCGCGCCGAAGGCTTCGATCGAAGGAGGGTTGTATGGATACCAGGGTGTCTTGGTGAGCGAGGGCGATCACGAGGGAGTCGCCGAGTCGTTCGTGAACCAGGGGCCGGAGATCCGCCTTCCGTCGGTCGATCGCCAGCGCTACCGCGACGACTTCGGGTTCGATCTGGAGTTTGCGAGCACGGCCTCCCTCGAGGGCGACTACTCCGGTCATCGGATTGTCTTCGTCGACGGCAATCTGACCCTGCGCCAGGACCGGGTTCCCTTCCGGTTCCGCACGCTGATCGTCACCGGAAACGTCGTGATCAGCGGGAAGCTGCCGGGCTCGTCCTCCGGCAACTCGTGGCTGCGGCCCAGGTCCATCGACGGCGCGAGGAGACTTCCGGCGCTTCTTTGTGGAGGCAACCTGTCCACTGACGGACAACCCGTCTCGGAGCTGGAGGTCGAAGGCACTGTCTGGGTCTCGGGCAACGTGACGCTCGAGGAGCTGCAGCTGGAGGGCAACCTGATGGCCGGTGGAAACGTGACACTCACGGGGCAGAAGGCGCACGTCCATCAGAGGCCGCTGCTCTGGGACCCGATGAGTTACCCTCCGTACTTCACTCCCGACGCCGCCGGCTGCTTCCTGACTCGAGTGCGCCAGCGAATCGTCCAGTGAGGGAGCAGGGTAGGAACAAGGTGAGTGCCAGAAACGGTGCGTTGACTCCGAATCACTGGTTCGCTCTCCGGACGGGGGCAGCCCTCACTTCCAGAACTCGCGCCTCGCGGGTGCCGGCGGCGCCGGCGAGCCGGACTTGATCGCGTCGAGCGCCTTGCGCAGGGCCGCCAGCAGCGACGCGAGCGAGGGACGGTCGGTGGCCGTCCAGCGTCGGAGGTTTCGAAGGCCCTCCAGCAGGGGGCGCAGCGCGAGCGCGAAGGGGGATAGGCCGGGCGTCTGCTCGATGGCCTCGAGCGCGAGCTCGAGATCTCCGATGAGGTAGGCCAGCTCCGCACGCACGTCTGTCTCGTCGGCCAGCGTCTCCAGCCTTTCCAGCGCCTCGGCCAGCGCGCGCAAGAGGCTCGCCAGCTCTGCCGTCAGCGCCCGGTTCGAAGGCGCAGGCATGCGCTTGATTCGCCGCGATCGGCTCCGGCCGCTCGAGCCGGGCATCGACGGCAACTTGCCGAGGAAGTCCGACACGGCGTCGAAGAGCCCGCCGCCGCCGCCGGCGTCGCTGGCCGGGACCTCGGGTCCGGATTCCTTGGAGATGTACGAGCCGAGCTCGCCGCTGCCCGATTCGGAGGCCATGTCGGCGCTGTCCATCAAGCAGAAGTCCATGTCATCCATCGACTGCGCGCGCTTCGGGCTAGGGGCGGCCACCGACCTCGAAGCGAATCCGCCCACTCCCGCGGCCTGGGCGCTCATCGCCCAGCCTTGCGGTTGCTCCACGGGCTGCACCACGTGGTGACTCAGGCCTCCTGGGTTGACGAGCTCGCGCTCGTCCACGGCCACGAATGCAGTGAACCTCGAGAGGACTCCGAACTCCAGCGAGGTCCGAACGATCCGGTCGGCTAGCGCAGAGTCGCCGAGCCCTTCGGACACGTAGCGGTCCTCGAGGTCCCGGATGTGGGCGCGCGCCCAGGCTCGTCCGACGACCGGAGTGGTCGCGGCGACGACCGGCACCTTCAGCCGGAAGGTGGTGCCGTCGGCCATGCGTGCTCGAAGACCTATCGTCAGCGGAGGTGCTCCGGTGACGCGGCACAAGAGCACCAGCGGGACCCCCTCGAAGACGTCCCGCGAGCCGGCGGGCGTCAGCGAGCCAGGCAGGAGCCGTGTGCCTTCGGGCTCGAGCTCTACGTCGGTCAGAACCGGGGTGCCAATCCGCCTGTGGAGGTTGCGCATCGCCTCGTCCAGACGGTCCTCGCTCTCGATGAGCTCGCAGACGCCGCCGCTGGGGTCCGCAAGACGCCGCAGGAAGGCGGCGTTCACCGCCTGGTCGATGCCGACCGTGAAGATCCGTACTCCGCGTGCCTTGTCGCGGACCAGCCGCAGCAGCCAGTCCTCGTTGCCGACCTGGCCGTCCGTGACCAGGACCAAGGTGCGCTCCACGCCCGGAGCCCGCTCGGCGAGGTCGCTGAGCGCCACGGACAGGGCGTTGGACATCTCGGTGCCACCGCGGGCCTCGAGCGCCGCCACGCTCTCGAGGGCGGCGAAACGGTGGCGGTCGGTGGCCGACACGAGCCCCGACTGCGGCTGGCCGCTGCAGAGCGTGACGCGATCGCTGAACGCCAGGACGTCGAAGCGGTCGCGGGCGTCCAGCGTGTCGATCATCCGGCAGATGGCGCGGCGCGCGGCGACGATCTTCCAGCCCGCCATGCTCCCGGAGCGATCCAGCACGAACACGACGTCCCGGCGGCAGCGCGTATCGGCGGGACCAACGTGACGGCGAGCGCGCCCGTGTCCGAACCGGGCTGCGCGGCAAAGACGGCCGAGCCCTCGGCGGAATCCGGCGCCATCCGGAGTCGAAGGATGAAGTCACGGTCGAGGCGCTCCCCCGCGTTCAGCCGCAGCCGGCGCACGGCGCTGCCGAAGTCGGAGTCCTCCGAGACCAGGTGCAGGCTGGAGCCGATGCCGGTCAGAGGCAGTCCTGCCGGGTCGATTTCCACCGACAGTCCCAACCGCACCGGGGACCGGAAGCCGGGGAGCAGCACGGGCGGTGTGATGCGGGAGGCGTCCGGGACGGCGTCGGTGTCGGGCGAGGTCCCGTCCCCCGCCCAGGGGCCGGGCAGCGGTGCGCCGGGGATGTACCTGGGCGCCACGACCAGCGGGAAGCGGAAGGTCGCCTCGCCGTCCTGGAAGGGGAGGGGACCCGTCAGCTCCAGGTGCACGGATGCCGTTTCTCCCGGCGGCAGGTTCCCCACGCGCATCGTGAAGACGCCCGGCCTGTCCTCTTCGGCGATGGCTGCGCGGTGGCCGCGGGTCAGCGCCTGATCGTAGGTATCGCGCGCGGCGCCGCGCTCCATCAGCTTGCCCTCGACGGTGCGGCCGGCGACCACCAGCTGGAAGCGCGTCACGGCGGCCCGGTCTGGCAGAGGGAAAATGTAGGTGGCCTCCAGGGGCATCGCGTGCACGTTGACGAATGTCTGGCGCACGGAGACCTCGGCGTAGAGGCCCGTGAGGCGCGCCCGGACGTCCATCGCGGCCAGCGGCAAAAGGCCGGCCTGCGTGTGAAGGGCACCGAACCCGTCGTTCGTCACGTCCTGGCTGACCGGGTCGTCCGTAATCACGGTGAGAGGTGCGTGCATCTGGGGGCTCCTTCCGGCCTACGGCCGGCACGTCCAAAGGGACTTCAATCGTCTTTCGAGTCGAAATCGTCTGCCATGGTTCCCACAAGCTCGATCAATGGGGCCGCCGCGGCGCGCAGCCGCGCCAGGCTTGCCGGGTCCAGCCGGCCGGCCGGCAGCTCCAGCAACAGGGTCAACCGCTCGGAGACCGCGACTGCCGTGAGGGGCCGCGCGTCGGGCGCGAGGGCCGTCGGGCGCGGTGCCGACTGCGGCTGGGACCAGAATCGCCTCGCTGGCGCCGGCGGGGAGATTGAAGTCGCGTCGTCCGGAGCGAGGTTCGCTTCCCGGCGAGGCGCGACGGCGCCTGCTCCAAGAAGGGTGGCGGTTTCAGGACGGCGCTTGGGCGCGGCGTCGCCCGTTCCCTCGGCGCTGGCGTCCGCGAGCAGGCCCGCCGGAACCTGGGCCAGGCACTCGAGCTCGGTTTGCGGCAGACCGGCGAGCCTCCGCTGAACCTCCTCCAGACTCGCCCCCGAGGCCTGCAAGCGCTTGATCGCCACGAGCTGCAGTAGATGGCGCAGGCCGTACAGCGCCGTGCGTCCCTCGAAGCCGGCCGGGCGATCGAGCAGCCCAACGGTCGTGTAGTAGCGCGCTGTGCGGGCATCCGGCATCCAGCGAACTCGGCGCGAGTCTCCCGCCAGCCCTTCGTGCTCGAGTACCCGCGTCGCCACGCGGGTCAGCTGTTCCAGTCTCCAGCGAATCGACATCTGCTCCACTGCCTCCTGAATCAATTATAACACTGTCATATAACAGTGTCAACATTGGTCGTTGTCCCGATCGGTCGCGGTAAAGTGACCTCGACCTGCGGCAGACGAGGTCGAACAAAATCGTCCGTCGGGAAAAAAAAAAGGGAGCCCCTGGGGGGGGGCTCCGACTGCGGGGTTGGGATTGGGGTGACCGGTGGAACTACCGAGATTCGGGGGTATCGCTGCTGGCGATGATGATGGAGCGGACGGGTTGGGGCGGCTCTTCAGGCGACTCGAGGTAGATCGCCACGGCGGCGAGGAGGAAGATGAGCATCAACCCGAGCTGGGCGATTCCCATCAAGATGACGCCGGCCGAGCTGTCGTCTGGGGTTCTGGGCTTCTTCATAGGAGTTCCTCCTGGCGGCATCCTGTATGCACGGGAGATGCCATCTCGGCAGCGACTCCTGTATGCTGGCCGCATGACTCTCGAGAATCGTGTGGCCATCATCACGGGGGCAAGTCGCGGGGTCGGCCGGGCCGTGGCGCTGACGCTGGCAAAGGCCGGTTGCGACGTCGTTTTGGCCTCCAAGACGGTGGAGCCCGATCCCAGGCTTCCGGGGACGCTCGGTGAGGTCCGCTCCGAGGTCGAGGCGCTGGGGAGACGAGCCCTCGTGGTGCAGACCGACGTGCGTCACGAGGAGCAGATTCAGAACATGGTGGCGGAGGCGGCCCGCGAGTTCGGCCGGATCGACATCCTGGTGAACAACGCAGGTGCGCTGTTCCTGGCGCCGGTTTCCGAGACTCCGACCAAACGGTTCGACCTGGTGATGGGCGTCAATGCGCGAGCCGCCTTCATCGCCGCGCGCGAATGTCTACCTCACATGGCGAAGAACCGCTGGGGCCAGATCGTGAACATGTCGCCTCCGATCGAGCCCGGCCACGCCTTCGGCAAGGTGGCTTACTTGACCAGCAAGTACGGCATGACACTGCTCACCTACGGCCTGGCCGAGGAGGTCCGTCCGGACAACGTGGCCGTGCACTCGCTCTGGCCTGCCTGCGTCGTGGAGACCATGGCGACCATCCGATTCGGCCTGGGCAGCCACGAGGTCTGGCGCACCCCCGAGATCCTGGCCGACGCGACCCTTGCTCTGGTCGACAAGGCGCCCTCGCTGCGCACCGGCCGCGCCTGGATCGACGAGGAGGTGCTGCGCGAGGAAGGGCTCACCGACTTCGCGAAGTACTCCTGCGTGCAAGGCGCCGAGCCGATGAGGCTGCCATTCTAGTAGTGAGTAGTGAGTAGTGAGTAGAGATTGGCGGCCGATCTCGAGTCGTTGGCGCAGCTGACTCCGAAACGGGCGCCCTGGGTGCGGCACTGGAAGATGCGTCGCACTCCGGGTACGCCTGGAGCGACGGGAAGCTTCGTGTCTTCGTCCCTCCTGGCATTGGAGGGAGTGTTCGCGTGGGGGCCGTGCCTTCGACTTGTGAGCCGGCGGGGCCGAGGGTGGTTCCCGGTCCCAGCCGGTCTGCCTACCGCGCCATCTCCCGGAAGAGATGGATGATTCCGGCGATCGACTTCTTCCAGTCGCCCAGGTGGAGGCTCTCGTTCTCCGAGTGCGCGTTGGTGTAGGGGTCCTCGATGCCGACCAGCAGCGCGGGCACTCCGCCCAGCTCGCGGGAGAATGGCTCCACGAACGGGATGGAGCCGCCGCAGCCGGTGAAGACGGCGGGGCGGCCGTAGCCCTTTTCCAGCGCGCGCCGCGCGGCGGCAAACGCCGGGTGCGAGGTGTCCGTCGTCCACCAGTTGCCTGCCGGCTCGCGCTTGACCGTGACCTCGACGCCCCACGGCGCGTTCTTCCGGAGGTGGTTCTCCAGCAGGTCCAGCGTCTCCTCCCGATCCATGTCGGGGACGATGCGGATGCCCACGCGCGCGGCAGCTCGGTCGACGATGACGTTGCGGCGCTCGCGGATGTTGGCCGCTTCCATCGCGTTGATGGAGATCGCCGGCAGACGCCAGAGCTTCTTCAAGATGTCCTTGGCGCCCCCCTTGCCCATCACGCGAGAGCCGGGGACGATTCCGGCCTGCCTGCGAAACTCCTTCTCCGAGGGTGTGAGCTCGTCCAGCATCTTCTTCTCGGCGCGGCCCGGCGCGCGCACCTTGTCATACATGTGCGGGATCGCGATGTCGCCGTCCTTGTCGGTCAGCGTGGCCAGCATCTTCACCAGCGCCATCGCTGCGTCCGGGGACGCGCCGCCCCAGCCGCCCGAGTGCAGCGACTGGCGCAGGCCGCGGACCTCCACGTCGACGGCCACCAGCCCGCGCAAGGACGTGGTGATCGACGGAATTCCTGTGTCGAAGTTCGACGTGTCGGTCAGCACCATCGCATCTGCGGCCAGCTTGCGTCGGTACTTCTTCAGGAACGCGGTCAGGTGCGAGGAGCCGATCTCTTCCTCGCCCTCGATGATGAGCTTCACGTTCACGGGCAGCGTCTTCACCGTGCCGATATAGGCGTCAATCGCTGAAGTGAGTGCGACAACGCCCGCCTTGTCGTCTGCCGCGCCGCGGGCGTAGAGCCGCCCGTCCTTGCCCAGCGTCGGCACGAACGGCTTCGATTTCCAGAGCCGCTCCTCGCCCGTCGGCTGCACGTCGTGGTGGGCGTAGCAGAGCAGCGTCGGCTGGCCCTTGGCGTGGCACCAGTCGCCGTAGACGTACGGGTGCGCCCCCTTGAGGTCGATCACCTCGACGTTCTCCAGGCCGCGCCGCTTCATGATCTCGGCCGTCTTCTCGGCTGATTCGCGCAGATGTCCCACGCAAGCCTTGTCGGCGCTGATGCTCGGAATCCGCACCAGCTCGATCAGATCGTCCAGGTACTGCTTCTCGAGTGACTTGAAGCGCGAAAGCGCCAGCTCGGTGTCGTTCATGCGCCCGACTCTGCCATGGCCGGCGCGCGCGAGTCACCAGGATTTCGGCCCGGCCCCTACCTGAGCGCTGCCGCCAGGAGAAGCGCTGCCGCCATCGCCAGCCCCGCTGCGTACCAGTAGCGGTCCGTCCAGAGTAGCGGTACCCAGTAGAGCTTGCAGCGAGTCGCCCCGTAGACGTTCTGCCCGTCGGCCAGCCCCTCGACCAGCGTCGCCAGTTCCCCGGAGACCAGCGCCATTAGCCCCTCACCCAGCTTCGCGTTTCCGGCGGAAGGGGCTCCCAGGTACCCAAGCCCCGGCCCTTCCCTCAGTGCCGTACTCGGCCGGATGTCGAGCAGCTTCACCGAGAAGGGTTCCAGGCGCCGGTACTCCTCCGTGACCAGGTGCGGGTTGAGGTAGAGCATCAGCGAGGTCTCGAAGGCGCCCGCGTGGTAGTCCATGTTGAGCGGCAGCGGCAACTCGGTGATGCCGGCCGCGGCCATGACGGGCGCGATCCGGTCGTTGTACTCGCCCAGGAAAAGCCGCTCCACGACTGCTCCAAACGGGGCGATCGCCCGCACTCCGCGGCGCCTCAGTCGCACGCAGGCCTCCTCGAGCGCCACGTTGTGGGCCGGCCCCCCGTGACCGTTGAAGAAGACGACGTGGTTGAACCCCTCGCGGGAGAGCGACTTCCCGATGTCGACCGCCAGGTCGCGCACCACGCGCTGCCGGATCTCGATGCTCCCCAGGTACGCGAACGTGTCGGTGCCGAGCGGGACCCTCGGATACATCACGACCGTCCACTCTCCCGGCCGGCGCCTCTGGAGCTCCTCGGAGGTGCGCATGGCGAACGCCTCCGCGTCGAAGAGATCGCACCCGAGGGGCAGGTGAGGCCCGTGCTCCTCGATCGGCGATATCGGCACGAAGACAATCGTCTGGTCCCGCGGCAAGTCGAGCAGCGCTCGCCACGTCAACTCCTCCAAGCGCAGCAGATTGGCCATCAGGGCGCCCATGCTACCACCCCAGGGTCTCGGCAAGGTCCCGAGCCCTGAGGCGGAAGACGGGGACCGGCTCTCAGTCATTGACAGATCGTTGAGAGCCAGCATCAATGCTCACTCAAGGCATTCCACTCAGAGGCTCCGCCTCCGAACCTCCGCCAAGGGGCCGAAGGCCCCCTGGACCCCCATTTTATGCGGCTTTTGGGTGTTTCGGGCCGACGGGCCGTCATGATGATCGGCGTTCCGACGAACCGGCACCTGACGGAGGCGATTTGCGTGCGCTCGACCCCTCGACTTCTGGCTCTCCTGGCCCTGTCCCTGATGCTCCCGGCGTCTGCGGCGTCTGCCCAGGCCGTCAAGGATTGGACGGTCATCGGCTACTTCGTCGGCGATGACAACAAGACCACCAGCCTCGAGGAGAGCCAACTCCGCAACCTGGACGAGCTCTCCGAGCGTGGCTCAGGCGCTGCCTACGACGTCGTCGTCCAGGCCGACCGCAGCAACAAGATCAACGACTACCTCCGCAGCCGCTACAGCGATCCCGACTACTCGGGCGCCAAGCGCTACCACGTCCAGCGCGACCGCTGGTCGGTCGAGGCCAAGCTCGGCGAGGTCAACATGGGCGATCCGGCCGCGCTTCTCGACTGCCTGAAGTGGGCTGCCAAGACCCACCCGGCCCGCCACTACCTCCTGGTCATCAATAGCCACGGCAGCGGCATGCTGAGCTGGAGAGGACCCGGAAGCACTTCCGACTCCCAGCCCGGCCGCGTCAACCTCCCCATCTCGAGCTACGTCGCCTACGACGACACCGACAACGACTGCCTGACCATCTTCGAGCTCGCGCGGGTGCTGGAGGCCTTCGCCGCAAGCAACGGCGGCAAGAAGCTCGACATCGTCGCGATGGACGCCTGCTACGCCGCTTCGGTCGAGGCGCTCTTCCAGGTCCGGGACGGCACCGACGTCCTCATCGCCAGCGAGAGCACCATCCCGGGCAACGGCTTCGCCTACTCCGCCATTGTCGACGCCATCGCCGCAAACCCAGGTATCTCTGCCGACGATCTGTCCGGCGTCGTCACCAAGTCCTTCATTCACAAGGCCGATAACAACAACGTCCTGGGCGCCTATCGCACCGCCGGCGCCGAGGATGTGCGGTCGGCCTGCGACAGCCTGGTCCGCGAGTTCCGCACGGCCGCCAAGGAGATCGGCAAGCCGACCGCCCAGGGCCTGACGGCCTTCGCCGACGAGAAGTACTGGGACCTGGAGCGGATCGCCGACGCCATCATCGCTGGCCGAACCAACACCGCGGGCGCTTCGAACGCCGCGCAGGTCCTGGGCGCCGCCCAGAAGCTCAAAGGCGCCATCAAGTCCTGCCGCGCGAGCCTCTGGTACAGCGGCACCTACGCCGACCAGAAGGTCGGAGGACTCACCATCTTCTGGCCCAGCAAGGACGACTACCGGACCTACCGCAACTTCTACAAGGCCACGACCTTCTCAGCTGCCGGGCTCTGGGACGAGTTCCTCGACTGGTACGCGCTGGGGATGGAGTAACGGGCGCCGACGCCTTCGACCCTGACGGCCTCAGGCCGCCGTCCGGACTGGGGCTAGCGCGCCGCGCCGCCCGGAGGACCCACCCGATGACCCTCGAGGAGATGCAGAAGAAGGTGGACGAGGCTGTCGCCAGCTTCGGCGGCTACTGGGGCCCATTCGAAATGCTGGCCCGGATGACCGAGGAGCTCGGCGAGATCGCCAGCGACCTGCAGCGAAACCACGGGCTGCGCCCTCGCAAGACCCACACGGACATCGAGGAAGAGGTCGGCGACCTACTCTTCACGCTGGCCGCTTTCGCCAACATCCACAAGCTCGACCTTGCCCGCGCCTTCGAGCGTGTCGTCGAGAAGTACGCCGAACGCGACCTGCGTGCGTGGAAGGCGAAGGGGGAGAAGATAGAAGGTGGAAGGTAGAAGGTGGAAGACGGGAGGGAGTAGTCAGTAGGGCGGAGCCGACACGACCGCAGACGCGCGCCAAACTCTGCTGGCCGTTCTCCGCTCCCTTGTCCCTGACGCCTGAAGCCTGATCCCTGACTCCTCAGGCCTCACTTCTCGAGCCTCGAGCCTCACTTCTCGAGCCTCACTTCTCGAGCCTCGAGCCTCAAGCCTCACTTCTCAAGCCTCGAGCCTCGAGCCTGCCCTAGTGTCCCGCACTCGCGGGGGCGGGGGCGCCGGCTTGTGCTTTCATGGCGACGATCATCAGGGCGCCGCCGATGATTCCGAAACCGGCAAGGCTGTAGAGCCAGGCATTCCAGCCAAACTTGTCCAGAAGCCAGCCGAGGAAGAACCCGGCGAGGCCGCCACCAAAGTACTGGAAGGAGTCGATGACTCCGGATGCGAAGCCGGCCATCTTCCGGCCTCCGATGTCCATCGCGGCCGCGGTCCCCAGGATCGAGTGGGTCGAGTTGACCGCAAACGAGATGAGCACCAGGAAGAAGCACATCGCGTAGAGGCCCGTGAACTGCGCCGCCATCAGCATCACGGCCGTCTGGCCGAAGTAGAGAATCGCCGCCACCGGCGCCCTGCGGCCGCCGAAAAAGACGTCGGAGATGTAGCCCGAGAGAAACGACCCGATCACGGCCACCGTCGGCAACGCGGTCAGGATCAGCGCGAAGGTCCCCGAAGTCTTCGAGACCTTGTGGACCTCCTCCAGGTACGCCGGGAACCACTGGTCGATGCCTTGCCGCACGGCACCCGTGCAGAAGTAGGCGCTGGCCACCAGCCAGACCATCCGGTTGCCCAGGATCTTCTTCAGCACGTCCCTGATCGGCGGGACGGCTTCGGCGTCACCTGTGGCTGCTGCGACCTCGTCGTGAATGACGCCCTTGTAGCCGCACTCTTCAGGGGTGTTGCTGACGAAGAGGGCCACGAGGGTTGCGGCCACGGTGCAGCAGGCGGCCGGCACGAAGAACACCCAGCGCCAGTGCAGCGGCGGCACCGTCAGGAACAGGAGCGTGAAGCCCGAGAGCAACAGCGGCGCCAGCCATCCGATCGTGATCTGGCCGAGCTGGATCATGAACCCGAAGATGCCCGCGAAGCGGCCGCGCTCGTTCTTGTTGAACCAGGCCGAGTTGATCTTGATCATGCCCGGTGCGCCAAACGACTGCGCCCAGCCGTCGACCATCCGGATCATCACGAACATGTAGAGGATCGGGATGACCGGATTGGCGCTGTTCATGCTCGCCAATCCAAAGAGGATGTTGAGCAGTACGGTGCCGCTGGCGCCGATCAGCATCGCTTTCCTGCCGCCCAGGTGGTCCGTGAAAAGGCCGTTGCAGAACTGGCCGACCGCGTAGGTCCAGAAGAACCCCGTCAGGATCAGGCCGAAGTCGGCGTTGCTGAACTGGAACTCCTGGCAGATCTGCGTCTTCGTCATCCGCAGGTTGTATCTGCAGAGATAAAAGGACGCGTACGTGAGACCGATGCAGAGCCAGTTGAGTCCCCGGCGGGGTCGGAAACCCTGAGGAAAGGCTGGATGCGGCGAGAGGGTGTCTAGCGTGCTCATGCGGAGTGCGGTCCCCGCCGAGCTTCGCAGGGCCGTCTGGCCCCGCCTGGCGCGACTGCCGGGACAGTGGCTGGTACTTAGCACAATC
>JACQZN010000077.1 GCA_016213845.1 Candidatus Wallbacteria bacterium
GGGCTTCGCGGCATGAGCTTGTGCATAAGATCGTGCAGTCCCTCGTTTCTAACACCAACATTAATAGCAACACCTACGGAACCAGTCTGACGGTCAGTCCACGAGGTGACCCCGATCGCTACCAGAGTGTCGAGATTGGCCTTCCGCAACAGCAGACCGCTCCTCGTTCGCTGGAACCCCATAGGGGAAAAGGCCTGTGCGATGGTCCTCAGCAACTTGGACTTCATGTCACCGGAACCCCCCAATCCGGATGATGTCCCCGAAACTCCCAGCGCGGACTCATGGCTCGCGGGCTGTCAGCCACCAGCAGCGAGGCGACGCTCGACATTTGCGGCGAAGCCGCGAAAGCACGCTTCAAAGGGACTACCCGGAGTTCGCGCCAGGTCATTCAGCGTTTCCCGAATCGAACCTCGGGCCCCTGCGAGGTCCCCAAGCAGTATCCGGGCACAAGGTTCGGCGTAGGGCCAGAGCGCGAAACTGCGAAGATAGGTCGGAGCCGAGAGGATCGCAGCGAGACTGGAGTGAGTACGAACGAAGTCCTCGCCAACAGACAGAAAGGCCGAGAGCATTTCTCCGGCAGTTGTGGCCACCTCGTCGTGCGTCCTAACTCGCCACTCCTTCATCCGCTTCCCAGGCATGAGGTAGCCAATGTTCGTGAGTAGGTGCATGCAACATCCATGCTGCATTCGAACGTCCATTAGTTCATGCATCAGAGCGTGAAGCGGTTCATTCCTCACTCCGACATTTACAGCAATACCCACGCATCCAGTGCGGCGGTCCACTCCTGCTGGAAGACTGATGCAGGCCACCGTGTCGCGACCATCCTGGCGAACGAGGATACCGGTCCTCGTGCGCTCGAAGCCAACTGGCGAGAATGCGGAGACGATTGTCCGCGTTAGGTCTGACTTCAAGGGCGACGCCATGATGCTGAAGAGGGTCTCAGGGTACGAGGATAGTTATGATTGGGATTGAGCCAATTGGCAGGCCTGGCGGCAGACCCGCCGCGGATGCCCTCGCTCCCTGCGGAGTTGCTCCAGTCGACTCAAGGGCGGGATACCCGGTCAACTGGTTCCTCGTGAATGGCGCGCCCAGGCGATTGACTTCGACAAAGCAGCGATTCCCGCGAGGAGTCTTGAAAACCCTCGCATACCGACCTCACCCAAGCCACGCACAGTTGCCGAAGGGACACGCCCATACCCTGAAAATGACAGAACTTCGCCAAGATATATCAAGACACCGTTCACTCGCCTTAGGTGGGCCGCCTTCGCGTCCTCCACTGATGCCGAAATGCCCTTCCGAAAAGGAGCCGCATCCAAGTCACGAAGAGCCCACAATGTGCGGGACGACGTACTCATCGAGCCTCCGGGCAAAAGTGGCAAACTCCTGTGCGAAGGGGCTCCCTGCAGTACGGGACAGTTCGGCCTGAGTCTTCTCGACCAACGCTCGCGCCTCGGGAAGATCCCCAAGGAGGATTGAAATGCATGGCCTCGCGTAGACCCATACAGGGTCGTTGCGAAGGTAGGCCGGAGCCGAGAGCAAGGAATCAACAGTGGAGTAGGAGCGTGCGAAAGACTCGCCTGCCTGCAGAAATGCCGACATCATGCCAGCAACTGCCTCGCCCAATTCGTTGTTAGCTCGGACTCGCCACTCCTTTGCTCGCCCTTCAGGTAGGAGATAGCCAATGTCCGTGAGCAAGTGTACGCAGCAGTGAGACTGCGGCTGCCGTTCCATGAGTTTGTGCATCTGGCAGTGAAGATGTTCGTTTCTCAACCCCACAACAAGGCTGACGCCTACGCATCCAGTCCGACGATCCACCCCTGACGGCAGTCCTATCGACACCGATGTATCCAGGTCCTGCCGACGAATCAGTACACCACTTCGGTTCCGCACAAAACCGATCTGTGAGAAGGCACCGGCGATTGTCTTGAGAAACTCGGATTTGAGAGCTGTTCGCATTGTAGTTAGGCTGAGCTAGGGAACCAGAATGATTATGACCGGGATTCCAGGGATCGGCACGCCTGGCGTGAGACGGACGCCGGCCGCATTGGCCCCTTGGGGAGTGGCGCCAGTTGATTCAAGGGCGGGATATCCAGTCATTTGATTCGGCGTGAACGGTGCCCCTAACCTCTTCACTTCGACGAAGCACCGAGTGCCCTGGGGTGTCCGGATGAGGAGGTCTGGTCGAATTCTCCCTCCGGCCGTGTCCAGGGTAATCTCGCGCCCGCTAATGACTCGGTTTCCTGCTCTTTGGAGAGCACGTATGGCTGCATCAACGGCGGCACGACCGCTTTCGACAGGGCCCATGCCTCCTCGGCCGCCGCGTGCTCCGGTCCCTCCGGGTGATCCGCCGAGTTCGGAGCCCAGTTCACCACCTCCAAACTCCAGTTGGCGCTCCTCCAGTCCCGTCGGGTCCGTGTATCGCAGCGGGTTGTTGGCGACGTATCCCTGCAGATTCCACCCGCCCCTGAACCCGATCGGGTCCTCGCTCAGGAACCTCCCCAGCCCCGGCGCATACCAACGATTCCGCAGGTACAGCATCCCTGGGTTCGCGACCCCGCTCCGCCCCGTGTAACCCAGCCGCGTCAACTCCGCTGGTATCGGCGGGCCGCGCACCTGCCCGAACACGCCGAAGGCCTGCTCCGCGAGCAACGCGCCGGTGGCGTCCGCCATCGCCCGCACACTGCCCAGGGAGTCCGTCAGCAGCCAGCGCGTCGTCACCATGCCCGGCTCGACTGCATCGCACTGCCCGAACATCTCGTCCAGCCCCACCCCGCCAAGGTACAACCGGGTGAGTTGGCCTCGTGCGTCAAGCTCTGCCAGCGGGTTGCCCCGCAGGTCCCACACGACCCGTCGCTCCACACCGCCGGTTTCCCGTGTCCGCCATAGAAGCCCTCCCGCTTCCGGCGGCAGGTACCCGAACGCCGCAGTCGTGCCGTCTTCCCTGCTGACACCTACGAGCTGCCCCGCCACGTTCCAGGTCCACGTCGCCGGCGTCGTCGAGCCCGCCTGGGCGCGCGAGAGCTGGCCGTTGAGCGTGTAGTCGAGACTGACGGTGGGCCCTCCCGTGCGGTCGATCCGCACGAGCCGCAGCGAGCGGTTGTCCGCCGCGTCGTACTCGAACCGCTCCCGCCCCCCGTCCGCGTAGGTCACCTCCACCAGCCGGTCCAGCGCGTCGACCACGGCCACCGTCTCGCCCGCGGCGTCCTCCAGGCCCGTGACGTTGCCGCGCGAGTCGTAGCTCAACCCGAACCGGCTGAGCACCACGCCCCCAGGGTTGCGGTACTCGACCGTCGAGAGCCGGCCCGCGCTCTCGTACGTGTACGCCACCCGCACCCCGTTGCCCAGCACCGCGGAGGCCCGCTGTCCGTGGAGATTGTAGGCCAGGTCCACACGGCCCGCCCCGCCGGCTTCCAGCGCCCGCAACCGGTGCATCAGATCCCACGTGTAGCTCACCGTCGTACACGCCAGCCGGTCCAGCGACAGCGCCGCCAGGTTCCCGGCCGGGTCGTATCGGGCTCGCAGCGTGTCCCCCGTCTGCGACTGGCTCAGCATCAACACCCGGTCGCCCACGTCGAATTCCCGGGTCACCAGCCCCGAGCCATCCGAAACCGCCGTGGGGTTACCAAAGTCGTCGTAGGTCGTGACCACCGTGTTCTCGACGCTGCCGTCGGCGCGGAGGCAGATCACCCGGACCGGCCGGTCCATCTTGTCGTACTCGCGCACGAGTTTCTCGCCTCCGGGCAGCACGGTCTCGGTCGCGTTCCCGTTTCCGTCATAGAAGGTCCGGGTCTCCCGCCCCAGCGGGTCGGTCTGGCAGATCAGCCGGTTGCGCGAGTCGTAGCCGAACCTCCACGTGGCCCCGGCGCCGTTGGTCAGCCGGACCACGTTCCCGTTCCGGTTGTAGCCGAACGAGATGCTGCGGGCCTCGGGCGTCCCGGCCGCCTCGCGTACCTCGGTCACCCGGCCGTAGAGGTCCCAGGAGTACTCGGTCCGCACGGCGGCGCCCGGGTGATTGGACGCCACCGTGCGCGCCGTGACCTGTCCGGCCGCGTCGTGCTCGTAGGCGGTCACGCTGCCGTCCGGCGCTCGCACCGTGAGCAGCCGCCCCCCTGGCGAGTGGGTGAAGTCCGTGGTCCTCGCCTGCGTGGTGCCGTGGGCGGTGGAGCCCGACAGGATGCGGCTGGCGGCGTCGTAGACCAGGCGAAGCACGCTTCCATCGGGAGTTTGCACGCTCGTGAGGCGCCCGCGGCTGTCGCGGCCGTACAAGGTCACGGCCTCAGGGCCCTCCGGGCCTGGCGCAGCCATCAGCGTGCGATTGCCCTCGCCGTCGTGGACGAATCGCGCGTAGGTCCCGTCGGGACGGGTCAGTCGGCTCAGCAGCCCCCTGGGGTCATACTCGCACGTGGTGGTGCGCTGGCGGGGCGTCCCCTCCGCTTCGATGGTCTGGAGGCGCTGGCCCGCCGCATCGAGGACGAAGCGCGTCACGAGCCCGTCGGGCTGCTGGATCGAGGTCAACCGCAGGGCCCGGTCGTACCCCAGTATGGTCACGTGGCCTCGTCCGTCGACCCAGCGCACGACGTGGCCTTCTGGGTTGTAGGCGACGGCCGCGGTGGTGCTGTCGGCCAGCAGCACTGAGCGCACGCGCGTTCGCGGGTTGTACTGCCAGAGCGTCTGGTTACCGGCGGCGTCAGTCTCCGTGCGGGTGTGCAACTCGTCGAGGTACTGGCTCGACCGGACCGTCCACCCGTCGGGGCCGATCAACCGCGCAAGCCGCGAGAAGCCGTCGTACTCGAGCCGCGTCATGCGCCCCAGCGGATCGGTCACCGAGGCCAATCGACCTTCGACGTCGTGCGTCAGAAGGGTCGTGCCGAGGTCCGCGTCCGTCAAGACCAAGAGGCGTCCGGCGGAGTCGGTCTCGAGCCGGACCGTGTGGCCCATCGGATCGGTGATGGAGGTGGGCCGGTCGTCGGAGGTGAAGGTCAAGTGGAACGTGGCGTCGTCGGGGAGGGCCGCCCTCACGACGTTGCCGCGGGTGTCCAGGACGTGGGTGTAGCCGTGACCCAGGGGAGTGACCAGCGAGAGCAGCCGGTCGAAGAGGTCGTCGTAGCCGAGCGTCCAGACGAAGCCGCCGGGTTCGGTGAGGCTCGTCAGCCGGTGCCGCGGGTCGTAGGTCGCCACCGTCTGGCGGCCCAGCGCGTCGACTTCTCGGGTAATGGGGCCTCCGGGGATGAAGTCGAGCTGTCTCGTATTGCCCTCGGGGTCGGTGATCGAGATCGAGTTGCCGGACTGGAGGTAAGTGGTCCGGTTGCCGTTTCCGTCCCGGGCGGCGACGAGGGCGCCGTCGGGGCCGAACTCGCGACGGGAGACGGCGCCAGAGGGGTCTTGGCAGGCCACGAGAGTCCCATTGGGGCCACCGTAGGTCGTGATGGCGACGGTGCCGTCGGACCCGGTCTTGATGTAGCGGCTGGCAGCCGGGTCATACTCGAGGCGGTAGTGGATGCCGTTCTCGGCCAGGCCGATGACCCGGCCCGTATCGGGGTCGTAGGCGGCGGTCATCAGCACGGCCCCTCCGCGGGAGACGATCTTGGTCAGTCTGCCCCGTCTGCTCGCGCCGGTCCCCTCGTCGGACCCGTAGAAGTAGAGCCGGTCTGTGGCGAGCGGGGAAGGCGGGGCAGCCGAGTCGAGGACGCGCTCGAGCAGGGGATCGCCCGGGGTGTAGCCGTAGCGGAGGGTGCGCCCCGAGCGCAGCTCGGTGAGCCGTTCGAGGGCGTGCCTGCCATCCCCGGCCGGCGTGTACTGGAAGACGTAACTGCGGCCTTCGGTGTCGAGAATGACCTTCGGCCACTCCGCGGGAGGACTTGCGTCGTAGGTGAGCTGGAGGTCGTAATCTGGGTCTCGGTGGACCCGGACGAGTCGGCGCGTCGGATCGTAGTGGTACTCGAGGGGCCGGGCATCGGGAAAACGGCGCGTCAGCCGGTAGCCTCCGGCTGCAGTGAAGGCGAGTTCCAGGTTAGTCGCGGAAGTCGTGCCGGGGACGAAGGTGCTGGAGAAGTAGGGCTTCACGAACCAGGCGGTGGTGCCGTACTCAGTCAAGATGCTGACGAGGACGGTGCCGTCGGGGCGGGCCGATTCGCGCAGGGGCCACGAGAAGCTGTGGGTCCAGTTTGGCCCCATCGGCCCGCGATGGTCGTTGAAGCTCGAGAAGAAGCGCTGAAAACGGAAGGGGATGCCGCGGGCGGGGACCTCGAGATCGGTGTAACGGACGACGAGTTCCCCGGTCATGGCGACGACCGGGCTGCCGAGCTGCGTGACCTGGCAGACGTCCCTGGTGCAGGTGTTGCAGAAGTCGGGAGGCGGCGGGGAGCCGCCTGCCCCGGAAGAAGGATCGGGTCCCGGAGTACCGTCGCCGGGGCTGTTGCCACGTGCCCCCGGGGTCGCCGCGTCGTCGCGGGAGGGTTCGCGCGGGTCGGGGAGTCGCGCGGGCAGGAGGGGATTCACGTCGAGGGAGATGGTGTGCAGCGTGGTGATGGTCGACCAGTCGACGCTCTGATCGGGGAACACGCTGAACCCGGTGGGCACGTACGGCGAGACCTCGAGGGTCCGCTCCCACTTGCCGATCGGAATCGGGGAGGTCACGTCCACCGTCTCCTGTCCCGAGCAGGTCCTGTGCAGCAGCACCCCAGGCAGGCGGGGGTAGTCGGTGCGTGCAGTGAAGAGCCATCGTCCCGGGAACGGCCAGAGCCCCGGCCCTCCGCAGACGAGGTAGGGGGTCCCGATGCAATCGGAGTGGAGAGTCGGATCGGGAGCGCCCGGGTCGACAAAGGCACGGATCTCCGCGGTCTACCGCCACGAGGGGTTGGTCCTGGCCGACGGCCATCAGGAAGGAAGGCTCGTGACGAAGCACCACCATGGTGGGGTGAGCGGAGACGACCTGCACGGTCGCGGAGGTCTCCGTGCTCAGGCCACTCGTTCCGATTGCCTGCAAGTAGAGAACCTGGGGGCCGATGCCCATCAACACGGCGCTTGCACTCTGCCCGCGGCCCAGTTCCGTACGGTCGTGCCGCAGCCAGACGAGTGAAGTCGCTGGCAGGGTCGCCCCGGTGGAACTGCTGGCTGTGCCCAGAAGGCCGAACGGCCTACCTTCAACTACGTGCTGCCCATCTCTGGGCAAGGCAATCACCACGGACGAAGGCGACCCGGTTTCGACCATGAAGCTCGCGTTCGCGGGAGGCGTCGCGAGGTTCCCCGCGAGATCGGTCACTGGCTCGAACGTGACCACGGTCACGCCGTCGAAAGCCATATCCGAGGCCGGCAAGACGTCGTAGACGAAGGTCCAGGCCCGAGGATCGTCGCTTGGAGCCATTGCGGTTGCCGCCGCGTCATTCCCTGTTCCGGGGCGGTCTATGGAGATCCTGGGCGCCGTCACCAGGGCCTCCGAGAAGACCGCTGTCAGGACGAGTGAGCCGGCTGCCACCCCCGCGGGATCCCGGCTGTATTCGAGTGAGACCGACGGTGCGACGGTATCCACGACGCCCGAGATGAGGGCCGGTTCGTGCAAGTTGCCGGAACAGTCCTCCCCACCGAAAATGCGAGCGCTGTAGCCCTCGCCGCTCTGAGAGGTGGGCCCGCTGACCGTGACCGAGTAGACGAACCGCCGGCCTTCGTCTTGCCTCGAGATGGAGAGGCCCGAGAAGTGGGGAGCCGCGGACTCGAGGAACTCGAGCGTGGGTTCCCTGCCGAGGGGTTCAGCGAAGTCGGCCGTTATGGAGAGTGCTCCGGCCCTCAGGAACCCGGGACCCCTGCTGAAGCTGAGGACTGGTGCCGGGGGCGCCACGGTGTCGAGCGTACCCGTGATTGTCGCGGGGACTTGCAGGTTGCCGGCCAGGTCGTGTCCTCCGAGAAGCGTGGCGGTGTAAGCTTCGCCGGCCGTCATCGTCTGGCCGCCAACGGTTGCGGAGAACACGAAGACCGTGTCGCTCACGCGGGCTGCACTCGGCACCGAGGGTTCGAAGTTGCCACTGATGGCGTCGAAGGCCAATGTCGGGGCCGACTCGAGAGGCTCGTCGAAGGTTGCCGTGACTATCAAGGGCCCTGAGGAGAGGCACCCAGGCCCCCTCGAGAACGTGAGATCGACGGCGATTGGCGGGGCCGTGTCCACGACTCCTGACCAGAGAGCAGGTTCGGGTACGTTGCCGGAGTGGTCCTGCCCCTCGTGAAGACCGGCGCTATAGGGGTCGCCCGTCCGAGAGGTCGGACCACTGACTGACACGGAGTAGACGAACTGTCTGCCGGCCGAGTCCTGGGAGACTGATACGACTGAGAAGAGTGCTGCACCCGGGCCGCCGAACTGGAGCACAGGTTCCACGGCGAGTGGTTCGGCGAAGTCGGCCGTCACCACGAAAGGCCCGGAGGCCATGAGAGAGGGGCCACGGCTGAAAGTCAGAGCAGGTTCGGGCGATATCGCGGTGTCCACTGTCCCCACGATCGTCTCTTCGACTTGGAGGTTGCCCGCCAAATCGGCCCCGCCGGAAACCGTCGCCGTGTAGGCATCGCCCGCCACCGAGGTCTGGCCGACAACCTCCGCGGAGAACACGAAGGTGAAGTCGTCCAGACGGGTGGCGGTCGGTCCTGCCGGTTCGAAGTTGCTGCCTGCGCTCGTGAACGCCACGGAGGGCGTGACGTCGAGAGGTTCGTCGAACCTCACCGTCAGCGTAACGGGTCCGGACGACAGATACTCGGGGCCCCTGGAGAACGCCACGTTGCTCACGCGCGCGGCGATGGTGTCGACAACTCCCGAGGCCGACGCAGGCGACGGCTGTTCATTGCCCGCGGCGTCGCGCCCGCCGTCCACGGTCGCGGTGTACGCATCGCCGGCCGGTGAGGTGACGCAGTCCACACTGACGGTGTAGACGAACCGGCTGTTCGTCTCAGAGCGCGTCACGGCGCCTACCGCGAAGCAGTCGCTGCCCGCAAAGCCCAGGGTCGGCGTACAGTCGCTCGCGAGGTGCTGCGCGTAGTCAGCTGTCACCATGAGCGCGCCGGCCTTGATGTACGCCGGGCCGGCACTGAAGGTCAGGCTCGGCTCCGGCGGCCCCACTGTGTCCACCACTCCAGACCAGGTCGCCGGAGCCGACTGCGGGTTGCCTGCGAGGTCGACAGCGCCTTGGATGCTCGCGGCATAGGCGTCCCCATTAGGGGAAGTCGGCGTCGCGTCTGCAGTCACCGAGAACGCGAACGAGGCCGGCGTTGCACGGCCGACCGCGCCCACGTGGAAACGGCCGGCGCCCGCACCGCCGAAGGTCAAGGTCGGCGTCGTCCCCACCGCCTCGGCGAACGTCGCCGTCACCGTCAGCGCTCCAGCGTTGACGGCCGCCGGGTTGCGGCTGAAGGTGAGCACCGGAGCTGGCGGCGCCACGGTGTCGACGACACCCGCCCAGGTTGCTGGCAGTTGCTCGTTGCCGGCCCGGTCCTGGCCCCA
>JACQZN010000041.1 GCA_016213845.1 Candidatus Wallbacteria bacterium
GACGTGCGGGAGGGCAAAGGGGGAAGGCCCCGGCGACAGCCCCTGGGGTCTTACCTTCGGCAGGTGCTGTTGCGCTATCTGGAGGAGGGGCGCCCGTCGCTGCGGCCGGTGTCCGGAGAAACGGCTGTGTTTCTCTCCTGTCGGGGTCGCCGGCTGGGCCGCAAAGGTCTGGGCCAGGTGGTGGAAGACTACGGGCGCAAGGCCGGGCTGGGGCCGCTGTCGCCGCACCGGCTGCGCCACGCTTACGCCACCCACCTCCTGGAGGGCGGTGCCGACCTGCGCCACATTCAGGTGCTGCTGGGACACCAGACCCTGTTGGCCACCCACGTCTACACCCGGATTCGGCCGGTGGAGCTGTTCCGGACGCTGCGCCGCTACCATCCCCGGGCCCGTCGGCGCAGTCCCGGCCCCCAGCTGCCGGCCCGGCCCATCACGTTCCAGAGGACGTCGCGCCGGCGGTGAGCTGGGTCGCCATGCAGCAGGCCTTCCTGCGGCACCGCCAGGACCAGGGGATGACGGCGTCCACGCTGGTCAGCTGCCGCCGCTGGCTCGACAAGCTGGCGGCCTTCTGCCGGGCCGAGGAGCTCGAGGAACCCGAGCAGATCACCCCCGAGCACCTGCGGGGCTTCCATCAGTCCCTGCTCTGGCGACCCGGCCGACACGGACGCCTGTATGCGGCCAACAGCGTGATGCAGGCTCTGTGGGTGGTGCGCACCTTCCTGCGCTGGGCCCACCGCGAGGGCCTGCTCGCCCAGGACCCGACCCGAGACCTCTTGCTCAAGCGCGCGGCCCGCCCCCCGCGGCTGCTCCTCTCGGCCCAGGACCTGCAGGCCGTGCGCCGCCAGCTGGAACCGAGCACGCCCCTGGGCCTGCGCCAGGCCGCGTTCTTCGAGCTGCTCCACCTGGTGCCGAGCTCCGAGCTTCTGTCTCGCGACCTGGAGCACGTCGAACCGCGCGACCGGCTCCGGCTCTCGGACGGCCAGGCGCTGGCCCTGGAAGACCGCCCTGCCCGGGCCCTGACCGCCTACCTTCAAAGCGGCCGTCCCTTCTTGCTGCGCCAGGCCGGCGAGCGGGCACTCTTCCTGGGTGCCCGGGAAGGGACCCGGCTGAGCTCGGTGCGGGTGCAGCAGATCCTGCGCGCCCTGGGCCTCCAGGCCGGGCTCGAACTCCAGCTGGGCCCCCGCCGCCTGCTGCAGTCCGCCCGGGCCCTGGCCGACGCTTTCTCTCGGCCTCGACTTCCCTTCGAAGGGCCTTGGCCCGGCCCGTGCCGAATCTAACCTTCTGAGGTGATTGCGAGGACATGACCATCAAGCAACTGGCCCTGGCGGCTCTATCCCGTCTTCCCGAAGACTGCAACTGGGACGACGTTCACTACCACCTCTACGTGCGCCAGAAAGTGGCCGAGGCCGAGCAAGACTTCGAACGCGGCGAGGTGCTGACCATGGAAGAGATGGAGCACCACTTCGCCAAATGGCTCGAAAAATAGTCTGGTCTCGTTCGGCCTATCGGGATCTGGGCCGGATGGTCGACCACATCGAGCAGGACTCTCCCTACTACGCCGCCCGTTTCACCCAGTCCGTCTTCAACGCGGCCCGCTCTCTCCAGGACCTTCCCGAGCGCGGTCGCAAAGTGCCTGAACTCGACCCCTCAGACTATCGCCAACTCCTCATAGGAGCCAATTACCGCCTCATCTACCGCGTCGACACCAGGACTGTCCGCATCGCCAGACTCCTCCACGTCAAGCAAAATTTCCCCGACGCCTGGAAATCTGACTCGGACCCCGCCTGATCGTTCCACAGCCCCGGCGCATCTGCTACAATCTGGGTATCTTATCGTTTCGAAAGGGGTGATGCCAGGGCCAGAGCCAGACCCTCCCACGCCGTCCGAGGATCCACTGAATAAGCGGGTTTGACCGCATGGGCGCACTTCTTCGCCAAAGCGTGATCGAGCTGTACAGCCGATCTGCTACCCGAAGTAAGTACGCCTACGTCGGCAATAATCCGGTGAATGC
>JACQZN010000047.1 GCA_016213845.1 Candidatus Wallbacteria bacterium
GACGCCGCCCGGTCCGGCCGGGAACGTGCCGCTGGCGAAGATCGAGGTCCAGAGCGAGAGATAGAGCGCGACCTCGATCGGGTAGGTCATCACCTTGAACGCCAGGTTGGCGGCGTACTGGCGGTAGTTCTTGAGCGCCGCTGTGAAGAAGCCGAGGAACACTCGAAACGCGATTCTCACGGAGCGAGCTCCCGTCTGCCGCCCACGCTCACCCTCCCGCGCTCTCGTAGCGCGCCAGCCCCCGTTTCCAGACCGCGTCCTGCAAAAACCACCAGGCGCACCCGACGGCCACCATCAAGACCGAGGCCGCCAGGAACGCCGGCCGGCTGATGGCCCCCGTGGTGAATAGCGCCGGCATAGTCGCGGCGAAGACGAGCGGCACCACGAAGGTCATCACCATCTGCAGTCCAGGGGGCATCGTGGTCAGCGGGTAGCGCACGAACGGAAAGAGGCTGTCGAGGAACTCGTCGACGGCGTCGCTGGAGCCCCACCAGAAGGTCAGGTAGTTGCCGGTGACCTGGACCATCGAGAAGAGCAGCACGGCTATCGTCACCATCCCGAGCGCCAGGACGAAGTTGAGCCAGTCGACCGGGGCGCCGACCCAGACGATGAGGCCGAGCAGCGCCGCGCCGTTCACCAGCCGCTCGATGGCCGGGACGATGTTGAAGCGCGTCCCGATGGCCAGCAGCCGGGGATCGACGGGGCGCACCAGAAAGCTGTCGAGCTTGCCCTGGTTGATGACGCGCCAGAGCACGTGGCTGCCGAGGAAGAATGTGTTGAAGATGGCGCTGAAGAGCTGGCTGAAGAACTGGAGCACCAGCACCGAGTGGAAGGTCCAGCCAGCAAACTGGCTGGTGCGCAGGAAGATGACCTTCCAGAAGAGCACGGTGAGCGCCAGGAAGCAGAACTGCCAGACCGTCATGATCATCAGCGTGCCGCGATACTCGATCCCGGCCTTGAGGCTCATAACGGTCAGGCGCCAGACGAGCCGCAGGTAGCGTCTCACTTCAGGCCCGCCCCTGGGGCGCGCCGGGCTCGGGGGTAGCGCCGCTGTTGTAGATGTACTTCACGACCGTCTCGAGCGTCGGTTCGGAGATGGTGAGGTCGACGATGCGCAGCGAAGCGGTCAGCTCCCGGACGACGTCGCCCGTGGAGGCCTGGCGTGTGTCGAGCACGGTGGTGAGCGCGTCATTTCCTCGGCGGTGCACGGCCAGCGGCGCAAGCGCGCGCTCGAGCCGCTCGGCGTCGAGCACCTCGCTGAAGAGCACCTTGATCTCGCGCGTCGGGACGTAGCGCGCCTTGAGCTCCGCCAGGGCTCCGTCGAAGATTTTCTCTCCGCTGCCGAGGACTACGACGCGGTTGCAGAGCGTCTCGATGTCCTCCATCTGGTGCGTCGTGAGGAGGATGGTGAGCCCCTCCTGCTCGTGGTAGCGGCGCAGAAAGGCGCGGATGCTCTCCTTGGCCAGCGCGTCCAGACCGATCGTCGGCTCGTCCAGAAACAGCACGCGCGGCGAGTGGAGCAGGCTGGCGGCGATCTCGCACCGCATGCGTTCCCCGAGCGACAGCTTCCGCACCGGCCGGTCCAGCAGCGGCCCCAGCTCCAGGAGCTCGGTGAACTCCTCGAGCCTGCGCCGGAACTCCCGCTCGGGCACTGCGTAGACGTCGCGGAAGAGCAGCATCGACTCGATGACGGCCAGGTCCCAGAAGAGCAGGGTCTTCTGGCCGAAGATGACCCCGATCTGCCGTGTGTACTCGGCCCGATCGCGCCACGGCACGAAGCCGAGCACGTCGACCTCGCCCTCGGTGGGCGTCAGAACGCCGGTGAGGCACTTGATGGTCGTCGACTTGCCGCTGCCGTTGGGGCCGATGTAGCCGATGAACTCGCCCGGGCCGACTTCCAGATCGACTCCCTTGAGGGCGACGAACGGCTCGAGATCGGGGAAGAAGGACTTCCAGAGCTTGCGGAGCGGGCCGGCCCCGTTTGGACGCTTGGGCACGAGGTAGCTCTTGGTGAGCGCCCGCGCACGGATGACGGGACTATCGGCCATGGGAAGCGGATCATAGCACGCGATACTGGCTTCCGGCGGCCGGTTTCGATAGGATCGGCTCGAGTCCGGAGCTGCGGCCGCTTGCGGGGTGGGCTGGTCACCGCGCGAAGGCGCTCCGGACGGCGGGGTTCGCATCGTGGCAGAGCAGGTCTCAAATCCGGAAAAGCCGCCCAGGACGCGCGTTCTACTCGTCGAGGACGAGGAGATGGTGCTCTCGCTGTTGCAGGAAGTCCTCACCCGCGCCGGTTTTGACGTGGCCGCCCACGGCGACAGCAAGCAGGCCCTGGCCGAGATCCAGGCGCGCGAATACGACTGCGTCGTCACCGACATCTGGATGCCCGAGGTCACCGGGCTGGACATCGTGCGCCACACGAAGGAGCGGTGGCCCGACACCCCCGTCGTGCTCGTGACCGGCGTGCCCGATCTGCAGACCGTGATCGAGGGCATGCGCCTCGGCGCCAGCGACTTCGTGCTGAAGCCGGCCTATGAACAGCAGATCCGCCACGTCGTCAATCGGGCCATCGAGCGCGCGCAGCTCAACCGTTCGCTTCGAGTGAGCAACCAGGAGCTGAGTCTGCTGTTGGAGGCTAGCGGCTCGCTCGCCATCTGCGAGAGCGCCACGGCCGTCCACGCCTGCCACGACGAGCTGCGCGGTCGCCTGATCGCCCTGCCTGCCCGCGCGGAAGCGATCGCCACGCTCGACAACATCGCCTCCCAGGTCCTCGTCCGGATCGCTCTGTCGAAAGACGAGGAGCAGGCCAAGCTCGGCGCGCTCCTCGACTCGCACCCCGCGGGTCTCATCTACCTGGACGCCGCCGGAGTTCCGGTCGTCGTCAGCCGCCGGGCGCGCGAGCTCCTGGGACTTGGCGCCGCGGAGCCAGGTGGGCGGTGGACCCTGCCCCCCCAGGTGACCCAGGCCATCCAGGAAGTGACCAGCCAAGGTGGGCGAGGCGAGATCCGCTGCCCGACCGATCCGGCGCGCTTGCTCAAGCTCGACCTGGGACCCGTGAACCGCGAAGGCCGCCACCTGGGGACCGTCGTCAGCCTGAACGACGTCACCCACGATCGCGAGCGGGACCTGCAGCTCTTCATGACCGCGCGCCTGGCCACGATCGGCGAGATCGTGAGCGGCCTCTCGCACGAGCTCAACAACCCGCTTGCCATCATCAGCGGCTACGCCTCCGAGCTGCTCGACCACAAGGACCCCGAGGTCGTCGATTTCTCCCGCCGCATCCTCTCGGCCGCAAACCGCTGCTCGGAGCTCTTCAAGCGCATGCTGCCGCTGCTCTCGCCCGTGACCGACGACAAGACCCACGTCGACTTGAACGAACAGTGCCGCGCCGTCGTCGAGGTCTTCGAGGGCCGGATGAGCGAGAAGAAGCTCCGGCTGGAAACGGCCTTCGACGGCATCGCGCCGGTGCCCGGCCAGGTTGGCGAGATTCGCGAGGTCGTGTCGGCGCTTGTCCTCAACGCCATCGACGCGCTCGAGGAGGGTCAGAGCATCGCTATCCGCACAACCCGGCTCGACGGTCGCGTGCGGCTCACCATCGCCGACACCGGGCACGGAATTCCGAGGGAGCTCCTGGCCCGCATCTTCGACCCCTTCTTCACGACCAAACCCGTGGGCCGCGGCACCGGCCTGGGGCTCACGCTGGTCCACTCGATCTGTTCGCGTCTGGGCGCGCGGCTGGACGTCGACTCCCACGTCGGCGAGGGCACCACCGTCACGGTGGACTTCCCGGCTGCGGCCTGATGGACCGCGCTCCCGGAGCCGCGTTGCGGTATCATCCCCGGACGATGGAGGTCCGGGACAGCCATGATCGGCCGCTCAGGAGCCTGCGAGTCTCGGTCACGGACCGGTGCAACTTGCGGTGCCAGTACTGCATGCCCGAGGAGCAGTACGTCTGGCTGCCGAGAAGCGACATCCTCCACTTCGAGGAGATCGCGGCCCTCGTGGACGTCTTCACCGGTCTGGGCGTGGACAAGGTGCGTCTCACCGGGGGCGAGCCGCTCACGCGCAAGGAGCTGCCGAAGCTGGTCGCGATGCTGGCAGCCAAACCCGCGCTGGCGGACCTGGCCCTCACCACCAACGGCATCTTGCTCGCCGAGCAAGCGGCGGCGCTCGGGGCGGCCGGATTGCGGCGGCTGACCGTCAGCCTCGACACGCTCGATCCCGTACGCTTTCGCGAGCTCTCCAAGCGCGACGATCACGCCCGGGTCTTGGACGGCATCGACGCGGCCCGCGCTGCGGGATTCAGAGGCCTCAAGATCGACACGGTCGTGATGCGCTGCGTCAACTCCGACGAGCTCCCGGCGTTGATCGAGTTCGGCAAGGGCAAGCAGGCCGAGGTCCGCTTCATCGAGTACATGGACGTCGGAGGCGCAACGACCTGGTCGGCCGAGACGGTCGTCAGCCGCCGCGAGATGCTGGAGCTGCTCTCGGCGCGCTACGGAACGATCGAGCCCGTGATCGAGACGAGCTCCGCTCCGGCCGCACGCTACCGGCTGCCGGACGGCACCACGTTCGGCATCATCAGCTCCACGACCCAGCCGTTCTGCGCCACCTGCGACCGCGCCCGGCTCACGGCCGACGGCGTCTTCTACAGGTGCCTCTACGCCCGCGACGGCTTCGACCTGCGCGGGCTGCTGCGGGGCGGCGCACCGCCCGAGCAGATCGCCAGCGCGCTCGGTTCGCTCTGGCGCGCGCGCGCCGACAGGGGGGCCGAAGAGCGGCTGGCCCTGCGTGAGCGCTCGGCGCTGGCGCCGAAGGGCGACCTCCGCAACGACCCGCACCTCGAGATGCACACTCGAGGCGGCTGACCCCGATAACCGGGCCCGGGCCCGGACGAAAGACGAAGAACCGCATGCGATTTCAGGACCTCCATCTCTCGGAGCCTCTGCTGGCCGCGCTGGCGACCCAGGGCTACGAACGGCCGACACTCATCCAGCAGAAAGCCATCCCCCATGTCCTCGCCGGCAAGGACCTCCTTGGCTGCGCGCAGACGGGGACGGGAAAGACGGCGGCCTTCGCGCTGCCCATGCTCCAGCGTTTGGCCGTCAAGCCGCAGGCGCCCCACGGCCGAGCCCGGCCCATCCGCGCGCTGGTGCTCACGCCGACCCGCGAGCTGGCCGCGCAGATCGGCGAGAGCTTTCACGCCTATGGCCGCAACACCGGGCTCCGTGCCACGGTCATCTTCGGCGGCGTCGGCCAGCAGCCCCAGACCAGTGCTTTGCGACAGGGCCCCGACATCCTGGTCGCCACGCCGGGACGGCTGCTGGACCTGATGTCGCAGGGCTACGTCCGGTTCGACCTGCTCGAGATCTTCGTGCTCGACGAGGCGGATCGCATGCTCGACATGGGGTTCATCCACGACGTGCGCCGCGTCATTCGCGCCCTGCCCCGCAAGCGCCAGACGCTCTTCTTCTCGGCGACGATGCCCGATGAGATCCGGGAGCTGGCGCGCGATATCCTGCTCGACCCGGTGCGGGTCGACATCACCCCCGAAGTGACGACGCCCGAGAAGATCGGCCAGACCGTCTACTACGTCGACCGGCGCGACAAGTGCCCGCTGCTGGTGCAGGTTCTGGCCGACGCGGCCATCACGCGCGCGCTGGTCTTCACACGCACCAAGCGCGGCGCCGACAAGGTCGTCCGGTTGCTGGAGCGCGCGGGCATCGGCTCCGTGGCCATCCATGGGAACAAGTCCCAGGGCGCCCGCGAGCGCGCGCTCGACGGCTTCAAGACGGGCAGGAGCCGTGTGCTGGTCGCCACCGACATCGCGGCGCGCGGTCTCGACATCGACGAGATCTCGCATGTCATCAACTACGACATCCCCGAGGTCCCCGAGACCTACGTCCACCGCATCGGCCGCACCGCCCGCGCCGGCGCTGACGGACTGGCGATGTCCTTTTGCGACGCCGACGAACGCGCGTACTTCAACGACATCGAGAGGCTGCTCCGGATGCGAGTCCCCATGGTCGAGGATCACGGCTTCGCGCCGCCGGGTCGCCCTCAGCCCGCGCCCGCCGCCCGGGGTCGAGGCCAGGGCAAGCCATTCGGCAGCCACGCCCGTCGCGCCGCGCCCCCTCGCAGCCGCGCGGCGTTACCGGCCGCGCCACCCGCCGCCCCCGCGGCGCCCCCGGTCAATCCGGCTCACTCGACGCGAAGCCGGGGGCGGGGCCGGATCAAGCCTCGCGTTTGGGGCCGGTGACGCTACCGCCTGGCAGCGGCGGATAGAGGTGCGTCAGGATGCGGTCCGACCGCAGGCCCCAGTCGGCCTCGTTGTGGCCTGCGAACTGGACTTCCTCGTAGCGAAGGGAGGCGCCCGGCGGCAGTCCCAGCGCTTCCAGGTCCTGCTTCACGCGGCGCACCACGTGCAGGTAGAAGTCCTGGAAGATGTCCGCAGCGGCCACGATCTCGTTGGTGCCGACGTCCATCCACATCCGCAGGCCGGGCTGGACGCGGCGGGATAGCAGGAACTGGCGAATCGTCCACTGCCCCCAGAAGAACGCCGGGCTCACGACGGCCGCCCGACTGAAGATGGATGGCTCCTGGAGCGCGGCCCAGAAGCTGAAGAGCCCCCCCAGGCTGCTGCCGAGGATGCCGTTGGTTGCCGGATCGGCCTTGGCCGGGAACTCCTTTTCCAGGTGAGGGATGAACTCGTCTCGGAAGGCCGAATAGGTCTTGCGGGCCAGGCCGCCGACGCGGTGGTAGGGGTCACGCCAGGGCGTGTACTCGCTGGCGCGGCGGCGCGAGTTGGAGACGGCCGCCAGGACGATCGGGCGCATCTTGCCGGCCAGGATCAGCCGGTCGGCGATGACGTCGAGGCCCCAGGAAACCGGCATCGAATCGTGGTAGCGGCCCCAGTGGAAGCAGTTCTGGCCGTCGAGGCAGAAGAGGATCGGGTACGGCCCAGGGCCTGCGGTCTCGGGCGGGGTGTAGACCCACATGCGGCGCTCGTCGCGCAGCAGGCGCGAGTTGACGTGGGTGAGCGTGACGGCGCCCGCCAGCGGCTGCTTTCCGGGCGGCTGCAGGTGATGGTCGCGCCAGCCGGCGACGCGGAGATGGATGGTCTCGTGGCCGCGGACGGAGGCGACGCGGTTGGGGACGTCGCGCCCGAAGGCGTCGCTCTCGACGGTGGCCCAGCTGCCTCGCGTAAGCTTGTAGTGGATGGTGGTGTCGGCGGGCAGCTCGAGGGTGAGGGAGTAGTGGTGGGGGCCGTCGAGGTGCAGGCGGCGGCCGGCCTCGTCCCAGTTTCCGAGCGGTTTGCAGTCGCCCGTGAGGAAGACCTCGGCATCGCGCGGCGTGGTCGGTGGGACGGTGACCTCGAAGCGGATGGTGGAGGTGCGGGGCGTGGCTGCGGGCTTGTGGGAGTGGGGCACCCGTTCACCTCCCCTGGGCGGGCGAGCGCCGAATCCAGGAGACGGTGGAAAGATTGAGTCGAACGGTCTGTTGCTCGCGGGCGTTGAGGGACGTGCCGGTGGTTCCCGATGCCATCAGGTTCCTGACCTCCTCGCGGTGCGCCAGTCCCAGGGCGTGGCCGAGCTCGTGGGCCAGGACACGCGAGAGCGTCTCGACCGTCGGGCCGGGGACCGGACGGAGCCTGGCCGACTCCTTGACGAACACGGCGGGAAGCCCCTGGTGCGCCACCAGAATACCATTCCCCTGCATCTGCCCGATGAAGTAGGCGTTGAAGGCGCGGGGCTCGAAGCTGGCCGTGGGAACGAGCGTCTGGAGTTGCGTGGGGTCGGGCGCCGAGGTCGAGGCCGCGAGGGGGCCGGCGGCGCGCTCCTCCACGACTCGCTCGAGCTCGAAGGCGACGCCCGCAGCGTCCCAGATGGTGTTGACGCCGTCGATGACGCGCGTCACGTCGGCCGGAGTCAGCCGGGTGCCGGTCGGCGATGCGGCTTCGGCGCGCAGCAGGTGCACGCGGAGCGGTACCCGGAACACGACCTCCCAGTCCGGCGTTGCCGCGCCCGCCGGGGCGGCGGCCAGCGTCAGGAGGAGCCACGCGAGAGGGAGTAGCCGCTTCATGGGGCGGGCTTCGACAGGCTCAGCCTGAGCGGAGCTGGGGGGCGGCTTCTGCGTCAAGGCGCCTCGCCCAGGCAGCGCTCGAAGAGCCTCAGGGTGTCGGGTGCGTGGCCGCCGAAGTGGTTGTTGGCGAAGGCGTACACGGCGATGTTGCGTGAGAGGAGCCCGCGGATGATTTCAGCCCATTCGGTCAGCTCGCGCGTGCGGTCCACCACGGTCCGGTTCCAGGTGGTGGTCGCCGCCTCCATCTTGTAGCGGTCGCCCAGCCAGCGCACGTAGGTGAAGTCGGAGGTCACGACGTCTCGACCGGCCACGAGCTGTCTTGGGCGGTGGAAGTAAGGGTGGTCGATCAACGCCAGCGCCACGCCGCGCTCGCGCAGCAGGCCCAGGAGGGTGTCGTCCACCCAGCCCTTGTTGCGCAGCTCCAGCGCGTAGCGGAAGCCCGCGGGCAGCGTCGCCAGGAACGGCCGCAGCCGCTCGAGAAACGGCGCGGAATCGGGCATGTCGGCCTTCTTGAAGTAGGGAAACTGGAACAGCAGCGGCCCCAGCCGGTCACCGAGCAATTCCATCGCGGACAGGAAGTGGGCCAGGTCGTGTCCGCAATCGGCCAGGCGCTTCTCGTGCGTGATGATCTGCGGCACCTTGGCGGCGAACCGGAACCCCTCGGGGGTCCGGGCCCGCCAACCCTCGACCGTGCGGCGGGAAGGCACGGCGTAGAAGGTGGCGTCGATCTCGACCACAGGGAACTGCGTGGCGTAGTGCGTGATGAACTCGGCCGGCGCCAGCTCGCGCGGGTAGAAGACGTCGTACCAGTCCTTGGTCGACCAGCTCGACGTGCCGAGGAAGAGGTTGGGCGGCAGCGCGCGCGCGGCGGACGGCGGCGCCTCGCCGCTCAGCCCGGGGAGCCTGCCCTGGCCCGGCTGCATCGGTCCCGCTCGCCCTGGGCTCTCGCGCTCAGCGCCGCCCGGGCCGGTTGCCGAACATCCACTCGAAGACCAGCGGAAGCCGCTTCTTCCAGGTGGCCTCGTTGTGTCTGCCGTTCTCGTCGATCTCGAGCGCGACGTTGTAGCCCTTTTCAGCCAAAAGGTCCGCCAACTCCATGACCTCGCGCACGGGCGCCAGCAGCATCTCCGACTCGTGCGTGCCCATGTCGAGCCAGAAGCGGTTCGGCTTGGGCGCCGCCTTGTCGTGGCGCACCATCGAGACCGTGTGGTTGTGCGCCCACCAGAGCGAGGGCGACAGCGCCGCGACGATGCCGAACCGCTCCGGATACCGCCACCCCAGGTGGAACGCCGCCAGTCCGCCAAGCGACGACCCGGTGACCGCCGTGAACTCCGGACCCTCTTCGATGCGGAACCTCTCCCGCAGTACCGGCTCGATGTCCTGGAAGATTACGCTCGCCATCAGGTCGAGGTCGCCGCCGCCGAAGCGGGTGTCCTTCACGGGCGTGTAGAAGCGGTCGCGCTGGTTGCAGTGGTAGATCGCGACGATGAAGAAAGGTCGCACCTTGTTGGCCGTCACCAGCTCGTCGTGCACCTTGTCGGCATCCCAGGCCTGCCCCAGGAAGGCCGTGGCGCAGTCGAAGATGTTCTGCCCGTCGAGCATGTAGAGCAGCGGGTAGTGCGCGTCGCCGTTCTCGTCGTAGCCCGGCGGGACGTGGACGAGCACCTTGTGGTCGAAGCCGGTCAGCTCCTTGCCGAAGTTGCCCAGGTCCATCACGTGCGCGTCGCGCGTGCTCATCGGCTCGTGGTGCGTGCCGTCGGCCCATCGCTCCACCTTGAAGCGGATCGTCATCGGCCCGCGCGCGATCACTTCGCGGTCGGAAACCTCTCCGTCGGCCGCCGTCTTCTCGACCCGCTCCCAGCTGCCCAGGGTGGCCTTGTAGAAGCAGAGCGCGTTCTTGCGGAGCCGCACTTCCTTGACCCAGAGGCTGCCCGCCAGGTGCTCCATCCGCACGCCGGCCGCTTTCCAGCCGCCCAGCGTCGAGGCGCTCCCCGTCAGCCAGACCCTCGTTCCCGGGGGAAGCTCGGGCACCTCGGCCTCGAATCGTACGGGGACCGTTTCGGTATGGGATTTCGGCTCGAGGCCGGCGTGTTTCTTGTGTTCGGGCATGGTTTGAAGCAGGTCTCTCGCCCCCTTCGGAGTCGTCGGGGTCATAGCCGAGTCAGTCGACTCCCGTCAACAGGGTGGTAGGGGCCGCTCGCAATCGCGTTGCCACGGTCTCGGCCCGGACATTAAGGCGCCACCGTCCGGGCGGCAACCGAACGGCTGTCATGGCGCCGCCGATTCGCGCAGCTCCAGGCGCCGCAGGATCGGCGCTCGCCAGTCAGGGCCTCGGATCGGCATGTAGCCGACGTATACCACACCGGTCGCGCCGTCGAGAAGTCGCGGATCGAACCCCATCGAGAGCAGCCCATCGTGCGTGCGCTTGGCCTCCGGGACCACGAACGCGAAGACTTCCGCCGAATCCCCACGCTCCACCCCCAGGTCGAGCACGTACTCGTTGGGCAGCCCCTCCACGTCGAGGACCCACCAGGCCGTCGAGCGCGTGCGGCCCGAGAACCTGAACTTCGGCAGCGTCCGCTTCAGCAGGCGGCGGAAGTCCCAGCCGACCAGCTCCAGCTCCCCGCGGGGCTCGGGCTTCACGGCTTGCGGGCTGCCGTCGGCCGTCGCCAGGATCACCGTCGGACCCGTCGGTGCCCCGCGCAGGAGCGGGAAGGCGGCCGAAGCGACGCGGGCGAGCGGCTCGGGAACCTTCTCGCCTCCGAAGAGGAGCGCGGCCTCCATGAGCCGCAACGCGTGGAGCGGCATCAGAGCACGCGAAAGCCCCGCCGCGGGCAGGCGGCCTGGCTCCAGCAGCTCGGAAGCGGCCGCGGCTCGCTTCAGCGGTCCGAAGAGCTCGGGCTTGTCGAGCCGCGCGGAAAAGTGCGCGGACGAGAGGCGGCCGTAGCGCACCATCCAGTCGAGGCGATCCGCGCGCAGCTTCTCGGAAAGCTCGAGCACCGCCTGTTCGCGCGGGGGCTGCGGCCGGGGCGTGGGTGGAGGCGCTGCGGCGCGAACCGAGGGAGGGGCCGGCGGGAGCGGTTCCGGAGTCGGTCGGGCGCGCGGGTAGAGGAGCAGCGCCAGTGCCAGTACCAGGGCGGCGGCGCCGAGCCGCGCGGGGACGGCCGGCGCGGCGGACGCGGAGGGGATGGGCCGCGCCACCCGCGCCGTTTGCGAGCCAGCGGGCGCGTCAGCCTTGCCGGCGACGATGGTGCCCGAGTCCCAGGCGATCCGCTCGGAGGGCGCGGCCTGGGGAGTGGGCGTCTGGATGGGGATGGCCCCCACGCTGAGCGCCGCCAAGGCCGAACGCCGCAAGGCAGCCGCCACGGCACCGGCGGCCGGCCGGCGCTCCGGGAGCGGGTCGAGGCACTGCTTCATCAGGGTTGCCAGGGTGGCCGGCAGCTGGGGCGAAGGCTCCTCCGGTGGCTGCTCCAGACGCCTGCGAAAGACGTCTCCGACGGAGCCGGAAGTGTCGAACGGCAGCCGGCCGTGGCAGCACTGGTAGAGGATCAAGCCGAGGGAGTAGATGTCGCCCGGAGGCCCGGCCGAGGCGTGGCGGATCATTTCGGGCGGCATGTAGAAAGGTGTTCCGAGCATGACGCCCTCGCCCGTCAGCGCAGACGCGCCTTCGATGGGCCGGGCGATCCCGAAGTCGCTCACCTTGACCTCGCCCGTGCGGCCCAGGAGGACGTTGGCGGGCTTCAGGTCCCGGTGGACGATGCCCTGCTGGTGGAGGTACTCGAGCCCCTCGGCGATCGCCTGGCAGATGCGGAGCGCGTCGGACAGCCCGGCCGAGCCGCGCTCGCGGAGCAGCCGCGCCAGGTCGTGCCCGTCGACGTATTCGACGACCAGAAAGGGTGAGGAGTCGAGTAGCCCGGCGTCGAAGATCTTCAGGACGCTCGGGTGCGAGAGCTTCGCCATGATGCGTGCCTCTCGCACGATGCGGGCGGCGTCCTCGCCGGCCCATCCGCCCGCGGGCGGCGAGAAGAACTTCACGGCGACCATCCTGCGCAGCGAGTGCTGCCGCGCCAGCAGCACCCTCCCGAACGTGCCCGCGCCCAGCTCGCTCAGGAGCTCGTACTTTTCGCGAAACGCCGCCGCATCCAGATTCTCTTCGAAGAGCTGTGTCATGCCTTCCGCCGGGACTCCCCCCGATTCTCGATTCTCCTACTCGCTACTCACTACTCGCTACTCACTACTCCCATGCTACCCTGACGCCACAACTCGACCGACATTTTCCGGAGGTTCCGATGGCATCGAAGAAGAGATCGACCAGCACCGCCACACCCAGCCGACTCGACTCGCCCGAAGCGGCGGCATCGCCCGAGATGCCTTCCATCGCCGGTCCCGCGGAGCTCGGCGAGCCGACACTGGACGTGGCGTCGATTTCTTCCGAGAGCGCGCTGTCGGCCACGCCGCCTGCGCCCACGGTGGCGGTCGTGGTCAGCCACAAGGAGCAGAAGCTGATCGAGTGGATGATGGCCCATCCGAACGAGGTCATCCGCCAGCGCCAGGAGATGCTGATGACGCTGGCCAAGCGCCGCTGCACCTACGGGCGCGACGGCGGCACCATGCCGGTGACGCTGACGCCGCTCTTCCTGAGCCAGGCCGCGCTGAACAAGGTGAAGACCGTCGGCGAGACCTTCGATCGCATCATCGACAAGGTCGTCAACGGCTACCGCGACGACCCCAGGGTGCGCGCCCACTTCCCGTACACGGAGATCCCGAAGGAGTGGATCGACTGGGACCCGGGCTACGCCAAGCCGACCGTGCTCAATCGCCATGACGCGCTCTTCGACGGCAAGAACCTGAAGTTCATCGAGTTCAACACGGACAACCCGGGCGGCCGAGCCTGGTGCGACACGCTCGAGGAGATCTTCCGCAGCTACCCGATGTACCAGGACCTGATCTCGAGCTTCACGCCCAAGGCCGACCGCGCGATGCTGCGCGCCGGCGTGGACGCGCTCCTGCACTGCTACAAGGACGCGGGTGGCACCAAGGAGAAGCCGCGCATCGGCATCGTCAGCTTCAAGGAGTACCTGCCCGGCTCCGACATGGAGATCACGCGTGACTACCTGGTCGAGCACGGCTACGACGCGCACTTCATGGACGCGCGCGACTTCGAGTACCGCGACGGGGGCCTCTACTCCAACCGGGTGCGCTTCGACCTGCTCAATCTGGCGCTCAGGTTCCTCTTCTTCAAGCGCTTCCCCCGAGAGATGAAGGACTTCCTCGAGGGCATCCGCGACCGAGGTGTCGTTTGCGTCAACCCGTGGCGCGCCACCATCGGGGCGCAGAAGGAAGCGATGTCCTTCATCTCCAACCCCGAGAACCATGGCTACTTCACGGAGGAGGAGGTCGCGGTCATCAAGGAGCACCTTCCCTGGACGCGCAAGCTCGACGAGACCATCACGATGTCGCCGGACGGCTCGGACATCTCGCTGCAGGAGTACATGGTGAAGAACAAGGAGCGCCTGGTGCTCAAGCCCGGGTGGGGTGCGGGCGGCCAGGACGTCAAGGTCGGCCGCACCACCGACACCGCCGAGTGGAACTCCGTGGTCAGCAATGTGATTGGCTGCCCCTGGTGGGTCGTTCAGGAGGCCGTGCCGGTCCCCGAGTACGAGATGCCGGTGCTGAAGGGCGGCAAGGTCGTCCTCGAGAAGAAGTTCCTCAACATCAACCCCTACATCTTCGACGGCAAGTACGCCGGCTGCCTCGGAAGGGTCTCCGCGTCCAACGTCGTCAACGTCAGCTCGGGCGGTGGGATCATTCCAATCTTTCCGCTGAAGGAAGACTGAGGGCCGAGGATGTCGTGAGATTCAGCGAGCTGGCCACGCCATACTCAAGGCGGCGGGGCTCTCCGGCAAGGACAGGAAAGATGATTGATCTCCGCTACTCGCTGATTATCGAAGCCACGGATGATCCCGGCTTTTTCGGGTTTTACTCGCCCGAACTGGAAGGATTTTCCGGAGTCGGACACTCCGTCGAGGACTGTCTCTACAAAGCCAAGTGGGGCATGGAAGAGCACGTGGAAGTGATGATTTCCCGCAAGCTACCGGTTCCGCCGCCGAATCCGGATCCCACTGTGGTGGTCAGGAACGAACGCACGAGGAAGGCTGCCTGAGGGCCGAGGGCTACCAGCGGTAGTACTTGTCGGCTTCGGCCAGCGCGAGGGCGAACTTTTCGGCCGGTGGTTTGGAGAGCCGGGCGATCTCGGCGAGGCGGTTGACCTCGGCGGGGAGGAACGGGTAGGGGGGCGGGTCGTGGGCGATCTCCAGGACCCGGGCCTTCAGGCCCTCGACGTAGTCGTTGAAGTAGACGGGGCCGAGCGCCTTGGGGCGGCCGTCGGGGACGGGGTTGTTGAAGTCGATGGCCCAGGGCTCGCCCTCGGAGTCGATGATGAACTCGACGGAGTTCATCTCGTAGCCGAAGGCCCGGTTGATCACCTTGGCCTGCTCGAGCACGCGGCGGCCGGTTTCGGGCGATAGGAAGTTCTCCTCGTACTCGTAGGTCGACCAGTCGTTGGGGCGGAAGGTGTACTTGATCGGGATGATCTTCCGGCCCAGGCAGAGGCAGCGCACCTGCCACTCGTGCTCGCTCGGGACGGCCTTCTGCAGCGTCATCACGTCCTCGCCGCTTTCGTTGTAGTAGTGGAGGAGCTCCTCCTCGTTTCGCACCTTCCAGACCTTGCGGGCGCCGCGGCCCTCGGCGGGCTTGAGGAACGCCGGGAAGCCGATGCGCTGGATGATGCTGTCCCAGTCGAAGTGGCGGTGGTAGCGGAACTGGGTCGGCTCCTTGAGGAAGCGGTTCTTCTGCTGCGGCAGCACGATCGTGTCCGGAACGCTGACGCCCAGCGCCCGGCAGACGGCGAACCCGACGTCCTTGGTGGCGATGAAGTACTGGAAGGAGAGCGGGTTGTTGATGACGTGCACGCCCTGGTGGGCGAAGATCATGAACGCGCCGATCGCCTGCGGCAGGATGTGGGAGCAGCGGTCGACCAGCACGCGGTACTTCGTGCGGTAGTCGACGTCCATCTCGGTGATCTCGACGTGCTCTGCGACGATCTTCAGCCAGCGCCCGCGCTTGTCGCGGAATGGCTCGGTCTCGTTCAGTCGATCGGTCAACGTCCGGCCCAGCTCGTCGTCCAGGTAAAGCAAGCCGACCGGGAAATCTGCCACTTTTGCTCGTGTCATCGGCGTCTCCAGGCCGCGGACCCGCCCGGTCCGCCGGCCGTCGAGGTAATCAACCCACGCGGTCTCGCTCCCGCTGAACCACGGGCGGCGAGGTCCGGTCGACCTTCGACCAATCGGTCTTCATCCACGACTTGCAGACGCTCTTCTGGAGCGCGCCCGCGGTCTTGCGCGGCCGGATGCTGATCGAGACACCCGGTCGGCGGCCCAGGACCACGTCGAATTCGCGGAGCTCGCCCGAACGGTCGACCATGAACGTGTGCTTCTTGCCTGGCGGCGTCTCGGCCAGCAGGCTCTCGATGCGACCCGGCACCAGGCGCATCCTGTCGACCGCGAGGATCTCGTCGCCCGGCGTCAGGCCGGCCTCGGCGGCGGGGCCGCCCTCGATGACGTTCTCGACGACCAGCGACTTGCCCAGGGAGAGGCCGATGCCCAGGTAGGAGAGCGGCTCGGGCTTGACTGCCGGGATCACCTCGCCCGTGGGCGGCTCCTTGTCCAGGGTGGCGACCTCCAGGCCGGCGTGCGCCAGTCCACCCTGGATCTCGAGCTCGCGGGTGCTGCGCAGCGCGCGCTCGAAGAACTCGCCCAGGTCGCTTCCGGCGAGGCTCGAGGCCTCCTCTTCAAGCTCGCCCGGCAGGAATCCGCGGTCCAGCTTTCGCCAGTACTTCTCGTACATGCGGCGCATCAGGTCATCGAGGCTCTTCTTGTTCTTCGTCCGGTTGCGAATCTCCAGGTCGAGCAGCATGCCGGTGATGCAGCCCTTGTTGTAGTAGGAGATCTGCGAGTTGGGCGAGTGGGGCCCCTTCTTGTAGAACTTGATCCACGTCTCCTCGCTGGAGGATTCGAGCGTCTGGAAGCAACGGCCCGGCGTGAGGGAGAGGCGCTGTACCTCGCGGCCGATGAGGTCGAGGAACTCGCGCGGGGTGATGCAGCCGGCGCGTCGCAGGACGATCATCTCGTAGTAGCTCGTGACGCCCTCCGCGAACCAGAGCAGCGGGGTGCGCACCTCGCTCGAGTAGTCGAACGGTCCCAGCGGATACGGGCGCAGCCGCTTCACGTTCCAGGTGTGGAAGAACTCGTGGCTGAAGAGGGCGAGCGCGTCGACGTAACTGGTGCGCGGGTGGAAGCCCCAGCGTCCGAGCATGCAGTGCGTGCTGTTGCGGTGCTCCAGGCCGCCGCCGCGCGAGGTCGAGAGATCGACCAGGTAGTGGTAGTGCTTGTACGGCAGCTTGCCGAAAATCCCGGCCGCTTCGCGGCTCAGCTTCTCCACGTCTTGGGCCAGCAGACCGAGCGGGGCATTGCCCCTGCCTGCGATGACCAGGTAGTGCGGCACGCCGTCGATGGCGAACTGCGAGACGTGCGGGTGGCCCGCGATGGCCGGGCAGTCCAGTAGCTCGTCGTAGTCGGCGGCGGTGAAGGTGCGCGGCTCGCCGGCGACGGGCTCCAGGCCGGTGTACGGGCCGTCCCAGTGATCCGGCAGCCGGAAGACGACGGTGGACGGCTGGCGTTCGCGGCCGACCACGTACGGGAAGACGTGGCCGCCGTTGAGCGTGAAGCGCTCGTCGTCCAGGTAGCTGCGGTGGACGGACTTGTCGTAGGCCCAGCTTTGGAACTTGAACTTGACCGAGCGGGAGCGCCCCGGCCGGATCTCGTAGGTGGCCTTGTCGACCTTGCGCCAGGAGAGCGGCTTGCCGCCGTCGCCCACGACGGACTCGCCGCGGACGACGCCCGCGAAATCCTCGATCATGTAGTGACCGGGGACCCAGGCCGGGAAGCAGATTTGAAGGGGGTCGGGGCCCACGTCCTGGAGCGCGAGCTCCACATCCAGCAGGTGAGTGCGTGCGGCAAGAGCCGAAACCGTGTAGCGCAAGGTGCGTCTCCTCGAGGTCGCGTGCAAATGGAAAAGTCCGGGAGACGATTCTAGCTCATCCCTGCCGCTCGACCCGAGTCCGGTGTTGTGGGGAGCAGCCTCTAGCCGTCCCGCTCGCGCTGCCGCGAAAGTGCCTAGAGCTTCGCGAGAACCTCGTCGATGTGACCCTCGACTTTGACCTTGGCGAAGACGTGGGCGATGTTGCCCTTCGGGTCGATGAGGTAGGTGGTACGGACGATGCCCATCATCGACTTGCCGTACATCTTCTTCTCCTGCCACACGCCGTAGGCCTCCGAGATGGAGTGGTCCTCGTCGGCGATGAGTGTGAAGGGCAGGTCGTACTTCTCGCGGAAGTTGCCGTGGCTGCGCGCGTCGTCGGCGCTCACCCCGAGCAGCACGGCCCCTTTGTGGAGCAGCTTCTCGTAGGAGTCGCGGAAGTCGCAGGCTTCCTTCGTGCAGCCGGGCGTGTCGTCCTTCGGATAGAAGTAGAGTACGACCGTCTTCCCGCGGAAGTCCGACAGCTCGAACTCCTCGCCCGCTTCCGTCCGCGCCTGGAACCCCGGCGCCTTGTCACCGACTTTGAGCATCCCAGTTACTCCCTTCGGGCGATTCTTCTACCCAATCGGCGCGTGCGAAGTCAACCCTGGCGGTAACGAGGGACAGGCGAAGCGCCCTCGAAGACCTCGGAGCGGCCACGGGCTCGCCAAGACGAGCCGCGAACCCCCGGCCTCACTTCTCGTGACCGGGGAGAGAGAGCAGGAGCGCGTCGATCTCCTGGGCGGATGCGTCGACTCCGATTTTGAAGACCTTGCCGTCGGGCTGCACGGTCATCCGGGAGACCAGCGTCCGCGCGGCGGGCGGCAGCTTCGGGTTCTGGCTCGCCTTGGTCAGCGCCGAGCCGATGAACGGTTGGACGATCTTGGCTTTCAGCCAGCTCGTCAGCTCCAGCGTCGCGTCGAGCCGGAATCCCGAGGCGGACTTGCGGATCGCCAGAGTCGCCAGCGCCACGTTTCCCCAGGGGGCCTTCGCCAGGCCTGGGAAGGTTGCCAGCGACGCCGGGCGGGCGACGTGCGCCGAGAGCAGCGCGTCGGCCGGGAACGCGCCCTTGTGGGCGGCCGCGTAGGACTTGGTGGTGTCGCCGATCGAGCCGAGCGCCGCCTCGATGATCGACTTCTCGTTTGCGGGATGGCCGGCGATCAGCCGGTTGCCGTCGGCCAGGTCGGCCAGCGAGATGGAGCGCTGCTTGGGCGTCACCAGCGTCTGCAGCTTCAACCCGCGGCAGACCCAGGTCGTTGCCTCGGGCTTGCCGGGGATCTGCTCGCGCAGCCCCTGGGCGATGGTGGCGACGCTGGACTTGCTGGCCACGATGCTCACGGCCTGCGTTTCCGCGGGTCCCTTCACGACCACGCCCAGCGCCACCTGCTGCAGGTCCTTCGACGGGTCCGGAAAACCTTGCCCCAGGAAGCGGCCCAGGTGGTTCTTGATGACTGTCGATACGACCTCGGGGTTGAGACCCTGGACCAGGCGGGTCACATCGGCCGAGAGCGCCAGGTCCGCAACAGCCGGCAGCTGGTCGCAGGTGCGGCCCGTTTGCTGGGCAAAGAGGCCCGTCGCCAGGGCCAGGAAAAGCGGTAGGGTCAACAGGTGTCTGAGCATGAAGAGAGTCCTCCCGCCATGACTACGCCCGCCAAGGCCGCGTTGTTGCGCCCGGTCAGGCGATCATCTTGCGCTCGCGGAACCAGGCAATGGCATCGGCGATCGACGGCTCGAGCGGGCCGACCGCGTAGCCCAGCTCTCGCATCGCTTTCTCCGAGCTGAAGCAGAAGGCCGTGCAGCCCGAGTAGCGCAGCGTGGCGCTGTTCAGGTAGCCCTCGCGCCCCGTCAGCCGCTCGGCCAGATCGCAGGCGGCGGCCATCGCGCGAGTGACCACCAGCGGCAAGCGCAGCCTGGGAGGCGGAACCCTGGCGACCGAGGCGATGAGCGTGAGGATCGCCTCGTAGGTCATGTTGTAGCCGCCCAGGATGTACGCCTGGCCGGTCCGGCCCTTCTCCCAGGCCGCAATCATCCCGCGGCAGACATCGCGGACATCGACGAAGTTGGAGACGCCCAGCGTGGTGCCGGGCACGGTGCCGCGCATGACCTGCAGGATCATCTCGCCCGAGCTGGGCCGCGCGTCGTAGGGGCCGAACATGTAGCTGGGGTTGACGACGACCACGTCCTGGCCGTCTGCGACCGCCCTCTGCACCACGCGTTCGGCGCTGCGCTTGGTGCGGGAGTAGCCGTCGTCCAGGCCGAAGTCGCCGAGATTGTAGGGCTCGTCCTCCGTGACCGGCCGGCCTGTGGTCGAAACGGCTCGCGCGGCCACGGTGGAGCAGTGGACCACCCGCTTCACGCCGGCCGTGCGCGCGGCGCGCAGGACGTTCTGCGTGCCCCGGACGTTGGCGCGCACCAGCTCCCGCGTGACGCGCCGCCGCACGCTCACGCGCGCGGCGCAGTGGAAGACGACGGCCGCGCCCGCGAAAGCTCGCTCCAGCGACGCCCGGTCCTCGATGTCGGCGTCCACCCACTCGAGCCCGAACCCGTCGAGATGCGCGAGCCGGCTGCGCGCGCGCTTCGTGCACCGCACCTCATGGCCCGCCTGGCGCAGCAGGATGGCCAGATTGCCGCCCACCAGCCCCGAAGCTCCCGTGACGACCGTCAGCATGCCGGATCAGTCTAGCGCATCGGCCGCGCGCGCCGTTTCACCACCCGCCGCGATGGCCTCGATCACCTGCTACGATGGCCCACGCACCCCGAGGAGGTGGCATCGCGCATGGCGAAAAAAATCAGCCAGAAGCTGGCCGTGGTGACCGGCAGCAACCGTGGTATCGGACTGGAAGTCTGCAGACAGCTGGCCCGCACCGGGATGACCGTCATCCTGACCGCGCGCGACGAGCAGAAGGCCGAACAGGCTGCGCTGGAGCTCCAGAAGGACCGGCTGATGGTCTGCCACTACGCGCTCGACGTCGGTGACCTGGCCAGCGTGGAGCGGCTCGCAGCCTTCATCACCAAGCGCTGGGGCTACTTGAACGTCCTGGTCAACAACGCCGGCGTCCTTCCCGATCCGGGCGGCCCCGCGGCCTCCGTGTTCAACGCCACCTGCCAGCACATGCAGGAGGCGTTCGACGTCAACTGCATGGGGGTCTTCCGCGTGACCACGGCGCTGATGCCCTTGCTGGCAAAGGCGGGCGGCGCCCAGGTCGTCAACGTCTCGAGTGGCCTGGGACAGCTCTCCGGCATGGTGTCCGGCTTTCCGGCGTACCGCATCTCGAAGGCCGCGCTCAATGCCCTCACGCGCATCCTGGCCGCGGAGGCCGAGCCGAAGAAGGTTCGCGTCAACGCCGTCTGCCCGGGCTGGGTGAAGACCGACATGGGCGGCCCCGATGCCGAGCGCTCGGTCGAGGAAGGCGCCTCCGGGATCGTCTGGCTGGCCACCCAACCGGCCGAGGGCCCCACCGGCGGGTTCTTCCGAGATCGGGAGCCGCTCGACTGGTAAGCCGCGTGATGCCGCCGAAGCCGTTCATCCAGGCGCACCGAGCCTCGGGCGTGCCGTCGAGCCGCGTTCGTCGTCTGGAGGCGATGTGAGGGCCGTCGTTCTGGGCGAAGGAGGCCAGCTCGCCGTCCGGGAAGTGTCGCTCGAGGACGCCGGCCCTGGCGAAGCGCTGGTGCGGGTTCTCGTCGCGGGCATCTGCTCGACCGATCTCGAGCTGCGCCGCGGCTACATGGGCTTCCAGGGCGTGCCGGGTCACGAGTTCGTGGGCCGGGTCGAGAGGGCACCCGCCGGGCACGAGACCTTGCTGGGGAAGCGAGTGGTCGGCGAGATCAACGCCGCTTGCGGACAGTGCGAGACGTGCGCGCGAGGACTGCCGCGTCACTGCCCTCGTCGGACCGTGCTCGGAATTCTCGGGCGATCCGGCGCGATGGCCGAGCTGCTCTGGCTGCCGGCCGGGAACCTGCGCGAAGTGCCGGACGTCCTGGCCACGGACCGAGCGCTCTTCACGGAGCCCGTGGCCGCGGCCTATGAGGTGCTGGAGCAAGTGGCCGTCCGCGGGAAACGCGTGCTCGTGATGGGCGCCGGCAAGCTGGGCGGCCTCGTGGCGCAAGTCTTGGCGCTCGCGGGTGCCTCCGTCACGGTGGTGGGCCGCCACGAGCGCCTGCTGGTGCCCCTGGCCGAAGCTGGGATTTCGGTCACTGCTTCTGTTGAATCGCTCCCGCCGCGCTCGTTTCCCATGATCGTCGAGGCCACCGGGCAACCCGAGGGTTTCGAGAGAGCCCTGGGCCTGGTGGAGCCTCGCGGGACGATAGTTCTGAAGAGCACCTGCGCTTCGGCGCGGCCGCTCAACCTGGCGCCGGTGGTGATCGACGAAGTGACCGTGATCGGCTCCCGCTGCGGGCCGTTCGAGCCGTCGCTGGCCGCGCTCGCCGCCGGCCGGCTCTCGCCAGAATCGACGATCGACGCGCGCTTCGAGCTCGACGACGCTTCCAGCGCGTTCGATGAGGCCTCTCGCCCCGGCATCCGCAAGGTGGTCCTCGACATCTCGAGCTGAACGCGCGGGGGGGCTTTCGCTGGGGCTCGGCGGACCTGCCCCCCCATCGGCCCAGGTTGACTCCGCGTGTGACGGTAGTTACTCTTCGCCGGGATGAGCTCCGATTCGGGTGGGGCGGCCGGGGAACCGATCCAGTATCGGGACCTCCTCGACTACTTCAGCAAACCGCCGGCAAGCGCGGGATCGGGCGCGACCGTCCCCGGGCGGATCGAAGGCTGCTCGGCGTGCGTTGGCATCGAGTACGAGCTCCTGGCCGTCGAGCCGGTGACGGGCGTGGCCGTGCCGTTCGCCTCGGAGCACCGGCCCGGGGTGGAAGCGGCGTTCCTGGGGCTCTTGAGTAGCCCGGACTACTCGCCAGCCGAGGGGCCGCTGCCGCCGACAACCCTCTCGCGAGGCCGAGCATCCATCAACCTCGAACCCGGAGGACAGACAGAGATCTCCGGCTCGCCTTGGCGGACCCTGGCCGAGGTCGACGGTGAGCTGCGCGCGATCCTGGGCGACCTGGTCCTGCGGGCCCGCGAGCGCGGCTTCGTGTTCCTCTCGCACGCCTTGCAGCCGGTCAGCGCCTCCGGCGAGATCGAGCTCGTGCCCAAGCGGCGCTACCGGATCATGGCCGAGCACCTCGAGCAGCACGGCGGCCGGCGCTATCGCGACATGATGACCCGGACGGCCTCGGTCCAGGCCAGCTTCGACTTCACGAGCGAGGCCGATGCGGGCCGCAAGATGCGCCTGGCGATGCTGGCCGCGCCGGTGGTGGCCGCGCTGTTTGCGAACTCGCCCGTCGAGGGCGGGCGGGAGAGCGGTCTGGCCAGCGTCCGAACCGCCATCTGGCGCGAGACGGACCCGGCGCGCTCGGGCGTGGTGACCTGCGCGTTCGACGGCGAGTGGTCCTGGGAGCGCTACGTGGAGTTCGCCCTGGACGTGCCGGCGATCCTCGTGCGAGCCACCGACGGCGGAGTGGCGCCGGCCGGAGGGCGCACCTTCCGGCAGCTGCTCCGGGACGGCGTCGAGGGCCGTCCGGCCGAGATGGCGGACTGGGAGCTGCACCTCTCCACGATCTTCACCGAGGCGCGAGCCAAGCGGGTGCTGGAGGTCCGATCGGCCGATGCTCCGCCGCCCGGCACGGGGATGGCGCTGCCCGCGCTCTGGACCGGGCTGCTCTATCACCCGCCGTCGTTAGAGGGCGCGCTGGAGCTTTTGGCGCCGCATCGCGGGGAGCTGAACGCCCTGTTCGACGCCGCTGCGCGGGAGGGGCTCAGGGGCCGGACCGGTGGCGGGGTTGCGCTGGCACCGCTGGCGCGCGAACTCGTGGCGCTCTCCAGCGCCGGCCTGGCCGCACGCGGCATGGGGGAGGAGCGGTTCCTGGCGCCCGCCGCTGAGTGGGCCGCCGCCGGCCGTTCGCCGGCCGAGGAGTTGCTCGAGCGGTTCCGGCGGGGGGGAGTCGCCGCGCTGGTAGAGGCAGCGGCAGTGAGGATGGAGGAGTGAGGCTCGAGGCTCGAGGGACGCTCAGACCACGCGGTCGATGCCGGGGCGGGCCATGATCTCGGCGAGCTTGTCGCGATCCAGGGTGACCTGGCCGGCCAGGTAGGACTTCAGGAGATCGATGCGGTCGCCACCGAAGAAGAGGATGCCGTCGGTGAGAAAGGTCGGCACGCCGGTGGCGCCGGCTTCCAGGGCCAGCTCCGTGGCGGCCTTGAGCTGCTTGCGGGCGGTCGGGTCCGAGAGGGCCTGATCGGGGTCCTGGTCGATGCCGAGCTCGGCTAGGCCGCGCCTGAGCGTGGCCAGGTCGTCGAGCGGCTGCTTGTCCCGCCAGCCGAGCCGGAAGTAGTGGCGGGTGAGGCGCCGCCGCTGGTCGTTGTCCGTGAGGGCTGTGACGGAGCGGAGCGCGGGCAGCGGGTTGAAAGGATGGGTCGGTGTTCCCTCGAAGGGAATGTCGAGGAAGCGGGCCCGGAGCATGATGTCCTGGAGGCCGACCTCGCGCTGTTTGCGGTCCTCGCCGGGGCCCTTGGCGTTGCGCCGGGAGAGCATGGTTCCGAAGACGACCGGTGTGTAGGTGAGGCGCGCGTCGAGCTCGAGGTCGCGCGCGAGCAGCTCGCTGGCCAGGTAGCTGTACGGTGAGAGGAAATCGAAGAAGAAGTAGATAGTCATGGCTTGGCCCAGGATACCAGCTTGGACGAGGGGTGAGGCTCGAGGAGTGAGGCTTGAGGCTTGAGGAGTGAGGCTTGAGGCTTGAGGAGTGAGGCTTGAGGGATCAGGCGTGAGGAGTGAGTAGGCGTGTCCCTTAGTGTCTACTCGCTACTCACTACTCGCTACTCACTACTTCTCTGCAACCTCGGGCAGGGGGGGGCGGTAGTGGATACTGGAATCCTCGGGACGGGGTGTTCAATCCTCATGCCCGTCATCATGTTGTTCGGAAAGATTTGCCTTCGGAAAAGGAGCACCATGAATCGCCGACTGGTCACGACCACACTTCTGGCAGTCCTTCTGTTCCCGATCCTGACGGTCGTTCCCGTGCTGGCCGACGTCGACAAGGTCTTCGACGCGATTTCGGCCAAGAGCAAGAGCGGCGACGCCTTCGTGCGCCTGCTCACGGACAACGTCGATTCCTGGTATGCCCGCTGGCACATCACCTCCAACGCCAAGAAGTCGATCGATTGCACCTACTTCATCGTCGAGACCGACGTCTTTGGCCGCGCCTTCGTCGGCCTGCTGCTGAAGAAGGCCAAGGAGGGCGTGCCGATCCGGCTGATGGTGGACGCTCGCGGCACCAAGAGCCTGTCGCGCATGACGCTGGGCCGCGACTACCTGCAAGAGCTGATGCAGCACAAGGGCGTGACCATCAAGGTCTACAACCCGCTCCACGCAGCGCTCCTGAACCTGCCCAGGGACATCCGCGAGCCCATCGCCAGCAACCATGACAAGCTGCTGATTGCCGACGGCGAGTGGGTCATCACCGGCGGCCGCAACGTGAGCGCCAACTACTTCGCCTCCTGGAAGGACCACCCCAAGGCCTACCGCGACACCGACGTGCTGCTCAAGGGTGCCGGAATCGCCGAGGCCGCCAAGAAGGCCTTCGAGCTCGAGTTCGACATCCTTCGCAACGCCGACGTCAACAAGGACTGGCTCGGCAACTGGGACAGCCAGGACATCCCGCTCGAGGTCGCCCGCCGCACGATGGAGCAGTTCATGATGGGCAACGGCCTGATCGACGCGGCCAAGTTCGACGGGGACATCCCCTCGCTCGAGGAGTGCAACAAGGAGCTGGCGAAGTTCCCCGGCATCAGCTCGTACTCCGGCTTCCAGCCGTTCCGGGGCGAGCGCGCCTACCCGAGCTTGCTGCTCGACAAGACCTCGCTCTTGGCCCAGGGCAACGACATCACCGACAACCTCGTCCGCTTCTTCGACGCCGCCGAGAAGAAGATCATCATCCAGAACCCCTACGTCGTGCTCACCGAGAAAGCGATGGCTTCCCTGAAGCGCGCCTCGGCCCGCGGTGTGGCGATCTTCCTCCTCACGAACAGCCCCGACAGCACCGACAGCCTCCTCACCCAGGCGATGTTCGTCAAGGAGTGGAAGCACATCATGAAGGCCGTGCCCACGCTGCGCATCTTCGCCTACCGTGGTCCCGCCAAGGTCCACGCCAAGGTCTTCTCCATCGACGACAAGGTCGCCATGATCGGCACCTACAATCTCGATCCGCTCTCCGAGAAGGTCAACTCCGAGGAGATCGCCGTCGTGAAGTCCTCCGCGTTTGCCACCCAGAACCGCCTCCGGATCGAAAACGACGCCAAGAACTCCGTCGAGTACAAGATCCGCCTCGCCGCAGACGGCACCCCCGAGCAGGTCGTCGGCCCCTCCGACCACGTCAAGGCCGCCGCCCTCCAGGCCGTCGAACGCGCCCAGCTCGCCAGCTTCCTCAGGCCAGTCATTTGAGGCTTGAGGCTTGAGGCTTGAGGCTTGAGGCTTGAGGCTTGAGGCTTGGCCTCGCTTCTCACTTCTCACTTCTCAAGCCTCATCCCTGCCTTGGAACTCCCCGTGTTAGGATAGGTCTCATGAAGGCGGACGTCGGGTCCTGCCGGCGTCTGCAACTCGCACCTGTCCGACGCTGGAGGCCCTCATGCTTCGCGTTATCGGGGTTCGTCCTGTCCTATCCGCAGCATTCGTTCTCGTGATCCTCTCCTCGGTCTGGGGGAATGGTCTCCTCGGCGCGGAGGACCCGCCGCCCGAGCTGGCGGCGGCAGACAAGCTCTGGGAGGAGCAGAACTTCAAGGAGGCCCAGCAGGGCTACTCGAAGTTCCTGGAGTCGGTTCATCCCGCGGAGCAATTGTGGCACGCGAGCTCCCGGCTCGCCCTCTCGCACCTGCGCATGCAGGAGTACGACGAGGCCGTCAAGGCCGCCGAGGAGACGGTCAAGCGCTTTGCCGGCCAGCTCCGAGAGGCCCGTGCGTGCCGCTTTCTCGGCACTCTCTACCTCACGATGCCGCACTGGGGAACCGAGAAGGGCGGCAAGTTCCACCGAGGCCGCTGGGACCAGGGCATCCAGAAGGACGCCACCAAGTCGGACCGCAAGAAGGCGATCGGGCATCTCGAGCGCGCCCGCGACCTCTGCATCGGCTTCCAGGCGGACTCCGCGAAGCTCGAGGCGCTCAGTGCGCCGGACAAGGCCGGCCTCTCCGCCGAGCGGATCGGCATCCAGTTCGATCTCGTCGGCGCGCTGACCCGGTTCGGCACTTCCGATCAGGACTACTGGCCGGGCGGCGGCGAGGAGGAGAACCCCGACGACCAGACGACGGGTGAAGAGGCCGAGGAGATGCCCATGGGTCGTGGCCGCGGTCGCCACGGCTGGGGCGGCGGCATGCAGCGGCCGCGCGGCATCCCCGTCGACACGGCCGGCAAGCCGATCTTCGCCCCGGTCCCCCAGAGTTGGTCGGCCGGCCTTCCGGACGGGCAGAAGGTGAAGTTCCTGCTGGCCGAGATCGAGAAGATCGACCCGAGCGAGACCCAGGACGACGCCGCGCTGGCCGTCTACCGGCGAGCGATGCTGGCCCGCGCGCGCTACGGCGCCCACCGCTTGCAGGGGTGGATGAACTGGTGGGACGGCGGCGGCCAGCCGTACAAGGACGCCGTCGAAAAGGCCAAGCTCGAGGAGCTGGCCGACGGTGACGTGCTCACGCTCCTTGGCACGCGTATCGCTCGCGTCACGCTGCCTGCCGACGAGGACATCCTGGCGCTCTTGCGCTCGGTCGTCGACAAGTACCCGAAGGCCAAGGTGGCCCCCGAGGCGCAGTACGCCATCGGCCTCTACTACCAGTCGCGCAAGCAGTTCAAGGAGGCGATCCGCGAGTTCGAGCGCTCCCTGGAGCTCTTCAGGGGCGGCCCCAGGAGCGGCTCCGCGCAGTCCCAGATCCACCGCATCCGCGCCTCCGAGATCGTCCTGCAGCAGACCGGCGTCCAGCTCGCGGGCGACCCGGCGCGCATCCCGGTCACCTACCGCAACACCGGCAGTGTGCACCTGGTCGCCCACAAGCTCGACCTCGCCCGCTACGTGCAGGATTTCATCGACCGAGTGGAGGCCGACGATGAGAACGCCGTCAGCGGCTACGACCTGGAGAACCTGAGCTACGCGCTCCTGCAGGACCGGGGGAACGGCTCCTATCCGTACCTGAAGTACCGGGGCGAAAAGGTCGCCGAGTGGGACGCCAAGGTGAACGACGCGGGCGATCACCGTTACGCCCATGCGGATATCACGAGTCCTTTGACCGAGCGTGGCTGCTACGTCGTCGAGGCGTCCTGCGCGGGCCACGAGCAGCCGGTGCGAAACCTGGTGCTGCTCTCCGACATCGCCGTGGTCCGCAAGAAGCTCAAGGACCAGCAGCTCTGCTTCACCGTCGACGCCCGCACGGGCCAGGCTCTAGCCGGGGTCGAGCTGACTCATTTCCAGTACTGGTCCCGCTGGGGCCGCACCGCCACCTCGTGGAAAGAGCGCCAGCACTGGTACGCCCAGGCGCGCAAGACCACCAGCGACGCCGAGGGCATCTCGCTCTTCAAGGCCGACAGGAAGTTCGATGCCTGGCCCCAGATCGTGACCATCGCTCGCGGACCGGGCGGGGCCATGGCCTTCGCCGGCGTGCGGTACTGGGACGTCTACTACTCCCCGTCCCACGAGTGGGCCGGCCGGCGTTCCCTAGTCTTCACCGATCGCCCGGTCTACCGCCCCCTCCAGACGGTCAAGTTCAAGGCCTGGATGCACGACTATTCCGGCGGCCAGTACCGCCCCGTGCGCTCCGGCCGTGTCCGGGTCACCGTCCGCGACTCGAAGGGCGCCGAGGTGTTTAAGGACGATTTGAGTCCAAATGAGTACGGCTCGGTAGCGGCCCAGTTCAAGCTCGAAAAGTCGGCCGCGCTCGGCGCCTACACGATCGACCTCCACGGCCACTCCGAGGCCGGCGGCCAGTTCCGCGTCGAGGAGTACAAGAAGCCCGAGTTCGAAGTCTCCGTCAAGGTCGGCTCCGACCTGGTCCGCCTGGGCGAGAGCGTCGACGGCAAGGTCGAGGCCCGCTACTACTTCGGCGCGCCCGTGACCAAGGCGAAGGCGACCTACAAGATCTTCCGCGAGGAGTACACCCACAGCTTCGTCTCGCCAGGCTACTGGGACTGGCTCTACGGCCCGGGCTACGGCCGCTGCTTCTATAGCTGCGAGTGGCTGCCCTGGTGGAAGCACTACGGCCCCCGCGCCTGCGTCTGGTACCCGTGGTGGGGCGCTCCCCCCAAGCCCCAGCGCGAGCTGGTCTCCGAGGGCACCGGAGAGATCGGCGAGGACGGCACGCTCGCCTTCAAGGTCGACACCGCCCCCGCGCTCGCCAACCACCCCGACCTCGACCACCTCTACACGATCGAGGCCGAGGTCGTCGACGCCAGCCGCAGGACCATCACGGGCAGCGGCACGATCAAGGTGACGCGCCAGGAGTTCTACGCGTTCGCCGAGCTCGACCGCGGCTACTACCAGCCCGGCCAGGAGATCCGCGTCACCGTCAAGGCCCTCACCGCCAACGACACACCCGTCACGGCCAAGGGCAAGCTGACCGTCTCCGCCATCCGCTATCAGGGCGAGCGCAACACACAGGTCGTCGAGGAGCCCGTCGAGACCCTCGACTCTTCCACCGATCCCGACGGTAACTACACCGTGACACTCAAGGCCGGAAAGTCCGGACAGTACAAGATCGCCTGGGAAGCCAAGGACAGCCGCGGCCGGCCGGTCGTCGGCGCGCAGGTGGCCTGGGTCGCGGGCGCCGACTTCCAGGGCGCCAGCTTCCGCTTCAACGAGCTCGAGATCCTCTCCGACAAGCGCACCTACGAACCGGGCGAGACCGCTCACCTGATGATCAACAGCTCCCGGCCGGGCGCCTCGGTGCTGTTCAGCCACCGCACCGATCACGGAATCCTCACCAACTACCGCGTCATCGCTCTGCCGTCGAAATCGACCGTGATCGACCTGCCGATCGAGGCCCGGGACAACCCCAACTTCTTCGTCGAGGCGACCGCCGTGATCGACGGCAAGCTTCGCCAGGAGGCCCGCGAGATCCTCGTGCCGCCCAAGGAGGGCGTGATGAACGTCGAGGTCACGCCCGACCGGCCGGACTACCGGCCGGGCGACGAAGCGACGGTACGCGTCAAGGCGACCACGCCCGAGGGCAAGCCGGTCGAGGCCGAGCTGGCAATGACCGTCTTCGACAAGTCGGTGCTCTACATCCAGCCGGAAACTCTGAAGGACGTGCGGGCTCACTACTGGGGACAGAAGCGCTCGCACGGGTTCCAGACCGCCTCGAATCTGGAGCTGGTGTTCCAGCCGCTGGCCTACATTCAGGACCCGGCGCAGTATGTGGAGAGCGACCCGGCCCAGGACTGGCACGGCAGCTGGGGGCTGCGGTCGCTCAACTTCGCCACCGACGACCTGGAGGGCGGGAACTTCGCCATGGCCGGCGCGCTTGCGGAGGGGCCCATGAAGATGAAAGCCTCATCGGTCGGGCGCGCGATGGCGCCGTCGCCGGCGAGTGCGCCGATGGCGCAGGAATCCAAGTCGATGGCCAAGGACGAGGCCGAGGCAGACGGCGGCGGCCGGCGCGAGCGGCGCGATCAGGCGGCGTCCCCGCCCCCGCCACCGCCGCCCCCGCAACCGGCCTACAAGGCAGCGAAGGTGCGCGCGGAGTTCGAGGACACAGCCTTCTGGACCCCGTCGGTGAAGACCGGCGAGAGCGGCGAGGCGACGGTCAAGTTCCGGATGCCCGAGAACCTGACCACCTGGAAGGTGCGGGCGCTGGGAATGACGCCGTCGGCGCGCGTCGGCGACGCCTCGGCCAGCGTCGTGACGTCCAAGAAGTTCGTGTTGCGGCTGCAGGCTCCCAGGTTCTTCGTCGAGCGGGATCGCTTGACCCTGTCCGCAAACCTGCACAACTACCTGGACAAGCCGAAGAAGGCGAAGGTGACCCTGACGGTTCCAGAAGACTTGATGGAGCTGGCGACTCCTGCGACCTCCGAGGTGGTGATCGAGGCCGGTAAGGAGGTGCGGGTAGACTGGGATGTAGCCGTCAAGAAGGACGGGTTCGCCGTCATCAAGATGGAAGGGCTGACCGACGAGGAATCCGACGCGGTGCAGATGGGATTCCCGGTGCTGGTCCACGGCATCGAGAAGACCGTCTCGCTCACCGGGCTGATCCGCCCGGCGGGCGCCCCTTTTGCCGAGCTGGCGCTGGAGGTGCCGGCCGAGCGCGACCCGGCTGCGAGCCGCCTGGAGGTGCGCTTCTCGCCGTCGCTTGCGGGGTCGATGATCGACGCCGTGCCGTACCTGCTCGATTATCCCTACGGTTGCACCGAGCAGACGATGAGCCGTTTCCTCCCCGCGGTGCTGGTGCAGCGCAGCCTGACGCAGATGGGGCTGTCGCTCGACGACCTGGCTTCCAAGCGCACGAACCTCAACAGCCAGGAGCTGGGCGACGCCGCCGCCCGCTATGGCCGCACGCCGCCGCTCGGTGAAAAGCCGGTCTTCTCGCAGAAGGTGCTGGCGGACATCGTTCGCGCCGGACTCGAGCGGATCTCGGCCTTCCAGGTCTCCGGCGGCGGCTGGGGCTGGTGGCCCGAAGACAAGCCGAGCACCTACATGACTGCGTATGTCCTCTGGGGGCTGACGCTCGCCACCGAGAACGACATCGAGGTCGACTCCGGCATGCTGGAGCGCGGGTTCCGGGCGCTGGAAAACGGCGTCGTCCACGACCTGAAGGACTGGAAGGAGGCGAAGGGCGCCTGGGACGAGCAGGCATTCCTGGCCTACGTGCTCTCGCTGCGAAAGCGCGAAGCGGCGGACCTGAACGCCATCCTGATGGAGCGCAGGGCGCACCTCTCGCTCTACGGCAAGGCGCTTCTGTCACTGGCAATGCGGAAACTCGGCAAGACGGCCGAAGCCGATCTGGTGCTCAAGAACCTCCGCCAGTACGAGAAGCACGACACCGAGAACCAGACCACCTGGTACGACCTGCCGCAGGACGGCTGGTGGTACTGGTGGAACAACGACGTCGAGACGCACGCCTGGATCTTGAAGGCCGTCATTGCAAAGGACCCGACGGACGAGTTCGCTCCGGGACTGGTCAAGTGGTTGCTCAACAACCGCAAGAACGGCACCTACTGGCGTTCGACCCGGGACACCGCGTTCGCTATCTCCTCCCTGGTCGACTACATGCGCGCCACCAAGGAGATCGCCCCCGACTTCGACCTCACGGTCTCGCTCGACGGCAAGCCGCTCAAGCAGGTCCACGTCTCCCGCGACACGATGTTTGCCTTCGACAACCGCATCAGCCTCTCCGGCGACGAGCTGACCAGCGGCCGGCACGTGCTGCGCGTGGAACGCAAGGGAGAGGGCGCCGTCTACTTCAGCTCGTACCTCACCTACTTCACCAAGCAGGAGGGCATCTCGGCCGCCGGCCTCGAGGTGAAGGTCGACCGCAAGTACTTCAAGCTGGTGCGATCCGACAAGACCGAGACCGTCCAGGGCTCCCGGCTCCAGGACGTGGCCGAGCGCCGACTGCGCTACGAGCGGGTGCCCCTCGCGAGTGGTGACAAGCTCGTGAGCGGCGACCAGCTCGAGGTCGAGCTGCGCCTGACGTCGAAGAATGACTACGACTATCTGGTCTTCGAAGACTTCAAGCCAGCAGGCTGCGAACCCGTCGATGTCCGCAGCGGCGGCCGGTACGGTGAGCTCTGCTCCAACATGGAGCTGCGCGACGAGAAGGTCGCCTTCTTCGTCACGTGGCTGGCGCAGGGCGAGCACCTGATCAAGTACCGGATGCGCGCCGAGATCCCGGGTACCTTCCACGCCCTGCCCACCAAGGGCTGGGCCATGTACGCCCCCGAGATCCGCGCCAACGCCGACGAGCACGTGCTCGGGATCGAGGACGTGAAGAAGTAGAGAGTAGTGAGTAGCGAGTAGTGAGTAGGGGAATCGAGAACCGGGAATCGGAAATCGAGAGGCGGGACAGCGGCTGGGTCGTCTCGGCGGAGTTCGACCTGGCCTGGTTCGTGGCGCCGATGCTGGTGCCGGCGCTCGTGGCGCTGGCGCTATCGCCGTACCTGGCGGGCCTGGAGGGCGTGCCCCTCTGGGCATGGGTCGTCTTCATTCTCCTGGTCGATGTGGCGCACGTCTGGTCGACCCTCTATCGGACCTACCTCGATCGGCGGGAGCTGGCCCGCCGGCCCTGGCTCTACACGCTGACACCGCTCGGCTGCTTTGCGCTCGGCGCGGCCATCTACGGCACCCTTGGACAGCTCGCCTTCTGGAGAACGTTGGCCTACCTGGCCGTCTTCCACTTCGTGCGGCAGCAGTACGGCTTCCTGGCTCTCTACGACGGCCGCGACCGCCGGCTCTCGCACTTCGACCGGACCCTGAACCGATGGACCGTCTACGCCGCCACGCTCGGTCCGATCCTCTACTGGCACACGCACACGCGCAGCTTCGTCTGGTTCGTCCCGGGTGACTTCGTCGAGCTGTCCCGGGACGGTCTGTGGACCGCAGCGGCCGTGCCCGTCTTCGGGCTCTACGCAACCTTCACGCTGCGGCAGGCCTATCTGTGGTTGGCGCGCGGGGAGCAGAACCCCGGACGTGTCGCTGTCGTCGGCTCCACGGCCATCGCCTGGTGGACGGGCATCGTGCTCCTCGATTCGGACCTCGCCTTCACGGCCACGAATACCCTGGCGCATGGGGTGCCCTACGTCGCGCTCATCTGGCTGACGCTGAACCGGCAGGCCGGTCAGGCGGGCCTCGAGCGGTCGCGCTTCCTGCGAGAAGTGGCGCAGCCCGTGGCCCTTCCGCTCTTCCTGGGCATCCTCTTCGGCCTGGCTTTCTTCGAGGAAGCGCTCTGGGACCACCTGGTCTGGCAGGAGCACGGCGCCCTCTTCGGCACCAGGGGCGTGCTTTCGGATGCGGCCTCCTCGTGGCTCTGGCTCACCGTACCGCTCCTGGCGTTGCCCCAGGCCACGCACTATGTCCTCGACGCGTTCGTCTGGAAGCTCGACGGCACGAACCCGGGCCTGCGCGAGGCCCTCATGGGAGAAGCCAAATGAAGACCCGAAAGAGCGAACGACGATACAAGGTCTACACGATCATCGGCGATGAGTGGTTCACGCTACTGGCCGGGGCCGCGCGAACGACTGGCGCGGTCACGGTGCTCTCCGACGTCGTCAACCTCGACGAGAACGGAGCCGTCCTCGATCGCTGGGCCGAAGTGAAGCTCTCCAACGTCCCCCTGCTCCTGGCGCGGCTTTGACGCGCGTCATTGCCCCGTGGTCGCCAGCGTCAAATTCTCCCTGAAATCGATCGCCAGCAGCAAGGTGCGGCCTTGCCAGTCCACCAGGCAGAGCTGGCGCGGGCTGCGCACGGGACTGGGCTTCTCGGGAGCGCGCGCCCATCGAACGCCGTCCTGGCTGGTCAGCAGCTCCAGGAGCTGCGTCGGCTCGATACCGTCGGGTGGCGCTCCGATCGAGAGCAGCGCTCCCTGCAAGTGGCCGCCCACGATCGCCATGCAGCCCGTCCTTCCGGTCCCCCCGGGCCCCAGCGGGTTGATCGGCGCGCCCACCGCGCCGCTGCGGAAGTCGAGCGCCAGCACGCGCGGCCCCATTCCGGAGTCGTACCAGGCCAGCAACTTCTCGGCGTAGACCACCAGGCTGAGGCTGCTGTGGACGCTCTCGGTCGCCGGGGTCAGCGGCATGAGCGGCCGCCAGGCGCCCTTCGCCGGGTTGTCCGCGCTGGTGCCGATGATCAGTGTCCCGGCCCTGACAATCCAGTTGGCCATCCGGTGGAGCACCTCGGTCAACCCGGGTTCTCCCGAGAAGGTCCGGCTGAAGCAGTAGAGTCTGCCGGCGTAGCGGATGGCCTGAACGCAGTAGACGTCCCGGTGATCGTGCGGCATCACCCCTGCCTGGACAGGCGGGCCGATCGAGTTGTTGGAAGGATCGTACCGAGACCAGCGCATCAGCGGCGGTCCGTTCGGGTCTCCCGTCATCCATGTGATCAGGTCGGCCGAGCCGTCCGGCGCGGACGCCAGCGCCGGAGTGTGGAAGGTCGAGGGAATCCGGCACGGGGGTCCGAAGTCGGCAGCGCCGTCCTTGCGATAGCGCACCTCGGACCAGTGCTTTCCGTTGGTGTCCCGGAATGCCCAGCCGACGACCAGTCCTCCCACGACCCGCGTCATCGTGGGCCACAGAAGCTGTGCTGCGCCCGGGGCCAGGTCGACCGCGTCGGTCCAGCTCCTGCCTCCGTCGAAGCTCTCGGCGAACTCGATGTTCTGACGGGCCGGCTTGCGCTCCGTCAGCCACAGGGCAACGATGGAGCGTCCGTCCCCGGAGGCCACCACGCGCTGGACCCCTGGGCCCTCCGGGTTGATGCACCGCGCCCCCGCGCGATCGATTCGAAGGGTCCGAAACTTGCGCCACTGCGTGCTCCCCTCGGAGGCGATCTCGACCCGGCAGGTCTCGCCCCCTCGAAGTCCGGTGAGCTCGAGCTCCCGGTTGCCGACGGGAAACGTCGTCGTCCGGCTCGGCTCTGTGGCGCCGGCGGTGTAACGCACCGAGGTCCGCGGAAGGGCGGGAGCCGAGAGGCGCACGATTGCGAAGTTCGGACCGACGGTGACGCGCTCGATGGCGGGCGGCGGCGGGGGCGGTAGCTTCGGGCCGAACAATCTCCGGGACAGTATGGGTCGCACGCGCTGCGGGCGTTCTCGCGTGCTTCGCCAGCCGGCGGCGGCCCCGGCCACGAGGGCAACTCCCAGCAGAATGGTCATCCACGCGCGGCCAGGAATCGCCCAGAGGGCCGGCACGCGGAGAGTTGGGGCAGTGACGGCCCTCGGCTCCACCCGACTCAGGACGCGCGTCGAAGCGCCCCCCATCCGGCGCGTGAGCGCGGCAGTCGCTTGGGCTGCTGCTGGCACCAGCGCCACCGAGAGGGACTCGAGGGCCGCTTCCACGGCGGCCGCATCGGGGCGCTTGGCGGGGTCCACCCCCAGCAAGGCTTCCAGTAGCGAGTCGAGCGCGGGAGGAAGCGCCCCAACAGTGCTGCGCGCGGGCGGGACCCGGCCCTCGAGCTGAAGGCGCAGGATCTCGCCGATGGACGTGGCCTCGAACGGCTTTCGCCCCACCAGCATCTCGTAGAGCATCACCCCCAGCGCGTAGAGGTCGGCGGGCGCCCCGGCCGGTTTGCCAAGCACCGCCTCCGGCGCGATGTAGCCGGGCGTGCCGAGAATGACGCCGGTTGCCGTGTTGACGGACTGGGCGGCGCCGCCGAGCACCTTCGCCAGCCCGAAGTCGGCGATCTTCGGCTGGCCCCCCTCGCCGATGAGCACGTTTTCCGGTTTGAGGTCCCGGTGCGCGATACCTTGGGCGTGCGCCTGTGCGAGGCCGCCTGCCAGCGACAGCGCTATCCGGATCGCTTGGGCGGGCGGCAGGCGCATGCGCTCATCCAGAAGGCGCCGTAGGGTCCCTTGTTCGACCAGCTCCATCGCCAACCACGGATGGCCGCCGGAGAAGCCGGCGTCGAAGACGCGGACCAGCGCCGGGTGCGCCAGGCTCGCCTGGACCTTGGTCTCGCGCAGGAACCGGGCGCGCGTCTCCTCGGCGTCGAAGAGGCCGGGCGACAGCACTTTGAGCGCGACCTGGCGGTCGAGGTTCTGCTGGATTGCCAGGAAGACCGTCCCGGACGAGCCGGAGGCGATCTCGCGCTCGAGCTTGTATCCGGGGATCTGGATCACGTCGAGACCTGCTTCGAAGGAAGTATAGCGGCCGGACGCAGGGCGGGCGGGTCAGCTCCTGGCGCGCGGCGGTGGCTCGGGCAGAATCGCGATCGCGGCGAGCGGGACCAGCTCCGCGGCGGCCGCGAAGGCGAAGAGGGCCTGGCCGCCCAGCCGGTCCATCGCCGGCCCCGAGACGAGCTGTCCCAGGATTCCGCCCAGTCCCCAGGCGACGGCCGCGAAGACCGACTGGGCCGAGCCCGAGAGGGATTCGGGCACGACCCGACTCATCCAGACGACGCTGGCGCCCAGGCAGGCGCCGAACGTGAGACCGTGCAGCACCTGCGCCAGCGCCATGGCCGGCCCGCCGGGCAGGAGCGCCGTGAGGCCCCACCGGAGAACTCCTGCGCCGTAGGCGACGAGCAAGATCCGTCGCGGGCCAAGCGTGTCGAGCAGCCAGCCCATGTGAGACAGGACCACCACTTCCAGGCCGACGCCTGCGGCCCACGCGCCGCCGATCCAGCCGCCGGAAAGACCTGCGTCGCTGGCGTACGCAGAGAAGTAGGTTTCGAACGGAATGCCGCAGGCGGCATGCAGGGCCGAGATCAGGAGAAAGAGCCAGGTCGAGTGGTTTCCGTAGAGCTGGGCGAAAGGCAGGCTAGCGGTGGGTGGTGGGGCCGCGCCGTCCGGGGCCTTGTCGAGAGCCAGGAGCGCCAGCGCCATCACCAGCCAGCAGGCGGCGACGAGGCCTGGGATGGAGCGAGGAGGCATCGTCAGCACGAACGGTCCGAGGGACGCGACTGCCAGGATGAAGCCGACGGAGCCCCAGCGGCGCACGCGCCCGTACCCGGAGGGGCCGATTTGCGGATGGGAGACGGCCAGAGCATCGAGCAGCGGCCCGATGGGCGTTCGTGCCAGTACGAAGACGAGGAAGCCGGCGACGAACCCTTCGATTCCCGGAAGAACGGCCGCGGTCATCGCGGCGCGCCGCAGACCGAAGCGGTCTGCGACATAGCCCCAGAGCGGCGGTGTCAGGAGCGAGAGCACCAGCGAGGCGGCCATGGTGGCGCCGATGGCGTCGCCGCTCATCCCGATGCGGCGCATCGCCAGCGGCAGATAGGGCACCGCGATGCCGTGCGAGATGAAGTAGAGAACGTAAAGCGCCGCGATCCGCCCGCGCGAGAGCGGCGGCACAGGGGCCGCGGTCACAGGCTCAGCGAGCCTCGTCGGGCGCCCGGCCGGCGCGGGAGAGCGCGCCCTCGAGTTGCTCGGTGTCGAAGCCGACCACCACGGCGTCGCCTATGACGAAGGTCGGGGTGGCGTGGCTGCGGTAACGGACGGTCATCTCGTCGAGCGCGGCGTCGCTGGCGGTGACGTCCAGCTCCACGAACTCCACGCCACGAGCGCGCAAGAAGGCCCTGGCGGTTTCGGAGGCCTCGCACTCGGGCTGGGTGAACAATCGAATCGGGGGCATGGTGATGAGGAAGATGGACTCAATTACGCCTTCGAGGCGTTTTGTCGGGTCTGGGCGAGAGCATTCCCCTGGCGCCCAGTCGGACCAGGCCGCGGAAGTGCTCGATGAACTCGTCGTGCTCGCGCGCCGGGAAGACGTCCTTCACTTTCTGGCAGAGGATGGCGTCGAACTCGTCGCCCAGGAAAAACTCGAGCAGCTGCGAGTCGATGTCCGGGAAGCGCCTGGCGCAGAACTCCTCGAACTTCGCAGTCTCGAAGTACTCGTCGGCCAGCCGTTCGTAGTGGTCGAGCTTCTCGGAGTAATCGAGCGACGGGTCGTCGCCGATTGCGAACCAGGGCTCGAAGTCGAGGTTGCGGCGCATCTTGCGTCCCGTTCCGACGCAAAAGAGCGTCCAGAGCAAGAGCGACTTCACGACGAACGGGAAGTAGTAGTGCAGGCTGGTCAGAGAGCTGTCGGGACAGGCGTTGGCGAAGTCGATGGGATAGAGGATCTCGTCGGCCACGATCGCCTCGCAGGAGTTGTACTCCCAGCGGAAGAAGGCGTTGATGGTCTTCGTGAGGATGTTGATCTCGCGGCCCATGGCGGGCGAGAGGAAGCCGTGATCCACGACATAGCGCGCGTGGAGCGGCTGCGAGGCGTCGTAGCGCATCGGCAGCACCTGAGGGCCGATGGCTAGCGCCCTTGCGAAGACGTCGCATGGCTCGACGGCCCGCTGCAGGTGCATGATCTCCGTGCCGGAGTGGTCATAGGCCTTGTGGAGCTCGCGAGAGCTCTCGACCCGCGTCACGCCCCGCCACCCGCCGCCGTCGTAGGGTTTCATGTAGAGCGGGTAGCCGACCTGGTCGGCGATCTGGTCCAGGTCGAAGAGCAGGTTGTAGCGCGCGGTCGTCTTAGCGTACGCAGGGCTGTTTCTCGGGTACTCCTTCTGCGGCAGGAGCACGGTCGGCGGAATGCGGACTCCCAGCCGCATCATCGCGCAGAAGGCCGAATGCTTCTCCATCGCCTGGAAGGTGAAGGGGTTGTTCAGCAAGTAGACGTCGTTCATCAGGGCGGCCTTCTTGAGCCACTCCCGGGCGAACTTGAACCAGTGCGTCAGCCGGTCGACCACCAGCACGTACTTCGAGGGGTCGGTGAGCGAGAAAGGGTCCATCAGGACCCGGCGCACCTTGACGTCGAACTGCTGCTTGCCGCGGCCAAACCTGGGCTGTAGCCGCCGTACCATCGCCTCGAAGCAGGCCGGCCAGTCTATGTCCGTGCCGAGCGAGAGGCCGATCCACTTTTCCGCGGTCATCGCAGTCGAGCCCTTCTCACATCTGCTCGATGTGGTGGCGGAACTGTCGGCGCCACCAGAACCAGTGGTGCTCGACGTCGTGCCCCCATAGATCGCACCAGTTGGGGATTCCCCGGCTGTGGAGCAGACGCGAGAAATCCTCGGTGAGGTGCGGGTGCTCCCAGGCGCCTCGCCCGCAGACCAGCCGGATGTCGGTCCTGCGAAGCTGGTCGAGGTAGTCGCTCTCGCCGACGCCGCCGATGAAGTCGACCGGGTTGTTGAAGTAGACGTTCTCGTCGTAGTAGGCGTCGGCGTGGTCGCGGACGTCGTAGACGCCGCTCATGCCGATGCAGCGATCGAAGGTCCACGGGTGCTTGAGCGTGGCATTCACGGCGTGGTAGGCGCCGAAGCTGCAGCCGGCCGTCGTGATCGGGATGTAGTCGGTCCAGCAGTCCCGGTAGATGAAGGGGACCACCTCGTCCATCAGGTGCCGATCGTAGAGCTCGGCCATCCAGGCCCGGTGGCCGGGATGCGCGTACTTGTTGTACCAGGCATCGCCGTCGACCCCGTCGACGCAGTAGAGCTTGACCTTCCCGCCGGCGACGAAGTCCCCGATCTGGTCGAGCATCTTGCCGAAGCCCGCGAACTGGTCGGTGCGTCCCATGGAGCTGGGAAAGCAGATGATTGGCGTCCCGAAGTGGCCGAACACGTGGATGTCCATGTGCCGGCCGAGGATCTCGCTGTCGAAGATGTAATCCCTGAATTGCATGCTCGCGCCTCCGTCACTTCCAGGCGCGCCATTGTAGCAGAAACCAGAAAACCGGGGGGAAAACTGGGGACACACGACCTATTTTGAAAAAATAGGTCGTGTGTCCCCAGTTTTCCCCCCGGTTTTCCGGCGGAGGGCGAGGAAGGGGAGGAGCAGAGCGAGCAGGTCGAGGGGCGAGGCTACACCGGGGCGTACGAGGGCGCAGCCGGCGCCGCCGCCGGCGGCTGGGACGCTGCCGAGTACGGTGCCGCTGCCGTCGGTCGGGGCGGGTTGGGCGCCGGCGAAGACGGTGACGGTGCTCGTGCTCGCGTTGCCCAGGCCGTCGGTGACGGTGACCTTGAAGGTGTAGGTCGAGGAGACCCGCGGGATGAAGCTGACCTGGGCGGAGTTTCTGCTGGAGAGGACTACCGGTGGCCCGGCCGTCTGCTCCCAGAGGAAGGTGACCGTGCTGCCGTTGAGGGAGGCGCTGGCCGAGGCGTCGAGGGTGACCTGGGAGTTGAGGGAGCTTCGGACTACCTCGTTGCCGCCCGGGCTGCCGGAGTTGATGCGGGCCAGGGGCGGGGCGTTGGTACCGTCTGCGACGGTGATGATGACCTCGTCGGCTGTCGAGCGCAGGCCGGTCTTGTCGCGCACGACGAGGGAGAACCGCAGGTTGCCGACGCCCGGGGCCGTGAACGATGGGGTCGGGGTCGAGGGGTCTGGGAGCAGGCTGACGTTGGTGCCCTCGAGCTGGGTCCAGACGTAGGAGAGCGGCGTCTGGCCGTCCGGGTCGGAGCTGCGGGAACCGTCGAGCCGTACGGTGAGCGGCGTCGAGCCCACGAAGACGGCCTGGTCGGCGCCCGCGTTGGCCGTGGGGGGGCGGTTGCCCGGGGAGCTGACGCTAATCTCGACCCTGTCCGGAGTGGAGAGGTTGACGCCGTCGCTCACTGTGAGCTCGAAGACGTAGAGTCCGGCGATGCTGGGGGTGAAGGACGGTGTGGGCCCGGCGAAGCCCGAGAGCGTCAGGTTGGCGCCGGAGCGCTGGGTCCAGATGTAGGCCAGCGGCGTCCCATCCTCGTCGAAGGACTGGCGGCCGTCGAGCGTGACGACGTTGCCGGTGGCGGCGGTCAGGTCGTTGCCGCCGTTGGCGACGGGCACGTGATTGGTCGGGCTATCGACGCGGACTCGAACCTGGGCGGGCCTGGAGTCGGCAAGGCTGTCGTTGACGACGAGCTGGAAGGTGTGGACGCCTGAGAGCGTGGGCACGAAGACGGGCGCGGCGCTCACGATCGAGGAGAGCGCGACGCTGGCCCCGCCCACCTGGCTCCAGCGGTAGGTGAGGAAGTCCCGGTCGGCGTCCGATGAACCGCGGCCGTCGAGGACCACGCGCGAACCCGTGACGACGACCTGGTCGGGTCCCGGGGCGGCCGTGGGGACGGTGTTGATCCCGTTGACGAGGATCTTCACCCGGGAAGGCGCCGAATCCCGCTGGGGGTCTCCGGCGCCAGAGTCGTTGACGACCAGGTCGAACTCGTAAAGTCCCTCACGCAAAGGACTGAAGAGAGCCCGCGGACCGTTTGGCGTCAGGCTGACGGTCTCCGGGCCGCGCACGAAGGTCCAGCGGTAGGCCAGCGCGTTGCCGTCGGAATCGGCGCTGGCGCTGCCGTCGAGCGTGACGACCGTGTTGGTTCGCGCCGTGCGATCCAGCCCCGCGTCGGCCGTCGGAATCCGGTTCCCGATGCCGCCGTTGACGATGAGTCCCGTAAGGGCCGTGCCAGGGTTGCCGCCCGCGTCGGTGACCGTCAGCTGGATCGGGTAGTAGCGTGCCCGGTCCGGCCGGAAGAGCGGCAGCGCTCCGGTCGTGGCCCCGGCCGCCGGCAGGCTGCCGGCCAGCGCCGTCCAGGCGTAGGTGAGCTTCCCGTTGTTCGGGTCGCGGCTGGCCTCGCCGTGGAAGGCGAAGGCCTGGCCGACGTCGACGGTGAGCGGCGGGCCCGCGTCGGCCACCGGCGGAAGATCGCTGATGGTGACGGTGACGCGGGCCGGGAAGCTGTCGACCCGACCGTTGTTGACGATCAGCTCGAGCAGATAGCCGCCCGCCGCCAGCGCCGTGAAGCGCGGCCGGGCCGTGTCGGCTCCGGCCAGCGAGACCGTCTGCGGGCCGGACACCTGCCGCCAGCGATACGTCAGCGGCAGCCCGCCCGGGCTGGTCGACGCCGATCCGTCGAGCTCGATGGCGCCCGGTTGCGCGGTCCTGGCCGGCCCAGGCAAGGCCGTCGGGCGGTTGTCATTGGCGTCGTTGGGGTTGGTGCCGTCCCGGAACTCCTGCAGGTTGGTGCGCCCGTCGCCGTCGTTGTCGAGCGTGGCGTCCCGCGGGTCGGCCGCGTTCAAGCCGTTGGCCGTCTCGAACGTGTCGGGCATCCCGTCCGCGTCGCTGTCCGCCGCGTCGAGCGGCCCGAGTGACGCCGAGGCGCTGCTGGTATCCGTGGAGTCTTTCACGTCCCGGTAAACAGCCCGGATCGTGTGGGCCAGCGCGCTGGCCTGCAGCACCAGGTCGCCGGGGAGCGCCGCCGGCGGGAAGACCAGCACCGACGGCAGCGGCCGCCCGGAGTTGGTGAAGATGCCCGTGTTGACCCCCGTCTCGTTGAGCGTGAGCACCTCGCGGTCCGTCGTCGACAGGTCCTCGACCGTCGCCGTGACCGTCTCCGAGACTGCCGCCGAGCGGTTGGAGTCGCGGTCCCGGACGTTCACGATGATGCCGTCCCGCCCGCGTACGTACGTCGTCACCACGGCGCCGTCTGCGTCGAGGAAGCTGACGGCGCTCGGCTCCTGGAAAACGATCTGCGCGCCCACGGCCGGCGCATCGCTGGCGTCCTCCCTGTCCTGGTAGCGCACGTTGATCGACTCCGACACCCCGCGCCCCAGCAGCTCCAGCACGCCGTTGCCGATCACGGGCGTGCTCGAGACCAGCGTCCGCATCCCCGACTGCGTCAGGAACACCCCCGTGTCGCCGCCCGTCTCGAGCGCCACGAGCGACTCGCGGTCGCCCAGCGACGACGTGTAGGTCACTGCCACGGTCTGCCTCGTCGATGGGTTCGTGTTCTGGTCGGCATCGGTGACCTGGCCGAAGACCGGCTCCACCCCCACCAGAAACCGCGTTTGCGCCACGCCGTCGGCGTCGGCCGTCTCGAGGATGGCTGCCGTGCGCCGGATGCGCGTCCGCACCCGGTACTCGCTAGTGTCGAACGCGAAGTCCGGATCGACGTACCGCGCCACCAGCGTCGCCCCGTTCGTCGTCTCCAGCAGCCGGTCATTGGAGCGGAACTCTCCGATGACGGAAGCCAGTCCGGTGACGTTGCGGAAGGTGTTCGAGTTGTTCGAGATCTCCTGCAGCTCGAGCGACTCCACGTCGCCGCTCGCGCCCCCGGGCAGCACGACCGACAGGCTCACCACCAGGCTCTGCGGACTGGAGGCGTCCGTGTTCTGGTCGCTGTCCCGGACCTCGACGAAGATCCGCTCCGAGAGCGCCTGCTCCCGGTCCACAGAGTAGCCGGGCTCCGTCGGCACCGTGCTCCCCACGGCCGAGCGCGTCAGCGTCACCCGGCCGTTGGCACTGGCCAGGAACAGCCCCACCTGCGCCGTCGCCGTGTCGCTCGACTGCGGGTCCGTGTACGCGGCGGTGGCCGTGCCGCCGTCGGACGCCTCGAGCGTCCCGTTGGTCGTGATCCTCGGCCCCACCAGCGAAGCCAGCGGCGTCCCGTTGCGGAAGACCGCGCTCGAGGACGTCGTCTCGAGGAGCGTCACCGACTCGATGTCTCCCACCGGAGCCGTCCGGATCTGCGCCGTCAGGCGCTCCTCCAACCGCGGGTCCTTGTTCTGGTCGATGTCGGTGACCGTCACGAAGATGCCGCTCACTCCGATCGTGTAGAACTGCGCGCGTGCCCCCAGATCATCCGTGAATTGCACCGTCGCCGGCGTCGGCGCGAGCGTCGTGGCGGCCTGCGCCACCACGACCGTCGAGGTCGTCTCCCGCACGTCGGAGTAGCTGGCCGTCACGGTCGAGTTGTCGAGCGTCTCGAGCAGGGCGTTCGTCACGATCGGCAGCGCCACCTGCGACTGCAGCCTGCCGACGACCGGCTGGCCAGCTCCGGCGGCGATGTTCAGGTTGCGGAAGACACCGCTGTTGAAGGCGGTCTCGGCCAGCTGCATCGTGACGCGGTCGCCCGACAGATCGGTCAGCGTTACCGTGACCGACTGCGCGCTCGAGGCGTCGCCATTTCGATCCGGGTCGCTGACGGTCACGAAGATGTCGTCCTGGCCGATGCGATACCGGGCGATCGCAACTCCCGCCACGTCCGTCAGCGAAATCGTGCCCGTGGTCTTCGGCAGGATCATCGTCGAGGTCGTCGACGAGCGATCCGTCAGGTCCACCCGGTCCGTGTAGGACGCCGTCAGGGTCGAGCGGTCGCTGGCCTGGATGCTGCCGTCGCCGTTGACGGCCGTGTCGATGACGGAGCCGACCCCCGTCAGGCTGTCGAAGAACCGGTCGTTTCGGGTGCGCTCCTGCAGGTTGACGATCTCGGTGTCGCCCGTGAAGTTGTTGCGCAGCGTCACCTGGACCGTCTCGGTGGTGAACGGATCGAGGTTCTGGTCGGGGTCCTCCACCTGCACGAAGACGAGGTCGCGGCCAATCCGGTAGGTCGGGGCCCGGTTGCCCCTGGGCTGCGAGACCAGCGTGAGGATCGAGCGCGTCGGCTGCACGTCCATCCGGGCGGTCTGGGTCGTGACCGCGGTCGGCTTGGGATCGAAGTACTGGGCCGTCACCGTGTCGCCGACGCCGACCTGCAGCTCCGGGTCGCTTGCGATCCGCGCCGCCACGCGCGTCGGGACACCGGTGGCGTTGCGGAAGATGCCGCTGTTGGTGGCGGTCTCCGTTAGCGTCAGGGAGACCTGGTCGGCCGTGACGCGGCTGCCCAGAGTGACCGTGCCGGTCAGCGTCTCCCGCGTGAGCGGGTTGGTGTTCTGATCGGCGTCGACCAGCCGGATGAAGATCGGCTGCAGGCCGATGATGTAGGAGGTGACCGGGTTGTCGTCGCGGTCGGTGAAGACCGGGAAGCCGATCAGCGCGGGGCGGGACGTGCCTGCGCCCGGGCTGGTCGAGATCGTGTCGAAGCGGTCCTCCAGGTCGGTATAGGTCGCCAGCAGCGTCGAGGCCTGGCCGGTCTGCAGGAGCCCGTCGCCCGGCCGCGCGGCGTCGACCGCGAGCGAGAGGCCCGGGGCGAGGTTGCGGAACTCGCCCAAATCGGTGCGGGTCTCGCCGAGCTGGACCGTCTCGCGGTCGCCCGTGACCAGGTCGGAGATCGTGACGCGCACCGTCTCGGCCACCGAGGGCAGACGGTTCTCGTCGATGTCGACGAGCGTCACGAAGACGGCCTCGCGGCCGATCACATACGGCGCCGTGCGCGAGATGCCGGCCGAATCGGAGAAGAAGATCGCCGTCGCGGCCGATTCCGTCACCGCCAGCGTGGCGGCGGCCGTGGCGCGGTCGAGCGGGTTGGTGCTGTCCTGGTAGGTGACCAGCGCGCGCGAGCCGTCCTGCGTGCCGAAGACGCCGTCGTTGGGTGACGCGGTCGTGACGCGCGTCGCCAGCCCGACCGGGTTCTCGAAGACGGTGCTGGAGCTCGAGAGCTCCGTCAGCGTCAGGCTCTCCACGTCTCGCGTGTTCGGGTCGGTCACGGTCACCTGGACCACCTGGCTCGTGACGGGGCTGGTGTTGGCGTCGGCGTCCGTGACGCGGATGAAGAGGCGCTGGCCGGGCCCGTCGCCGATGAAGTAGCTCGAGACCGTACCCAGTGCCCGCGGACCCCGGATGTAGGCAACGCGCGAGGGCACCTCCGGGATCAGCATCGTCGCCGCCACGATCTGCGTGTCGCGCGCGTCGTCACGGTCGACGTAGGTGGCACGCACGATCGCCTGGTCGGCCGTCTGCAGCCGCCCGTCGCCCGCCGCCGGAAGGGCGATGTCACTGGTGAGCGCGGCAGTGGAGCCGAGCGACGACGGACAGAGCGTCACCACGTTTCTGAACACGCCCGTGTTGCAGTTGGTCTCGAGCAGCGTGACGGTCTCGCGGTCGCCCGTGTCGCTGGAGGTGACGGTGACGCTGACGTTTTCGCTGACGTTGGGGTTGGAATTCTTGTCAGGGTCGGTGACCGTGACGAAGAGCGCCTGGCCGATGGCGTACGTGGTGACGGTGGAGCCGTCGACGGCAGAGAAGCTGACGGTGCTGTTGCCCGGCGTGATGCGCGCGACGTAGCGGCCCAGGACGCTGGTGAAGATCTGGTTTCGGCGGCGGGAGAGGAAGCTGACGGTGAGCGGGTCGCCGTCGAAGGCCTCGAGCGCACGGTTGGCCGGGTTGCCGTTGCCCAGGAGCAGGGCGACGCCGGTGGAGTTGCGGAAGGTGTCGGTGTTGGTGGCGGTTTCGCGGACGCTGAAGGTGACGGTATCGCGCGGGCTGGAGACCGTGACGGTGAGGGTCTCCTGCACGCTGGCGTTGGCGTTCTCCTCGAGCGCGGTGAGCGTGACGAAGAGCGTCGGTACCAGCGGGTCCTTCGTGAACGGCACGGTCGTGATCTCGGTGCCGGCGGCGTCGGTGATCTTGAGCAACGGCTGCTGCACGCCAGGCGTCACGAACATCGTGGAGAGATCGAAGCTGAAGTCGTTGCGGTCGGTCGGGTCGGTGTAGTTGGCCGTGATGGTCGAGCCGCCGGCCGTCTGGAGCTTGTTGTCCGTCACCGCCAGGCCGACGACCGACGGGAAGCCGAGCACGTTGCGGAAGCGCCCTGAGTTGTCGCCAGTCTCGCGCAGCTGCAGCGTTTCGCTATCGCCCGTGACGCTGTCGAGGAGCGTGGCGTTGAGGAAGTCGGCGGCGAGCGGGTTGGCGTTGCGGTTGGCGTCGTCGACGGTGATGAAGATGCGGTCGGTGTTGTTGGCCGCCCCGATGCCGAACTGCGTCTTCTTGTTACCCAGCTCGTCGGTGAAGGTGGTGACCGAGCCGACCGGGTTGAGGGCGACCCTGGCCGTGTCGCGGCTGGAATCGGCAGGGTCCTCGGGGTCGGTGTACTCGGCGGTGAGGGTGGAGCCGCCGGCCGTGTCGAGCGTGTTGTTGCGGGCGCCTGCCGCGCGCACTGCGGTGGCGAAGCCGACGGTGTTGCGGAAGGTCCCCAGACTGTTGGCCAGCTCGCGCACCAGGATCTCCTCGGCGTCGCCGGTGGCAGAGTCGGTGACGGTGGCGATCAGGGTATTGGTGGTGACGGGCGACGAGGCTGCCGGGGGCGTTGGCGGAGCGGTGGCGCCCTGGTTGATCCAGGAGGCCAGCAGCGCGGTTTCGGCGGCATTCAGCGGAGGATCGCCGAAGCCGCCGGTGTGGTTCATACGGCCGTCGACGGTCTTGATGAGGAGGCTCGCGGGGCCGTCGCCGGGGAGCGTGGGGTTGCCGTTGGTGCCGCCGCGGATGAGCGTGGAGAAGGAGGTGAGGTCGAGGTTTCCGGCCGGGTTGACGTTGCCGTGGCAGCGGCTGTTGGCGCAGCTCCTGCTGAGTATGGGGAGCACGTCGCCCGTGAACTCGAGGCGCTCGGCGGGCTGGGTGTCCTGGATGCGCTGGCTGATCCAGACGCTGATGCGGCGCAGCTGCTCGTCGGTGAGGCCGGCGCGGCCGCCCGAGTGAGTGAGCTGTCCCTTCAAGATGCGGAGAACGCGACTGTCGGGGCCGTTGCCGGGGATGATGCGGTTGTTGGAGGAGAACGAGAGCTGCGATGGCGGCGTCATGTTGAGGCCGCCGCTGCGCGTGGCGCTGTCATGGCAGCCCGCGGCGTCGCAGCGCCCGCGGAAGAGCGGGACCTCCAGGTCGCGCGTGTAGTCGAGCGAGGCGGGCCGGGTCGGGGGGACGGCGCCCTGGTCGATCCAGTTCTTGAGCAGGTCGAGCTCGCCCGTGGTCGCGACGCTGGGGACCGTGCCGCCCTGATGGACGGCCTGGCCGTTGAGCTTGCGGACGACCAAGCTGCCGGTGCCGTTGCCAGGAACCAGCACCGGCGGGTTGTTGCCGCCGGCGCGGAAGGACTCGTGACCGCTGACGTCGAGGCCGCCCTGGTTCGGGGCAGGCGTGCCCCCCGGCGGAAGCGCGCCGTTGGAGCGGCCGCTGGGGCTGTGGCACTTCCAGCAGCGGCTATTGAAGACGGCCTGCACCTGGCTGTCGTAGTCGACCTGGCCGGGCAGGATCTGGCCGACGCTGGTCGACTGGCGGTCGAGGTCCGTGACCGTGACGAAGAGACCGTCTCGCGGGACGACGTACTGCGTCACCTTGTTGCCGTCGCGGTCCGTCAGGCGCGTGGTCGACTGGGTCTGGAACCGCAGGACCATGATGCCGGTGGAGGCGTCGTTGGGGTCGGTGGCGTCGACGTACTGGGCCAGCGCGGAGTCGCCGTTGCGCCCCTGGAGCGTCGAATCCCCCGTTGTGCCAGCAGTGGCTGCAAAGGATGAAACGAGTCCCGGGGAGTTGCGGAAGACGCCCGTGTTGTTGCCCGTCTCCTGGAGCGTGACGTTCTCGCGGTCGCCGCTGCGCTGGTTGCGGACCAGCACCGTGACCGACTGGCGCGTGTTGACGTCGTCGTTTCGGTTGCGGTCCTCGACGGTGACGAAGATGGGGTCGACGCCGATCTTGAACTGCGTGAGCGGGTTGCCCGCGGTGTCGGTGAACCGCGTGGTGGAGTTGGTGGCAGCCAGGCGCATCCCGGCGAAGCTGAAGCTGGTGTCGCTCGAGGCGTCGCGGTCCTGGTAGTTGGCGCTGACGTTGCAGAGATTGGCCGTCTGGAGCGTGCCGTCGCGATCGGCGCGGGCGCCGAGCACGGTGGCCAGCCCCGTGGTGTTGCGGAAGAGGCCGGTGCTGTTGCCGGTCTCCTTCAGGGTGAGGACCTCCAGATCGCCCGTGGCGCCGTCGACGACGTTGACGGTGACGTTCTGCTGGGAGAGCGGGTCGGTGTCCTCGTCGGCGTCGGTCACCGTGACGAAGATGGGGGCGCCGCCGACCAGGAACGTGGCCTGCACGGCGCCGGTGGTGTCGGTGAAGGCCGTCTGGCTTGCCGCCTGCTGGCCCGAGACCGTGGCCGTGGCGCTCGTGACGTCGCTGGCGTCCTGCGGGTCGGTGTAGTTGGCGCGGAGCACGGCGCCGGCCGTGACCTGGAGCTTACCGTCGTTGTCGGAGCGCGCGGCGAGCAGAAAGGCGACGCCTGCCGTGTTGCGGAAGATGCCCGAATCGTTGCCGGTCTCGCGCAGCGTCAGGTTCTCGCGATCGCCTGTCGTGTCGACGCTGACGACGACGGGCAGCTCCTGCGCGGAGCTGGAGCTGGAGTTGCGGTCGGGGTCGATGACCGTGACGAAGGCGCTGTCGATCCCCAGGGTGTAGCCCGAAACGGAGCCTCCGCCGGCGTTGGAGAACCGCGTGGTGCTGCGGGTCAGGAAGCGCATCACGGCGTTGCCGGTGGCGGTGTCGCTGTTGACCGGATCGACGTAGTCGAAGCGCACCGTGGAGTTGTCAGCGGTCTCGAGCGCGCGGTTGCCATTAACGGCCGCGGCATTGCGAAGCGAGCCCAGCCCGGCCGTGTTGCGGAACTGTCCGGTCGCGGCGCCGGTCTCCACCAGCGTCAGCGTCTCGCGATCGCTGGTCGCTCCGTCGGTTACCGTGACGGTGACGCTGTCGGCCGAGGTCGGGTTGGTGTTGCGATCGCTGTCGGTCACGGTGACGAAGACCGGATCGAGCCCGATGCCGTAAAAGAAGGCCTGCGCCCCGGCGGCGTTGGTGAACTGGCCGCTGGCAGCCGTCGGCGTGAGCCGCAGGTTGGCCGTGGCGGTGGAGCGATCGGCGGCGTCCTTGGTGTCCTGGTAGGACACCGTCAGCACCGAACCCGGAGCCGTCTGGAGGAACCCGTCATTGACGACACGAGGGGTGTTTTCAGTCCTCATCCCCAGGACATTGCGGAACGAGCCCGTGTCGTTGCCGGTCTCGCGCAGGTTGACCGTCTCGGAATCGCCGCTGGAGCTCGAGGTGATCGTGACGACGGCCGTCTGCTGGCTCGAGAGCAGCGTGTTCTGGTCGGCGTCGCCGAGCGTGACGAAGACGAGCTCGGTGCCGAGGTCGAAGATCGCCTTGGGGTTGCTCGAGGCGTCCGTGAAGTTGAGCGTCGAGCGGGAGAGGACCTGCAGCGTGCCGGCCGCGGTATCCGAGTCCGCAAGCGGCGCGCCGCTGACGGCGTCGGTGCCGTTGATGGCGATGCTGGCGGTCTGCAGCCGGTTGTCCGCGTTCTGGGCTGCCGCGACGTTGAACTCGTAGGTGGCGGCGGTCTCGCCGGCGATGTTGCCCGGGATGGTCCGCTGTGTGACGGTGAGGCCGCTGCCGCTGAACGTGAGGCTGACGGTGCCCAGGGTAAAGGCCGACTCGCCCGGATTGACGACCTGGAAGCTGGCGACGAACGAGGTCCCCGCGCTCACCGTCGCCGGCGCGTCGAGCGGGAAGACGACCACCGCCGCGGGGAAGGGCACCGTGACCGTGCCGGCGGCGACGGCGACGTTGTTCGTCTCGTCATTCTCGATGACCGCCCCGCCGCTGTCGGCGATGCAGCCGACGAAGTAGGTGCCTGGCTGCGTGCCTGCCGGGAAAGGGAGCGTGCGGTTGGTGTCGCTGAACTCCGCCGCGGTTCCCAGGGTCGTCACCGAGTAGGTGCCGAGCTGGGTGTCGGAGATGTCGACGGCGGAATCTTGCGAGAGAAAGTAGCCGGCGCTGAACGCGGCCGCCGCCGAGGTGCCGTTGTTGCGGACGGTGGAGCTCAGGGTGAGCGTGACGCCCGCGTTGTTGGCGACGACCAGGCTCGTCACGACCAGGTCGGGTGCCTGTCCCTGTGCCGGCGTCGCCGCGGCCAGGAGCGCCGCGCAGGCCAAGGCCGGCAGGCAGGCGCAACGGGCGCCGCGTGCGAATCCGGAAAGGGCGCGCACCGTCAGGTGCACTATGTGCCTGGCCGGGCCGATGGAGAACGCTTCCTGTCTATCGTGCGGCCCTCATCTAGCAATTCCGGGGCCGCGCGCCTCACATCTTAAGAGTAGCGAGTAGTGAGTAGCCAGTAGTGAGTAAGTGAATCGAGATTTGAGGATCGAGAAGGCGCGCACCCCACTCAGCTGCTCCGGTTCCCGGTGGCGTGGGTTGGATGCGGGTTTCCACCCCGGCCGCCACCCCGCCCGGTGCTACGCTGCAGGGGGATGCCTGCTGAGGGTGACAAGCTCGGGCGGCACCTGCTGAGGGAGAAACTCGGGCAGGGAGGAATGGGCATCGTCTATCTCGCCACGCACGAGACACTTGGAAGGGAGGTTGCCCTCAAGCTGATGCCCGAGCCGCAGGCAGGTGCGGGTGCCGGTCTGGCCAGGCGGTTCCTCCGGGAAGCCTCGGCATGCTCCAGGCTCTCGCATCCGAGTATCGTCAAGGTCTTCGATTTCGGGCACGAGCACGGGTTCTACTACTACTCGATGGAGGTACTGAGAGCGCGCAGCCTCGAGGAAGTCCTCCGCGACGGCACTCCGGCCCCACTGGAACTGACCTTTCGCGTGGCGCGCGACATGGCGGGGGCGATGCAGCATTACCACGCGGCCGGCCTGGTGCACCGCGACATCAAGCCGGCCAACATCGTGCTCCATGACGACGGCCGGCCCGTGCTGACGGACTTCGGGCTGGTCAAGGACCTGGAGGCCACGGCCATCACGCGCCAGGGGTTGACCGTCGGCACACCTCACTACATGGCGCCCGAAATGATTTACGGCGAAGTCTTCCCCTCGAGCGACATCTGGCAACTGGGTGTCGTGCTCTACCGGATGTGCACCGGGAAGCTCCCCTTCCCGGGCGAACAGACCGAGCAGGTCCTCACCGACATTCTCCAAACGGAGCCGGTGGCTCCGGTGACGCTCAATGACAGATTGCCGGCCTCCCTGAGCATCCTGATCCTCAACTGTCTCGAGAAGAGCACCTCCCTGCGCTACTCAAACGCCGACGAGCTGGCACGGGACGTAGCCGCTGCCGCCCGGCGGGCCACGGTCGCCCGCAGGCACGCGCCCGCGAAGGCCGAAGAACCCGCCCCCAAGGCCGCGGCGCCTGGCCCATCGCGGGCCGGCCGGGCCAGCGCGCCGGTGGTACGGCCGGACCCGAAGACAGTCCCCAGAGTCGGCTTAGGCCCCAAGGCATGGCTGACGCTGGCGGCTCTCGCCCTGGCGGTCGCAGGTTGGTACCGCGTCGCGTCCATTCCCAGCCGGGCGACGGAGATCGTCTGCAGAGCGGGCTCACGACGCGCTCTGGTGAGCTGGAAGTCCAGCCCGGCGACCGTGGAGTGGGGAACCATCGATGCGGCGGAGTTGCGCGTGGCCCATGCCGAGACGAAGGGCGACGTGTCATCGGTCGAGCTTGCGCCACTCGAACCGGGCAACTATCGCTTCTCGCTGGTACTGCCAGACGGCTCGAGATCTCCCTCGCACCAGTTCACGGTGCCAGCGACTGCCATCCGTCCAATGCGCTTCGCCTGCGACGAGAAGGGCCTGGAGCTCGGGTTCGTTACACCGCACGCCACACGCGCGACGTTGAGCGACGGACGCGGACGAACCGTCCAGGACGTCGCCGCCACGACGGCTCACCTCCTGCGCCTCGAGAGTCCGGTGACCGGCGCGCTCCTCCTGGGCCTCGAGTTTCCCGATCCCGCCGGCGATCCCGTCCGGCTGGACGGTCAGCACTTTCGCGACGTCTTCATCGCGGCGCTGCTCGAGCCCATGGCGCGGGAGCTCGCTGCAACGCTGGCTGCCTACGATCCGGCCCCTTTCCTCCTGGAGAAGATCGACAAGCGGCTGCCCGCCACCGTTTGCCGCGGCCTGGCGTCGACCTTCACGAAGCTGGGCTTCGAAGGGATGCTGCTCGGAGTCGAGCAGGATAGGATGCCTCATTACGAGCGGTTTGGGGTCGAAGATCCGCTCGCCCGGAAGCTGGCGGCGGAGCTCTCGACGAACCTGAGCGGTCAGCCCTGGCACCGGCCGTTACGCTCGCTTCTGGCGCTCGCGCCGGACCTCTGGAGCAGGCGGAGGCTCTCGAAGGCGACCGCGCTGGCGCTCCATCCGGGATTACAGCGGCTGGCCGCGGTCGACTACTACGCGGGCTTTCTCGGCGTCCCGGCCGCCACCGGTGTCGAGACGATCCTCGCAGACCAGTGGCAGTCCGGGTACCGTCGCGCGCTGGCGTCGTCGGTCCCGTCGATCGTGCTGTCGGTTCCCCAAGACATCGTCTGGCCGTATCCGATGGAGGACGCCCGGCTCCTTCGCGACACGAGCCTGCAGATTCAGGGCAAGCGCATCGTCGCCGACTACGACTTCGACCTGCCGCTCGAGGCCCCCGATCGCTGCAAGCGCGCCGAGGTGACGCTCCACTCCGCGCATCTGGAAACCGAGCTGACCTTTCGGGTCGAGTTCGTGGGGGGGCCGACGCTCGACCTTCGGCACGAATCCCGGGCCCAGGTGCAGAACCCGGAGCGATTCCCTCGGGACCTGTCGCTTCTCCTGGACCCTCGACTGCTCCAAACTGGCAAGAACCGGGTTCGCATCTCGGTCGCCCCCGTGGCCGGAACGCGCTACCTGGCGCTCAAGCCGAACAACTCCCTGCGCGCGTTTCGCTTCGCCTGGGAGCCTTGAGGCGCGAGTCGGGGAGGATGCGCGCGCTTTCCCGGCCCCCCTTCTCAAGGCATCGGGACCGGAATCGCGTTCAGCAGGGAGAGGCCGGCGATCAGGGCTAGGTACTCGGTCAATGCACGTTCACCGCCAGCCCGCGGGCAATCGGCCGAGAATGCCCGGAGTGCGCCCGCGACGACGATCAGGGCCAGCAAGCCCTCGTGAGTCACGACCCCCGCCAGGGCAGCCCAAAGGACGGCGATGAACCGGTAGTGGCGGGGAAGCGCCCGGAAGCCGCGGCCGCCGTCGAGCTGCCAGAACGGCAACAGGTTGAAGAGGTTGATCCAGGCTCCGAACTTGGCAACGGCGGCGAAGAGAGCGTTGCCCGTCACCAGCCAGGCGCCGCACGAAGCGAGCGCGGCTCCCAGCCCCCAGAGCGGACCTGCCAGCCCTATCCGGGCGTCCTCGATCGCATCGCTCGGATACTGATGGAGCCGTACGAGAGCGCCAAAGCCCGGAATGAACATGGGCGCCGAGGCCTTGATGCCGTACCGCGTGAGCGCGGCCACGTGCCCCATCTCATGCACGTAAATCGAGAGCACGATGCAGACCCCGAACTTCCAGCCCCACAGTGCCCAGCAGGGGCCCAGATAGACCAGCATGGAGAAAAAAGTGCTGCCTTTCGAGACGCCCATCAGCAGGAGCTTCAACTTGCTGGCAATGGCGACGAACACGAACTTGAACTTCCAGACCGCCAGGCCGGCTAGCGCCATGAAACCGAACGCACCGGTCCTCTTTCCGGCAGTCCCGCCCTTCACCGTCGGGTCAGCCGCGGCCTCGACTTCACTCCTGGGGCGCTCCGGGGACGCGCCGGTGACGTTCGCAAGGTGGTCCGGGCGCCGGTCGCCCTCCGGCTCGACGTATCCCACGGCGTCGACCCGTTCCCGCAATGCGGCGATGCGCGCGACGATGATCCCGTGCTGGCGGGTCTCGCGGGGGAGAAGCTCGAGCGCTTCGCGCCAGACCGACAGAGCGGCTGTGAGCCGGCCTTCCTCTACCAGCCGGCCGGCCTCGTCGGACAACCGTTTCAGCCTCTCGGCATGCAGGAGTCGGCGGCACGAAGGGCAACTGAGCAGGGAAAGTGGAACCCTGGCCGAACAGCCGGTACAGACGGCGACTTCGCCTGGGGCAACCGCTTCTATCTCAGACACTGGCAGCGGTTATGGTCTCGCCGGTCGGCTGCAACTCGAAAGGCCCCTCGAACTTCACGTCGACCCACTGGTTGGCTTTCCAGGCCTCCATCAACCCGATTCCAATGATGATCAGGCCGATCCAGGCGTTGCTTCCCTCGCTGAGCGACAGGAACGGGATGGCAAAGGCCACTCCGAACAGCACGAGGGCGGCCGCGGCGATGTACGCCAGATTCTCTCCCAGAGACCGCCTTGTCTCGTCCCCCGGTGAGCCTTCCTCGGCCGTCCTTCCCTGAGGCGGAGCTCCGGCCTTGACGTCCGCGGCGGCCGGGCTCTTCTTCTGGGCCTCTTCGGCGATGAATGCAATGATCTCCGGAATGTAAGTGGAAACGATGGATCCATAGGTCAAGAACGCGGCGAGCAGCTGAAACAACACCCCACCTCGGTTGCCCGAGCCCTTGCGAACGGCCTTGCCCACCATGACGCCCACGACGATTGCGATGAGGCCGAAGTTGTAGCCGGTCAGAGCGCCGATTCCAAAGTAGAGGAGGCTTCCCGCCCCGGCCGCCAGCGTCCCATAGATGCCGGCGCGTAGAAAGCCGCTCACGCCCGGTTTACGGGCGTGCACCTGTTCGACCAGCACGCGGCACGGGGGGCAGACCGAGGCCACCCCCATCTGAAAGTACGTGGCTTCAATTGGTTGACTGCAGCCCGCGCATGCCAGAGCGGAGTTCGGTCCGACGAACTCGGCCTCGTCGAACTGGAGCTCCGGTTCCCTCGAGCCCCCACCTTGCTCGTCAGCTGCCATGCTCAACCCTCCCTGGGCGCTCGCCCGAGCGCTCTCGCTCACGATCGGCTTGCCGTGTCGGAAGGGAAGCGTACCACGCAGTTCGACCACTCGGTAGAGCAGCCTCCAAGCCGTGCGGGAGGGAAAACGCTCCACGGCGTCCTGGACGGACGAGGTCCTTCTTGCGTCTGTCGCGCGCTCGTCGCGATCGAGCTCCCGCATCCCTCCCCCCGCCCCCGGGCGCGTCAGGCGAAGCGCGGCAGGGCCAGCTCGGCCTGGGCGGCGACCTGTTCGTCGGCGTCGCCGGCCAGCTGGCGCACCCAGGGCGAGAGCTCCTGGGCGGGGGGAACGTGGCGCATCGCGTAGGCAGCGCTGGCGCGCCACCGCGGATCGGTGTGGCCGGCCATCTGGATGAGGAAGTCCTGCGCCTTGCGGACTCCCGCTTTCAGCAGGAGCACGAGGCTGTTGGCTCGCACCCGGTTACTGGGATCGGCCACGGCGTAGGGCGCGACGATCCGGGCCAGCTCAGGGCCGTCCAGGATCTCGCCCAGCGCCTCGACGGCGTTGGCCCGCACGCGCGAGTCGGCGTCCTTGAGGCGGTCGACGAAGAGCCTGCGCATCGTCGGGTTCTTCTGGCGACCCAGCAGCGCGACGGTGGCCGCGCGCACCTTCTCGTCCTTGTGGTTGAGGGCGTTGCTCTTCACCAGGAAGTCGTACAGATACTGCTGGGAGGCGTGGTACAGGTTGGAGAGCACGGCGACCTTGACCTCGGGCTTCTGCGTCGCGAAGTAGGTGGCCGTCAGCATGGCCAGCGCCTGGGCGTCCCCGATCTCGCCCAGCATCTGGAGCACGCTGGTGACGATGTACGGCTCGTCCTTGAGGCGCGCGGAGAAGACCCGCGTCACCTCTGCGGCCGGCCACTGGGGCTTGAGTACACGCAACGCGCCCAGCCGGTTGTAGCTCTGCTTGTCCTCCAGGGCGATGCGGAGAACCTCGCCGCGAACGGGCTGTTCGAGCCGGGTGTCGCCAATGGCCTTGAGCGCGTCGAATCGCTCTAGCGGGTCGTGGCTGCGGAGCTTCTTGAGCATCTCGGTCGGGCTGGTCATGGCGAAATGGGGCCGTTCGAATGTCGTCCCACCTTGCTTTGACGAGACTATGCCCGCCCGGGATAGAAGGTTTCGAAAATTATTGCGTCTCCCGCCAGGAAGTTCGGGAAACACCACGGGGCTCGAGCTCTTGGGTCCTCCAGTCTCGACCCTCACGCGAGACGCTCAGGAATTGGCGACAGAGCTTGCAGAGTAGCCAAAGAAACTTGGAACCTTCGCCCACGGTTCCTCGTGTTCCCACGTGACGAGACCGGGCAGCCCGAACCGGAGCAGTCGGCAGCGTGACGCGCCGCGATCGTGGAAGGCTCTGCTTCTGTCGACGTAGCGCATCGGCCCCTGGCGACAGCGGTCATCGGTTCCCCGCTCTGGATTCGCACAGCGTCACGGCGGGGATGTGCCAGACGGCCAGGTTCGGGTGGCCGTTTGCCCGGGTGGCGAGTCTGGTGATGGCCGGAGCGCTCGTGGCGACCATTGCCTGCTCCGAAGGTATGGCGTGACCGCCTCGGTTCTGTCGACGCGGTTCTTTCGGGACTCTGCCGTGATTTCCTTCGCACCTGGTGCGTGAGGGGAGTCTTGCGGCTCAGCGTCCCGTGACAGCACGCCTGGTCCCTTTGCCGGGGCTTCCTCGTCGGCTCCGGGCCAGTGAAACTGGGTCAACTCGACTTTCCCCATTTACGTCCGCACTGCATGCCGGCGAACAAATGGGGAAAGTCGAGTTGACCCGATTTGCTTTGGCGTAGCTTGCGCACCTTCTTGGGGTCGTGCCCTGCCGTGATGCGCTCGATGCCCTAGAGAACGGAGATGATGGTCATCGCGGCGCCGGTGCGAACCGGGTCGCTCTCGCGAGCGTCGAAGAACCCGCGCGGCACATGGGTCCAGCAGACCGCTTCGAAGGGCCAGTCTCCTTGAAGAGCTTGTCATGGTCCGGGAAGGCGTCGGCCTGGATGGAGCCTGTGTAGCTCGAGAGGACCTCTTGCACGTGCTTGTGCGTGGGGTCGGGGGCGTAGCGGAGGTGTAGGGCCTCATCACGCCGGACGCGAAGTGGAACCCGGCCGACCCCGCCCCCCCTCAGCGAAGCTGCTCGTACCACTCCAGAAAGCGCACGAAGACGGATTCGAAGGCCTTCTTCCAGTCCATGCTGGGGCCGTCCCGGAACGCTTCCAGGCTGAGGGGGAACTCGGTCACGGCGTTCTCGTTGCCCCGACGGCAGAAGTATCCGACCACCTCGAGCTCGCGGCTGAGAATCACGGCGCTGAACCGCACGAACAGCAGGAAGTCGGTCTTGAAGGCCACCTCGATGACCCGGTGCTCGGCGCTGGTCCGGAGCATGCCGAAGATCTCGGGCCTGCGGGCCGCTTGCCGGTAGCCCATCCGGGCCACGGTGAAGAGGTTCGGGTACTCGAGCTGGATGTTGTCGGTGACGAACGTGTGGAAGAGGTCCGAGAGGTAGATGACCTGTTCCTCGGCCTTCTTGACCTTGCGGACGCGGTCCGCGGCAGACGCGGGCTTCTCCGGCTCCTGGGCGGCGGGCGCCTCCAGCTCGGCCTCCTTGTCCTTCTCGAGGACCTGGTTGAGCTTCTTGAGGAGATCGGTCATGGCGGACCGAGTCTACCAGTACTTGCGGCCCAGCGGAGTGAACGCGGAGCGATTGGCGGCCCACCATTCCTTGTAGACCCGCGCCAGGCGCTGGCGCTCGGTCAGCGGCTCGCGCACCCAGACCGCCTTGAAGAGATACGCGTCGCCGACCGGGTGGGCGATCAGCTCCGAGAGGACGGAGAGGCCCGGCCAGGCCACCGGGGCATCTGGGGTCTGGACCGTTTGGATGGCCTGATCCACGGCCTCCCGGAACCACTCCAGCCGGTCCCGCCCCGCGTGGGTCTTGAGCCATTCGCTCCAGCGGTTGGCCTCCATCTGCTGGGCCACGGCCACCAGCGGCGATCCGAACAGCGCCTCCGAGGGGGGCGCCTGGAAGGTCAGCTCGGCCAGCCAGGCGGCGTGGAGAAAGGCCCTGCGAGAGTCGGGACCCGCTAGCGCGGCGAGGCTTTCCTGAAAGCACTCGTCGAGCAGCTCGGCCCGCTTGCGCAGCTTGCGCTTGCCCCACCAGTCGGACCAGTCGGCGTGCTGCTCCTTGACCTGCAGCGGGCGGTTGATGACGCACCGGTAGGTGAGCTCGGTGAGCGAGGTCTGTGCGAAGGTCGTGACGTAGGGGTCCTTGTCGAGCAGCCGGGCGATCAGGGCGTCGACCGCTCCAAACTCGTCGATCTCGCCCATCGTCTCGGCCGCGGCGCCTCGAGCGATGTCGCTTCCATTCGCCAGGACGCGATACAGGACCGGTACGCCCGCGCGTTCTCGCAGGGCGCCCAGGGCGAAGACGGATTCGCGCGCCACGTGAGGGTCGGTTTCCCGCGTGAGCGCCTCCAGGAGCGCGGCTTGCGCGGGGTCGCCGAGCCGGCCAAGGAACCGCGGATACTGTCTCCGCAGGACGAGGTCGGTCGACGGATCTTTCAAGGCGGCAAGCAGGCTGCTGGGGAGAGTCTTCTGGCCCAGGTCGGCGAGCACATCGAGGATCAGGTGGAGGGTCTTTGGCCGCTTGCACGCCACGGCGGCTCGGCAGAGCGGCTCGAGCGCCGCGCCGCCACGAGCACGCAGCTTCTCGCGAAGCTCGTAGGCGAGGCGGGATTCGCGACTGTCCCGCTGCAGCTCGGCCAGAGAGGTGCGGTCGAGGTGGACGCCGATGCGGTCCAGCGCGGCCAGTTGCCGCACCAGCTCTTCGGTTCCGACGGGTGCGGGCGCCGAGGCGCGCGCCCCGGAGGCCAGCGCAGCGACAAGCATGCACGCGGCGGCCAGCGGGACCCGCGTCATGGAAACCCGAGATTTTCGCGAACGGAGCAAACTTTTTGGAGGCCGGCGCGTAGTAGTAGGAGGAAGGCGCCTGTCGCCCCGTCCACTTGACACTTCGGCGAGCCATCCAAATAATACTCAGGACCTGCTGAATTGGCCAGCCGCGCGTGCATCGTCATGCTCGCGGCCACATCGAGGAGGAACCGGTCATCATGAAGCGAATTCTCACCGCAGCCAGCGTCACGGCAGCCCTTGCGCTCGGCCTGTTCGCCCCGCCGGCCGAAGCCGGCCTCCTCCAGGCCATCGACACGGCGATGAACAACTACGCCAACAACATCGTCAAGCAAGGCGAGCAGGGCATCAACGATGTCAAGAATGGCAGCATCAAGAACCTCTACAACGACGCCTGGCAGAACTACTCCAAGTCGTTCTACGAGGAGGGCATGCTCGGAGGAGACGCCCTGAAGGATTCCAAGGCGATCTTCGCCGAGCTCAAGAAGATCGTCATGTGGGTCCCCAACAAGATCAAGGAAATGTGGGCGAAGATGGTGGACGCCCTGAAGTGGGTCCGCGACCGGATCGGCGCAGCCGGTCCCGGCTGGCCTCCGCCCAACGCCGGCGGCGGCGCCGCCGTTTCCGCCGACATCGCTTCGATCCCCGAGTCCGTCGATGCGGCCGTGGCACCCGAGCCCGCTGCGGACGCGCCCGCCGCCAGCGAGACCGCGGGTCTCGTCCTGGACGTCCCCACGGAGGGTCAGGTTCGCGCCAGCGCGGGTCTGGGCGATGGCTTCCTCGGCAAGTTCTCCGGGACCAGAGACTTCACCAAGAAGCTGGGCGTCTTCACCGGCTACCAGATGCAGGTGGCGCGCGTTCGCGCCTGGTTCGCCAGCCTCAAGCCCCAGGAGCAGAAGGCGCTGACGCCGAACGTCTCCAAGGTCATCGAAGAGGCCACGGCGATGGAGGACATGCTGAGCAAGGACGTCGCCGGCAACGGATGCGACGCCTTCGTCAAGGCCGCCAACACGATGGACGCCGCCACGGCGCGCTCCACGATCCGCGGCCTGCTCGCCAAGGCCACCAAGCGCGTCAACATGCAGTACCTCGGCAATAAGTCCGACAAGAACGCCGCCCGCAAGGCCCAGCAGCTCGCCACTCTGAAGGTCAAGCTCGGCCTCTGAGGTCCAACCGAACTCGAAACGAGGGGACGGGCCATGCCCGTCCCCTTGTCGCGTCCAGGCATGATGCCGTAACGCCCCTTCGAACAGCGTCCTTCGACAGGCTCAGGGTGAGCGGGGGGCAAAGAAGCCCTCCGCCTCGTCCCTGACCCCTGAAGCCTGACCCCTGCGCCCGAAGGGCCTATACTCATCCCACCATGTCGACTGACAAGACGGCGGCGGTGATTGTCATCGGTAACGAGGTCCTCTCGGGGAAAGTCGACGAGTCGAACGCGACGTTTCTGATCCGGGAGCTGCGGGAGCTGGGTGTGACGCTCAAGAGCGTCCACGTGATCCCGGACGAGATGGAGACGATCGCCGAAACGGTCGCCCGGGCCAGCAGCAAGTTCGACTGGGTCTTCACGACCGGTGGCATCGGTCCGACGCATGACGACATGACGGTGCCGGCCATCGCGCGCGGGTTCGGGCTGGAGCTGGTGGTGCACCCGGAGCTGAACGCCCTGCTTCTGCGGCATTGCGGCGATTCTCCCAACGAGCACCTCCAGCGCATGGCGCGCGTGCCGGCCGGCTCCGAGCTGGTCTGGGCGGAAGGACTGACCTTTCCCGTGCTGGTGGTGCGAAACGTCTACGTCTTTCCGGGCGACCCCAAGATCCTGCGGCGAAAGTTCCTGGCCATCCGGGGCCGGTTCCGCTCGGCGCCCTTCACGCTTCGTCGCATCTTCACCACGTGCGACGAGGGCGAGCTGGCAGCCCTGATGGAAGAGACCGAGAGCAGCCGCCGAGGCGTGCAGATTGGCAGCTACCCCGTCTACGACAACCCGGAGTACAAGGTCCAGATCACCATCGAGTCGAAGGACCCCGCGCAGGCCGACGAAGCCTTCGAGCAGCTGTGCTCCCGCATTCCGGCCGCTTCCATCGTCCGGGTCGCGTAGGTCCGGACGCCATATCGCCCATCGCACGCCCGGCCTCGCCGGAAGCGAACACCGTGCGTTAACATGGCGGTAGGACTGATAGAGTTTTTCGAGTGGGACGGCGAGCCCGCCAACCGACCGCCTGCGAGGTGAGCGGCCACGCACGGCGAAAGTGGAGGCCACGAGACGATGGAGAGCGCGGGACAGGTAGTCGCGCGAAAGGCGACGATTCTGCTGGTCGACGACGAGCGCGACGTGCGTGCGGCGGCCAGGGACCTCTTGTCGCGGTGGGGCTACAACATCCTGGAGGCCGGCGACGGGCTGGCCGCCATCGAGCTGGCCGGCCGGGCGCGGCCCGACCTGGTACTGCTCGATGTGAGGATGCCTGGCCTCTCCGGTCTGGACGTGCTGCCGCTGCTCAGGTCGCAGCCAGGCCTGGAGCTGACCCCCGTGATCGTCGTGACGGGCAACTACTCCGCTGAAAGCCACGCCGAGGCGATCCGGATGGGGGCGGACGACTACCTTTCGAAGCCCTTCCACAGCACTCTGTTGAGGGCCCGGGTCCAGAGCACGCTCGAGAAGGTCTGGTTCCGGCGCGACCTGGAGGAGACCCGGCGCAACTTCTCGGCGATGATCGTCCACGACATCAGCAACCCGTTGATGATCGTCCAGGGGTTTGCGCAGCTGTTGATGGACGAGCCTTGCGCTTCCGAGAGCTCCTTTGTCAGCTCCTCGTTGACGAAGATCCTGAACGCCACGAACCGTGCGCTGGTGCTGGTCTCCCAGACGCTCGACCTGTCAAAGCTGGAGGCCGGCGGCCTGAAGCTCGAAAAGCGCAGGCAGAGTCTCCGGACGCTACTGCAGGAGATCTCCGAGGATCAGCAGGTGCTGGCCCGGCACAAGCAGATCGAGCTGACCACCGAGCTGAGTGGACAGCTCGACGGCGACTTCGATGCGCTGAAGCTCACCGAGGTCATCGTCAACGTCGTGTCGAATGCGATCAAGTTCACGCCGGAGCGCGGGCGCGTCTGCTTCTCAGCCTGCGACAGCTCGGCTGGTGGACTGCGCATCTCCATCCAGGATTCCGGGCCCGGGATCCCGCCCGATCAGCTCGACATGGTGTTCGCGCCGTGGAAGCAAGCCTCGGGGCGCCCGATGAACGTGAAGGGGTATGGCCTGGGTCTGGCCATCTCCCGGCTCATCGTCGAAGCCCACGGCGGCCAGATCAAGGTCGAGAGCACGCTGGGCGTGGGGACCACGTTCCACATCACGTTGCCGGCGGCTGGCGCTGGCAACGTGGCTCCCGCCCGGGGACAGCCGTCCAGCGACATCGCCGCCAGCCTCGCTGACTGATCAATTCTTGGTCGGCGGTCGTCCCGGGTCGACCACAGACTGCGTGAGATCCAGCATCAGCTCGCTGTCGGTGTAAACGGTCGTGACCACGCGCCGGATCTGCTTGAGGCGCTGCACGATGTCGGCGATCGCCCGAACGTTCTGGACGATGAGATGGTGTCGCTCGACGGCCTCCGGATCGTCGGCGTCGTTCTCCGCTGCCCACTCCGATGTGAGCTGGATGGTCTGCAGCAGGTTGTTGATGCTGTGGTTCAGAAATGTCGCTGTCTGCCGAATGGCATCCAGCTCGCGCCTATCGGATTCGAGCTGCGACTGTGCATGAATCCTCAGATATCCGGAGACCCGCGCCCGGAACTCGTCCTGGTGGAGCGGCTTCAGCAAGTAGTCGACGGCGCCACGCGTCAGGCCGCCCACCTTGTCGGGGACCGAGGTTGCGGTGGCCGTCATGAGAACGACCGGGATTCGTTTCAATGCGTCGCTGGCCTTGAGCAGCTCGAGAACGTCGTAGCCGCCCAGGTGAGGCATCACCATGTCGAGCAGGATGAGCTGAGGCTGGTAGGTCACGGCGACCTCCAGGGCTGTAGTCGGATCAGTGACAGCTTGCGTGTCGAATCCCCACGAGTCGCACCACAGGGCGAATAGATCCTGGAGATCCCGGTCGTCGTCGACGATCAAGATCCTGGGACGATTCGTAGCTTCCGGGGGGAGAGGGCTCATCGGTGCTCGGTCCACAACCTGCCGCGCTCCAAAACAACGGTTGTTGGAGTTTACATTACAAACAGGGAAAATCCAGAGACTTGTGATCTTCCCGGGATTTCAGTCTGATGGGGCCCGTTGCTCGGCCAAGGAAGCTCGGTGCCGATTCGCCCGCAATCCTCTCGATTCCGCGACGATCTCCCGGATCTTCTTCGGCAAGCCCAGCGGGTCGATCGGCTTCATCAGGTAATGGACCGCGCCTGCGGACAGCGCCTTGACCACGTCGGCCAGATCGCTCTTGGCCGAGATCATGCAGATCGGAATCCTTGCGGTCGCTGGCTCGGCGCGGAGCAGCCGGCAGGCCTCCAGCCCGTCGACGACGGGCATCATCACGTCGAGCAGGATGAGGTCTGGTTGCTGTTCTTTCGCCATCCGGATGCCGTCCATGGCGGTCTCGGCCACCTCCACATGAAACTGGCCCGCGGCCTCGAGCAGTTGCTTCATCAGGAAGAGCAGCGCCTGATCGTCGTCAATCACCAGCACGCGACAGGCGCGCTCCGCGGCTGCGGGGGCGCTGACCGCGTCCGGAGCCCCGAGGCCGCCAGCGGGGCGGCTCCTGGAGACCCGGTCGAGCCACGTCCGGAGATCCCGATCGGAGAAGGGTTTCTGAACGCATCCCAATATGAGCGGATCGCCGTCATCGATAAAGTCCAGGTCCTGCAGCAGCGTGCCGGTCACGAACACGACGGGAAGAGCCGGGTCGATACCCCGCAGGCGTCTGCGCACCTCCCGCCCGTTCATCTTCGGCATCTGCAGGTCCAGCAGCGCCAGATCGTACTGGCCAGGCACCAGGCGCTCCAGCGCCTCGGCGCCGCTGGTGAATCCTGAGACACTGCAGCCAGCGCGAGTCAGATACGTCTTCAGCACGTGCAGGATGTCCGGCTCGTCATCGATCGCGAGGATTCTCAGATCGACCCGGTCGGGCCGCTGCCGGCGACCGGAGCTTGCCGCCGGATCATCCGCGGCCGCGTCGCTCCGCATCAGCCGGATCGAGAAGGTCGAGCCGGCGCCCAGCTTGCTAGAAACCCAGATCTGGCCTCGGTGCTCCTCGATGAGCGACTTGCAGATGGAGAGCCCAAGCCCGGTCCCTCGGCCGGACGGCTTCGTGGTGAAGAAAGGATCGAAGATGCGCTTCATCACATCTTCCGGGATGCCGCTTCCCGAATCCTGCACCTCGAGTACGACGCTCGAGGGCTCCGGTCGGCTTCGGACCACGAGCCGGCCGCCCGTGGGCATCGCATCCCGGGCGTTGAGGATGAGGTTCAACAACACCTGCTGCACGTGCGTCGGATCGGCGCTCACGGCTGGAAGATCGGTGTGCAGCTCGAGTGCGACGTCGATGCTGGCCGTCGCCAGCTGTTTGCCCAGGAGAGTTAGAAGGTCGTTGACGATCTCTCCGAGCAGCACGGGCCTGGCGCCTACGGGCTGGGTCCTGGACACTTTCAGGAACGTGCGGACGATTTCCACACACTGCCAGCTCCCGCGCTCGATGCGGCGCAGAGTGGCTGCCAGCTCCGGTTGCGAGGCCTCGACCTCGGCGAGAAGCACGTCCAGGGTTCCGAGGACCACGGTGAGGGGATTGTTGATCTCGTGGGCCAGCGCCGCCGCCATCGTTCCGAGGCTGGCGAGCTTGCTCGAACGCACCCAGGCGGTCTGCAACGCGTGCGCCGCCGTCACGTCGATCCCGTTGAAGAGGACGCCGTGCCGAGCTGCGCCGGCCGGCTCCGCCCATGCTGTGAGTCGGACATCCAGCCAGACGCCCTGGCCACCCGGTCCCGGGAACTCCGCCAGGACCGCTTCGGGCTCGCCGCCGATCAGGCACCGGCAGACGGCGGCCACGAGCGGCTCCGGCAGCCCGAGGTCACGATACGAACGCCCCTTCGCCCCTTTCAGCTGCAGTCCGAGCAGCTCCTCGGCGACCGGGTTGAGCCGGACGATCCCTCCGGCCTCATCGAGGAGAAGCAGGCAGTTCTGGAGCGAATTGGCCAGGGTATCGAAGGTCATCGGCGTGAAGTCGTGTCTCCTTACGGAAGCGTACACTCTCGTTTACTTCGATGCGACTTCCGCCCGGTGTCCACCAGGCCGCAAGATTCGGCGAGCCCGGCGCAATCGGATGACGCGGAGCCTAGCTGCCTACGAGCCTCACTTCACTCCCAGGAGCTCGACCTCGAAGACGAGTGTCGAGCTGGGCGGGATGATGTCCGAGAAGCCGCGCTCCCCGTAGGCCAGCTCGCTCGGGATGATCAGCTTGCGCTTGCCGCCGACCTTCATGGAGGCGACGCCTTCGTCCCAGCCGGCGATGACCTGCCCCTGGCCCAGGATGAACTGAAAGGGCGTCTTGCGATCGACGCTGCTGTCGAACTTCTTGCCGTTGGTCAGCCAGCCCGTGTAGTGGACTTCGACGGTCTTGCCAGCCTGGGGTGTGGCGCCTGTGCCGGCCACCATGTCGACGTACTTCAGGCCGCTGGGTGTCGTGACGGTGCCCGGCTCCTGCGGCGCCTGAACCGGCGGCGCGGGCGGAGGTGCGACGGCTCCAGGCTGTTCGGCCGGCCCGCCGCAACCGCAGGCGGTCAAGATGGCGCCGAAAAGGACTTGAAAGAGCGAACGAGTTGGCTTCATCGAATGGGCTCCTAGGGGGCCTGGGCCGGCGGTGTCATCGAGCCAGCGCGTGGATGACCTTGATTCCGGGGAACCGCCGGTATTCGCCCGTTCCGCTGGCGACTTCGGCGATGCCGTGCTCCTTCATCAGGCAGGCGGTGTGGAGCACCCGGAACGTCTCGTCCTTGATCTCGGGGTTGGCCTTGAAGAGCTCGGCCAGAACGGTGGCGTGCGCTGGTGTCTCCTGGACGATTTTCAGCGAGGCCGAACGGTGCAGGGCCGCGAGGAATTCGAGCGCTTCCTCGGAGCGCATCGGTTCGTAGAAGACGCCTCCGCCGCTGACGAGCCTCAGGAACTCGTACTGGATGGGCCAGGTGAGGAACCAGGGTTTCTTGCCGTCGGTCAGGCCCGCGAGGAAGCGTCGCGCCGCCTGCTGGGACGTCGACTGGCGATTGGCTGCGTGGACCAGGATGCTGGTGTCGACCATCATGACGGTGCATCCTACCCCATTTGCCCCGCGTAGTTGTACCTCCGGAACGCGGGCTGCCGCACCGGTTTGCCAGCCAGCGCCAGGCGTGCGGAGCGCAGCGCGACCCAGCTCGTGGCGGCCGCGCCGAGCAGACGCTGGCCAATGCCGGGCGAGGCCACGCCGGAGTCGTGGAGCGCCAGGGCCTCGGCCGCCAGGCGCCGGACGTGGTCGTTGGGGCCCAGGCGCGCGACGGCGACGATGGCCGGCCGGGCCAGCGCCAGCAGGCGCGCCAGGTCCGTGGCTCGCGCCGCGAGCGCGGGGTCGCACGAGCCCCGGAGGTTCAGGTGGGCGCGAAGCCAGACTCGCCACATCCGGAGCACGGATGGACCGTGCCGCTGGTAGAGCAGATCGTAGGCGCGCACCATTGCCTCGTGCGCCATCCCCGGCGGCAGGTGCCGGTAGCGCATCACCTCGTGGTACAAGTGCTGGTCCTCCCAGCGGGTGGTGACCAGCCTCCCTTCGGCGCGTGCGCGTTCCCAGAGCGGCGTGCCCGGGATCGGACCCATGAGGCTGACCTGCGCCGTCGTCGGCTCCAGCCCCGCGAACCACTCCAGATCTTCATCCAGGTTCTCGGGGGTCTGCGTGTCGAGGCCCAGGACGAAGCTAGCCGTGACCGAGATCCCGTGGTCGTAGAGGTCGGCCATCAATCGCCCCAGATCCAGCCCGCGCAGCTTGCCGAGCGTTGCAAACTTCGATTCGACGCCGATCCAGACGTAGCCGATCCGCATGCGCACGAGCTCCGCGGGCGAAACGCTCGCCAGCGCCGAGGCCGTCGCGAAGACGGAGAGCGGAGCGGCGCCGGCCGGCAGTTCGGGCGCGTCCTCTAGCAGCCGGCCAACTTCTCTGGCGCGCTCCATGTCCGCCAGCCAGTCCTCGTCGAAGATCGGGACGGCGGCCATCTCGGGCCGCGCCCGGAATGCGTCGCGGACGGCCCGAGCGATGGCCGCCCCAGAGGCCACGGGCACGTGCTGTCCCTTGAAGAAGGCGCTGGTGGCGCAGAAACCGCAGCGCTTGGCGCAGCCGAACCCTGCCGCCACGGCCATCATCGTCTGGGGCATGAAGCGCATTCCCAGTGGAAAGACCCGTTGGAGCGTCAGAGTTGGATCGACCGGCGCCTCGGGGTCCTCGCCCAGAAGCCTGCGCATGTAGCCGATGCCTTCGTCGCGACAGACGTGGTCGTAGAGGCCGTCGAGCGGCTGGTCGCCGGGGAGCTCGTGGTCGAGGCAGACCACGCCGTAGCCGCCCAGCACGATCCGGGTCCGGGGCGAGACCCGGCGGATGAGCCGGCACATCGCCAGCACCTTGGGCCGGGCGATGTTCATGAAGCCGATGCCGACCACTTCGTACGGATGGCGGCCCAGCTCGGTCTCGAGCTCCTCGAGGGTCGGGGAGTCGAGCACGCGAGCCGGCGCGCGAAGGTTTCGCGCCAGCAGATGAGAGGCGAGGTAGACGCTCTCGCTCTCGGTCACGAACGGGCCCTGGCCGCGAGTGAAGCGGCTGGAGTAGTAGTCGAGGATGTCCTCGTTCCCATCGTGCGGGGCGAACGGGGCCGTCGCGGTCGTCAGCAGCACGCGGGGGGCGGGGCCCCTCGCCAGGACGGCGGCCTTGGCGTAGAGCCAGGCCAGCGCCATCGTCCAGAGCAGGTTGATGCCAAGGTCTGCGGCGGCGGCAACCGGGCCGGGAATCCCCGCGGGTGGTGCCGGAGCCAGGCCAGCCGAGAGCGCGTAGGCCAGCGCCGGTGCCGTCAAGAGCACGAGCGCTACCGCCGCGCGCCGCCACCCGGTGGCCGAGAGGTCGTCCCAGGTGTCGAAGAGGTCTTGCCAGACGTAGCCGATCAAGAAATGGATCAGGGGCCAGCCCGGCGTGTAACCGAGCGGCCACGCGGCCCAGGACGGCGTGGTCGACCAGAGCAGCCCGCCAGACAGCAGCGCCCGGTCCCAGACGCTCTCCAGTACGGCCAGCACGAGACCCGTGGCGACCGCCGGCCGCACCCGGAGCGCACGCGGGGCTGCGCTGTGCCATCGGAGGCGGTCCGAAACTGCGCCCGCCAGCAGCACGAACGCGCACCACGCGACGGGCGCGTCGAGGGGCACGCCGCCCACCCGCGCCCCGGGACCTGGCGAGAAACTGTAGGCGGTTCCCAGGTTCACGGCCACGAGCGGAAAGAGCGCGCCGAAGCAGAGGAGAAGAGGCACCTGCACGGCCACTGCGGACCACGGCCGGCGATGGGCGAGCGCCGCCGCCGAGGCGAGCCCGATGAGCGGACATGCCAGGGGCAGCGACCGATCGAGCCCGGGCGCGCCGGGCCACGCGAAGACGGCCAGGAACAGGCCCAGGCCGGCGGCGGCCAGCATGGTCTCGTGAGGAACCGCCGGGCGCACTCCGACGGCTCCGGCTTCGGCCGGCGTCGCTTCGGGTCCGGGTTGCCCTGCCGTTGCCGTCTGCATCGCGGGCGCCAACGATACCGCGGGGGCTGTCGTGTCGTCGGTGACATCGGTTACCATGGGGTCCTGGAGATCGATCCTCCACGCCCGCGACGGGCGGGAGCTACCGGCCGGGAGACGAGATGCGCCGCTGCGAATGGGCCTCGACGGAGCCCGCTCTCACGTACCACGATCGCGAATGGGGCCTGCCGGTGCACGACGACGCCGTGCTCTTCGAGTTCCTGATCCTCGAGGGCGCCCAGGCCGGGCTCTCCTGGTCCACCATCCTGAAGAAGCGCGAGAACTTTCGGTTGGCCTACGACGGTTTCGACGCCCGCAAGATGGCCCAGTACGACGAGCGCAAGATTGCCCGTCTCATGGCCGATCCTGGCATCGTGCGGAACCGCTTCAAGGTAGCCGCTGCCGTCCAGAACGCCCGACGGTTCCTCGACGTGCAGGAGCAGCTGGGGAGCTTCGATCGCTACCTCTGGAGCTTCGTCGACGGCAAGCCAATCTGCAACAACTGGCGCAACCTGGGCGAGGTCCCGTGCCGGTCGGCCGAATCCGATCGCATCAGCCGCGACCTCACGCGACGCGGGTTCAAGTTCGTCGGCTCCACCATCTGCTACGCGTACATGCAGGCCGTCGGCCTCGTCAACGACCACATCGTCGACTGCTTCCGGCGCACGCAGGTTTGATGCTTCCGGGTTACGAGTGGGCTGTACACTATGGCCCGGACATGCGACCCGAGCGAACAACGCTGGAGCTCTACCTCATCCGCCACGGCGAGTCCGAAGGAAACGCCAGTAGCATCCTCCAGGGCCGCGCCGAGTACCCCCTGACGGCGGCGGGCCGAGAGCAATCGGCGACCTTGGCCGAGACCTTTCGCGCCAGGGGCGTGCGGCCTGCGGCCATCTACTCCTCCGACCAGGCCCGCGCGCTCGAGACCGCCCGAATCCTGGGAGACAGGCTCGAGGTGCCCGGCCCCGTCGCGCTCGAGGACTTGCGCGAGATCGATCTGGGGCCCGTCAACGGGATGACGCGCGCCGCTGCGCGCCAGCGATGGCCCGATGTGATGGAGCGATTCGCCCGGGGCGTGTCGCTCGGCGAGATGCTCCCCGGCGCCGAGACCTGGGCCGACGCCCAGCGCCGCGGCCGCCGCGCCTTTCGCGCCATCCGAAAGCGCCACTCCTCGGGCGTCGTGATGGTCGTCAGTCACGGCGGGCTGCTCGTCAACCTCCACAAGGCGATCCTGCGGATTCCGGCGACCCAGAAGTTCATCGTCCGCATCCCCAATGCCGGCTACAGCCGCTTCGTCTTCGAGGGAGACACCATCTGGCTGGCGCAGGTGCCCTGAGCCGCGAGCGTTCGGAACTCGCGCCCACCGCCCGTGGTAGTAGCCATGATGGTGGGCAGAAGATGAAGAGCGCGGTAATCCTGCTCGTCCTCGCGACGATGGTGATCGGTCCGGGCTGGCTCGGGGCCCAGGAAGTCCCGACCTACTCGGATCTAAGCCGGCCTCTGGAGCTAGCTCCTGCCGGCGGCGCCGACCGTGAGCGCATCGGCCGGCTGTACTCGGCCAACGGATTCGGTTCACCGGGCGAAGCCGAGACGGTCTGGTGGGCCGGCAAGCTCGCCTCCGGGCTGACCGACGAGCAGCTCTCGCTGGCGGTCCTGGGCGGCGGCAGCGAGGTCGTCGACACGCTCACGCAGCAGCTACGCTCCGAGTATCTGGACGCCTTCGGCCCGCCGCCCCCACCGGAGCGCGACGCCGCCGGTGCTGGCGAGCCGGCAGCCGACCCAGCCGACGCGGAACCGGACGAGCGCCAGACGCCTGAGACTTCGCCCGCTGCGGCCGTCGATGCCAAGCGGGGAGACGGCGAGAGCGGCCCGGGCTGGGTGAGCCGGACGGCTTCCAGCGTGAAGAGCTGGGGTGCTCGCAAGGGCAAGGACGCATTGGCTGGCTTTTCCCGGCTCCCGGACCCGGTGCGCCGCTTCGCTGGACGGGGCGTCGATCGCGCCCTGAGCGGAGCGGCCTGGGTGGGCGACCTGTTCGACGGCGCGGCCGAGACGCTGGCCGGGTCGGTCACCGGCCGGGAGGAAGAGGGGCGCTGGATTCCGTACCAGAACGGCGTGCCCTTCCCGAGCTTCGAGCGGCAGGCCGTCCGCCAGACCCTCGACCTGGCGGGCGAGTGGCGGTTCGAGCGCACGCGCGCCGACCATGCGCTGTCGCTCTCGCCGCGCACCCGAGCCACCCTGGCGCGTCTGGAGGCCGAGGGCGGCGGGCGGCACTCGGCCGGGTTCGACGATACGGGCTGGGAGCGGCGGCAGGTGCCCTGTTCGGACAACGCGATGCGCGGGCCGATGGGCCGCCCGGAGAGCTACGAAGACGGGTCCTGGTGGCGGCGCACGGTGGACGTGCCCCTTGGCTGGCGCGGGCGCTACGTCCGGTTCGTTTGCTACGGAGCCAACTACACTGCCGACGTCTGGGTGAACGGCAAGCACGCGGGCGCGCACGAAGGGGGCTACACCAGCTGGACGCTCGACGTCTCCCGGCTCTTGCGGCCGGGAAGGAAGAACTCGATCGCCATCCGGCTCGACAACATCCCGTGGCAGTCGACGAACGCGATCCTGCCGTATGCGCGCGCGGACTGGCACAACTTCGGCGGCCTGTATCGCGACCTCTACCTCGAGGCATGCGCGCCGGTGTCGATTCAGAACGCCTATGTCCGCTCCGCCCGGCCCGACGGGTCGCTCGAAGTCGATCTCGTGGTCTTCAACCGGCGTCCGACACCACAGCGCGTGCAACTCGTGGTGGCGGTGAAGCGGGCCATGGTCTCCGAGACGGCGCCCTCGCTGCTCACCCTGGATGCCGCACAGCTGGCCGGACCCGAGGTGGCGCGAGCCGACGCCTCGGTGGACGTGCCAGGCGGACAGGCCCGCATGGTGCGGGTGCCGATGGATGTGCCCCAGGCGCGCGCGTGGTCGCCCGGGATGCCGAACCTGTACGTGCTCCAGGCCGATTCGCGCTCGGCCGCGGGCGATACCGACACGCTCTCGACCCAGTTCGGCTTCCGGACGATCGAGGTCGACCGTGAGGCGCCCAGGCTGCTGGCCAACGGAGAGCCTGCGCCCGCGCTGGCCGGCGTGGCGCGTCACGAAGACCATCCCGAAAGCGGCCGTGCGCTGCCCTCGCGGCAGGTGAAGGACGACCTGCTCCTGATTCGCGACCGTTTGCGCGCCAACTTTCTCCGGACGGCACACTACCCGAATCATCCATTGACCTATTTGCTGACCGACCGCCTGGGCCTGGTTGCCTGGGAAGAGATCCCCTTCTACTGGGTCAATGACGCCCGGGCTTACCGGGTGCTGGCCCGCCGTGGGCTGCCGCTGGCGATGTGGCGCGAGATGGTGCTGCGCGACTACAACCGGCCGTCGATCTGGTTCTGGAGCGCGGCCAACGAGTGCGGCCCGATCGGCGCGCGCAGGAAGCACATCAAGACGTTGCGGGAGGATTTGCGCGAGCGTTATGACGACGGCAGGCTCGTGACGCAATCGGCAGCGGCCGACTATCCCGGACCGTTCGATCAGACGATGGCCGAGTGTGACGTCGTCGCGTGGACGCTCTACTTCGGCATCGGCTTCGAGGCCCGGGATCGCTTCAAGAAGGACCTGTCGCAGACCCTTGCCGGTACGCGCGAGTTCCTCGAGAAGGCTCACAAGTACTTCCCCGACAAACCCGTCATCGCCAGCGAGTTCGGCTACTGGGCAACCCCCGAAGGTGGCCTGGCGCCCGATCAGCTGAAGTTCTTCGAGGAGGCGATGAAGGCCTTCGAGGAACGCTCGACCATGGACCGGCGCGGCACGCCCAGGAAGTGTGGCTTCGTGGCCGGCTGGGCCTGGTGGGCGGCATTCGACTACTTCACCGTCCACACCGGCGTCAGCACCTTCGGAGCTTTTCAGGCCGATCGCCAGACGACTCGCCCCGTCCTCGAGGCGATGGCGAACCGCTATGGTGCCTACTCGGGCTGGCGTGGCGAGTAGGAAGAAGAGAGAAGGTGGAAGGTGGAAGGTGAAAGGCGCGCTCGGCCGATTCGTCTGCCCCAGCCCTTGCCCTCGCCCCAGCCCTGGCCCGCCTTTGGATGCCCCCTTCTCCAGCCCCAAGCCTCCCCCTGACCCGTGCGCATCCCGCTTAGGCGTAAGGTCTGGCTGCTGCTGGCGCTGGCCTCGGGGCTGCCGCTGGTGGGCAGCGCGCTGGTGGGGCTGCCGTTTCTGCGCGCGCGGTTGCAGGAGCGGGCGCTGCAGCAGATCGCGCAGAAGGCCGAGTCGATCGTCCGCGAGATACACGGGAAGCTCGATCGGGCGCGGGAGGACACGCTGCTGCTGTCGAGATTGCCACAGGTCCGCGCGTTTCTGGCGCGCCGCAGCAGCTTGGAGGAGCTTCGCACGGAGCTGGAAACGGCGCTCCTGGTCTTCAGCGCGTCGAAGCCGACGTACCACCAGATCCGGATTCTGGATGTCGCCGGCCGCGAGCAGGCCCGCGTCGATTCCGACGGCGTCGAGGCCCGGCTGGCGCCCGTCGCGGAGCTCCAGGACAAGGCCAGCCGCTACTACTTCCAGTCGAGCCGCGGCCTACCCAAGGGGGCCGTTTACGTCTCGCCGCTCGACTGGAACGAGGAGCGCGGCCGGCCGGAGTTTCCGCTGCGCGCAACCGTGCGCTACTGCGCGGGCGTCTTCGACGACGGTCCGGGGCGCATGGGGTTGGCGGTGCTCAACCTGCGGGGCGAGGCGCTCCTGGCAGCGCTCGATCCAGCTGGCCTTCCCCATGCCCGCGCAGAGCTCCGTGACGGCAAGGGTCAACTGCTGGCAGAGCGCGGCCCAGCCGGCCCTCTGGTGGTGAACGAGGGCGCCCTCGCCGGCGCGCTGTCCGGCCCCCTAGGCGAGCACCCGGCGGCCCCGCCGGCAGGCGGGCTCCGATGCGACGTTCAGGGCGGGCAGGTGTTGGTCGACGCGCCCGTTCAGCCCTCGTCCGATTCGCGGAGACCGGGTTGGTGGGTCTGTCTACGCGTGCCCTCGGAGGTGGTCTTGGAGCCGGTGCGCGACGTGCTCACCGGCGGGGTGCTGGCGCTCGGGCTGATCCTGCTCGCGGCGGTGGCGCTCGGGTCGTGGATCAGCGGGCAGGTGACCCGGCCGCTCAGGGGGCTCGCGGAGGACAGCCGGCGGCTCTCGTCGGGCGATTACGGCGTGCGGACGGTGGTGGCAACCGGAGACGAGTTGGAAGAGCTGGCGACTGCGTTGAGTCGAGCGGCGGGAGACCTGGGCCGGCAGCGGGAGCTCGAGCAGCGGCTGCTGCGCGCGGAGAAGCTGGCGGCAATTGGGCAGTTCGCAGCCGAGGTCGCGCACGAGGTCGGCAACCCGCTGGCGGCGATGAAGACGACGCTCCAGGCGATCCAAGAGGACCACGCCGGAGGCGAGGTGCCAGACGCGCGGCTGGAGCGCGTCGTCGGGGAGATCGAGCGGCTCACAAGCATCCTCCGCGGAGTGCGTCAGTCGGCCCACTCGCGGGAGCCCGCTTTGACCGCATGTGACGCAGGCCAGGTGGCGTCCGACGTGGCGGCGGCACTCGCAGCGCACGCCGCCAGGTCGAACGTGCGGGTGGCCGTAGAGACGGGCGCTGAGCGGCCGGAAGCCCTCGCTGACCTGCAGCACCTGCAGCAGATCCTCTTCAACCTGGCGCTCAACGCCGTCGACGCGGCGCCGTCCGGGACGGCCGTGACGTTGGCCGTGCAAGGAGTGGGTGAGCACGTCGCGTTCACGGTCTCGGACGAAGGGCCCGGGATCGCCCCGGATGCCCTGGAGCGGATCTTCGAGCCGTTCTTCACGACGAAGACCGCGGGCGGAGGACTGGGACTCTGGGTTACGAGCCGCCTGGTGCGAGACAATGGAGGGCAGCTGGCCGTCGAGTCGACGCCCGGCTCGGGAGCGCGCTTCACGGTGCGGTTCCCGCGTGCCCGCGCCGGGACAGGGCCGGGCGTCGGATAGCGGAGCGATGAAATCGAGATTGCTGCTGGTGGAGGACGAGTCGGCGATGCGCCAGACTCTGGAGGAAGTCTTCCGCAAGGAGAACTTCACGGTCTTCGCCTGCAGTACCGCGCGGGACGCCCGGGAGGTCTTCCAGCGGGAGATGGTCCACGTGGCGCTGGTCGACGTGCGACTTCCCGACTCGTCCGGAATCGAGCTCTTCCGGGAGCTGCACGCGCAGGACGCGGCGACTCCCTGCGTGCTGATGACGGCCTTTCCGCAGACTCGGGATGCGGTTCAGGCGGTGAAGGAGGGGGCCTACGACTACATCGTGAAGCCCTTCGAACTGGCGCAGCTCAAGCTGCTGGTGGCGAAAGCCAGCGAGTACATGCGGCTGCAGTCGGAGGTGCGCCACCTGCGGGACCACACCGCGGCCGCGGGGCAGTTTCTGGGGCAGAGCGCGCAGGCCCGCCGGTTGCTCGAGCTGGTGGAGCGCGTGGCGGCGTCTTCAGGCACGCACGTGCTGGTGCGAGGCGAGAGCGGGGCGGGAAAGGAGCTGGTGTCGCAGCTTGTGCACCGGCTCTCGCCGAGAAAGAACGGGCCCTTCGTGGTGCTCAACTGCAGCGCGCTCCCCGAGGAGCTGGTGGAGGCCGAGCTGTTCGGGTACGAGAAGGGCGCCTACACCGACGCGCGCGCCGGGAAGAAGGGATTGCTCGAGCTGGCCGACGACGGGACGCTGTTCCTGGACGAGATCGGCGACATGCCCTTGGGTCTGCAACCGAAGCTCTTGCGGGTGCTCGACGGTAGCCCGTTCCGGCGGATCGGGGGGCTCAGGAATCTGCAGGTCGACACGCGCTTCCTGGCCGCGACCAACCGCGACCTGGAGTTGGCGGTGCGGGAGGGGCGGTTCCGCAGCGACCTGCTCTACCGGCTGAAGGTGTTCGAGATCCGTGTGCCGGCCCTCAGGGAGCGGCGTGAGGACATTCCGATGCTGGTGGAGCACTTCCTGCGCACCCTGTCGGCGGCGATGGGTCGTCACGGTGCGCAGATCGACCCGGAGGCGCTGGAACTGCTGGGGGTCTACGATTGGCCCGGAAACGTTCGGGAGCTCAAGAACGTGCTGGAGCGGGCGTTGATCCTGGCGAACTCGGCCCGGGTGGGTGTGGAGGAGCTGCCGGCGGAGCTCAGGCAAGGCGCTGAGCCGATCGCAGGCGACTGGAGCCTCGAGTCGGCGAAGTGGCGGCACGTACAGGAGGTCCTGGCGCGCTGCGGGGAGAACCGAACGGAAGCGGCTCGGCTGCTCGATATCTCGCGTTCGACGCTCAAGGAGATGCTGCGGCAGCGTCCTGCGAAGGGGCGCAAGTGAGGTCGGCCGGCTGATTTCCGGCCGCCGATGGCCGGATTCCGGCCGGTCGAGCCGGGTGCGACTGTTTGGTGACCGACGTTACCAACGATGGCACCCCAATTGCTTTTGCTCGGCTCCTCCCTCAAAGGGAGCCTGCACCGACCGGTCTGGAAGGAAGGAGTCGTCTTCGATGAGCGCGCGAGTACATGTCAGAATCCTGGGTTGTCTCTCGATTGCCCTGGTGGCGATGGCCACGCCCAGGGCCGCCTGGTCGCAAGGGTGCGTCCGGCCCGTGGGCGTCGGCCCCGGCATCGGCGGCCAGGGGAGCGGGCCCGTCGTCGGTTCGCAGGGAAGCGCCTACCTGCTCGAGGGCCGCTGGCAGGCCAGCCTGGGCTATCGCTGGTTGCGCTCGCATCGCCACTTCGTCGGTACCACGGAGCAGTACCGCCGCCGCGCGCTGCAGAACGAGGTGGTCAACAACACCAAGCTCTTCGACGTCGCGACCACCTACGCCTTCACGGACCAGTTCAATCTGACGCTCGACGTGCCGGTCGTTTTCAACCGCCGCTCGAGCGGTAGCCAGATCACCGGCGCCCGCACGGAGGTAGAGTCGGAAGGTATCGGCGATCTCACGCTCGTGGGCCGCTGGTGGCTCCAGGACGTGAAGGACGCCCACGATGGCAACATCAGTCTGGGGCTCGGGTTCAAGCTGCCGACGGGCGATGAAGGGGCGACCGACACCTTGCCCAACCGGACTCCGGCCGCCCGGCCCGTCGACCAGTCGATCCAGCCGGGCGATGGCGGCTTCGGAATCCTGCTCGACTTCTCCATGTTCAAGTCCCTCGACGACGCGAGCAGCCCGGCCACCGTCGCCTGCTCGCACGGAGCCGACGGGTCGCTCGCGAAGCTCTGCCCCAACCCGGGCTGCGCGCCGGGCAGCTCCCGTCCCGAGCATGTCGCCAAGACCTTCTACGCCTCGGGCACGTACCTCATCAATCCCAGGAACACCAACGGCGTCCAGACCTTCCGAGGATTCAACGCGGCTGGCGTCCGGACGTCGACTCCCGGGGACGCGTCCTTCTACGAGCAGGTGATGTCGGTGGCCGATTCCTACGTTGCGCGCGCCGGTTTCACGTTCACGAACGTGACCAAGCACCCCAAGCTCACGCTCGGCATCGGGCTGCGCCTGGAAGGCGTTCCGGTCGAGGATCTGATCGGCGATAGCGACGGCTTCCGCCGTCCAGGTCACACGACCAGCCTGGAGCCCTCGCTCATCTACTCGCTGGGCCCCGACGAGACTTTCTCGCTGGCTGTCCCGGTCGCGATGCAGCGCAACCGCGCCCAGAGCCTGGCCGACCAGCGGGCCTCCGAAGTCGCCGGCGTCCGCCGCCACGGCGACGCCGCGTTCGCCGATTTCTACGTTCTCGCCGGCTACACGCGCAGGTTCTGAGCGTCGGGCGCGGACGTGGAGCGGCCGCTTGCGCCTCTCGAGATTGCAGCGACCTTTGCTGATCCGGTCTGCTACGCTTCCGCGCGCGAAGGACCATGGCCGGACGCGTCACAGAAGACTTCACCCGATGGTCCCGGCTGCGCGACATCGGCCGGTGGTACGTCACGCGGTTCGTGGCCAACGCCGCGGC
>JACQZN010000090.1 GCA_016213845.1 Candidatus Wallbacteria bacterium
CACAGGCGCGCGAGGCCACCGCTCCCGGGAAACCACAAGTCCACTCCCGATTACTTCACAGCCTCTCAGGCCTCGAGCCTCTCGCCTGCCTACCGCGCCTCGTTCATCGCCTTGAGGAGCGTGCTCGGGTCGGCCGTGTCGGGGCGCTTGCGCTCCTTGATCTTGACGAAGCGGAGCACGGGGGAGACGCGCTTGGTGGCGGACTTGCCGGCCTGGCTGGTGCGGATGATGTTGGGGGTCATGAAGACCAGCAGGTTCGACTTGACCTTGGTGGTCTGCGTGTCGCGGAAGAGGTGGCCGAGCACGGGGATATCGCCCAGCAGCGGGATGCGGGTCTCGGACTTGCGCTCCTCTTCCTGGATGAGACCGCCCATCACGATGGTGGTGCGGTTCTCCACGCTGATGTTGGTCTCGATGTCGTTATTGCCGATGACGGGGATTCCGGCGACGCTCTGGTCCGGGATGATGTTCTTGATCTGCGTCTTGATCTTCATCGTGACGAAGTCGTTCTTGGTGATGCGGGGGGTGAGCTGCAGGTTGATGCCCAGGTCCTCCGTCACGAAGTTGGTGATGGTGTTGATGGCGTTCAACGTGCTGCCTTGAGGGATTCGGACCTGGGCGCCGACCTTGATGGTGGCTTCCTGGTTGTCGCCGGTCAGCAGCTTGGGCGCGGAGAGGATGTTCGCGCGGCTGTCGTTGGCCAGGACGTGGATGAGCACGCCGATCTTGGAGAGCTGAGCGAGGTCGCCGCGAGCGGCGGCAGAGATGTCGAAGTTGCCGCTGTCCAGGAGGCCTAGATTCAGGCCGGTACGGACGCCGGTGGCGGAGAAGAGCGAGGGGAGCTGACCGGTGGAGCCGATGGCGAAGGGGCGGTTCTTGCTCGAGCTGGTCTCGACGGCGTTGAAGTCGAGGCCCAGGGCGCGCGCGTGGTTGACGTCGATGCGGACGATGAGGACCTCCACGAGCACCTGGGGGCGCACGACGTCCAGCTCCTTGATGACGGCGGTGAGCTGGTTGAACTTCTCTCGGGTCGCGATGATCACCAGCGAGTTGGTGGCCTCGTCGGCGATGATGGCGGTCTTCTTGGCCGGACCAGAGGCTGTCGACGAGGAGACGGTCGTCCCGGGTGTGAATCGGCCGTACTGATCGCGACCCCCTGGGAATCCTGGCTGGCCGAGCTGCGAGTTGATAGTTCCCGTGGAGCTGCCGGAGGCGACCACGGAGCTGCTCACTTCATCGTCGCCGGTGCTGAGGCCGCCCAGCACCTCGGCCACCTTCTTGGCCTCCGCGAACTCGAGCTTGTAGACGCGGATCGCGGAGCCCGCCGTGAGGACCGGGATGTCGAGCTTCTGGATGAGGTCGGTGACTCGCAGCATCATCTTTGGTGAGTAGCTCGTCACCAGGACGGACCCCGTGCGCTTGTCGGGGATGATGGAGAACTGCTTGATGCTGGAGGTGAGGGCCGGGTCGCTCTTGAAGGCGTCCTGGACCAGCTTGGAGACGACGTCCGGATCGGAGTACTTGAGGTTGACGACCTTCAGCTCGGGGACGTGGTCGGGGTCGCGGTCCAGCATCCGGACGATCTCCTCGATGTACTCGAAGTCGTCGGGGTAGGTGATGACGAGGAGCTCGTTATCCGCATCGTTGACCAGGATGGTGGCGGCGCCGGAGCTCGAAGCTGCCATGCCCGGCTGGGGCGGAGCGCCCGGGGCGCCCTCGACCGGCGGAGGCGCCGGCGGGGCGGGCGGGGCGCCGGCCGCGGGCGCGGCGGCCTGGCCGGCCCTGGGGGCGCGGGTCTGCTTGAGGATCTCGTTCAACGGCTGGAGGATCTGCTTGCCGAAGGCGTAGCGGAGCGTGATGGTTCCGACCCGCTTCGACTGCTCGGGGACGTCGAGCTCCTGGATGATCCGCATCAAGCGGTGGATGTAGGTGCCGTTGTCGGTGATGAAGAGGCTGTTGGTGGGCGCGTAGGGAAGGATTGCGGCGGCGTCCTTGGCGAAGTTGACCAGGACTCCGCGGACCTCGTTGACGTTGCGGTGCTTCAGCCGGATGAGCTGCGTCACCAGCTTGTCTTCGCTGAGCGGATAGCCCTCGGGGGCCACGTACTCGCCGAACCGCATTACGGTGTTGCGGAACTTGCCCTCCGTGCGGGGCACGAGGCGGCGGATGTTGCCGATCTGCTCGATGGTGAAGCCCTTGAACTCGAGGATCGAGGTCAGCAGGTGCTGGGCTTCGCGCAGCGACATGCGCTGGGGGCCGAGCATGTTGATCTTGCCGCCCATGGCGGGGTCGAAGACCCAGTTGGTCTGCGTCTGTTCGCTCAGGATCTTGATGAAGTGCTTGATGTCGGTGTCTCGCAGGTCGACCGTGATGAGCTGGTCGAGATCGACCGGCTTGGTGGTCGACTGGGCCGCTGCGGTGGAGGCCGCAGTTGCGGGTGAGCCGGCGGCGGGCTGGGCCGGCTGGGTCATCTGGAGCTGCATCTGGGGGCTGCCGGGCGCCGGTGGCAGCTCGGGCATGCTGGGCGCGTTGGGCGCCTGGGCCATCATCTGGTAGGAGAGGTCGGCCGGCATGCGGGTCTGGGCCGGAACCAGGACGCTGCGCCTGGGCGAATCCTCGTCGGCTTGCCGGTCGTTTGCAGGAGCCATCTGTTCGGCAAGGAACCCTCCGAGCTCGTCCGGGTTCTCGGCCTTGTCTCGCGGACCGGTCAGGGGGCGCTCTGCCACGGGCCGGCGGCTCTTGCGGAACGGCACCTTGCCCCGCATGATCCGGGAGCCCATCAGAGTGCCGTCCTCTGCCCAAGAGGAGCCCAGCATCGATGCCGCAACGGCCAGTGCCGTCAGGCCCGCCAGTCCACGTCTCCTAAGACCCATCATGCTGACCCGGTCCCTTTCAGATAGTCTCCCCCCAGATGACTATCGTCACCGGGGCTCCAAAACGGTGACGCGTCCGGACAGGTTTTGTATGGCGAAGGCCCGAAACCGATCGAGACTGATTTCAGTCTGGGAGATGACTCTCGGGGATTTCGGATTCGAAGGGGCGGGGGCCTGCGGGTGGCCGACCTGAACAAATCCGTGCCGCGCTGCGTCGGAAATTGCTTGATTCCGGGCCTTCCATCGTGTATACTGCCTCTCCTATTTGTAACCAGGTCCGGATGGATCGATAGATCTCATCCCTAACTTCCCTAAAAAGGAGTTCGTTTTGAAGAAGCTCAACATGGGTCTCGTGTCCGCCATCGCTCTGGGTCTGCTGAGTGGCAGCGCGTTCGCGCAGGCTCCCGCCGCCGACGCCGCCAAGGCCGCTGCTCCTGCTCCGGCCGCCGCCGCCGCGCCCGCTGCTCCGGCCGCCGCCGCCGAGGCCGCCAAGCCGGCCGAGGAGAAGAAGCCCGCCAAGAAGGCGAAGGCTCGCAAGGCCAAGAAGTCGAAGAAGGCCAAGAAGGCCAAGGTCGCCGAGGCCGCTCCGGCCCCGGGCGGCGCGGGCTACACGGAGTCGACTCCCTCGACCACCGAGTCCGCCCCCGAGGCCGCTTCCCCCGCGAGCGAGGAGAAGTACTCCTCGATCCGCAAGCGCGCCAACCTGTCGGCCAACCGCCCCCAGGTCGACGCCGAGAAGCTGACCCCCGGCATGAAGAAGTTCATGGAGCGGATCAACGACCTGCGCAAGGCGCACGGCGGCAGCTCGCTCTAATTCTCCAGGCCAAAGTTCAGGTCTCCGGATGGCTTCAGGGCCGTCCGGCGACCGGGGTGGTGCTTGACGCTTCCCCCAACTCCGCCTCCGACCGGCGCTGCCGGCTCGGGGGCGGTGTTGCTTCCTGGAGAGTCGCAGCTGCGCCGCGGCTGGCGCGCGTGTGCAAAAGGAGTCGTCTGCAGCGGCTTCGAGTGGTAGGATTTCAGCTCCGCAATGCTGAGATTGGAATCGAATGAGTCGCGAGGAACGTAAGCTACTGGGCTTGTCATTGATCGAGGCCGGGTTCGTCACCCGCGAGCAGCTCGATCTGGCCCTGAAGAAGCACCGCAAGACCGGGGACACCCTCGGCTACACGCTGCTGAAGCTCGGCTATCTCTCCGAGCAGCAGCTGCTCAACTTCCTCGAGTCGAAGCTGGGGTTCCCGCATGCCAACCTGGCCAACTACGTCGTCGACTCCAGCATCATCAGCCTGATTCCGGAGGACATCGCTCGCAAGTACCAGGTTTTCCCGCTGATGAAGGTGAAAAACAGCCTGACGGTCGCCATGCTCGACCCGCTGGACACCTTCGTGATGGAGAACATCAAGTACACGACGGGGTGCGACATCAAGCCGCTGGTCTCGACCAAGGACGAGATCATGCAGGCGATCGACAAGTACTACAAGTCGGCCCGTGACGCGGCGGCCCCCGACAAGCCCAGCCGTGAGCTGGGGCTCAAGGAGTTGCGCGATTTCGCCAGCCGCGTCCAGGGCATCGAGAAACGCGAGGGCGTCCACGACATCTCGGAGGACGCCGAGGCCCAGAAGGCGTCGATCATCCACCTGGTCAACCGCATCCTGCAGGACGGGATCAAGTACAAGGCCAGCGACATCCACATCGAGCCCGACGCGCGCGGGCTGCGGGTACGGTTCCGCATCGACGGCATCCTCGAAGAGGTCATGAACCTCTCCACCGACTGGGCCGCCCCGGTGCTGAGCCGCACCAAGGTGATGGCGGAGCTCGATATCAGCGAGAAGCGGATTCCGCACGACGGCCGCGCCCAGATCGAGATCGACGGGCGGCAGATCGACCTGCGCGTGTCGACCTTCCCGACCGTCTTCGGCGAGAAGGCCGTGCTCCGTATTCTCGACAAGACCAATGTCGTCTTCAGCCTGGAGGAGCTCGGATTCGAGGAAGACGTCGTCCGGCGCTTCTCAAACCTCATCAAGAGCCCCAACGGCATCATTCTCATCACGGGCCCCACCGGCAGCGGCAAGACCTCGACGCTTTACGCGGCGCTGAAAGAAATCTCCGACGTCGAGAAGAACGTCGTGACGATCGAGGACCCGGTCGAGTACCAGCTGACGATGGTCAACCAGGCGCAGATCAACCCGAAGGCAGGGTTCACGTTCGCCAGTGGCCTCCGCAGCGTCCTGCGGCAGGACCCGGACATCATCATGGTCGGCGAGATCCGCGACCTGGAGACCGCTGAAACGGCGGTCCGGGCCGCGCAGACCGGTCACCTTGTCTTCTCCACCCTGCACACCAACGACGCTGCGGGCGCCGTGACGCGGCTCATCGACATGGGCGTGGAGCCGTTCCTGGTGGCCAGCTCGGTCATCGGCACGATGGCCCAGCGCTTGGTGCGCGTCATCTGCAAGGAATGCAAAGAGCCGACCCACATCAGCGACGAGGTGCTCGAGCGGCTGGGCGCGCCCAAGGAGCGCATCGACATGTGGCGCTTCTACGAGGGCCGGGGCTGTGCCAACTGCAAGGACACGGGCTTCCGGGGGCGCGCCTGCATCACCGAGATGATGCTGATGAACGAGGCGCTCCGGAACCTGGTGGTCACCAAGTCGCCCTCGTCGCGCATCAAGTTGAAGGCCCGCGAGATGGGGATGCGGACGCTGCGCGAAGACGGGCTCGAAAAGGCGGGTCGCGGCATCACGACCCTCGGCGAAGTGTTGCGGGTGACGCAGCGCGACGAGGCCTGAGGAGGCGCGGTGAGCGCAAAGCTACTGGACGGCAAGGCCGTCGCCGAGCAGGAGAACGGCCGAACCCGGGAGCGAGTGGAAGCGCTCGCGGCTCGAGGAATCACGCCCGGCCTGGCAACGGTGCTCGTGGGGGACAACCCCGCTTCGCGCGTGTACGTCGCCAACAAGCGCAAGACGTGCAAGAAGCTGGGAATCGCCTCCATCGACGCCGACCTGCCGGCTGACGCTTCCGAGCAGCAGCTCCTGGAAACGGTCGCCCGGCTCAACGCCGACTCTCGTGTCCACGGCCTGCTGGTGCAGATGCCGCTGCCGTCGCACATCGACGACCACAAGGTCCTCGAGGCAATCGATCCGAGAAAGGACGTGGACGGGTTCCACCCGCAAAACGTCGGGCTGCTGGCGCTGGGGCGGCCCTGGATCATCCCGTGCACGACTCAAGGCATCCTGCGGCTCCTGGAGCGGGCCGAGTACGGAATTGCCGGCAAGAACGCCGTGATCGTGGGGCGGTCCAACATCGTCGGCAAACCGACGGCGCTGCTCCTGCTGGCGCTGCACGCGACGGTCACGCTCTGTCACACGCGCACCCGCGACCTGCCCGGACTGGTCGGGCGGGCCGACCTGGTCGTGGCAGCGATGGGCCGGCCGGAGGCCATCCGCGGCGACTGGGTGGCCGAGGGAGCCGCGGTCATCGACGTGGGCATCAACCGGGTCGGCGAGAAGCTGGTCGGAGACGTCGAGTTCGCGGCCGCGCGGGAGCGCGCCGGGCTGATCACGCCGGTGCCGGGCGGTGTCGGGCCGATGACGATCGCCATGCTGATGGAGAATACGGTCAGCCTGGCGGAACGAGCGCACTAGGAGCGCGAGATGACGGACCCCAAGACGATCCGGGTGCTCGTGAGCGAGCCGCTCTCAGAGGCGGGGCTGGACGAGCTCAGGGTGCACTTCGACGTCGATTACCGGCCCGAGTGCACGGACGCCGAGCTCGGCGGCGCACTGGAAGCGGCCCAGGCGCTCATCGTGCGGAGCAAGACTCGCGTGACGGCTCCGCGCATCCGCGCGGCGCGATCCTTGCGCGTGATCGGGCGCGCCGGCGTCGGCTACGACAACATCGATCTCGACGCAGCAACGGAGCGCGGCATCCTGGTAATGAACGTGCCGGATGCCAACACGATGGCGGCCACCGAGCACACCTTCGCGCTGATGCTTGCCCTGGCGCGGCGCATCCCGCAGGCAGTCCAGACGATGCGGGAGCAGAAGTGGAAGCGGTCCGACCTGGTCGGCCACGAGCTCTACGAGAAGACTCTTGGCGTTGTCGGATTCGGTCGCATCGGCAAGGAGATCGCGCACCGCGCCCAGGCGTTCGGAATGTCGGTACTGGTCTTCGACCCGTACGTCACCGAGGAGAAGGCCACGGCGCTGGGGGTGGGGCTCGCCAGCCTCGACGCGCTCTTGGCTCGGTCCGATTTCATGACGTTGCACGTGCCGCTCACCGACGCGACCCGCAAGCTGATCGGCCGGGAGCAGCTGGCCCGGATGAAGCCGACGGCGTTTCTCATCAACTGCGCCCGAGGCGGCATCATCGATGACGAGGCGCTGGCGGAGGCGCTGGCCCAGCGCCGGATCTCCGGGGCGGCCCTGGACGTCTATGTGACCGAGCCGCCGGACTTCTCGGCGCCGCTGCTTGCGGGGAATCTGCCGAATCTGATCTGTACGCCTCACCTGGGAGCCTCGACGGAAGAGGCCCAGGAGAAGGTCGGCACGTCGATCGCGCGGCAGGTCACCAGCGCCCTGGTCAACGAGGAGTTTGCCAACAGCGTCAACCTGCCGGTCATCGACCCCGTCGAGCTGGCCAAGCTGCGTCCATTCATGCGGCTGGCGGAGCGGATGGCGGTCTTCCTGGCCCGATGGCTCGAGACTCGGGTCGGGCAGCTCGAGCTGGTCTGCGAGGGGGAAGTGGCTCGGTTGGATACGGGCTACGTCCAGCGGGCCGCGCTCAAGGGGTTCCTGTCGTGTTGCCTGGAGGGGCCTGTCACCTACGTCAACGCGCCGAAGCTGGCCGAGCAGCGGGGGTTGAAGCTGATGCAGTCGCTCAAGGCCGGGGGCGGGGCCTGGACCAGCCGGATCACCCTGGCCAACCGCACCGACTCGGGTTGCCAGTTCCTGGCCGGGTCGGTCACGACGGCCGGCGAGCCGCGGCTGACGAGCGTGAACGACTTCGAGATCGACATGAGCCTCGAGGGCAAGATCCTGCTCTTCTTCCACCATGACCAGCCCGGCGTCATCGGCCGAGTCGGGACAATCCTCGGCAACTCGAAAGTGAACATCGGGCGGATGGAAGTCGGTCGCAAGGGGCAGGGGGAGGACGCCATCATGGTGTTGAGCGTCGACTCCGAGGTGGACGACCGGGTCCTGGCGAACTTGAGGGAGCTCGACGAGATCCGCGACGTCCGGATGATCGGGCTGTAGAGGGCGGTCTCTGGTATACTGGGCGCTCATCGGAGTCGGCCAGTAGCGCAGCCTGGTAGCGCACCTGGTTTGGGACCAGGGGGCCGCCGGTTCAAATCCGGCCTGGCCGACCATAGTGCCTTCCCTGGCGCGATCAGGCGGCGCGGTGGCCTCGGCAAGCGAAGATGGCGCAGCCGCCGTTGTAGCTCCAGCAGTCGTCGTGGTGGGGGGCCCGGCACGAGGGGCACTGACGGGCTTCGCCGCTGATGGGTGAGGCGCAGACCGGGCAGGTTGCGCGACGGGCGTCGAACGAGACCGTTGCCAGGCCGGAAAAACCGCTCGTGGAGCGGGTCGGCTTCAGACGAAACTGGCCGCTGGCCCCTGGCGATTCCCACAGGTGGACGCCGCGACGCTGGGCCAGGCAGGGGGCGGGCTCGGCTGCGGCCTCGGCGCGGGTGGCGACCACGTGGCGACCCGAGATGCGGCCGCGGCCGCGGGTCACGATGGGCGGGCGTGACTGCTCTTGCGGCTCGCGGGTCTCGTGCGGCAGCCCGAAGCATCCGACGAAGGCGACGACGGCCTTCATCGGGAGCTCTACCAGCAGCGTCCAGAGCAGCCAGAAGACGAAGGACAGCAGGCTCCATGCGGCGTTGCCGAGGATGGCGAAGAAGCTGAAAAGAAAGCCGTCGCCTTGGCTGCCGGCGCGCACGCCGGCCAGTGAGAGGACGAGGTCGAGGAAGAGCTGAAAGAAGGCCCAGCCAATCTCGAAGGGCTCCATGCCCGGGCTGAGGGACAAGCGGCTTGCCGCATCGGACGTCGAGTCTGGTGGGGGGGCTTCGGCAGTGGGTCTAAGGCCGGACGTGCGATGTGCCGATGTCAGGAGGCCGTAACGACAAGGAGCGTCGAGATGAACAGGCTTGGAAGGACTCTGGCGGTTGGGGTCTTGGGAGTGGTGGCGTCGCTGTTGGGCCCGTCGGTGCCTGCTGCGGAAGGACAGTCAGGAGCGAAGGTCGCGAGACCGCTCCAGATGGAGTTCTCCGTGGTGGAGCAGGAGGCCGACGGAAGCCGGCACGTGATCGCGTCGCCCAAGGTGCTCACGAGGGACGGGGACCTGGCGACGGTGCGGGTGCGGACTCAGTCGGGACACGGGCTGAACCTAATCGTTTCGCCCAAGAAGCTGGCGGACGGGCTGGTGAAGCTGAACGTCAATTGCCGGTCGTGGCGCGAGGAGTCGGACGGGGCGGGTCGCAAGCGGCTGAAGTCACGCGAGGTCCAGAGCAAGGTCGTGGTGGCGGAGGGCCGTCGGGTCGAGCTCAAGAGTGGAGGCGACCAGCGGATGACGCTGGAGCTGGAGATCCGCGAGCTGTAGGAGGAGTCCTGGGCGGTCGTTGGAGTTGCGCCGACAGTCAGTGGCCCTTGGAGAACCCGGTACAGGCAGACGCCACGGGCTACTGACGCGGCGGGGGGGGGCGGAGATCCGCCCGGGATGCGGGGAGTAGAGGGACTCCTGGAGCGGGGGAGGGGAGGGGCCGGGGCGGCGATGCGGCCGTCTTTTCTGGCATTGGGGTGGAGTGCGCGGGGGGGGCAGGGTCTGAAGCCGCTTCTGGAGCGGGAAGTTGATGCACTGCAAAAAAAGAATTTTTGCAGTGCAAAAAAGTATTGACGTTCGGGCCGCGGGGCGTTATGATAGGGCCATCACGAACGACACCGAAACCGGAACTAAACCAAAGGAGACCCACGATGAACCTCAACACGATCCCCGCCCCCGTCGCCCCGGAAGCTCTCGTCAACCTCGCCTCCAGCCAGATCGAGCGCAACGCCCGCATCGGCAAGATGCTCGCCGAGACCGCCACCAAGACCTTCGTCGGCTCCGTGGAGCGCAACGCCCACCTGACCGTCGCCCTCTCCAACGAGCTCGGTGCGATGGCCGTCGAAGCGGTCGACGCCGCTGCCAACTTCGCTTCCGCCGCCCTCGCCCCCTTCGCCCCGGCCGCCGAGTCGGCCAAGGCCTCCAAGAAGTGACCCTACCACCCGGGCGGTCGTCGCCCGGAGTCTTCAATCCGTAACCTCTAACTCCGAACCTCACGACCTCTGAAAGGAACCCAGAAATGAACCTCAACACGATCCCCGCCCCCATCGCTCCGGAAGCCCTTCTCAACCTGGCTGCCAGCCAGATCGAGCGCAACGCCCGCGTCGGCAAGATGCTCGCCGAGACCGCCACCAAGACCTTCGTCGGCTCCGTGGAGCGCAACGCCCAGCTTTCCGTCGCCCTCTCCAACGAGCTCGGCGCCATGGCTCTCGAGGTCACCGATGCCGCCGCGAACCTCGCCCAGGCCGTCCTGGCGCCCTTCGCCCCGGCCACCGAGTCGGCCAAGTCCTCCAAGAAGTGACCGTATCCCCGGGCCGGCCGCACAAGCTGCGGGCCGGCCCGCGGTCTCGAGGCTCTCGAGGCCGGCGAGAGTGAGCCGGGCCGGTATTGTTCCTGGCTCCGCCCCCTGGGCTGCCGTCGAACGGCTAGCGGCCCTCCGGAATCTCGCGTGACGCCAGGCGGCCGCTCCGGGCCTTGGTGTTGAGCCTCCCCCCTCCCATTTCTCATCGGATCGGCCCCGTGCCGTCGGGGCGCCCGGGCCCGGAAGGGCTCGCGCGTGCCCGGTGCCGCGGTCCGGGGTCGATCCGAGCCGCCGTGGTAGTCGCATCACCGTTGATGCAATGTCTCGGCGGCCGGCAGCCCGGACACCCGTTCTGGGTCTGCTCGCCGGTATCCGGCGGTGGCCCACCAGATCCTGGGCCGTCCATCGGGCCGGCGAGGCGGGGGCTCGGATGGCAGCGCGAAGCGCGAGCCGCGTTGCCTTCGGGCCCCTGCCACCTTTCCTCTCTTTGTTGCTCGACCCCTGGGCGGCTCGGGTCGGCCCGGGTTTGCCGCTCCCGGCACTGCTGTCATGCCGGACGAAACCGGGCACCAGACGGCGCTATACTGTGCCCGTTCCGCTCACGAGTCTGCGACGCCAACAGAATCCTCCAACCCATGCGATTCAACGACTGGATCACACACCACGCCGCCGTTCATCCGGAGAAGCCCGCGCTGGTCCTGCTCGACGAGGAGCGAACCATCACCTACTCCGAGCTCTCCAGGCGCGTCGATCGCGCCTCCCGATGGCTCGGCGAGCTCGGCGTCGGCCCTGGCGATCGCGTCGCAGTCCTGGCTCCCAACAGCCTGGCTCACTGGGAGCTCTACTTCGCCACCGCCAAGCTCACAGCACTCTTCGTACCCTTCAACTTCCGGCTGGCTCCCGAGGAGTTGAAGACCATCCTCCATCTGGCTCGCCCCAAGGTCCTGGTGGTCGCCCCCGAACTCTGCGCCGCGGCGTCCGACGGCGCTCCCGCCGCCACGCGTCTGTTCGGTCTCGGCGTGCCGCCTGCCGGCATCGACTCCTACGAGGCTGCCCTGATGGCCGCTTCCGACGCGCCCGTGGAGGCCCTCCCCGCCGGGCTCGACACCGTTCACCAGGTGCTCTACACCTCGGGGACGACCGGCCAGCCGAAGGGCGCGATGCTGACGCTGGGGCAGGTGCACTGGAACTCCCTCAACACGGGCCTGGCCACCGATCTCACTTCCCAGGACAGCACGATCACCTACACGCCCCTCTTCCACACCGGCGGGCTCCATGTGCTGTCCACGCCTCTCTTTCACCGAGGCGCCACCGTTTTCCAGATGGCGGCCTTCGATGCCGAGCGGATCCTGGCTGCGCACGAGCGCTACCAGATCACCACGCTCTTCGGCGTGCCGACCACCTTCCAGATGCTGGCCGAGTCGCCGTCGTTCCAGCGCACGGACCTGAGCTCCGTGCGCTTCTGCCTTTGCGGCGGCGCCCCGTGTCCCATCCCGTTGATTGAGCTCTACGCGCTCCGCGGGCTGGTCTTCCGCCAGGGGTTCGGCATGACGGAGGTCGGTCCCAACTGCTTCAGCCTGCCACCCCAGGATGCGGTCCGGAAGGCCGGGACCGTGGGGCGCCCGATGCTCCACGTCGCCGCGCGGGTCGTGGACGCCTCAGGAGCAGCGGTGCCGCCGGGCGCCATCGGTGAGCTGGAGCTCTCGGGGCCGGTGGTCAGCACCGGATACCTGGAAAATCCCGTTGCCACGACCGCTTCCCGCCGCGACGGCTGGTTCCGAACCGGGGATCTCGCCAGCGTCGACCAGGAGGGTTACTTCCGCATCGCCGGCCGCAGCAAGGAGATGTGGATCTCGGGCGGAGAGAACGTCTATCCGGCCGAGATCGAAAACGCCCTGGCGACCCACCCGGGCGTGAGCGAGGCATGCTGCTTCGGCGTTCCGGACCCCAAGTGGGGCGAGATCGGCTGGGCTGCCGTGGTGATCCGGGCTGGCTACGCCGTCACCTCAGAGACGCTCCTGGAATTTCTGCGGCAGCGGCTGGCCCGCTACAAGGTCCCACGCCGCATCGATCTCGTGAGCGAGCTGCCGCGAAACGCCAGCGGCAAAGTTCTGAAGCACTACGTGCGCGCCCTGATGGAGGAGCGCTCCTCAGGGGGAACGTCGTGATGCTCATGCTTCGACCGGCGGCCCTCGAATCGCTGCGCCAGACGGCCCGGCGCAAGCGACAGGCTCCGCGCTCAGCCCCGCTTGCCGCGCGCGCCGCCGCGGCGGCTTCGGAGCGGCTCAGGCGGTCGGGCGGGGGGCTCGCCGCCGGAAGCCGGGTCCGCAGGCGCGACCACTCCAGCCTTGCGGCCGAGCTCCACGTAGGCCCGGAACGCCGCCGGCAGGTGCGACTGGAAAAAGTCCCTCACGGCTTGCTGCTGCAGGCTTGCCAGCTCCCGGAGAAACTCGATCGGCATCGCCTCGGAGACCGCTCCGGCTCCTTCGGTGAGGAGCGCCATCAGCGTCGGCTGGGTCAGGTCCTCGTCGGTGCGCGCGTCGCGCACGATGAATTCGACTTGCGATCGCGCCAGCCCCAGAAGCTCGTCGCGGCTGATGCAGCGGTGTTCCACCGTGTCGTAGAGCCGCCGATTTCCGTAGCGCTTGATGAGGCGAGGGCCTCCGGGCTCGGTGGTTCGTCGTGCCATCGGTCGGAGTTTAGCAGGCCCGGAGGCGCATCGTGAGGGACGCGATCTCCGGCGCCACCGGGGCGGCTTCCCCCGCCGTGCCCGTGCCGAGCCCATCGAGCCGTGGGCGCGCGACGCGCCAGAAGTTGCTGAAGGTGGCTCGCGGCCTGTTTGCACGAAAGGGGTTCCGCAGCGTCACGCTTCCCGACCTGGCCCGCGCCGCGCGGCTTTCGCCCGGCGCTCCCTATCAGCACTTCAAGGGCAAGGAGCAGATCTTCGCCGAGCTCGCGTCCGGCTTCGGGCTGGCGCTGGCGGAGCGGCTCGGGACGGCCATGGGTCCCACGCCGGCGAAGCGGCGGTGGCGTCAAGTCTACTGCGCTCTCCTGGAGGCGTTTGCGGCCGAGCGGGACCTGTTCGCGCTCTTTCGCGAAGCCGAGTTCGCCGTTGGCAGCAGCCCCCACGATTCGCTCTTGCCGGTCGTGAGCCGCCTGCAGGAGCTCGTCGCACGGCACCGCGAAGACGCCGGCCTTCCGGCCTCGGAGCCGGCCGCCGAGGAGAACCGCATCCTGGCGTGGTGCCTGTTTGCCCTGGCCTACTTTCCGGCGGTCTCAGGGTCGCTCTGGTGTGAGCCCGACGCCTTGCCGGTCGAAGAGGTCGCCAGCGAGCTGGCGCGGTTCGCCGAGCTCGGGCTCGGCGTCCCGGCCGCACCGCTGTCCGGACGGGCCGGTCCCGTCTGGGCGTCGAAGCATCTACCGGCTCCGAAAGACGAACTGGCTCCAGGAGCGCTTTCCCGGCCGGCAGCCGAGCGCATTCTGGCCGCGGCAGAGCAACTCTTTGCCCGGAAAGGATTCGGCGCGGCAACGGTCTCGGCGATCGCGCGGCTGGCGCGCGTTCCGGACGCCGCGGTGTCCGCCCACTTCGGCAGCAAGGAGGGTTTGCTGGCGCGCGTCGTGTCGCAGATTCGCGGCGACCTCGTTGCTCGTGTGGCCCGGGCGGCAGCGGGGCTCGAGCACCGCGCGGCAGTCGAGGATGCCAGCCTGCTAGCTTTTTTCGACTTCTTGCGCGCCCGGCCGGGCGTCTACCGGATCGTCCGGGAGGCGGAGTTCGTCGTGCCGGGCGAAGGCAGAGACTACTACCGGAGCCTTCTGGCTCCTTACGCCGCCGGGCTCGCAAGGGCCCGCACGGCTCGACAGATCCGCACTCGGAATCCTCGAGTGACCGCGCAGGCCCTGATGGGGCTCGGTCACTGGCTGGGGCTGCTCGTCATGGTGGACGGCGCGCTCAGGCCCGTCGAGGCCGTCGAGATCGTCCGGAGGTTTCTGAGAGCGGGACTCGGCTCGTTCGCGCCCGCGTGGCCTGGCCCGGGACGCCCAGAGCGGAACAACAGGAGGAGAGGAAAATGACGACGAAGTCAGGAGCGGTCGGTGGAAAGGGCGCAAGCGCCGCGGAGCTGGTTGCGCGCTCGCAAGCCTTCATGGAGTACTTGCAGGACGTCTCTGCGCGAGGCGAACGCGCCAGCGAGGAGCAGCTCGAGGGGCTGGGTATGGCGCGCACGCCTCACGAGGTGCTCTACGAGGAGGGCAGCTGCCGGTTGCTCTCCTACGACGTCCTCGGCCCCCGCAATGACGCCCCACCCATCTTCATGGTCTACTCGTTCATCAACCGCTGGTACATCCTCGACCTGCAGCCCGGGCACAGCTTCATCGAGGCGCTTTCCAGGGCCGGTCACAAGGTCTACCTGATCGACTGGGGCATCCCGGGCCCCGAGAACGACGACCTGGCTCTCGACTACTACCTGGAGACCGTGGCGCTGCGGGCGGTCAAGCGCATCCGCCGGGCCGAAGGCGGCCGAAAGGTGACGCTGTTCGGCTACTGCATCGGCGGGACGTTGACCGCGATGATGGCGGCGCTGCACCCCGAACACTACGCGGGCCTGGTGCTTTTGACGGCGCCGCTGTCCTTCGAGGACGCGGGCATCCTCTCGCTCTGGACCAACCCGAAGTTCTTCGATCCTGAGAAGATCACCTCGACCTTCGGCAGCGTTCCCGAGAAGATCCTGCACAGCTCCTTTCCCTACATGAAGCCCAAGGAGCACCTCTCGAGGAACCGCACGCTCTTCGAGAACATCCTGGACGAGCAGTACGTGAAGAACTTCCGCTCCATCGAGCGCTGGTCGACCGACAACGTCCCGTTCCCCGGGCGGGTCTACAGCGACTTCGTGAAGGGCTGCTACCAGGAGGATCGGCTGGCCAGGGGCAGCTTCCGCGTCGGCGGTGAGACGGTCGACCTCGGCCGCATCCGCTGCCCCGTGCTGAACATCTACGCGAAGAACGACCACATCGTGCCGTGCTCGACTGCCGAGCGCACCGCTCAGCTCCTGACGGCGGCGCGGACTACGAACCATCCCTACGATGCCTCGCACATCACGGTGACGGTCGCCCATCCGATCCGCGAGCGGGTCTGGGGCGACACGATCGCGTGGCTCGAGGCGAACACGGCGCGGGCCGCCAACTGACGCGGCCGCGAGGCCGAAAGAAGACGACGATGCGATCAGACAGCGTCTGGAGAGTACTCCTGGCAGGGGCCCTCTGCGTCCTTGCAATCTTGCCGGCTCCGTTGACGGCGTCGGATGAATTCACTCCGGATGCGGAGGAGGTGTTCGTCGGGGCCGACGCCGGGTGCTGGGAGAGGGTGGAGCGGCTGCGCGACCCCCACGCAGGATTTCAGCAGGAGGCCTTCGCCCCGGCCGGACTCCTGAAGGACCCATGGCTGATCCGATGGTTCGGCGGCAAGAAGGGACCGCATTCCGGCACCGTCCTTCTGCACTGCGCGCCCGGCTGGCACTCGGCGACCCGCCCGGTGCCGATCCTGCTGGTCCACGGCGCCTCCGACAACGCCAACCGCGCCTGGCTCCATCCCTACGACGGGATGCTGGGTCCTGGTCAGAAGCCGAAGGAGCCCGGCTTCGCTCTCACGCTGGCCAGCCGCGGCTACGCCGTCTTCGCCGTCACCTTCGCCCACTCCCAGGGCGATAACTTCCTGCAAGCCGAGCAAGTAGCCAACGCGATTCGCCGTATCCGGCGACTGCTGGGGCGCGAGAAGGACCGGGACTTCGCCGTGGACCTGGTCGGTCACTCCAAGGGCGGCGTCGCAGCCCGGCTCTACTGCTCCGGCGCCCGCTCGCTCTTCCCCAAGAAGACCTTCCTCTCCGAGTTCAGGGGCGACGTCCGCCGCTTCGTCGCGGTCGGCTCGCCGATGCTCGGCGTCGACACCGGCTTCCGCTACTACCTCTACAACCTCTGGGTCGACCAGGATGCAAACGTCCACGCCCCGATGGCGGCCGACAAGATGCTGCTCTACGGGTTCTGGACCGACGTCGGCGAGCGCTCCATCTACACCGACCGCGGCAACGCCTTCCCGGGCCAGTGCCAGGTGCTCTACGACCTCGACGGTACCGGCGTCGTGCCGCTCGCCCCCGACAGCTACACCGTCGACGGAAACCTCACGATGCGCGCCCTCTACCACGGTGGCACCAGCATGTTTCTCCACTCGCGGGGCATTCGCACGGCCATCGATCAGGGCGAGAAACTGATCTACAGGCTCGAGGAGAGAGGCCTCGACCCCCGGGTTTCGCTCGCGGTCCTGGCCGGAAAGAAGCCGTTCGACAAGCTGCAGTCCGGCAACCGCGTCATTCCCGTCTGGAACCACCCGCTTTCGCCCAAGTCAGACGGCGTCGTCTTCGTGGCCTCCGCACTCGCGCTCGACGGGGCGCTGCGCCGCGGGGCGAAGCTGCTCGGCAAAGAACTGCTCGACCTGAACCACCTGGCCCTGGCGTGCAACCCGAAGGCCCTTGCGGTCCTCGAGAAGTGGCTCCAGGAGAACGAAAGGAGCTCCCGATGAACAGCCCGTACGAGATGGGCAGGGACATGTTGATCACCTGGGAGAAATCGATGGGAGAGATGCTGGAGCGTCTCTCCAGAAGTGAAGGATTTCTCAAGCACATGAGCGACGCCTTCGGCCGATCGCTCGACTTCAAGAAGCAGATCGACCAGCAACTCCAGGCAAGCCTGGAAGCGCTCAACATCCCCACCAAGGCGGACATGCAGCGCATCCTCTCTTACCTGCTCCGCATCGAGAAGAAGCTGCTCGACCTCGAGGACCAGCTCCAGGCGGCCTCCCAGCCCAAGAGCGAGGCGACGCCAGTCGCACGGCCCGCGGCTGCGCGCCCGGCCGCGCGAAAGAAGCCCTCTGTCCGCGCCTCGGCTCACAAGAAGCCGGCAGCGCCGCCAGCTTCCCGAAAGCCATCCGCCCCGGCCAAGTCCAAGCGGCGGAAGTAGTCTCCCCCCCCCCGGTTCTTTCACTGGAACTTGCGCAGTCCGCGCCCGGCACCCGTGGCTCCGGTTCCCCATCTTCTGACAGGAGTTCTCTCATGCGTCTCGAAGGAAAAGTAGCCATCATCACGGGAGCGGGCGCCGGCATTGGCGCGGAAACGGCAAAGCTCTTCGCCGCCGAGGGCGCCAGGGTTCACGCCTGGGACGTGCGGCCCGAACCGCTGGCAGCGCTGGCTCGCGAAGCCGGCGACGCGATCCGGACCGCGGTCGTCGACGTCACGGACCGTAAGGGAATCTCGGCCGCCATCGACGCCGCCATCGCACGCGACGGAAAGGTCGACGTGCTCGTCAACAACGCCGGCATCACGGCCGACGCCACCCTCCTGAAAATGGAGGAAGCTGCTTTCGACCGCGTCCTTTCGGTCAACCTCAAGGGCACCTTCAATTGCTCCCAGGCCGTGGCGCAGTCGATGAGCAAGTCGGGCGGAGGAGTGATCCTGAACGCCAGCTCCATCGTGGCCCTCTATGGCAACTTCGGTCAGACCAACTACGCGGCTTCCAAGTCGGGTGTCATCGGCATGACCCGGACGATGGCTCGCGAGCTGGCGCGTCACAACATCCGCGTCAACGCCGTGGCTCCGGGCTTCATCATCACCGAGATGACCGCGAAGATGCCCGAGAAGGTCCTCGAGATGATGCGCGACAAGACGCCGCTGAAGCGCAATGGCACGGCCCTGGAAGTTGCGCGCGCCTACCTGTTCCTGGCCTCGGAGGACGCCTCGTTCATCACCGGACAGGTGCTCGGCGTCGACGGCGGACTGGTGATCTGACAGCCAGCAGCCATCGAGAAGAAAACCCGGTACGGGTAGACGCCACGGGTTTTCGCGTTGACGGGCGGAGGGGAGCGAGATAATGCACCCGGCGAGATGGCTCGCACGTCGATTTCGGTTGCGCTGGCATGCGCGCTCGGGCTTGTCTGGGCGGCGGCGCCGGTCCGGGCGGACTGGTTGCTGCTCTACGAGAAGGCCTCGGGGCGAATCTTGGTCGTTCAGATGCTGCCGGCCGCGGAGGCCGAAGTTCAGCTGAGCCGTCCTGGCCCTCGGGCCGGGACGGCCCGGTTGCACTGGAGCTCCGCGGAGCTTCCGTCGGCCGCGACTTGCAAGGTCACTCCTCAGGGAACCGTCGTCTGCGACGACCGGCCGGCCCCGATGTTGACGGTGGCGGCGCCTCTCGCCGGCCCCGCGGCGCCGGTTGGCCCCGAGGACGCCGCCAGCGCCGCGCCGCCTGCCGCCGCCGTCGACGGGCGCGCACGCGTGCTGGAGCGGGTCCGGGCGCTACCGGGAAGCGAAGGCCGCGACCTGGACCTGCCCGGGCGCTAGCCCACGCTCCGGCGGGCGCTGCCCTTCAGCGAGCGGCCGGCCTGGGAGCCGCGACCGGCGCGAGGAACTCCGCGAGCATGGCGAAGTACGCCTTCGGGTTCGTGCCGTAGAGGTCGTTATGGAGTCCGCCCTTGTCGAAGAACTGCTTCGGCTCGGGGGCGGCGGCGAAGACGCGGCGGCCGTGCTCGAACGGGATCACCTCGTCGGGCGTTCCGTGGATCACCAGCGTTGGGCAGGCGACGCGCGCGATGCGCCCAAGGTTGTCGTAATGGCGCGGGACGAACGGGCTGAAGAGGGAGTACGGAAACATGCCGCCGGCCATCTCCTTGATGGAGCAGAACGGGCTCTCGGCGATGAGCGCGGCCGGCGTCCGGTGCGTGGCCAGCTCGATCGCGACCGCGGCGCCGAGCGAGCGGCCGAAGTAGACGATGCGGCTCGGGTCGACCTCTGGCCGGGCCAACAGGTGCTCCAGCATGGCGCGCGCGTCGAGATAGACACCGGCCTCCGAGGGATGGCCTTCGCTCTTGCCGTAGCCGCGATAGTCGAAGAGCAGGACGTTGATACCCATCGCCGCGAGCTTCGCCGCGTTCTCGGCCCGGTCCGAGATGTTTCCCGCGTTGCCGTGCATGAAGAGCAGGCTCACGCGCGCCCACTTGCCGGGAATCCACCACCCGTGGAGCTTCACTGCGTCCGTGGTGGTGACGGCGACGTCCTCGAACTCGGCCCCGTGGTTCCGGGGAGTGTCCGTCAGCTGCGTGTCCGGGAAGAAGACGAGCTTGTCCTCCACGAGCAGCAAGAAGAGGAGCATCGCCGCATACGCCCCGCCCAGCAGCCAGAAGATGCTCAACCTCGAACGCTCCTTCGAGTCGACGACGCCTCCCGCGTCCGCGCCCGGCAGCTGCGTGTCCACGATGCCATCAACTCGCCAGGGCGCGCACGCGCGGGACCGTCTCCTTGCTGGCCAGGATGACGACGACGCTGTCGGGGGCGAGCACCGTGTCGGCTGGCGGGTTGTACAGAAATCGGTCGGCCTCCCGCTCTCGGTAGGCGATGACCAGCACCCCGCATTTGTCGAAGAGTGCCGCCTCGCGGATCGACTTGCCGGCAATGGCTGAGCCCGTCCGGATCTCGACCTGCTCGAAGCGCGCGGCGGTCTGCGAATCGCGCAGCATCTCGTCCAGGAAGTTGACGACCTTCGGGCGGAGCATCTCGCTGGCGATGCGCATCCCGCCGATGAAGTTCGACGACACCACCGCGTCGGCCCCAGCCTTCATCAGCTTGTCCCGGCTGCGCTGGTCGACGGCCTTCGCCACGATACGGAGGTTGCGGCTGAGCTGCCGTGCGGTGAGCGTGGCGAACAGGATGTCCTTGTCGGACTCGAGCACGATCATCATTCCCCGGGCCCGCTCGATGCCGGCCTCCTGGAGGACCTCGTCGTCCGTGGCGTCTCCTTGGAGCACCTTGAAGTCGCCCTCGTAGTGCTCGATCAGCTTGGCCACTCGGGCTGGGTCGCTCTCGATGAGCACAAACGGATTCCCCGTGCTCAGCAGCTCGTGCACGACAACCAGTCCGGTTTCGCCGCCGCCGCAGACGATGTAGTGGTCCTTGAGGGCCTGGATGGCCTTGATCATCTTGCGCCTCCGCAGGTACTCGCCCAGCTCGCCCTCGACGAGGTAGGCCGTGATGGTCGACGAGACATAGATGACGACGCCGTAACCGGTAATCACGAGAAAAACGGTGAAGATGCGCGCGGCCGGATTGTTCGAGATGTCGTGCGCTTCCTCGTAGCCGACGGTCGTGAGCGTGATGGCCGTCATGTAGACGGCGTCGAGCACCGACCAGTGGGATCCCCCCAGGATCATGTACCCGGCGACGCCGGTCAGGAACGTCAAGGCCAGCAGCACAACGCAGTATTTGATGCGCTCCAGCACGGGTCCCGATTACGATACGCGCAGCCCATCCGGGGATCAAGCAACCCCTGTCGGCGGGCGGGATACGTGGATCACCAAAAGCTTGAGGAGCACCTGGGGACGACGCGCGCGGCTGTCCAGGCCGTGCAGCGGCCGTATGTGGAGCTGTTCCGAGGTTGCCAGCGAGTCCTGGACCTGGGCTGCGGGCCGGGGCACTTCCTGGACCAGTTGCGAGCCTCGGGTATCCGGGCCTGGGGCGTGGACTCCGATCGCTGCGCCGTGCGGCGATGTCAGGCCGAGGGGCTTGACGCCGTCGCTGCCGACGTACTCGAGTACGTCGAAGGGCAGGAGGCCGGCAGCGTGCCCGGGCTCTTCTCGGCCCACCTGCTCGAGCACCTTTCCCCAGAGGATGCCTCGCGGTTGCTCCAGGCGTGCCACCGTGCGATCGCGCCCGGCGGCCTGCTGGTTCTGGCGACGCCGAACGCTCGCGCGCTCTGGGCACACCTGGAGTCCTTCCATGCACACCCGGGCCACGTCCGGTTCTACCACCCCGAGCTCGTGCGTCACCTGGTCCTGAGCGCCGGCTTCTCGGTGGAGCGGATGGGCGAGAATCCGCCGGGAAACCCGCTCTTTGGCAACCGTCTGCCGCGCATCCGGCAGCTCTGCCAGGCACTGGAAGCGCCGCGGGGAGTGGCCGCGCTTCCAGCGGGCCAAAGCGAGCCCGGTGGGCTTCGCCGCTGGGTCAGAGCCAGGGTGCTCGGCTGGATGGCGCCGTGGATCGACCAGCTTTCGCGCGAGATGGCCGAGCTGGGGCGGTTTTCGGCCGACGTGGCCGAGCGGCTCGACAGGCCTCCCGAGTCCTTTCTGGTCGCCAGGAAGTAGCCGGGCTACTTCACCTTCGCGAGCGCGAAGCCGATCGAGGCATCCAGGTCGGCGCCTCGCAGACCGGCGGAGAAGACCTTGCCCTCCGCGTCGACGACGACCATGAACGGGATTCCCTCGACACCGTACTTCTGGCAGACCTCCGACTCGAAGCCCTTGGCCGCCAGCGCCGCCCGCCAGGTCATTCCTCGGTCCTGCATGAACTTCTGCAGCTTCTTCTCGGAGCCCGGCGCGTCGAGGCTGACGCCGATCATCGTGAACTTCTCCGCCTTGCGCCTCTCCGAGAGCCGGCGAAGGCCCGGGATTTCCCCGTAGCACGGCCGGCACCAGCTGGCGAAGAAGTCGACCAGGACGACCTGCCCGCGCGAGGCCTTGAGTGATAGCGGCTTGCCGTCGAGCCCGGGCAGATCGAAGTCGGGCGCGGGCTGTCCCATGAACCCGATCGTCCGGCGGGCTGCCTGCAATCGAGCGACATCGGCCGGGGCGGTGATCTTCTTCAAGCAGCTGTCGATGGCGGCCAGTGCCTTCTCCTTGTTGCCGCGCTTTTGCCAGGCCTCGCACTCGCCCAAGTATCCCTGCGCCGACACGCCCGGATCGGGATCGCCCTGCAGCTTGGCGAACTCCTTCTGGGCGGCCTCCATGTCGGATGCCACCTCGTGAGCGTAGGCGGTCAGGAAGACGGCGTTGGCATGGAAGCGGGCCATCTCCGGCTTGGCCAGCAGGCCCGAGAGCTCGGAGATGGCAGTTTTGCTGTCGCCGGCCTCGATGAGGAACTTGGCGCGTTCGAGGCGCCACTGCGGGGTGGCCACCGCGTCGGGGTAGAGCTTCACCTGGTCCGCCAGCGTCGCCGCGGCGGCTGCGGAGTCGCCCGAGCCGCCCTGGATGCGGGCAAGAGCGTGCCTCACTGCGCTGGCGTAGTTGGAGTTGGCGTGGCCCGCCAGGAACTCCGAGAGGACCTTGGCCGATTCGTCGTGCTTGCCCGAGACCTCCAGGATGTCGGCCAGGAAGCGAGTGCCCTGGTAGAGCTGCGCCTCTTCCTTCAGTGTCTGCACGTAGCCTCGCCAGAGGGCCAGGGCTTCGTCGAAGCGTTGACCGCTCAGCATCAGGTTGACCAGCTGCAGATGGTAGGCTTCACGGTAGGGGCTTGCGGGGAACTCCTTGGAAAGCCGGGTCAGGAGCTTCTCAGCGGACTGCATGAGCTCCTCTTGTTGCTTTGCGTCCTTGGGTTGGCTGCTGCGCAGCTTCTCGAGCTCGTCGTAGAGGGGTTGCTCGGCAGTGGTCAGCTTCACAGGGGCGTGAGAAGGGCCAGCCGCCGGGTCCTGATGGGCACCTCCCCCGTGGCCGTGATCGCCCCCGGAGTGATCGTGGCCCGCGTGCGGATCGGCCGCGGGACCTGCGCCGGCCGGCGGATTCGCGGGCGCGGCCTCCTCGGCGAAGGCCGCAGTGGCAGAGTGGGAGAAGAGCAGGCAAGTGGCCAGGAGCAGGATGGGCGCGCGCATGAGGGCCTCTGTTTCGGCTGGGACGGCCGGCGGCAGTCGTGTCGAGGAATGGGTCTATTATAGCGGACACCGGAAGGGAGTCTCGATCTCGATGGGAGCGTGCGGGAGCTGGGTGCCGGCTCTGCCGGGCGTGCTGGCCTGGGCGGTAGCCGCGGCAGTATCGTGCGGGCCAGCTCTGGCGGCCGCCGGCGAGGCCGCCTGGGTGGTCGAGCTCGACAGCGGCCGGTTGCTGGCAGTCGAAGGCGCCGCCGGCGCGGACCGGCCAGGGCCGCCTGGGTCACTCCTGAAGGTGTTTCTCTTCCTGCATGCGGCCGACCGTTCCGAGCTGGCGAAGGGGGCACTGGCGGTCTGCGGCGCCTCGAGTGCGCGAAAGCCGGCGCTGGATGCGTGCTGGTACCATCCGGGGCACGGGACGGTCGGGTTTGCCGCGGGACTCGCGCTCTCCTGCCAGCAGTTCGCAAACGGACTGGCCGACCGGGTCGACCCCGAGGAGCTGAGGAGCCTCTGGCGCCAGCTGGGGCTGCAGATCGGGGCCGGTCGAGGGCCGCCGGCCCGGAGCAAGGCCTGGCGTGCCCAGGCAACAGGACACGATAGCTCGATTCGGTCCAAGCCCCTCGAGCTCCTCGCGGCGCTGGCGGCGTGCGTCAACGGCGGATACCTGTTCCGGATGGATCGGTCGGCACCTGTGCTGGTGCGGCGACTGCGGTGGCGGCCAGACGCCGTGGAGGCCGTGCTGGCCGGGTTGGGTCGCACGGCGATCGAAGGCACCGCCCGGGGCGCGGGGCTCGCGGGCTGCCTGGCAAAGACCGGCACGGCGCCCGCTCTGGATCCGTACGGCCGAGTCGACCTGCGCCGGACCCAGGGCTGGGCCTTCGCGTGCACCACCAGCGGCGGCCGGCGGATCGCGGTGCTGGCGTGCGCGGAGCCTGGCACGGGAGCGGACGCTGCCGTCCTGGCCGGGCGGGTCCTTCGAAGTCAGGGAGCGGTCTTGCGGTGAGCGGGCGAGCGGTCGCCCTCGTCCTGGCCGCCTCGAGCTTCGCGGCCGGTGCTGCAGCGGCTGGCGAGCCAGTGCGCGTGGGGCTGTTCGGGTTGCTTGCGCCCAAGGAGCTTACACTCAGCGCGACTGCGGGCGAAGTCCGGTTGACGCCTGCGGGCGGTGCGGGCAGGGTCAGCATGCGGCTTTCGGGGCAGGGGCTGCACGTCCGGGCGGTGGGAGGGTCGAGGCTGGCGGTCTGGGGTGAAACCGCGGGACGCCGGCTGGCCGAGCGGCTGACCCTGGCTCGCCGGCGCCTCGAGGCCGCGGTGGCGGGTGCGCCGGCGCGGGAGGTCGACGGGGCGCTGACCGTGAGTGCGGCGGGTGGCGTCCTTCGAGTGGTGCTCGAGCTGCCTGCGCCCGCGTTGGCCGTGGAGTCGGCGCTGGTCGAGAGAGAGCCCGGCGCGGGCGGCGAGGCGGTCAAGGCGCAGGTCGTGGCTTGCCTGAGCTTCGTGCTGGCCGGTCGCGGCCGGCATGCGGCCGATGGGTTCGATCTCTGCGACACCACGCACTGTCAGCGATTCGCCGGGATCGTCCAATCCGCCTCGGCACGGGAGCGAGCTGCAGCGGCCGCGGTGGCAGGGCTCTACCTGGAGCTTGGCGGACGGCCGCTGCCTGCCTTCTACACCGCGGAGTGCGGAGGAAAGCTGGAGCGTCCGAGCGATCTCTGGGGCCCGGTCCCGGCGATTTTCCGGAGCCGTCCGGACCCCGGCTGCGTCCGGCACGATTGGACGGTCGTGATTGCGCGAAGAGACTGGCAGCGGGCGCTGGAGCGGGCAGCGGGGCGCCGCCTGGATGTCCCGGGCCCGGCTGCATTCGAAGTCAAACGGTCCAGTGAGGGCAGTGGTGGGCTGGTCTCGGCCTTTGCGGGGAGCGCAGGTGGCCGCTCCGTCGAGGCGCCGTTCGAGGCCATGGCGCGGGAAGTCCGGGCGGTGACGGGGCGCTGGGCGATACGCTCCCGTAGGCTGGCGCTGTTCGAGGAAGCAGGCCATGTGCGACTCACCGGGAGCGGTCGCGGACATCTGGCCGGGATGTGCCAGGCCGGGGCGGCGCGGCTGGCCGCCCAGGGAAGGGGCTTTCGCGAGATCCTCGCCTTCTACTACCCCGGAGCCGGTCTGCGCCACGCATGATGGCCGGTGGCCCGCCGCTTGCAATTATCTTTCACTGATTGCCGTTCGGTCCAGGCTGTTGCAACATTCCAGGAGGCGAGGCGCCGCGAGGATCTCGCGCGCCTGACGAAAGCGTGCACGAGCGCCCCGCGGCGGGCATCGGAGGAGAGGCGGCGTGAGCGATATGGGACCCATCGGCAACCGGCTGCGCGCCCGGCTGCTGGTCCCGCTCTTCGCCTGCGCTGGCGTGCTCGCAGCGCTCGCCTTGATGCAGCTCCCCGAAGCCCCGCGCACTCCCGAGCTCGCCCGATCCACCCCCCCCCAACTCGCGCCCGTGCCCTCGCCCCTGCCCGTGCCCCAGCCCTCGCCCCAGCCCCAGCCCCAGCCCCAGCCCCCGCCCCCCCCCGCGATCCTCGATCGCCTCCCCGATATCCGACTCCAGCGCCGAGCTGCCGTCCCGGACAGGAGCCTGGCCTCCCCGTACCTCCTCAGGCTCAAGTCCGGCGCCTTCGAGCTCTTGCCCGGCGCTCCCTTCGCCGTGCGCGGTGACCGCGAGTACCTCGTGGCCCAGTTCCGGGAGGAGCCGACCGCTGCCGATCGGCTCGAGCTGGAGAGACTCGGTGCCCGGATCCTCGATTACCTGCCCGACCGCGCCTTTGTGCTGGCCATCCCCGCCGAAGTAGCGCCCGGCCTGGCGTACCTGCGCTGCCTCCGGGCGGTGGGAAATCTCTACCCGCAGGACAAGCTATCGCCCGCGCTCTCCCAGGCCGACGAGAGTGCGCCGGACCCGCTGGAGCTGCGCGTCAGCCTCTTTGAGCCGTCGGACTTCGCGACGGCCGCTTCCGAGCTCTCCGCGCTGGGCGCGCGACTTCTTTCGGAGCAGCCCTCCCCCACGGGCGCCATCCGGGTGAACGCGCGCGCGAAGGACCTCGTCGCGATCGCCGGCCTCGCCCGGGTCCGCTATGTCGAGCCCGCTGAACCGCCGCGCCGCGTGGCAAGCGCCGTCGCAGGGAGCCGGAGCAATGCCCAGGCTGCGCCGTCGGTGCCCTACGGCGTCGATGGCACGGGTGTGAGAATCGGCGTCTGGGACGGCGGCCTTCCCGAGGCGAGTCATCCGGACCTGGGGGGGCGCGTCACGGTCGTCGACGCGGCGGCGCTCGACCTGCACGCGACCCAGGTCGCCGGAGTCATCGCCGGTTCGGGCCGGGCCTCGCCCGCCGCCCGGGGGCAGGCACCCGCGGCCACCCTCTTCGCCTTCGATTTCGCCGGCGACCCGGTCCAGGAGTGTCGGGATGCGGCGGTCCGGGACGGCCTGAGCATCGCGAACCACTCCTGGGGTCACGCGATCGGATTTCAGGCCGGCGGGACCTGCGGCCAGACGTACTGCAACACGGGAGGACAGCACCTCTTCGGCTTCTACTCAGGGGCTGCGCAGGATTTCGACCAGATGGTCGCGCAGACGGGTCTGATCGTGGTGAAGGCGGCCGGCGACGACCGGGACGACGGCAACGACGCGTCCAACCACGACGGGCTGCAGGTATCGGGGGAGTTCTACGAGACGATGGAGGATCAGGCGTGTGCCAAGAACGTGCTCACCGTGGGCGCGACCACCGACGCCGACGCCGTTGCCAGCTACTCCAGCTGGGGCCCGTGCGACGACGGGCGCGTGAAGCCCGAGCTGGTGGCGGCGGGCGATAAGGTCGTGGCGCCCGCGCCGGGCGGGGCGTACCAGCCGGCCAGCGGCACGTCGATGGCGGCGGCGAACGTCTCGGGCCAGGTGGCGCTCTTCCTCGACGCCCACTCGCGCTATGGCGGCGGAGTGCCGCGCGCTTCCCGCGTCAAGGCGATCGCGCTCAACAGCTGCACCGATGTCGTCGCGGCGCCGTACGCAGGCGTCGGCCCGGACTACGCCAGCGGGTTCGGTCTCCTCGACGTCCAGCAGATGCTGGCACTGGCCTACACGGAGCTGCACGCTCCTTTCGTGAAGCAGACTTTTTCGGGGTCGTTCTCCTCCTCGGGCGAGACGACTCATACGACCTTTTCGGTCGGAGATGCGCGCCAGGAGCTGAGGGTCACGCTGGCCTGGACCGATCCGCAGGGGAGCCTGCTGGCAGGGCCGGCCCTGGTGAACGACCTCGACTTGCGCTTGATCGGTCCCGACGGCGCTGTCTGGATGCCGTGGGTGCTCGATCCGGCAAATCCGTCCGCGGCGGCGTCTCGCGGCAACAACGCCGCCGACCCCGTCGAGCAGGTCGCCCTGACGCGCGCCGGCGTCATCGCGGCGGGCAAGACCTGGCCCGGGACCTGGCGCGTGATCATTCGAGCGGGCACGATCGCCCAGGCGCCGCAGGCCTGGGACCTGGCAGCGACGGTTGCGCTGACTGCCCGGCCTTCGGGCTCCGACCCGGTCGTGACCATCTCCAATCCGCCGGCGAACGCCTCTGGGCGTCAGAAGGTGATCGCCTCCGTGACGGCGGCGACGGGCCGCACGGTCGTGGCCGTGCAGTACCGGGTCGGGGCGGGGGCCTGGCTGGCGATGCTGCGGAACCAGTCGACCGGCAGCTACGAGTCCGTCGTCGACTATGTGGTCACCACCAGCGCTGGCGAGCTCCTCACCGTCCGGGCCGTCGACGACACCGTGCGCGAGGGACGTGCGACGCGCTCGTTGACCCACGTCTTCTCCGACGACCACCCCAACCTGGCCAGCGGAACGGGCCCGGCGGATGCACTGACTCCGAATGGCGCCGCCGGCCAGGGCGTGATCGAACCGGCAGGCTCCAGCCCCGAGGTCGGAGATTTCTTCCAGGTGCCGCTTGCGACCGGAGTGCGATACCAGGTCGAAGCCGCGGGCGCCGACGGCGTGGCGCTGGAGCTCACGCTCTACTCGACGGACGGCACTACCGTCTTGACGCGGACCACGGGCGCCGTCGACGTGAGCGGCACCCAGAGTGTGGCGCGGCTGCTCGACACCACGGTCGCCTCCGACGGCACCTACTACGTGCGCGTCAGCCAGGGCGGCTTCACGGCGCCGGAGCAGCCGCGATACGACTACACGGTCCGCGTCTTCACCGTGACCGGTGTGGCGCGGATCGCCGCATCGCCCACCAGCGGTTCGCCGAGCTTCACGGTGACGTTCTCCAACAGGTCCTTCGGGCCGCTCTCCAGCTTCCTGTGGGACTTTGGTGACGGCGTCACCTCGACCGCCATCAGCCCCACGCATGCCTACGCCAGCTCCGGGGTCTACCAGGCCCGCATGACCGCCGACGGTCAGTTCGCCAGCAACGTGGTCGACATCACCGCCACGGGTACGGCGGACGACCACCCGGGGAACCGCTTCGAGTCCTTCGGGGCCGACGACATCCTGACGGTCGACGGGCCGGCGTTGCCGGGAGTCGTAGGCACTTCCAGCGACAACGATTTCTTCAAGCTCACACTCGCCAACGGGCAGAGCGTCATCCTGGACGTGTTGACGGGAACGCTGGACGACTCCCGGCTCACCGTGCAGACCAGCTCCGGCGGCGACCCGGGCGGGATTCCAACGGGAAACGACGATCCGGCTCCCACCTACGTGCGCTCCAGCCACCTGACCTTCACGGCGCCTTCGGCGGACACGTACCTGCTGAAGGTCGAGGGGCCGAACGGCAAGACGGGGAGCTACTCGCTGCGGGCCCGGACCGCTGGCCAGGCGGCCAACCTGAAGGTCACTGCCATCTCTGCACCTTCGAGCCTGCCGGTCAGCCAGGTCGCCCTGTTTTCCGTGACGGTGTCGAACTCGTCGACGGTGCCGGTGACCGCCCCGTTCAAGGTCGGCATCGCCACCACCGAGAGCAACGTCGGCTTCAACTCCACCTTCAAGATTCGCCGGGAGGCGCTCTACCGCGACGGCATCCCGGCCAACCAGTCCGTCACCGTCGGCCTGGCGCTGGGCATCGAGATCACGGGCTCGATCACCTTCTGGGGGGTCGTCAACTCCGACCATGCGGTCCCGGAGACGAACGTGGACGACAACCTCCTGTCCCAGGGCACGGCTGTCAGCCTCACCCGGCGCACCCGTCCGCCGCGGCTGCGCGCCGGACCTGAGCGATCGGTCGCCGTCAACTCGGTTGCGGGCCTCAACGCGAGCGCCACCGATCCGGATGGCAGCTCCCTCACCTACTCGTGGCGGCGGCTGCTGGGGCCGGCTTCACCCTCGATCGTCAACGCGACTCTTGCGGACGCCAGCGTCACACCCACGGCGGCGGGGCGCTACCGGTTCCTGGTCACCGCCAGCGACGGCTCGGGTGGTACGGCCACGGCCCCCGTGGACGTCTGGGCCTACGAGACCACCGACGCCGACTTCGACGTCCAGACCGTGACGTCGGGCTCCGGCACCACATTCACACAGCGCCAGACCGGGCGCCGGCTCAGTTTCACGGGCCGGAACCGCGGCGGCCACGTTGCTTTCGTCAACCGGGCGAAGTTGAAGTTCGTGCAGGGCGCCTCCGACGTCTCCAGCGGGTTTGTCGTGCGGCCAGTAGGTGCCGGTCCCAGCTTCCTGTTGACCGGCTCGGGCGGCACCTGGGACTTCGACGTCGACGTCCTTGCGACCTCTGCTTCGGGGCCGAATATCGTCGTCCACGGAGTGCTCGAGGGCACGGATGCGCAGACCTCGCAGGCCAAGAGCGACAGTCTGGCCTCGGGTCCTCTGACGGTCACGGTGCAAGCCGCGGCAACCGCCACCATCCAGCCGGCCGTGGCGCCGGCTTCGATCGAGCCCGGGCAGACCATCCTCTTCACGGTGCCCGTGCGCAACTCCGGAGACGTCTCGGCGAACGCGCTGGCCGCGACCCTGACGTTCGGGGGCGCGCCGCTCGCAATCGTGCCGCGGGGCGGCAGCCCGCAGAGCGTGGCGGCGGGCGCCACCGTCGACTTCGGGTTCGATGTCTCCGCCCCGGTCACGGCCACGGCCGGTCCCGTGACCGCCACCTTCACTGTCACTGGAGTCGACGGAGCCACCGGGTTCCAATTGAGCTCGACGAATTCCTCGCTGGCGGTGCTGAACGTGCTGGCGGCTCCGGAGCTCAAGATCGTCTCGTTCTCGGTGCCGCGCCAGACCGCCTCCCTCGGGCAGACGTTTCCGGCGACCGTCACCGTCAGGAACTCCGGGGGAGCCTCTATCTTGTTCACCCAGCAGTCGCTCGTGCTCTCGGGCACGAGCCTCACCGCCACGGGCCTTACGCGCACATTTTCGCTGGCCGGGGCCAACGCGACGACCGCCATCCCGTTCTCGCTCCAGGCGGCCGCTGCGGGCGCCACCACGCTGACCAGCGCAGTCTTCACAGCGCGAAACGCCAGTACGAACACGCCGGTCGGCATCACCTCCAACCTGGCCGCTCCCGTCACCGTGACCGTCCAGACGCCGCCAACTCTCGAAGTCGTCGCGATTCTCCCCGAGCGGCTCACGGCCACCCAGGGGCAGAGCTTCCAGACCACCGTCACCGTCCGCAACACGGGCGGTGCGACCGCCCGCATCAGCCGGGCCACGGCTTCCTTCGGCAACTCCGGATTGACCGCCGCGTCCATCTCCGAGATCCGCAGCCTGGCGGCGTCGGCTCAGACTTCCTTCACCTTCCGGGTCACTGCCGCCGCGGCCGGCTCGACCTCCATCGAGGGCGCGACATTCGACGCCGTCGACGAGAACAGCGGCGGGGGCTTGCCGGCGCCCAGCGTGTCGGCGGCCGTGCCGGTCGTGACGGTGCTGACCCCGCCGCTTCTGAAGATCGTTTCGATCACGTCACCGCGCTCCGTCATCTCGATCGGGCAGCAGGTGCTGGCCACCGTGACCCTGCGCAACGAGGGCCAGACCTCCGTTCTCCTCACCACGGCACGGATGGTCAGCTCCTCCGGGGCGCTGACATCGACCACGCTCACGACGGCCGTGACCCTTGGCGGCAACAGCGCCACGGCAGCCTTCGGCGTCCTCGTCACCGGCGTCAGCCAGGGCACCGCGTTGCTCACCACGGCCACCTTCACGGCGCGCAACGCACTCTCGAGCCAGCCGGTCGGGCTCGGCGGCAACCTGGCTAGTGCGCCCACGATCGTTGTCCAGCCCGTGCCGTCCCTGCGGCTCGATTCGATCCAGGTCGGCCCTACGACCGTCAGCTCGGGCCAGACGGTCCGTGCGACCGTCACGGTGACGAATCTGGGCGTGCCGAGTGTGGCGTTCACCGGCGAGACCCTCGTCTTCTCCGGAAGCACGCTTCAGATGCCCGTGCTGGCGATCTCGCGGATGCTGGCGGGCGGCGCGCAGACGTCATTCACGTTCGAGGGCTCAGGCGTGGGCGTGGGGACGTCGACCGTCACGAGCGCCACCTTTTCGGCGACCGACGCCAACAGCGGGAAGCCCGTCAAGATCCAGTCGAACGGCGCGTCGGCTGCGGCCGTCCTGGTACAGTCGCGGCCCGGATTCAAGATCCTCTCCATCACGGCGGCCCGGACCACCTTCTCACTGGGGCAGTCTGCGTCCGTGACGGTCACCGTCCGCAACGACGGCGAGTTGCCGGTGGACATCACCCAGGAGCGGCTGACGCTGAGCGGCGGGAGCTTCACCGCGCCGGCCCTGAACCTGGCGCGGACGCTGGTGACGGGCGGGGCCCAGACCTCCTTCACGTTCACGGTCACGGCGGTGAGCGCGGGTGTTTCGACGCTCACCAGCGCGTCCTTCGACGCGACGAACTCCGGGCCCGCCACGCCGGCGCCGCTCGTCTCCAACGAGTCCGTCCGAACGGAGCTGGTCGCGCTGGCCCCGCCCGAGTTGCGCATCCTGTCGGTGGCGCCCGCCCGCACCCTGCTCAGCGTTGGTCAGGCGATGCGCGTCACGGCCACGCTCCGCAACGACGGCGGCGCCGCGGTGCGCATCGGCACTCTGACGCTCCCCGCCGCACGCCTCCAGGTCGCGCCGCTCACTCCCACCTTCGATATCCCCGGCGGCGGCGCTTCGGCCGCATTCACCTTCGCCGCCACCGGGGCGAGCGCTGGCTCCTTCGCGCTCACGACCGTAACGGTTTCGGCGACGGACGCAGGCAACGGACTGGCTGCTCCCGTCGTGTCGAACGCGGCGCAGTCGATCACCGTCACCGTTCAGTCGCCGCCCGCGCTGGGCCTGTCGTCTCTCGCCACGGCTCGGACAACCGTGCTCCAGGGCGAGCTCTTCGACGTGACGGCGACCGTGTCGAACCAGGGACAAGCGACTGCTCTCCTGACGCGCGAGGAGCTGGTGGCTACCAACGGAAGGGTCCGCCCCCCGGTGCTGAACCTGGCGCGGTCGCTGGCGGGAGGGGAGTCCGCGATGTTCGTGTTCCGGACGCTGGCCGAGTCGGCCGGCGTCTCGTCCATCACCAGCGCCGTGCTGGCGGCCACCGACGCCAACTCCGGGCTGGCTGCGCCGCTGGCGGCCAACTCCGCCGCGCCGCTCGGCCTGACGGTGGAGGCTGCTCCGTTGCTGCGATTGGTGTCGATTGCTCCATCGCGTCTTCTGGTGACCCGAGGCCAGGCCTTTGCCGCCGACGTGACGCTCCGCAATGACGGCAGCGCCGACGCGCTCGTTTCCGCTGCGAACCTCGTCACCAGCAATGCCAACCTGGCGACCACCACGCTCGTCGTGTCCCGGACAATCGCGGCTGCGGGCGGAACGAGCCTCTTCAGCTTCCCGATCACGGCGACCAGCGACGGCGCCACGAGCTTGACCAGCGCGACCTTCGCGGCCGTGAACTCCTCGACGTCGCGGACTGCGCCGCTGGTCGCAAACCTGTTGCAGACGCCACCTCAGGTCCTGGTCCAGGCACCCCCCGTGCTGCGGGTTGTGGGGCTGGGGACGGCGTCGCCGGCCGTCTCTCTCGGCAAGACCGTCTCCTGCACCGTCGACATCCTGAACGCGGGGGGCGCAAGGGCTCACATCACTTCTCTGGCGCTCGCGTTCTCCAACGGGCGACTGGTCTCGTCACCTGCGGGATTCTCCACCGACGTATCCGGCGGGCAGACGGTCCGGCTGACCATTTCGGCGACCGCCGTCGAGACTGGGACGGTTTCGCTCCTGGATGCCATCCCGGCCGCCGTCGATGCCAACACGGGTCTCGACGTTCCGGTCGAGCCGTCATCGGCGCAGCCCGTCGAGCTCACGGTGAAGTCCCAGGCGCGGGTCGAACTGGTCGCCATCGATGCCAGCCGGGTCGAGGTCACGCTAGGTCAGAGCTTTCCGGTGACGGTGACCTTCTCCAACGCCGGCGAGGACCCGGCGGAGCTCTCGACGGCGACGCTCTCCGTGACCGGCAGCTCGCTTGCAATCCCTGGCCGCGCGCGCACCGCCTCTCTCCCGGGCCGGGGAGCGACCACCTCGTACGTCTTCATTGCCAAGGCGGTCTCGATCGGGAATGCCACTCTCTCCACGGCCACCGTCTCCGCCCTGGACTCCGACGGGACGCCGCTGCCGCTGGCCGCCAATCGGGCTTCGCCCGTCGCCGTGCAGGTCCAGGCCGTGCCGTCACTTCGGCTCGCCTCACTCTCACTGAGCCCGACGGCCTCCGTGACGCGCGCCGTCCTCACGACCGGACAGAGCTTTTCAGTCTTCGTCACGCTTCGCCACGAAGGCGGCGCCGGGGTGGACCTCTCGGCTGCAAGCCTGGTCTTCAACGCGACGCAGCTCTCGCTCTCGCCACTCGCACTCTCGACCGGGCTGCCGGCTGCGGCTTCCGGCGCAGGCGGCCAGCTCACGCTCGAGTTCCCTGCTCGCGTCGCCTCGTCCGGCGGCCGCAGCGTGCTCTCGACGGCCGTCGTCACGGCGCGAGACACCAACACCGGCGCCGGCGTGCGCCTCTCCGCCAACCAGGCGTTGCCCCTGGTGCTCGATATCCAGCCCAGGGGCCTCGTGCGGTTGACGGGGCTCGCCACCAGCCGGTCCACGGTGACGGTCGGCCAGCGGTTCAACGTGTCGGCCACCATCGAGAATGCCGGGACCGCGGCTCTGGCGGTCAAGCGCGTGCAGCTCGTGGCCTCCGGTCCGGCTGCCGACGTCCCCGTCCTGGTCGAGCCGATCACCCTGACGCGGCTGGCCAGCCGGGGCTTCTCGTTCGACGTCGTTTCGCGCGCCGCCGGCTCGCTCCGATTCACGAGCGCTGTGGTCGACGCGCTCGACGTCAACTCGGGCGAGGTCGAACGCCTGCGCGCCAACCTGGCGGTGCCCGTCTCGGTTGCCGCGCAGCTGCCGCCCGCCCTGGAGCTGATCGCCGTCGGGGCGGACCGGGCCGTGGTGTCGGCCGGCGACATGCTGGTCGTGACGGTCGCCCTGCGCAACACGGGCGGCGCCTCGGCGTTGGTGGCGGCGGCGCGGCTCTCTGGCAGGTCAGGGCTCTTCACGACGGGCACGCTGTCGAACGCCGTCACCGTCGCGGCCACCTCGACGGGAGCGCCCGCCACCGTGTTTTCCTTCAACGTGACGGCCGCCGCAACTGGCGCCGAGCTCTTCGACGGCATCGACGTCGACGCGCGGGATGCCAACACGGGCGGCTCGCTCGCGGCCGCGCTGCGTACGACGCAGGCCGCGGCGGCCGTCAGGGTCCTGCCCGTCAACCGCCGGCCGGTAGCCTCCATCGCAGGCCCGGACGCGCTCGTCGCGACCGATGGCCGTCCCGTCACGGCCGTCTATGACGCGTCTGCCAGTGCCGATCCCGACGGGGACCCGTTCAGTCTGTTCTGGTCGGCCGCCGGTGGAGCCGGAGTCTCGATCGCCTCGGCCGCCACTACCCGGACGGCCGTCACGTTCTCGTCCACCGGCGTCAAGGGCCTGCGCCTGCGGGTGACCGACCTTCGCGGGGGGCTCGCCGACGCCACGTACACCGTCACGGTCACGGCCAACGCCAGCCCCGTGCCCGACGCGGGCCCGGATCGCCAGGCCGCAGCCGGGTTCCCAGTCAGGCTCGAAGGGCGGGCCACGGATTCCGATCAGAACCCGATCGGGTTGCGCTGGTACCAGGTGGGGGGCGTCGCGCAGACGCTGGTGGCCAGCGGCGCGGCTGTTGCCTTCACTCCATCAGCCACAGGCGTCGTGAGGCTGGCGCTCGAGGCGTCCGACGGGCGGGGCGGCGTCGCCACCGACGCCGTGTCGGTCGAGGCGCTGGCGCCGCGAACCTGGCGCGTCTCGCTGCTGCGCGGACAGACGTTGATCTCGCCGCCGATCCGGGCATTGCGTTCCGATGGCGAGCCGCTCACCTGCCAGGACCTGCTCCAAGCCGCCGAGGCCAGTTTCCTGGTGTCCACACGGGAGCAGCCGCCGGGGCGTTCGACGTTCCGCACGCTTCTAGCGGGCTCGGGCGAGGACACGCCGCTCGAGCCCGGCAAGGGGTACCTGCTGTCGCGCCGCGGCGAGGCCGCCACCCTCGCCCTGGCCGGGCTGCCGTGGCCTGGCCGGCTGCCGACGCGGGCGCTGGCCGCGGGCAGCCATCTCATCGGGGTGATTGTCGGACCCGGTTCACCTTCCGACTCCGAAGACCTCCGCAGCATCCTCGGCGCGCGCTTCGTCGGGCGCGTCCGGGCCTCCGCCGGCACGGGCCGCCTGGAGCTGCACATCCCGCAGCGCTCGCCACTGTTCGAGATCCGGACCGGCCTGGGCTACCTCGTCACCATCCCCGCCGCCCGCGACGTGGTCATCCCCGAGGGGATCGAGTAGGGCGGCTGGCAGGGCGACTACTTGTGCCCTGGTCGACTGGCCCTTCGAGCTCCTCGTGACGCTTCCTCGAAGCCGCGGCAGGAACAGCGCTGACGCAGCTCACTTGGTTACGAGGTCGTAGTAGTGATCCACGAGTGGAGCGTGGTGGTCTCGCATGCGCAGGGCGCGGTCGAGCAGCGCCCGGATGACGCGGTCGTCGTAGTCGACGATCAGCCCGGCGAGCTGCTGGATCGCGGCCTGACTGTCGGCCATCTCCAGCGAGCGGTAGGCCGATTCGTAACGCGACAGCCAGGGGTAGGACGCACTGTCTGATTCGATCAAGACCTCGTGGATGCGCTCGATCCCTTCCCGGCCCGCGACGCGCACGGGACCGATTGTGCGCATGGCAAGGCCCTCCCCGGCTTCCGCCCGAGTTCGGTCCGAGACCAGGACCCGCGTGTGGAAGTACCGGTTGGCGCTCTCGAGCCGGCTCGCCAGGTTGACGGTATCCCCGATGACGGTGTAGTCGCACCGGAGCTGGGAGCCGACCCCCCCGACGGCGACAGGACCGGTGGCGATCCCGATCCGCAGTCCGATCGGCTTCGGCCCCCCCCCCAGCGTCAGCCCCAGCTCGGCGGCGCGCCGGCTCATCCGAAAAGCGGCCTGCACGGCACGGCGAGCATGGTCGGGCTGGGCCATCGGCGCCCCCCAGAAGGCGAGGATGGCATCGCCGATGTACTTGTCGAGCGTTCCCTCGAGCGCCAAGATCTCCTCGGTCAGCTCGGTCAGAATTCGGCCGAGAATCGAGAAGAGCTCAGCGGGTGTTCGATGCTCGGAGAGCGACGTGAAGCCCTCGATGTCCGCGAAGAGCACGCTCACCTGTTCGTGACGGGCTAGCAGTATGCTCTCGTCAGGCGTCCGGAGCAGGGAATCAACAAGCTTCGGGTCCACGAACCGCCCGAAGAGCGTTCGAATTCGCCGCTGTTCCAGCTCGAGCTCACGCTGCGTGCGTCTCAGCCGGACATGCGACGCGATCCGGGCCCGCACCACTGCCGGCCGGAAGGGCTTCGAGGCGTAGTCCACTGCGCCCAGCGCAAACCCCTTCTCTTCGTCTGCCTCGCCGTCCAGCGCCGTGACGAAAATGACCGGGATGTCCCTCGTGCGTTCGTCGGCCTTCAAGCGCCGGCAGACTTCGTAACCGTCCATCTCGGGCATCAATATGTCGAGCACGATGACGTCGGGAGGCGGGTCGGCCGCGGCCCGGGCCAGTGCCTGCGCGCCGCTCTTAGCCACGGTTATGTTGTACTCGTGCTGCAATAGGGCGCAGAGGAACTCCAGGTTGCTCGACTCGTCGTCGACGAGAAGAACCTTGGCGCGGTCCGCCGGTGTTTCCTGGGGCATATGCTATGCGACTCGTCCGAAAACCTTGAAAGGAAGAGGCCGGCCAGCCTCACCCCAACTGTAGCAAAGATGTCGAAGGCGTGATAGGTTGGGCATGAGTCCGAAAACGGGAGCCAGGGTGAGTGACTGGAGCACGACCATGACCCTCAATCCTCAGGCCGCAGCCGGAAGCGGCCGGCCTTCAGTGCTCGTCGTCGACGACGAAGAGATAAACCGGGTCATGATCCGGGCTCTTCTGGAAGATTCGTACTTCATAGGGGAGGCGGACAGCGGGGAGGCAGCTTTGGCCGAGCTGCAGCGCCTCCGATACGACCTGGTCGTTCTCGACGTCTTGATGCCGGGCATCGACGGATTCGAGACCTGCCGCCGAATCAAAGCCGCGGGAAGCGTGAACTTCCTTCCGGTGCTCATGCTCACCTCGCTGGGCGATCAGCATTACAAGAACACCGGACTGAAGGCTGGAGCGGACGATTTCCTTACCAAGCCGATCGACCCGGTCGAGCTCTCTTTGCGAGTGGCGGCCTTCACGCGTCTGCGTCAACAAGATCGGTTTCTCAGGCAAGCCGTCGACCAGCTGCGTCATCTCGACTCGGTGAAGAACGACCTCTTCGAGCTCATCGTCCACGACCTGCGGAGCCCGCTCGGCAACTTCAATGGCTTTCTCTCGCTGTTGCGGGCCACCCTGGGCGACTCGCCGTCGCAGAAGCAGCTCGACTACCTGACCGGCTGCAATCGCGCCGCGGCAGACATGGTGACTCTGCTGGAGGGCGTCCTCGACGTGACGCTCCTGGAGAAGGGTCAGCTGGTCCTGACGCAGCAGGAGTTCGACCTGAACCCCGTGGCGGCCGAGGCTCAGGAGGCCTTCGCCGGCAGCGCCGCTCTCAAGAGAGTGCAGCTCAAGCTCGCGGCTGACCATGACGCCATCATTCAAGGAGACCGCAGGCTGATTCGGCGTTGCATCGACAACTTGCTCACCAACGCCGTGCGGTACGCACCCGTCGACAGCGCCGTGGTGATCGAGGCCCGCAAGAAGGACGGCCTGGCCTGGGTTCAGGTGGCGGACCGCGGGCCGGGCGTGCCCGAGGAACTGCGCAAGACGGTCTTTCAGAAGTTCTTCACCGAGGAGCTGGGACGCGCCCCCGCGCGACGAGGCTACGGCCTTGGCCTCCACTTCGTGAAGCTCACCGCCGCAGCCCACCACGGCACAGTGGAAGTCCTCGACAACGACGGAGGCGGCTCCATCTTCCGCCTGCAGTTGCCGGTCCCCGAACCCGGCAAGTGAGACGAGGGCGCCCCCTCACTGAAGCCCCGCCTGCGTTTCGAGCGACCCGAGCGCGGATAGGGCACCTTCGAAGTCGAAGTCGTCGAGCCGCTGTTGCAGCGCGGTGAACGCCGTGGGCGGCGCCGCGCCCAGCAGCCGCTCCAGAGCGGCCAGATCCTCCCGGGCCCGAACGTCACCCTGCTTCAGGCGGCTGCGCAGCGTCGCCATGCACTCGCGCAGCTGGCCTCCATCGTGTCCGGAGAACGTCGCGGAAGCGGCCACTTTGGCCGGCGCGGGGACCGCGACGAGCTTCGTCAGGTCCTCCAGGGCCGCGGCCAGGTTCAGCTCCAGATCGTCGATCAGGGGCTCGATCGTGACGAGCTCGCCGTTCTTGGCCGCGGTCTCCAGCGCCTTGGCGGCTTCCGCCACGCTCATGATGCCGAGGTTGCCGGCCACTCCCCGGATCGAGTGCGCGCGGCGGCCGGCTTCCTGAATGCCCCCCTGGGCCACGGCCCGGCGCAGCGGCTCGCAGCCCTGCGCGTGTTCCGCGGCAAACTTCGTCAACAGCTTCGTGAAGATCGCGCGGTTTCCCGCCACTCGAGAGAGCCCCGCGGCCAGATCGAGACAGGTGAGCTGCTCGAGCGATCCGGCCGGCGTCAGGGGAGGGGAGAACGGCTCCAGGGGCTCCGGCGCCGGCTGGGTTGGCCCAGACCGAGAGCCGTCGGAAACCTGCACCGGCTTCCTGGCCCGCACGGAGGGCGGCAGCCAGCGATTGAGCTCGTCGTACAGCTCCCTGGGCTGAATGGGCTTGCCTACCTGGCTGTTCATGCCGGCTTCCGTGCACTTCATCGCGTCCCCGGCCATGACGTTGGCTGTGCATCCCACGATCGGAAGCCCGGCCAGCTCCTCCCGGGCCCTCAGCGCCCGCGTGGCCTCGTATCCATCCATCTCGGGCATCTGGACGTCCATCAGCACGATGTCGTAGAGCCCAGGGAGGACCTTCTCGACGCACTCCCGGCCGTCGTGGGCGAACGCGACTTGGGCTCCCCAGCTCGAGAGCAGCTCGCCGGCGACCATGCGGTTCATCTCGTTGTCTTCGGCAACCAGGATCCGCACGCCCGCCAGGGCGTCCGAGCCGATGGACGGCCCTTCGTCGCCCGCCGTGCTGGGCCCGTCCATCACTGCCGCCTTTCCGTAGAGCGCTTGCATCAAGCCATCCAGCAGCGACGACAGCGTCATGGGCTTGGCGATCACGGCCTGCACTCCGGCTTCCCGGCAGGCGGTGGCAGGCAGATCCGAGGCGGCGGAGCTGACCATCACGACTGCGGGCCCGGCCGCCGGACTGCGGTCGCGATTCAGCAGCCGGGTAGTCTCCAGTCCGTCCAACCCGGGCATCTTCCAGTCCATCAGGACGACGTTGAACGGCCGGCCCTGATTGGCGGCCCCGGATATCGCAGACAGTGCTGCCTCGCCCGAGCCGACGCTCTGCGACACCATCCCGAAGCTGGCGAGCATGGTCTCCTCGATCTCGCGGGCAGTGGGATTGTCGTCCACGACCAGGGTGCGCAAGCCGGCCAGCTTGGGAACGATGCTCTCGACGGGGGTGAGCTTCGCCGAGCTCCTGCCGAAGCGCGCAATGAAACTGAAGGTGCTCCCGACGCAGGGCTGGCTGTTCACGGCGATGTTCCCACCCATCATTTCGACCAGACGCTTGGAGATGGCCAGGCCCAATCCTGTGCCGCCGAAGTGACGAGTCGTGGAGCTGTCGGCCTGCTCGAAGGCCCCGAAGAGTCTCGATGCCTGCTCGGTCGTGATTCCGATGCCGGTGTCCCGGATGGCGAAGCTGAGCGTGATGTGTCCCTCGTCTTGAGTGAGCTGGCGGACCGAGATTTCGATCTCGCCCTCCTTGGTGAACTTGACCGCGTTCGTCGCCAGATTCAGGAGCACTTGACCGAGCCGCAGGGGATCGCCGCGCAAGTGCTTGGTGATGTCCGGTTGCACCCGGTAGAGGAGCTCGAGTCCCTTCTCCTCGGTCTTCAGCGAGATGATCGTACGAAGGTTCTGCAGCACGCTGTCGAGGTCGAAGTCGATCGTCTCCATCGCGAGCTTGCCGGCTTCGATCTTCGAGAAGTCGAGCACGTCGTTGACGATTCCCAGCAGCGACTTCGCCGCCTGGCTGATCTTGCCGACGCGGTCCCGCTGCTTGTCCGGTAACTCCTCCTTCAGCGCCAGGTAGGACAGGCCGATGATCGCGTTCATCGGCGTGCGGATCTCGTGGCTCATGTTGGCGAGGAACTCCGACTTGTACTTGGAGGCCTGTTCCAGCTGCTGGGCGACTCGCCCCAGGTCGGCGTTGGCTTCGCGGAGCCGGTCTTGCTTGTCGCTGAGCATCTGAGCCATCGACTGGGTCTCCTCCAGCAGCTTCTCCGTTCGTTCGTGAGCGGAGAAGCCTTGCAGAGCGACTCCCAGCGCGTCGGCCACTTCGACGAGCAAGGCGCGCTGCAACTGGGTGAACTTGCGAATCGAAGCCACCTCCAGGACCGCGTGGACCTTTCCCTGGTATCGAGCTGGCAACAGCAAGACCTGTCCCGGCACGGCGTCGAGCGCGCCCGAGCGAACGCGCAGGCTGTTCTGGGGGACTTCGCCGACCGTGATCTCGTGACCGTCGCCGGCGCCGCATTCTCCGACCAGACCCTCGCGCTCCCGATAGGTGGGCGGCGCCGTCTCGTCGAAGTAGGACGCATAGCTGGCGCGCGTGACGAAGATTGGATCTCCGTTCGGCTCCTCTCTCAGGTGCATCGCTGCCGCGCAAGCTTCGACATGAGGGGCCAGCTCCGCAATTGCCGTGCGCGCGGCTTCGCGGACGTTCCCGGCCCGCTGCAGCCTCGTCGTGAGGCTCGCCACGTTGGTCCGCAGCCAGGATTCGTCGGCCAGCTCGCGAGACTTGGTCTCCAACTCGACCGCGGCCCTCTTGAGCTTCTCCTGCGCCTGAGCTCGCTGCTCCATCTCCTCTTGCAGGTTGGCGCTGGTGCGCGTGGCAACCTCGGCCAGGTGCCGCGCTTCCTCTTCGCGGCGAGTCAACTCCGCCACCGAGTTCTCGACCGCGGCGGCCATCGAGTCGAAGGCGCGCGACAGCTGCCCGATCTCGTCGGTCCCCGTCAGGCCGCACCGGACCCCGCGCTCGCCAGCCGAGAGGCGGCTAGCGGCCTGGGTCAAGGCGACCAGCGGGCGAGCCACGGCCCGGCTCACGCGCATGACGATGAGGAGGCTCAACACCACCAGCGCCACGAGCAGCACCATCAAGTCCTGTAGAACCCTTCGCAGCGGGCCGCGGGCTGCCTCGGCGGGCATTTCGGCAATGGTGAACCAGCCCGAGCTCGCGACGGGAAGCCACGCTCCGATGACGGAGACACCTCGGTGGTCGCGATAGCCTTCGAGGTTCGACGTCCGGGCCACGGATTCTCCCGCCAGCAGCCGGCCGCACTGTTCGAAGGCGTAGGTCATCGGTACCCCGGAGCTGGTAGCCAGCGACTGATCCAGGGATGAAATGCCTCCACCGGCAGGCGAGGACGCTACCGCCGGCTGCTCGCGGGAGCGGGTCAAGAACCGTCCCCGCTCGTCGACGAGGTAGACGCGGGATGCCAGCTCTCCGGCATCCGTTTTCTCAGTGCGGGCCCAGCCATCTTGCTGCAGGCGCTGCAGCACGGTCAGGTTCACGCGAAAGCCGAGGGTGGCGAGCGGTTGCTTCTCGCCGGCCAGGACTCCCGTCACGTAACACATCGGAACGCCCTTCATCTGGCGGCCGGTTTCGTCGGTCATGGGCATGGGCGACGGAATCGCGGACGTGCGGTGCATACCTGCCGGCTTCCCACCCGGTCGAATGCCGAGCTCCGCGAGCTTTCGTCCGATCGTGTTGGAGTCGTTGGAGACGAGGATCTCGTTGGACGAGGGGTGAGCCAGGAAGATCTCTTCGATTCCGTCCTGGCTGTTGGCCAGCATCAGGCTGAGGTTCTTCGCCAGGGCATAGAGCTGCGGAAAGTACTCGTCGTCCTCGGAGGGTGTCAGCAGAAGGCGCTGCCACGACTCGCGCAAGATGGTCGACTTGGCCGTGGAGTCGAGAGCCAGTTCGAGTCGCTTGAACCACTCGGCCACCACGCGGGCCTGCTGGTCTACCTGGTTTCTCAAATCGATCAGCAAGACGCGTTCGTTGGTCTGCTTGACCGATCGGTAGTGCAACGCTCCAAGCACCACTAGTGGTAAGAGGCAGCCGACGAGATTCAGGAGCAGCAGTCGCGTGCGGAAACTCATGGTCTTGCTCTGTCCTTTCTGGACCCTGGCCTTGGCCGGGGCGGACTCGAACCTCCAACGATGCGCAAAGAGCCCTTCACGAGCGCGGCCCGGAAGGCGCGCTGGATTAGAGAGGTGTTGACATCTTTTGGTATTCAGAGTTACTCTACAACACCAAAAATCAACAGGCGACCCGCAGGAGAGTCACGGCGAAAGCTCGCGGCCCCCGGGTTAAAGAAATCAAAAAAGGGCCGGTGGGACCAGGTGGAGCGAAAGCGGGTTGGGGCAACCATAGTCATGTTGTGCGTGCTGTCCGCCCCGGTGCTACCGGCGGAGCGGTCGGCGGAGATCGCCGCGCTGAAACGGACAGTGGCGGCGCAGAGCCTGCAGATTCAGGAGCTTGTGCAGCGTCTGAGCATCCTGGAGAAGAGGACCACGGCCAGCGAGCCGGCGGGGCAACCCGGGCTGGCCCCCGATACGCCAGGTGTGATCCGTCCCTCGCAGTCACCGTACGACGGCGGGTTTGGCACGCGCACCGAGGACGATGCCTTCTCCTTGAAGGCCAACGGCTTCCTGCAGGCGCGATTCACCGCCTCCCGGCCGGCCGCCGGAACAGACGTCGACAACTTCGACGTTGCCCTGGCCCGGTTCGCCCTCTCCGGAAATGCCTTCGGCCCCGACGTCCACTACTTCATGCAGTACGAGGCGACGACTTTCTCGAACTCCAACCGGGTCGGCATGCTCGACTGGTGGATGGCGTGGAGTTCCTCGCCGAACTTGCAACTCCAGGCCGGCCGCTTCATCCTCCCGTACAGCCGCCAGTTCTACACCCATCCGGGAGACCTGCTCTTCCCGGACCTCTCCGAGGCCGACTACGCCTTCGATCTCCCGCGAGCCGTGGGTGCCCACGCTAGCGGTGACGCCGGCTGGCTGCACTACGACGCCGCAATCGTGAACAGCGTTCGCGCCCTGGACGGGGGCGGCCAGCAGAACGCCAGCGGCAGCCTGGGAGCCCTGGTGCGGCTGGAAGCCGACATCCTCGAGCCTTACGGCTACAACGAAAGCTCGCCCAAGCCCGTAGAGGAGGCTCAGCTTTCGGTCGGCGTGGCGGCCGCCTACAATCCCGTGGACGAGGCCTCCGGATTCCAGAATCTGATGCCTGGAGATCGGGCCCGCAACCTCACCGTCGACCTCGGCTTCCGCGAGGACCGGCTCTCCATTCAGGCTGCGCGATACTTCAGGACGGCCGACCTGGCGCTCGCCGGCGCACCCGACAACGACGATCGAGGCTACTATGCACAGGTGGGCTACTACCTCGTCCCCGAACGCTGGGAGCTGGCGCTGCGCACTTCGGGTGTCGACTTCGACGCCGCCAACAATCCCGCGGTCGCCGGCGACGTCACGGCCTACACCGTGGGGCTCAATCGGTACTTCCGCGGCCACGACCTGAAGCTGCAGGCTGACTTCTCGATCCTCGAACGCGAGACCTTTGCCGGACTCGATAGTACGGGTCGCCGCCTGAGGATTCAGAGTCAGTTGCGGTTTTGAGTTGCTTGAAGGAGGTAAGTGATGAGTTCGACCGTGATTCGCGGCCCTATCCTCGCCGGGCTTCTCGTACTCGCAGCCGGTCTCTGCGCGGTCCCTCTGCGGGCGGAATCCCAACCGATTAGGGTCGGCGTGCTCCACTCGTTGACGGGGACAATGGCGATCAGCGAGAAGTCCTTGGTCGACGCAATCTCCATGGCCATCGCGGAAGTCAACGCCGCGGGGGGCGTGCTCGGCCGGAAGCTGGAGGCGGTCGTCGCCGACGGGGCCTCGGATTGGCCCACCTTCGCGAAGATGGCCGAGAAGCTGATCACCGAAGATAGGGTCTCTTCCGTGTTCGGTTGCTGGACCTCCGCCAGCCGCAAGGCGGTGCTCCCCGTCTTCGAGAAGCGCGACCACCTCCTCTGGTACCCCGTCCAGTACGAAGGCTGCGAGAGCTCTCCGAATGTCATCTACACGGGGGCCGCGCCCAATCAGCAGATCATGCCTGCCGTCGAGTGGTGCGCGAAGCGGTTCGGAAAGAAGTTCTTCCTCGTGGGCTCGGACTACATCTTCCCTCGCACGGCCAACAAGCTGGTGCGCGCCCAGGTAGCCTCTCTCGGCGGTGAGTGCCTGGGCGAGGAGTACCGCCCTCTGGGCGACAAGGACTTCGCCGCCATCGTCGCCCAGATCAAGACGACGAAACCGGACGTCATCTTCAACACCATCAACGGTGACAGCAATTCGGCCTTCTTCAAGGAGCTGGACGCGGCCGGCCTGAAGCCCGAAAGTGCGCCCGTGATGTCGATGAGCATTGCCGAGGATGAGCTCCGGGTCATTGGAACCCAGCTCACCGCGGGCCATTACTGCGCCTGGAATTACTTCCAGAGCGTCGATAGCCCGGAAAACCAGAAGTTCATCGCCGCATTCAAAAAGGCCTACGGCGCCGACCGCGTGACCGACGACCCCATCGAGGCGGCCTACTTCCAGGTCTTCCTCTTTGCCAAGGCTGTGGAGAAGGCCGGCTCCGCCGACGTCGCTGCGGTTCGAAAGGCGGCCCGCGGTCTCACGTACTCGGCGCCCGGCGGCCTGGTCAAGATCGACCCCAAGAACCAGCACACGTGGAAGGTTGCCAGAATCGGACAGACTCAACCCGACGGGCAGTTCAAGATCCTGTGGGCCTCCGAAGGCCCCGTAAAACCCCAGCCCTACCCCAAGCTGCTGTTTCCGAATGGTCCGGGCGACCTGCCATCCTCGACGACCTCCCAGCCGGCGGCGCAACCCGCTACCAAGTAAGCCCGTGCAACGGGTCCGGTTTCCTGTCGGCCGGCGGCCTTCCTACGTCTGGCGCAGCCCGTCGGCGGGGTCCAGCTTCGAGGCGCGCCAGGCGGGGTAGAGCCCGAAGACCACGCCGACGACTCCGCTGAACGCGAAGCTCAGCGCGGCAGCCCAGGGCGCCACGCGGAACGGCCAGGGCACCACGCTGGCCATCGCCTCGGCAGCCACGCATGCCAGCGCGATCCCGGCCAGTCCTCCGATGCCGGTGAGGCAGACCGACTCCGCCAGGAACTGACTCAGCACGTCGGCCTCGCGCGCCCCGACGGCCATGCGGATGGCGATCTCCCGCGTCCGCTCCGAGACGCTCACCAGCATGATGTTCATCACGCCGATCCCGCCCACCAGGAGCGAGACTGCGGCGATCGCTCCCAGCAGCAGCGTCAGCGTCTGGCCCGCCGTTCGCGCCGCGTTCGCAATCTCCTTCTGGTTCCGCACCTGGAAGTCGTCGTCTTCCTCCGGACGGATGTGGTGGCGCCGTCGAAGGACCGCCGTCACCTCCTCCTGGGCCTCTTCCATCGAATCGACGTCGCGCGCCGAGGCCTGGATGTGGTTCAAGTACTCGATGCCGAGGAGCTTCTTCTGGACGGTGCGGAAGGGTGCGATCACCACGTCGTCGAAGTCCGCGCCCCACGGCGCCTCCCCCTTCCTCGTCATCACGCCGACCACCGTGAACGGCAGGTGCCGCACGCGTACGCTCTTGCCGATCGGATCGATCTCGCCGAAGAGGTTCTTCACGACTGTCTGGCCGAGCACGCAGACCTTCGTGCCGCTCTTGGCGTCCGCGGCGCTGAAGAATCGCCCCTTTTCCAGCGTCCAGTCGCGTATCTCGGGGAAGCGGTCGTTGACGCCCTGGACCAGCGTCGCCCAGTTCTGGTTCCCGTAGACGACCTGGGCCCTGCCCCAGACACCGGGAGTGGCGATGGCGATCGACGGGCACTCCTTGACGAGCGCGTCGAAGTCCTCTTCGACCAGCGTTTGCACGGTGCCTTGCCCGCCGTGGAATCCGCCGATCTTCTCGCTCCCTGGGCTGATCATCAGCCGGTTTGCCCCCAGGCTGGCAATCTGCTCCTGGACCATCCGGTTGGCGGCCTCCCCCAGGCTGACGATGCTGATCACCGCAGCCACCCCGATGATGACGCCCAGCATCGCCAGGGCGCTGCGCAGCTTGTTGCGCGCCAGGGCCCGCAGCGACAGCCGCAGGTAGATCCAGGGAGTCAATCGATACGCTCACTCATAACGGAGCGCCTCCACCGGGTCCAGGCGGGAGGCCCGCCAGGCCGGATAGATCCCGAAGAACACCCCGGTCGCCGTCGAGAACCCGAGCGCCAGCGCAAACGACTTCGCCTCCAGGACCATCGGCCAGCCGAAGGAACTGGCGACACCGGCCGCGCCCAGCCACCCGAGCGCCGCGCCGGGCAGCCCGCCCAGCAGGCAGATGGTCACGGCTTCCGCCAGGAACTGCAGCATGATGTCTCGCCCGCGCGCCCCCACCGCCATCCTCACGCCGATCTCGCGCGTCCGCTCGGTGACGGTCACCAGCATGATGTTCATGATGCCGATCCCTCCAACCAGCAAGGACACGGAGGCGATCCCTCCCAGCAGAAGGGTCATGATCGACGCGGCCTGATTGGCCATCTCGCCCAGCTCGGTTTGCGAGCGGACTGTGAAGTCGTCCGGCCCGCCGGACGCCAGCTTGTGACGGCGGCGCAGCACCGTCTGGATCTCCTCCCGGGCGGCCTCGATCCTGTCCGGCGCAACGGCCGAGACGAGAATGCTGTCGATGTAGGTGACTCCTCGGATGGCGCGCTGAACGGTCGTGAACGGCGCAAGCACGATGTCGTCCTGGTCCTGGCCCGACGCGGACTGACCTTTCTCTTCGAGCACGCCCAGCACCCGGAAGATGAGCTTGCGGATTCGAACGGACTTGCCGACCGCGTCCTCGTCGGGGAAGAGCCGTTCGGCCACTGCCTGTCCCAGCAGGCAGACCTTCGAAGCCGACCGCACGGCCTCGGCACCGAAGGGGGCGCCCGAGGCGAGTGACCACGAGCGGATCTGCAGGTACTCGGGGGAACACCCCTGGATCATCGCGCTCCAGTTGCGGTTGGAGTACGCCAGCGGCACGCTGGCCCTCACGGTCGGGCAGGCGACCGCCGCCGACGGGCACTCGCCCCGGATTGCCTCCACGTCCGTGAGCGACAGGTTCAACTTGCCGCCGGCGCCGGAGCGGACGCCGGAGCCGACGACCGCGCCCGGCGTGACCAGGAGCAGGTTGGTGCCGAGCCCCTCGATCTGCCTGCTCACTTGCGCCTTGGCCGCCTGGCCGGCCGAGACCATCGTGACTACCGAGGCGACGCCGACCACCAGACCCAGAGCCGCCAGGAAGCTCCGCAGCTTACGCTGGGCCAGCGAGCGGGCGGCGACGCGGACGAGAACGAGGGTGTCCATCGCTCAGGTGGCCGTGTCGTCGCCGGACTCGGGCGGCATCGCCAGCAGGATCTGGCGCGCGCTGAGCGGGTCGTGCGCCGCGTCCTCGGCAACCCGGCCGTCCCGGAAGCGGACGATGCGGCTGGCGAACCGCGAGATGTCCGGTTCGTGGGTGACGAGCACGATGGTCATGCCCCGGGAGTTGAGGTCCTGCAAGAGCTCCATCACCTCGAGGCTGGTCCGGCTGTCGAGGTTGCCTGTCGGTTCGTCGGCCATCACCAGGCCCGGATTGTTGACGAGAGCCCGCGCGATGGCGACGCGCTGCTGCTGGCCGCCCGAAAGTTGCGTCGGCTGGTGGTGCTCGCGGCCGGCCAGCCCAACGGCCCGCAGGCACTCCAGAGAGCGCCGATGGCGCTCGGAGGCGCCGACGCCACCGTAGAGCAGCGGCAGCTCCACGTTCTCCAGCGCGGTGGTCCGCGGCAGCAGGTTGAAGCCCTGGAACACGAAGCCGATCTTGCGATTGCGGATCGCCGCCAGCCGGTCGCCTTCCAGGCCGCTGACGTCCTCGCCGTCCAGCAGGTAGCGGCCGCGGGTTGGACGGTCGAGGCAGCCGACCAGATTCATGAAGGTGCTCTTGCCAGAGCCGCTGGCGCCCATGATGGCGATGAACTCGCCCGGGTAAACGGTCAAGTCGACGCCGCGCAGGGCGTGGACGGTCACCTCGCCGAGCTGGTAGTTGCGCACGAGGCCCTCGACCCGGACGATCGGGCGATCGGCGCCGCTCATAGCCGCGAGGAGCCGCCTCGTCCGCCGCGCATGCGCAGCAGGCCCGCCGGGGAAGAGGAGCGGTTCTCGGCCGAGGAGCCCCCGGTGGTGCCGACTATGACCTCGTCGCCCTCGCGCAGTGCGTCGCTGAGCAGCTCCGTGTAGGAGCCGTCCGTGATCCCCGTGGTGACCCCGACTCGTACGGCCTCGGCGCCGCGCAGGACGTGAACGCCCTGGCGCCGTGGCCGTTCGGAGTCGGAAGAGCCTTCGGATGAATCGAAATGCGCCAGGGTGGCCGCCTGGCCGGTCTCCGGGTGGCTGGTTGCCGTGGTCGCGCCGGTCCCCTCGCGACTGCCGCGCCGCCCGCCGCGACCCTCCCCACGCCGGCCTTCGCTACGGGCACCATCCCCCCGTTGCGGGCGCACCTCCGAGCCTGCTCTCTCCGCCGACGGCGCCGACCGCGGCGCGCCCGGCGGGTTGAAGGCAAGCGCGGCGTTGGGCACGCGCAGCGCGTCGGAGCGCCGCGCCACCAAGAGCGACACGTTGCTGGTCATGCCGGGCTTCAGCAGCAGCCTGGGGTTTGCGACCTCCACTACCACGTGGTACGTCACGACATTCTGGCTCACGATGGGCGCCAGCCGGATCTGGGAGACCCGTCCCCGAAAGGTCCGTTGTGGATAGGCGTCCACCGTGAAGGTCGCCTCCTGGCCTTCGCGGACCCGGCCGATGTCGGCTTCGTCGACGTTGGCGATGATCTGCATTCGCGTCAGATCATCGGCGATCAGAAACAGCACGGGCGCCTGGAAGCTGGCGGCGACGGTCTGGCCGACGTCGACGTTTCTGCTCACGACGATTCCGTCGATGGGCGAGACGATGCGCGTGAATCCCAGGTTCGTGCGCGCCAGCAGCACCTGCGCGTCCGCCAGTGCCATCTCGCCTCGATTGGCCTCGGTCTCTGCCAGGGCCTGGCGGACCTGGCTTCGCGAGGCGCCCGCGCGGGCGCGCGCCGATTCGACCTGCGCAAGAGCTGCCCGCACCTCGGCCTTCGCGCGCGATAGCTCGGTCTGGGCGCCGTCGAGCTCGCTCGTCGACATCATCTTGCGTTGCTCCAGCTCGCGCACGCGGTTCCAGGTGCGCTCCGCATTTTCCGCCAGGACCTGCGCCTTGTTCAGCGATGCCTGCGAGCTCACCACCTCGCTCGCGGCGATGAGCTCGTTGGCCCGGGCCACCTCGACCGCAGCCGAGGTCCGCTGGCTGGCCGCGCGCGCCTTCGTGGAGTTGCCCTCGGCCTGCGCGACCTGCGCCTCGAACGGCGTCGGGTCGATCTGCGCCAGCACGTCGCCCTTCTTCACGCGATCGTTGAAGTCGGCGTGGATTGCCGCGATCCGGCCGGAGACCTGGCTGCCGATCTGGACCGTGGTCACCGCGTTCAGCGTCCCGGTGGCCGTGACGATGTCGCTGATGTCGCCCCGATCGACCTTGCCGAATCGATACGCCGGCTCGGCGGCGGTCCTGCCGGTACCATACCAGCTGGCCGCGATGGCCGCGATGGCGGCGAAGACGATGAGAAACGCTCTCGGACTCACGTGACCTCTTTCCGCTGAAGGCCGCATTCAAGCACGTTTGCGGGTCCGGCCGCCAGCACCCTTGAAATGCGGAAATGCAGGGACACACGACTCGTTTTTCCGAGTCCATGTGGACTCGGGAAAACGAGTCGTGTGTCCCTGCATTTCTGGTAGACTGGCGCGGCCCATGAAATCTGCGTCGATGGTCTTGCGACTGCTCGTTCTGGCTGCGTGGTTCTGGGCCTCGGCGGCGGCGTTCGGGGCGGGCGGTGCGAGCTGGGCGCGCGTGCAGGCGCATGCGCTTTCGGACCTCCAGATGCCGTTCGCCGATGAACTTCGCGCGGCCGGCTCCTGGTTCTCGCAGGCCCGGGTCTTGGGGCTTCCGCTGGGGCTAGAGTACGATCCGCCGTTGTTCCGGGTGCCGATGATCCGGTACCGGTACGCGACGGGCGGAATCGAGTCGCTGGCGAGCGGGCTCGATGCGTTCACTCGGCGGCTGCAGGCACGGGAGGAGACGGGCTACGACTGGGTCTTCCCGAAGGTGTACGCACTGGTGACCGCCCAGGAGCTGAAGTACCTGCGCGAAGGCAGGTTCCGCCGGCCCGAGCTGGTCCGGCTGGAGGTCGGACAGTTCTATGAAGTGTATGCGGCGAACGCCCGGACGTGGCTCGAGGAGCACTCCGCGGAGCCCGCCTGGGCTGCGGCTGCGGCGCTCTCTCGCAGGCTGGCCGGCGCGGGTATCAAGGCCGGCACCAACGACCATAAGGCCGCCTGTCTGGCCGTCCTGCTCCAGAGCATGGTGGCTCATATCGCGGTCGACTTGCCCCGATGTCTGCTGATCGTCCACCTGGCGGACGGCGCGCGCGGCTCGCTGGCCGAGATGAAGGAGGACTTCTTCCGGATGACGCCGCTCTTCGACACGGTCTCGGCCGAGCTCATCGGGGAGGGCGTGATCACACCGCGGGTCCTGGCTCACTTACCGCCGCTTTTGCGCAGACTGGTGGCCACGCTCGGAGTCGGGAGGCTGGTGCGGCTGCTTCGGCGATATGCCTGGGAGCGGTTCGTCTGGAACCTCCGGCATGCGGACTGGCAGTCGGAACTGGCGGCGCTCCCGCAATCCCACCGTCTCTCGGAGCTTCCCTGATAGGGCGAGGAGCGCTCCCCGGCGGCGATTGGGGGTTGACGCGGGGGCGTCTCGTCCTTAGAATTGCCGGCTTTCCATTCGAGGCAAGCAGGAGAAGTTCGACGTGTTCCAGAAGACCACAGCACTCACACTCATCAGCACCTTCCTGACCCTGGCGCCGCTCGCAGCGGGTACTATCGATGCCAGGACTCCCCGGGAGGCACGTCGCGCGGACGCCTTCGTGGCGCTTCACGGCACCGGCGATGGCCCGCAGCAACCGGCGGCCCGCATGCCGCTCGGCCAGGCGCTGAAAGCGTACGCGCTCGTCTCGCAAGGATTCGACTACTCCGGCCGCGGCGACGCCTCCTACTGGATGAGGAGCGCTCGCAACTGCGGTGTCAGCGCCCGGGCACTGGGGGCGGCGATTCGCAACCTGGGACAGTCGATGCACACCGGGCCAATCTCCGGTGCCATCTCAGGACTCGGCTCGCAGCTGCTTGCCGTCGACTGGTCGGGCACCGGCGATGCCAACTTCTGGATGGGCCGGACGCGCGCCATCTGCCAGAAGGCAATCGACGTTGGGCAGTTGCTCGAGCAGATGTCGCAGGCC
>JACQZN010000085.1 GCA_016213845.1 Candidatus Wallbacteria bacterium
GGGGCCGGCGAGCCCTGATGCACCGAGAGACCGCAAGAAAGCAGGGGTCCAGGGGAACGAGTTCCCCTGCTGGGGGTGTGGGGGCAAGGCCCCCACGACGAGCTCAGTACAACACGTACTCATGCGGCGTTTCGGAGATCCGTGCATGCCTCAGGACTGGCTCCGAAACCCCGCATGAAATCTGACCCAAGCCGAACCGGTAGCCTGGGGTTTCGGTGCTTGTACCTGATTTCAGCCGACTTCGCCGGAGGGCCACTGCTTCAATTAGCTTGCTCGCGGGCGGGGGAAGCGACTAGCCTGATCGAGCAAGCGAGGCTGCTCCCGGTCATGTCCAAATCCCTGCGCGAGACTCTGGTCGCCTACGCATTCCTGGCGCCGTTCCTGGTCGTCTTTCTGCTGTTCCTGGGATACCCGGTGCTCTACTCGTTCTCGCTGTCGCTCCACAAGACGACGCTGACGACGAACTGGTACGACGTCTTCGGCGACATGCGCTACTGCGGGCTGGAGAACTACAAGAAGCTCCTGACCCAGGACGTGGAGTTCTGGCACTCGCTGGTCTCCACCGGCATTTACGCGGCGCTCTGCATCCCGACCGGGATCGCGGTCTCGCTGGCGCTGGCGCTGCTGATGAACAACCAGCTGCCCGCCGTCTCGCTCTTCCGATCGGCTTTTTTCCTGCCGAACGTGCTCGATGCGCTGGTCGTCGGCATGATCTGGGTGCTCATCTACTCGCCCACCTACGGATTGCTCGACCAGGTGTCGAACTGGGCCGGCATGCAGCTCCTGCCGCGCGAAGGGTTGCTCGGGAACCCCTACTCGTTGCTCCCCGCCATCGCGGTCGCCATGGTCTTGAAGGGGGCGGGTTTCGGCATGGTGTTGTTGCTCACGGCTCTGCAGAACATCCCGGAGTCGCTCTACGAGGCCGCGGAGATCGACGGCTGCACGCGCTGGCAGCAGCTCCGATTCGTGACCCTGCCCTTGCTCAAGCCGATCTTCTTCTTCATGACGGTGACGGGGCTCATGGGCGCCCTGAACGCCTTCACGGAGATCTACGCCATGACCGGCGGCATCGGCGGCCCGAGCACGACCTTCCTGGACAGCACCGTCCGCGCGGGCAATCTCGTGGGGTTCTTCCTCTTCACGCACTTCCAACGAGGCAACTACGGCTACGCGTCGGCCATCAGCTTCGTGCTGCTGGCGCTGGCCCTGATCTTCACGACCATGCAGATGAAGCTGCTGAAGGCCGAGGACTGATGCGCCGCCCCGGACCGCTGGCCACGCTCCTGATCCTGCTGGTGCTGTCAGTGGGCGCGTTCGTCGTGCTGATGCCGTTCCTCTGGATGGTGATCACGGCGCTCAAGCCGCAGTCCGAGGCGCTGCAGTTCACGATCCCCTGGGGGCAGCTCTCGCTCGACAACTTCAGAAAGGTGGCGGGCGACCCCGACTTCCCGTTCCGGCAGTTCTTCTCCAACAGCCTGGTGGTGAGCGCATCGTCGGCGGCGCTGACCGTGCTGGTCTGCACGCTCGGAGGCTACGCCTTCGCCAAGAAGCAGTTCGCCGGCAAGAACGCGCTGTTTCTGATGCTGCTCTCGTCGATGCTGGTGCCGGGCATGATCTACATGGTGCCTCAGTTCGCGCTGGTGAGCCGGCTGGGGTGGATCAACACCTGGCAAGGCATGATCGTGCCGCACCTGGCCAGCGTCTTCGGCCTGTTCCTTCTGCGCCAGTACATCGAGACCATCCCCTCGTCCCTCATCGAAGCGGCGCAGATCGACGGCGCCTCCGAGGTGCAGATTTTCACGCGCGTGGTAATGCCGCTGACGCTGCCGATTGCCGCCACGCTCTTCCTGCTGACGTTCCTCTCGCAGTGGTCGAACTTCCTCTGGCAGCTCATCGTCAACACACCGGACAGCACCCTGCGGACGCTGCCCGTCGGGCTGGCGCTCTTCCGGGGCCAGTACGGACAACGCTGGGATCTCCTGATGGCGGGCAGCGTGTTCAGCATCCTGCCGATGGCGATCCTCTTCCTGGCCGCGCAGCGGTTCTTCATCGAAGGCATGACCAGCGGAGCCGTGAAGGAGTGAGGCGACCGTGACGCTGAAACGACTGCGCGCGCTCACCGCGGCGGCCATCCTGGGGACCGGCGCGCTGATATTCGGACTGGCCGGATGCACCGGCTATACCGAGTCCTCCGGCGACGTCCTCAACGTCTGGGAGAGCTACAACAACGAGGAACATCGCGTCTTCGACGAGATGGCCCGTCAGCCGTTCGAGGCCTGGTATCGCCAGAAGACCGGCAAGCCGATCCGCATCGTCCTGGGCCGCGTCCCGTTCGACGGTCTGTTGCCGAAGCTGAAGACTGCCTGCCAGACCCGCACCACCCCCGACATCTGCCGCGTCGACGTCGCGCACGTGGTCCAGCTCGCCTACGGCAAGGCCATCGTCCCGCTGGACACCCTGCAGGCCTTCGGCGGTGGAGCGCCCGAGAAGCTCCGCGGCGAGTACGTCCCGGCGGCCTACGATTCCTGCCTGCTGGAGCTCAAGCAGCCCGGCGGACAATGGGTCAAGCACCTCTACGGCCTGCCCGACCAGACCAACTGCCTCTGCCTCTTCTACAACAAGCGGCTCTTCCGCGAGAACGCCGATCGCCTCCGCAAGGCCGGGCTCGACCCCGAGGCCCCTCCGGCCACCTGGGAGCAATTCAAGGCCTACGCCCGGGCGCTCACGCTCCCCGCCGTCAGCCAGTTCGGCTTTGCCATGGACAACTCGCTCTGGTGGACGCTGCCGTACTTGAACTCGTGGGGAGCCACCTTCCTGGGCCGTGACGGTGCGGGAAACCTGGTCTGCACGCTCACCGAGAAGGCCGCTGTCGAGGCCTTCAAGTACAAGGTCGGGCTCTATCGGGAGCGTTTCCAGGTCGACGGCGTCGAGACCTCCGCCGAGGCCGGCGCTTGGATTCCGGGCGCCGTCGATCCGACCCAGGGGTTCGCCAACTCGAATTACGCCATGATCTTCTCGGGCCCTTGGAATCTGGAGAACCTGAAGCTGGCCAAGGGCGTCGAGCTGGGCGTCGGACTGGTCCCGCAAGGCCCCAAGGGAGGCGTCAGCACCACCGGCGGCTCCAACCTGGTCGTCTTCCGCCACTGCAAGAACCAGGAGGCCGCCTTCGAGTTCCTGAGGTTCGTCACCAGCGCCGAGTTCCAGTTGAAGTGGGCGAGCCGGCTGGGCCAGATCCCCGTGCGGGCCGACGTGATGGACAAGGTCGACCTGAAGGACCGCCCCGAGCTGAAGGTCTTCTACAAGCAGATGCTGAGCGCGCAGGCCCGGCCCGCCGTGCCCGGCTACGACCGCCTGGAAGAGCTGGTCAACCCGGAGCTGGAGCTGGGCCTCAAGGGGCAGCGCACCCCGGAAGAGGCGTTGACCGCAGCCGCGAAGATCGTCCAGCAGCAGGTGCTGTCGGCCGTCAACGAGCTCTGAGGGGAAGAAGACGGAAGGTAGAAGGTAGAAGGGGGAAGGTGCGTGTGGGGACCACACCACCATCTCTGCGTCGTCCCAGCGGTCTTGACGATACCCTGGACCCAGCCGACCCGGTAGCTCGGCAAGCTCGAGAAATCTCCCCCTGAATTGAGCAGACTTCTCGCCCGATCGCTCCTCGACTTGCTCGCGACGGCTGGCTACAGCGATACGCTCCTTCCCAACTGAAGGCCTCGCTCCCGGCCAGATGTTCCCCCTTCGCGCTTCTACCTTCTACCTTCTACCTTCTCCCCAGGCAGGTCACCTGAGCGACGGCAAGATCGCCGGCGTGGGTGATGGTCAAGAGCGCTCGCGCTATGCCGGCGGCTCGGGAAGCGGCGGCGGTCTGGCCGTGCAGGATCAGGTCGGGGACGCCGGTGCCGGCGCGGTTGACGACCTCGATCTCGCGCCAGGCAATGGCGATGCCGCTGGCCTTGATCCAGGCCTCCTTGGCGGCGAACCGGGCGGCGTAGTGCTGGGCCTGGTGACCGATTGCGTGGCTGGCGCAGTAGTCATCCTCGACGCCCGTGAAGAGCCGCTTCTTCATGCGGCCGCCGAAGCGAGCGAGCAGCTCCTGGAAACGGCCGATCTCGACCAGGTCGAGCCCGATGCCCAGGATCTCCAGCGACGGTTCGGGGAGCGGGATCAGGGGCGGCCGAAGTCGAGATCGCTGGCGGGCTGGTTGCCGGCCGGCGCCTCGGGCTTCTTCTCCTTCGCCGGCGTCGGGGAGGCCGGCCCGCCCGTGCCCCATTGCTCCAGTCGCAGCACCTCCAGACCGGTGTCTCGGACTCGGACGGCCAGAACGGCCCCGTCGGGCGAAACCACCTTGGCGTGGGTGAACTTGAGCTCCACCGGATCGGCCGGACAGGGCGAACGGCCCGTGATGGCCCCCGAAGAGTCGAACCGGACGACCTCGCGGCGAGACGGATTCTCGACGGCGCCGGCCGCCCAGCTGACGTAGATGTTGCCGGCGTCATCGACGCCGAAGACGTCCATGCGATTCACTTCCCGGTCGGACTCGACCTGGGCCACCACGGTGGACTGCAGGGACGGCCCCGACTGCTCGAGCCCCTCGAAGCCGGGCTCCGAAGCGCCGGTGCGGGCGGCCTGATCCTCGATCCGCCACCGGACCAGCTGCAGATGGCGCGCGTCGGTCTTGCCGGCCAGCCGCAGGTCGTAGACGTGACCCTTGGAGTCGATGGTCATCCCCTTCAAGTCCTTGTGGTGCACGCGCGGCAGCGGATGACCGGCGCCATCCATGCGGTGCAGCGCTCCGTCGTCGCCGTCCAGGATGTAGAGCGTCCCGCCGGCGTCGCGGCTGATGGCCATCAACAACGAGTTTCTCGTGGCAGTGCGGACGGGCAAGGTCTCCGCACGCTGGCCGTTCCGCACGTGCAGCACGACGTTCTTTGTCCCGCTGAGTAGCCAGTACTCGCCCGGCCCCGACGAGGCCATGTCGATTGCAGTCGTGCGGGAACGGTCGGCGCCGAATGCCGGGAAGGAGAGCTGGCGGGTTGGCTTGCCGCTGGCATCGAACTCCTTGATCGAGGCGCCGAGCGTGTCGAGCACGGCAAAGGAGCCGCCCTCGAAGGCCAGGATGCTGCCCGGGCCGCGGCTGATCAGGTTCGGGTCATTCGAGCGGATCTGCTGCTCGAGCTGGCCGGCGCCCTTGCCCCAGGGGATGAGAGTCGCCAGACGCCAGGAGGCCTCGTAGGCGGCGATGGCTGCCTGGGAGGCCGGCGAGAAAGCGGCCGCCGGAGAGGAGACGAGGACCGCGGCCATCAGGAGGCCTGCTGAAAGTCTGCTGCCACTGAATTGCATCCGGGTCGCCTCCCTGGTCACTTCCAGGTTTCGATGGCCAGGCCTTGCCAGCAGTTGAGGAAGCGCCGCTTCGGAATGGTCCGCTGGACGCCGCCGGCCGGGTCGTTCACGATCGGGTCGCCGTTGGCCGAGAACCCGACCACCACCATGATGTGTCCGTTGGTGTAGAAGGGGCCGTAGTTGCCTTCCACGTTGACGATGACCGGGTGGCCGCGCTCGACGGCGGCCCTCAGGTCCGAGAGGTTCTTGCTGTACTCGAGGTTGGCGTTCAGACCGTAGTGCTTCAGAGCGGTCGCCATGCCTTCGTGCGTGCTGCCCTCGCCCTTGTGGTACATCGGCGTGCCGGGACCGAACTTGCCGAGCGCCACCTCGTCGGCTCCCGCTTCGATTCCGAACTGGGCGAGCACCATGCGGACCGAGGTCGGACCGCAGTAGGCGCCCGGGTACTTGCCGCCGCCAGTGCGCTGGTTGATGAGCGGCATCTTGAGAAGCGGGCCGCCGGCGGCCGGGACAGAGCCTGAGCCGTCGGTCGTCTCGGTGCGATCGCGCTCGGGGGTCTGGCCGTCGGATCTCTGCTGCGGGGTGCTGTCCGTTTCGCGGATGTCTTCGAAGTCGGGATCGTCGGACGTGACTTCGCGGTACTCGGGATCGCGTCCCAGCCCGGGGGCCCTGGGGCCGTTCGGCATCAGGTTCGGGGCCTCGTACGTGGGGCTGCCGAAGCCGTTCGAATCGCCCGTGCCGACGGCGTCGCGGGTCATCTCGGGGGAGCCTCGGTAGATGACAGGCTGCTGGGACGGAGCGCGCGGGCCGCCCGAGTAGTCTCGGGGCGGAGCCTCGCGATAGCCTCTCGGGTCCTCGGTGTAGCCCTCCTGCCTGGGCTGGGCATTTCCACCGCAGCCCGCATCGAACCAGACGCAGCAGGAGAGGACCAACGCCCCCGTGACGACCTTCCGCGTGCTCCTCAGGCTCAAGTGGCTCCTCCTCGCGATGCGCCCCCGGTCTTCATGGACGAATCCGATCCGCTCCGGGATAGACGCGCCACCGACGATCGGGTGAGCCGAGCCGCGGGCATGACGGTGATCATACAATCCTACTAGCGTTGCAGCCGCCGAAAAGTTGCGCTCGGAGAACTCTCTGCTATGATGCTCCACCGGCAAGGAGGCTCGTCATGCAGGTGGTGGTGGCAGGCGGTAGCGGGTTCATCGGGCGGCATCTATGCCAGGTGCTGGCTCGACGCGGCGACAAGGTGGTCATGCTGACGCGTGGCGGGGCAGCCGGGAAGCGGCCGGCGGGGTCCGACATTTCCGTGGTGCAGTGGGACCCGGCGCGTCCGGACGGCCTGGACGCCGTCATGGCGGGGGCGGATGCCGTTGTGAACCTCTGCGGGGCCTCCGTGGCGGAAGGGCGCTGGACCCAGCGGCGCAAGAAAGAGCTCGAGGAGAGCCGCCTGGTGCCGACCCGGGCCCTTGCCGAGGCGATGGCCAAGGCCGCCAAGCGCCCGAAGGTCTTCATCAGCGCCAGCGCCGTCGGCGTCTACGGAGACCGCGGCGACCAGGAGCTGACCGAGGCGGATGGGCCGGGCAAGGGCTTCCTGGCGGACCTGGGGCAGAAGTGGGAAGCGGCGGCTCAGCCGGCGGCAGAGGCCGGCGTGCGGCTGGTCGCGCTCAGGCTGGGCGTTGTGCTCGACGCCGGTGGCGGCGCGATGGCGCAGATGCTGCCCCCGTTCAACTACTTCGTGGGGGGCCCTCTGGGGAGCGGGAAGCAATGGTTCCCCTGGATTCACCTGCAGGACGTGAGCGGCCTGGTGGTCTACATTCTGGGCAACGAGGGCCTGCGGGGGCCGGTCAACGCGACCGCGCCGATTCCGGTGACCAACGAGGAGTTCTCGATCGAGCTGGCGCGGCGAATGGGGCGACCCTGTTTGTTCCGTGTGCCGGCAGGGGTGCTGTCGCTGGCGGTCGGCGAAATGGCCCACGAGCTCCTGCTGGCCAGCACGCGGGCGCTGCCCAAGGCGGCGCTGGACCGAGGCTACTTCTTCCGGTACTGCGCCATCGGGGAGGCGCTGAAGGACATCGTGGGGACGTACTACTCGGCGGCGCCCAACCGCTGGTGGACGAACCAGGGGAAGACCGTTGCCGACGGCCGCCGCATCGATGAGCAGCAGCCCTGAGGGACAGGTCCGGCCGGCTCGGCTGGAGGATCACGAGACGCTCGTCGAGTTCAACTGCAGGCTCGCCCAGGAGTCGGAGGGCAAGACGCTGGACCGGGCGCGGGTCGTGCCCGGGGTGAGGGCGATCCTGGAGGACCCGGCAAAGGGGCGCTACTTCGTCGTCGAGCGGGAGGGGCGCGTGGTGGCCTGCCTGCTGCTGACGTTCGAGTACAGCGACTGGCGCCATGGGTACTTCTGGTGGATCCAGAGCGTCTACACGGCCGCCGAGGCGAGGGGGGAGGGCTGCTTCGGACGCCTCTACGCACACGTAGAGGAGCTGGCCCGCAAGGACGGCGGGGTCTGTGGCCTGAGACTGTACGTGGAGCGGGAGAACTCGCGGGCCCGGCGCACCTACGAGCATCGCGGCATGCAGCCGACGGGCTACCTCGTCTACGAGCGCGAGCTCGATTGATTCGACCTGGCCCCGGTGTTGCTTTATCCGGGGCGATGGCGAAGTCACGTCGTGTGGGGAGCGGCTCCGGGAGCCGAACGAGGGACGAGCAGACGCTCGCGGCGTCCGGAATCCGGACAAATGACGCCCGGAATCGGGACGATGCTGTCCAGAACCCGGACTCAAGGGGGCGACGATGAACCTGCTGATGACGTTGCTGGTGCTGGTCTGCGTGGCGTTCGGCTCGTTCGAATCGGGGGTCGAGGCGCTGCAGCGGACGGTGGCGCAGACAGAAGCAGTGGTGGAGCGGCTGAACGTGGAGCAGATCGGGCAGCTCGTCTCGATGCACAACATCGAGCAGGGCCGGAAGCTGACGAACGACGAGCTGGCCAGCTTCCTTCGCAAGTCGGTCGGGGCGGGCGGGCGCGACGCGGCCAGCGACATGTGGGGAACGCCCTACTACCTGGAGACGCAGCGGTGGTTCGGCGTCATGCTTTCGGAGCGGGGACCCGAGTTCGCGGTCTGCTCGGCAGGCCCGGACCGGAGGTGGCTGACCGCCGACGACGTGCGGTGGACCAACTTCGCCGCCGGCCGCAGCTGAAGACGAGCGTCAGGCGGCGTCGGCTTCGCGGCCCGCGGCCGTGCGCCACCACACGCCCGAGAGCGGGGCGATGAGGGCGGCAACGATTGCCGGGGCAACCACGGGCGTGGGCGCCCCCGCCGCGGCGGCGAGGAACTGGGTCAACAGGGCCGCCAGGGGGGCGTGGGTGAGGCCGCGCAATACGGGGCGGCCTTCGAAGAGCTTGGGCGCGAAGAAGTCGACGCGCATCGCCAGCGAGTAGGCGGCAGCGAAGCACCACCATCCGAAGGGCACCAGCCCCAGCACCATTGCGATGGCAGCCTCGGCGAGCGCGGCCAGCCGGGCGCTGTGCGCCAGCTCCCGCAGGGAGACGACGCCGCGGGCGACGGCGCGGCCCGGGTGGCGGACGCGGTCCTTCTCGAAGTCCTGGTGCTCGTCCAGCACGCGCATGTGCCAGAAGAAGGCGAGCACGGCCAGGGCGGCGAGCGCAACCGGGCCGGACAGGGTCTGTTCGGAGACGCCACGGGCGACGGCGGCGGCGAAGAGGAGCGAGACGAAGGCGTGTCGGGGCAACGGGAACCGCTCGCGGCGGTAGGTGGTCATTCTCAGGATGAGGGGATCGCCCAGCTCCCGGCGGATATCCTCGCCATGGGCATCGGCGAGCGCGGCGTACTGGATCTTGGCGCCGATCCGGCGGTCGTAGAGGATGCGCTCGCAGGTGCGCACGACGCGGATGGGCAGCTCGAGGACTCGGATCGTCCTTCGAATCTCTTCGATGACCGCTGCAGGGTCCGGGTGCGCGGGCGCCAGCTCCACGAGCAGTGCCGCAGCCGTCTGCGGGATGCCCGCGATCACGACGGGGACGCCGACCAGCGCGGATTTCCGGACACCCGGGAGCGCGTCGAACACGGGCTCCACCTTGACGGGGTGTAGGAGCTTCTCGGGAGTCCTGACCTGGTTGGAAGCGCGGCCGACGAGCCAGAGGCGGCCCTGGGAGTCCATCCAGCCGAGGTCGCCCATGCGATGCCACCAGTCGCCCGAGGAGTCCTGGAACTTGTGCAGCCGGGTCTGGACGGGGTCATTGAAGTAGGCGCGATTGACGTGGCCGCCGCTGACGAAGATCTCGCCAATGCCCGTCGCCGGATGAAGCGACTCCAGAGGGCCGTCGGTCTGCTCGACGACCAGGACGCGCGTGTCTGGAGCGATGCGGCCGACGCACATCCCCTCGCCGGCCTCGGTGCGCGCGGCGGTCTCGGCGAGGATCTCGGGGGCGTCGATCATGCTCACGGGCTCGGCTTCGGTGGAGCCGTAAAGGATGTGGAACTCGGAATCGGGGAAGGCCGCCCGGGCGTCGCGGACGAGCGAGATCGGCACGACCCCGCCGCCCGTGAAGACGTGGCGCAGCGTGGGGAAGCGCTCCTTCGTGGCGGCACAGTGGTCGACCAGGCCGCGGAGCAAGCCGGGTGGCAGCGAGATCAGGGTGGGCGGGAACTGCCGCAGTTGATCGGCCAGGTCGGTGGGGCGGGCCAGCGCCAGCTTGCCGGGCTCGGCGCGCGGAAGCAGGCAGCTGCGCCCGGCCGAGAGATCGTCGAGCGGGAGCACCGGGAAGCCGCACAGGTTCACGCCCAGCTGGCGCTTCCCCTCGTGGCCGCAGAGCATCGCGAAGATGGCGCGCAGGTCGCGGTGGCTGCGGCAGACGCCCTTCGGAGTGCCGGAGGAGCCCGACGTGAAGCTGATCATGGCCGGGTCGGTCGGCAGCACGGGGGCCGTCTGGACGCCGGGCCGCCCGCGGGCGAGAAGCTCCGACCACGGCATCGTCCAGCCCAGGAACGTGGGCCAGGTGGAAACCTGGATGGGAATGCGGCGGATGGCGCCGGACAGCAGCCGGAAGACGTGGGCGCGCGGGACCGCGATGAAGGCCTTGGGGGCCATCGAGGCGGCCGTGCGGTCGAGGTGGTGGATGCCGTCGGCGGGATCGATGAAGAGCACGACGGCGCCGATCCGAAGGACTGCCAGGATCGCGGTGTAGAGCTCGACACTCATCGGTACCATCAGGAGAACGCGATCTCCCGGCCCGATACCGACTTGCAGGAGCGCATCGGCCAGTCGGTCGACCTCCTCGAAGAGCTGCCGGTAAGAGACGACCCGGTGATGGACGCCGCCGCCCTCCGCGCCAAGCGGCTCTATGAGAGCCGGGACATCGGAGCCGCAACGCTCGGGGAAGCGCTCGAACGCCAGGAAGAAGCTGTTGTGCGTGGCGTCGGGTTTCGAGGGATCGGCTGGCGAGCCGCCGGAGAAGTCGGGCATGGATTCTGGGCTCGCCGGGTCACCGGGTGAGCGGGCCGTAGAGCTCGGGGCGCCGGTGGCCGACGCGGTCGATCTCGTACTCTCCGGCCGAGTAGACGACGCGATTGCAGTCCGCAGCCGCGGGGTCGAGGTCGGCGACGAGAACCTCGGGCCGGTCGGAGCCGGCGCGCGCCAGGACGCGGCCGGTGCAGTCGATGATCTTGCTCTGACCGATGAAGGTGAAGCCGCGCTCGGTGCCGACGCGGTTGACCGCGACGAAGTGGACGTGGTTCTCGTGGGCACGGACGATCGGCTGGAACTCGGCCGAGACCTGCGCCTTTTCGGGCCAGTTCGTCGGCAGAAGGAGGATCTGGGCGCCGCGAAGCTTCAGGACGCGCGAAAGCTCGGGGAAGCTGCCGTCGTAGCAGATGCCGACGCCCAGCCGGGCGAAGGGCGTGTCGAAAGGCTCGAGCGGCGGATCGCCGGCAGTGGCGAACCGATCGACGCCCAGCACGGGGAGGTGGCACTTCCGGTAGCGCCCGACGAGCCCGTCCGGGCCGGTGAGCACGGCGGTGTTGTGGATACGGTCGCCGTCGCGTTCGACCAGGCCCGTGACTGCCAGGACACCCAGCCGGCGGCAGGCGTCGACGAGCGCGGAGACGACGGGGCCGTCCAGCGTGAGCGCAGCCTCACGAGCCTCTTCGAGGCTGGTGAAGCAGTACCCGGTGAGGGCGCACTCCGGGAACACGACCAGCTTGGCGCCCTGGACCGCGGCCTGCTCGAGCGCCGCCAGGACGGCAGCCAGGTTGGCCCGTGCGTCACCGAAGGCGACGTCGAGCTGCGCGGCGGCGACCCGCAAAGAGGGCATGGCGGCAGGATAGCATTGGGAAAAGAGAATCGAGAATCGAGAATCGAGAATCTGCGCCGGGCTTGAGGGAGCTGGCGGAAGAGGCTAGTGTGTGCGGGACACAGGAGGATTCCGATGGGAACCGTGCGAATCGAAGACAGGGACGGCGTCGCAGTGGTGACACTGGATGACGGCAAGGCGAACACGCTGGGCAGCGGGATGTTGCGCCAGCTGCGGGAGACAGCCGAACAGCTGGCCGGTGGCCGGGGCGGCGTGGTCTTGACGGGGGCGGGTCGATTCTTCTCGGCGGGGTTGGACCTGGCCGAAGTCGGTTCGATGGGGAGGGACGGCATCGGGGAGATCCTCGACCTGGTGGACGGCATGTGCCGCGACTGGTTCGCTATGCCTAGGCCGGTCGTCTGCGCGGTGAACGGTCACGCCATCGCCGGTGGCGCCATTCTGGCTCTGGCGGGCGATGGCCGGCTCGCCGCGCGGGGCGAGTACAAGCTCGGGTTGACCGAGATCGCGCTCGGCATTCCGTTCCCTGGGGTGGCGCTCGAGGTGGTGCGCTACCGGGTCGGCAGCGCCTACAGGGATCGGGTCATCCTGCAAGGCGAGCTGTTCGGGCCAGACGCGGCCGCCGCGGCGGGCCTGGTGGAGCGGGTGACGGAGCCGGATAGGCTCATCGATGAAGCCGTCTCGCTGGCCGCTCGGCTTGCGCGCGCACCCGGAGTCGCCTTCGCCCACACGAAGAAGAGCCTGCTGGCCGCTTCGCTTGCCCGGATGCAGTCGGAGCAGGACGCCCACCGGGAAGCCTTCCTGGACGCGCTTGCCCGTCCGGACGTCCAGGCCCACATCCGCGCGACGCTGGAGGCGATGAAGGCGCGGAAGAAGTAGCGGAAATCTCCGGCCTGGGAAAACCCGTGGCGTCTACCTGTACCGGGTTTTCTTGGAAA
>JACQZN010000096.1 GCA_016213845.1 Candidatus Wallbacteria bacterium
CATCACCACTTCGGGCGGGCCCTACCCGATCCAGACGGCCACGACCTTCGCGGGCAACAAGTCGATCATGAAGATCACTCCGGGCGTCGCGGCCACCGGGCTGAAGCTCTTGCCGGGCTTGCGATACGACCTGCTGCTCACCAGCGGCCTCACGGACCGCGCGGGTAATCCGCTCGTGCCGGTGGCAGCTTCGTTCTTCACGGTGTCGCAGTCGACCACCGGAGGCCGGGATATCACCCCGCCGGTGCTGGTGTTCTCCAATCCGGCGGACGGCTCGACCAACGTCGACCCGAACACGAAGATCCTGCTGACCTTCTCCGAGGAGCTGACGACGACCGCGAAGAACAGGTCCAACTTCACCATCACCTCGGACGTGACCAGCACGACGCCGGCGCAGGACGCCGAGGTCATCTCGTCACCCCCGAACAGTTTGCGGATCGATCCCGGCAAGCTCCTCGGAAACACGAAGCACTCGGTCGTCCTCTCCAACGCCATCACCGACAAGGCGGGCAACGCCCTGCAGCCCACCGCCTTCGCCTTCACGACCGCGCAGGTCGTCGGCACGGACCAGGACCGCACGCCGCCCGTGGTGCTCTCCACGAACCCGCCGAACAACTCGGCCGCCGTCGCCATCGACGGAGTGATATCGGTCACCTTCAGCAAGGCGGTCAACTTCAACCCGGTGTCGCCGGGTTCGCTCACCAGCACGAGCGCGCTGACATCGGCGCTCAATCCGCAGAACTACGAGCTCTTCTCGACCTTCGACAACCCGGGCATCCTCACCGTGACCCAGCTGCCGTTCCCGGCAAACACCGTGCAGCTGACCCCCGCGGCGATTCTTCGCGGAGGCACCGTCTACAACCTGCTGGCCTCCAGCCGCATCCAGGACGCCGCCAGGAACAACCTGGTCTCCACCCTGATCAGCTTCACCACGGTGAACCAGCCGGGCACGGGCCAGGGCGACTCCACCAGTCCGCAGGTCACGGCGGTCAATCCGCCGAGCGGTTCGCAAGTGAGCAATCCCAACACCAGCATCGTCTTCACCTTCAGCGAACCGATGAGCGAGGCCTCGTCGAACCAGACTTCATCGGTTACCAATGTCGACAACTACTTCGTCGCCACGGGCTGCGACGCGGGCACGCTCGCCAGCACCCCCAACATCATCACGCCGACGGCAATCGTTCCCCTCACGGTCCCGGCAAACTCGTACCGGGTCCAGCTGAGGTCCAACGCTGACGACCCGCTCGATCCTGTCAACCGGATCTACATCGTGGAGCTGTCGAACCGTATCACCGATCGCGCCGGAAACCCGCTGACGCCCTTCCGTCTGCAGTTCACGCAGGGCGCGCCGCCCTCGGCGCCAGCCATCTCGTTCACCTCGGTCGACACCAGCCCCGTGCCGACCGATACCGGCACGAATTCCACGTTCATCACGGTGCAGTTCGATCGGGACGTCGCCGACACCAACGGCGGTACGCTGACGAACAACTTCATCGTCACCGGTATCGCCAAGGACAACACGGAAGCGAACAACCACCCGTCGGATTTCGCCATCGATATCGACGCAACCAACACGGCCGAGTCCTCGCCCGGCGTCTTCAAGCTCGTCCTGAAGCGCCGCCCGCCCGGGACCGACAACGACGCGAACTTCCGCCTCAAGAAGGGTGGATCGTTCTCGCTGACGGTGGTCGGCTTCAGCGGCGCCGACTCGTGCAGCCAGTCGATGTCCTCCTTCAAGAAGGACTTCACCGCCACCGGCCAGTAAGAAAAACTGGGGACACACGACTCATTTTCAGCCGAGAATGAGTCGTGTGTCCCCAATTTCCCGGGTGTTGTAGGATGCCGTCGTCCGTCCGGAGCTCAAGGAGGGCGAATCGGTGGCCTACGTTCGACGCAATACGATCAAGTGCATCGGAATCCTGACCGGGGGCGGCGACTGCCCGGGACTGAACGCGGTGATCCGGGCCGCGGTGAAGACGGCCATCGGCCGCTACAAGTGGAAGGTCCTGGGGATCGAGGACGGCTTCGAGGGCTTCCTGCGCAAGGGTTCCATCAAGGAGCTCACGCTCGGCTCGGTGCGGGGAATCCTGCCGCGCGGGGGCACGATCCTGGGGACCACCAATCGAGGCAATCCCTTCCGGATGGTAGTGAAGCGGGGCGGGGTCGAGAAGGTCGTGGACTCGAGCAAGCGCATCCTGGCGAGCTTTCGAGATTCAGGAATGGACGCGCTCGTGGTCATCGGCGGCGAGGGCTCGCTCGGCATCGCCCGCGACCTCTACAAGATGGGCCTGCCGGTGGTCGGCGTCCCCAAGACGATCGATAACGACCTCTCCGCGACGGACATCACGTTCGGCTTCGACACCGCCGTCAACACGGCCACCGAAGCTCTGGACCGCCTGCACACGACGGCGGAGAGCCACCACCGAGCGATGGTGCTGGAAGTGATGGGGCGCCACGCGGGCTGGATCGCCCTGCGGGCCGGCATCAGCGGCGGCGCGGACATCATCTTGATCCCCGAGATTCCGTACGACATCGACAAGGTCTGCTCCGCCATCAAGCACCGGGAGAAGCACAGCAAGTTCAGCATCGTCGTCGTGGCCGAAGGGGCGATGCCCGCCGGCGGCGATATCAGCTCGATCGGCAAGACCGCCGACGGCGTCGTGCGCCTGGGCGGCGTCGGTGACCGCGTGGCCCGCGCCATCGAGGAGCGCACGGGCGTCGAGACCCGCGTGACGGTGCTGGGCCACCTGCAGCGCGGCGGACGACCGACGAGCTTCGACCGACTGCTGGGAACGCGCTTCGGCGCTGCCGCCATCGACCTGGTTGCTCGCGGCGGATTCGGGCGAATGGTCGCGCTCCGCACGCCCAGCATCGTCGACGTCGACATCGTCGAAGCCTGCGGACGGCTGAACACCGTCGATCCCAAGGGCGACCTGATCGTCACCGCCCGCGACGTCGGCATCTCCTTGGGAGCGTGAGGGGGAGCAAGACCGGTAGTCAGTAGCCAGTAGCCAGTAGCCAGTAGTCAGTAGTCAGTAGGCCGGCGGTGGGGCCACCCGACATGCCGGGGATTCCGTCCACCAGAAGGGCACAGGCACTCCCCCGACGGGGGCGTTCGCGGACTGCGGGGTCCCCACAGCCGGTCGATCCCCGCTCGGCCAGAGCCTGCCGAAGGGCATCTCCTGGGCTCGCCAAGAGGCTCAGAATGAGCGAAGTGCTCACCCATGAACTGCGGCCGCACCCATTGCCTACTGACTACTGGCTACTCTAGAGCCGTCCCCTGCCGGTGCCGATCGAGGAGTCCTTGCCGTAGAAGTGGTTCAGGACGCGGTCCTCGAACACCACGGCGCCAATCTTGCCGGTCTCGACAAATCGGTGCTTGAGGCTGGCCGCCGATTCGTCGGGTTTGCCGGAGTTGAGCATGTAGTCGTTCTGCTCGACGATCTTCGGCGTCAGCGAGAAGATGAGGTCGTTGACTTCATTGGAATCGGAGTGGCGGTGGAAGAGCCGGCCGACGATGGGCAGGCGGCCCAGGAAGGGCTGCGCGTCGAAGTTCTTGCTCAGGTTCTGGGCCTTCAGACCGCCGATGATGGCGGTGTAGCCGTTGCGGACGTTCAACACGGTGCTGATGATGTTGGTGTCCTTGACCGGCACCTCGCCGCTCTGGCCGACGGCGACGGTCCTCAAGACGTTGCTGATCTCGGGGTTGATGGAGAGCCGGATGGTGCCGTCCGCGAAGACGCTGGGCGTGAAGCGCAGGATGGTGCCGACGTCGGTGAACTTCACCTTCGTGACCGGCACGCCCTGGGCGACCTCGGTCTCGAGGACCGGGAACTGCTGCGTGATGTTGATCTTGGCTTCCTGGCCTTCCTGGACGAGCATGCGCGGACTGGCGATGACCTCGCCGCGCTGGCGGGACTTCAGGTAGTCGAAGAGGACGCTGAACTGCTCCGGCCCGATCGTGCCGAACCTGAGCTGGAAGTTGGCGGCACCGCTGCCCAGGTTGCTGAAAAACTCCGTGAGCGGAGTCTGGCGGCCGGACTGGTTGACGATGCCGCGAAGCCCGGCGCCGAACTGGTCGCGCTCGTTGCGGCTCACCTTCATCAGCGTGATCTCCGCGTAGATCTGCTTCAGCGGCCGATCCAGCTCGTTGAGGAGCTTGGCGATGAAGTTGAGGTTGTCCTCGGTTTCCGTGACGAGCACGCGGCGGGTATTGCTCGTGCCGACCTGTTCGGCGCTGACGCCAAGCTGGGAGGCAGCGCCGGCGGCCCCCCCGGCAGCCGGAGCAGGTGCGGCCGCGGCAGCGGCCGCTCCCGGGAGGCCCGGGGCCCCCCCACCGACCGGGCTCTGGACGACGACACCCTGGCCCGACAGCTCCAGGAACTGGTTGTCGTTGAATCCCGGCAACTGGAACTTGATGGCGTTCTTCAGGAGGCTGGCGGTGATGTACTTCAGCTCGTAGACGCGGAACTTGGTCAACTCGCCCTTCTGTGCCACGTCGAGGGTCTGGAGCACCTTTTCGATCTTGCGGTGGACGCTGGGGCGCGTCGTGATGATGAGCTGGTTGTGGGCGCGGTCCACGATCACGCCGCCGCCGCCCGGTGCCCCGCCGACGCCTGCCCCCGCCCCGCCGGCCCCGGAAGCCGCGAGCGCAGCAAGGGGCGAGGGCCCTGCCGCAGCGGCCGGCGCGCCACCGGCGGCAGCGGCCCCGGCGGCGCCGGCGACCAGCGCCGTCAGCTCGCCCGAGATTTGCTGCGCGCTCGCCACGCCGAGCTTGTAGACGCGCGTGTACTCCGACGGCGCGTTCTTCCCGTAGAGCGTGATGATGCGGCCTTCCACGCGGTACTCGAGGCCCGTGATCTGCGTGAGGGTGTCGAGCGCGTCCTGAATCGACACGCCGGAGAGCGACAGGTTCACCGTGTCGGCGAACTCGCCCGAAGTCACGAAGTCGTAGTTGCCGTTCATCACGATGCTCTCGATGACGCTCTGAACCGGAGCGCCCTTGATCGTGATGGACACGGACCCAGGCTTGTCGAGCGGTTCGGGTGCCGCATTCTCGGCCGAGGCGACCGTCGTGACCAGCAAGAGCGCGGCTAGCGCGTGAATGAGCGACATGCTATGTTTCTCCCGGCAAGGCCTTCCCCCCCTCACTCCCTCATCGGCAACTCCTAACTCCAGGCTGAATCCGGCTTTGCCCCGACCGGCCCGACCCGCCTCGAACGGCGCAATCCGCTCCAGCAAAGGAGAGCGCAATGAGACCCCGGAACCTGCTCGCCCTGCTAGTCGCCTTCCCCTTCGCAGCGGCGATGGCTCTCGCCCAGGACGTCGGCCAGCTCAACTGGCGGGTCACGGACGCCGAGCGCCGCCTGGCGCTCATCGAGAACAGCATCGCCAACCTGCAGGGTCAGGTCCAGACTCTGGAGACCCGCCTGCAGTCCCTGGACGCACGCTTTTCGCAGCTGGTGAACCTGCTCGACCACCAGCGCAAGGAGGACCTCTCCGCCCGCCTTCGTCTGGAAGCGTCGCTCGAGAAAATCCAGGCGGCGCTGAGCAAGCCGGCCCCCAAAGCCGCCGACGACGCAGAGCCAGCCGCCCCCCCCGCGAAGTAACTGTCGGGACACCCGCCGACTTCCGGACAGCAGACAACGGACAGCGGCCCGAGGGCCTGCCGTCCGTGTCCGCTGCCGGTCGCCAGCTACTTCTTGCGCTGGTGGCGGGTCTTGCGGAGCAGCTTCTTGTGCTTATGGCGACGGATCTTCTTCCGGCGCTTCTTGACGACACTCGACATCGGTCACCTCCCGATTACTTGGAGAGCATCTCTTCGTAGTTCTCTTTCAGGACCTGTACAGGGATGAGGCCGGGCGCTCCACTGCTCCTGAGGCGAGTGACGCCGACCTTGAGGCGGGCATAGGGCTTCTTCCTGTCGCGCAGGAAGCGATCCAGGGTGTCTCCGATCCCCTCCTGGCCATCGCGGGTCTGAAGGACCTGCGCGGTCAGGTTCCGGTGGTAGCGGCCCAGGTCCCGCATGACTGCGTCGCGCAGCTCGCGATCCCAGTCGTCGTGGAGCGGGATCTGCTCGACGGCGCTCGCGAGGTAGTGCAGGAAAAGCTCGTCCCCCAGCCGGTACCAGAGACCCGCCACCATCTCCAGCGAAGTCTGGGCCTGCTCCCGGATGCCGACCATCGTCAGAACCGGCTTCATGAACGGTATGGTCGCCAGCTCCTGGGCCAGCGCGTGCGGGAACCCCTGCTCCTCCAGTGACCTCTCGTCGGCGATCAGCGCCTGGCGGATGTCGGGTGACACGTGCTCCCGCATGCGGAGCATCAGCTCCCGGACCTCGGGCGCGTAGCGCGACACGACGTCCTTGTTGATCTCCTGCTGCAGCTTGGTCCGCAGGATGCGGAGCCCAATCGCATAGATGGTCTCCTCGAGAGCCAGCAGTTGCTGGTACTGGAGCCGTGCGGGGGCCTTGTTGTCCAGGGCGTGGATCTCGGCCCGGATGCGATCGCCTTCCAGCAGGTCGTTGACCAGGATGTAGATCCGGACGACCTCGGCGACCTCGTCGCCGGACTCCTGGCAGAGACGGTGCACGAAGCAGATTCCGGCCTGGTTGACGATGCGGTTAGCCAGGCAGGTGGCGATGATCTCGCGGCGCAGGTGGTGGCGCAGGCAGGTCTCGCCGAACCGCTGCCAGACGGAGGGAGGGAAGTACTCGATGAAGAACTTGCGATAGTAGTCGCGGTCGGGGAGCGGCCCCTCCAGAATCTGCTCGTAGAGGACTTTCTTGGCCCATCCCGTCAGCAGCGCCAGGACCGGCCTGGGGATCGCCTGACCCAGTGTGCGGCCACTGCGGAGCTCCTCGTCGGACGGGATGTGATCCTTGTCCCGGTCGACCAGCCCTCGCTTCACGAGGAAGTCGATCAGGCCAATGAACGGCTCGACATCCTTGCGGCTGCGCATCTCGTCAATCGAGAGCAACGCGCTCTGGAGGTAGTTGTTCTGCAGCACGGCGGCGCCGACCTGGTCCGTCAAGTCAGCGAGGATCTGGTTGCGCTCCTCCTCGTCGCGAACGCATCCCTCTTCTACGAGGAGCTTGAACAAGATCTTGAGGTTGACCTCGTGGTCGGAGCAGTCGACACCGCCCGAGTTATCGATGGCATCGGTGTTGATCCGGCCGCCCTTTCGGGCGTACTCGATGCGGCCGAGCTGCGTGGCTCCCAGGTTGCCACCCTCTCCGACCACCAGGGCACGCACCTGAGCGCCGTTCACTCGCACCTCGTCGTTGGCCTTGTCGCCCACGTCGAGGTTGGTCTCGCGGCTGCTCTTGATATAGGTGCCGATGCCTCCGTTCCAGAGCAGATCGCACTTGGCGCGCAGAATGCAGCGGATCAGCTCTTCGCCATTCACGCTTTCGGCCTCGATGCCGAGCAACTCGCGCGCTTCGCCGGAGAGCTGGATCTTCTTCTCGCCGCGGCTGAAGACGCCGCCCCCGGCGCTGATCAGCTCGCGGTTGTAGTCGGCCCAGGAGCTGACCGGCAGCTTGAACATCCGTTGCCGCTCCAGCAGGCTCGCCTCGGGGTCCGGATCGGGGTCGATGAAGATGTGGCGGTGGTCGAAGGCGGCGATCAGCTTCAGCTTGCGGGAGAGCAGCATGCCGTTGCCGAACACGTCGCCCGACATGTCGCCGATGCCGACGCAGGTGATCTCGCGAGTGTCGAGGTCGATTCCCATCTCGCGGAAGTGGCGCTTGACGCACTCCCAGCCCCCGCGCGCCGTGATCCCCATCGCCTTGTGGGAGTACCCGGCGCTCCCGCCCGAGGCAAACGCGTCGCCCAGCCAGAATCCGAAAGACTTCGAGATGGAGTTGGCCGTGTCCGACATGTTGGCCGTGCCCTTGTCGGCCGCCACCACCAGGTACGGATCGGCGTCATCGTGGCAGACGATGTCAGGGGGTGGCACCGGCGAGCCCTGGACGATGTTGTCCGTCAAGGACAGGAGCCCGTGCATGAAGACCGTGTACTGCCGGACCATCTCCTCGTTGAGGGTCTTGCGGTCGGGACAGCTCTTCTTGAGGACGAACCCACCCTTGGAGCCGACGGGGACGATGACGGAGTTCTTCACCATCTGAGTCTTCATCAGCCCCAGGATCTCGGTGCGGAAGTCGTCTGGCCGGTCGCTCCAGCGAATGCCGCCGCGCGCCACCTTGCCGCCTCGAAGGTGCACGGCCTCGACGCCCGGCGCATGGACGTAGATCTCGCAGTGGGGCTTCGGATGGGGGATGTCGGGCAGCTGCCCGCTGGCAATCTTCAGGCTGACGGAGCGGAGCCCGTCGGGGACTTTCAGGTAGAAGTTGGTCCGCACGGTCGCCTCGATCAGGTCCCTGAGCGACCGCAGCACGCGATCGGCGTTGATGCTGTCGACCTTTTCGAGCTGTCTTGCGGCCTCCTCTCGGGCCGAGTTGAGAGCGCTGTGGCGGCCGGCTCCAAGCCCGGGTTCGAAGCGCGCCTCGAAGAGTTGAAAGAGCGCTCGAGTCACGTGGGAGTACTTCAGGAGCGCATCGTTGACCGCCACCGTCGAGCTGGTCCGGCGGACCTGCATCATCAGGTTCCTGTACGCCAGGAAGAGGTCCGCGGCCTGCCAGGAGAGCCCGCCGGTCAACACCAGACCGTTCAAGGGATCGCTGTCGGCCTGCCCCATGCGCACGCGCTTGAGGCACTCGGAAAGCGGCGCCATCCGGTCTTCCGGGATCGGCTGCCCATCAGCGCAGCGCACGTGGAACGAGTGGATGTAGGCCGGACCGGGCGCAAACAGCTTCACCTCTGCGGCGCGCTCCTCGATCACCATCAGTCCGAGGTTCGAGAGAATCGGCATGATCTCGGAGAGGACGACCTTCTCGCGCCTGTAGATGCGGACCTCGGTGACCTCGACTGCACCGGGAGCCGGGTGCTTCTCGCGGTAGATCCCGACCTGGATCGGCGAGACCAGGGAGAGCTGCTCGAGGTTGCGGATGTCCCAGAGAGCCGAGTCGACCGAGTTGGACGCCTGGTAGGTCGCGGGAAAAGCGTTTGAGTAGACCCGCCCGAGCTCCTTGCTAGTCGGCCCGGGCCACTGTTCCTCGATGGAGGTCAGGAGCCGGTCCTGCCAGGTGCGGACGACGTCTTCCAGCTCCTCGCCCAGCTGCCAGAGTCTCCGGGGGTCCTCGGGCAAGCGGGGCCCGAACATGTAGATGTGGAGCCGGCTCACCTCGCTCTCGCCGAAGCAGTGGTAATCTCGCATCACGGCTGGCTGCAGCTCATCCCTTAGCCGCGCCAGAAGACGGTCGCGGACCGGAATGGAGTAGTTGCGGTCCGGCATGCGGATGGTCACCGTCATCCGATTTTTCTCGGGCTTCGGCCGCAGACTGATGAGGACCTCCTCGCCCTCGGCGGCCGACATCAGCGCGTCGACCTCCTCGACCAGGTCCTGCTCCGTCGAGTTGAAGAGCGCCTCTTTCGGAAGCGAGGTGAGGATGGAGGCAGCCGTCTTGTAGGAATAGGAGTTCTCCAGGTAGCCCAGCGTACGCAAGACAAGCGCGATCTTGTCCTTGATGAGCGGAATCCGGTTCGGCCTCTCGAGCAGCGCCGAGGTCGTGAACAGACCGACGATCTCCATCACGTCGCCGATGGTGCCGTCCGGGCGGCGCTTGCGGATCGAGATGTAGTCCATCTCGTCGAAACGGTGGACGGGCGAGTGCAGCCCGATGCGTGTCACGGTGAGCGTGAACTCTCGGGACAGGGCGGCCTCGAAGGTGGCGGAGAGCTCCTCCTCGAGGGTCTGCACGAATCCGGGGGGCGTCCGGTCACGACGGAAGAGACCCCAGATGGCGCCCTCGACGGGGGCGAAGCCTTCGCCTTGACGCTCGAGCCGACGCGCAGCCAGGCAGGTGAAGTTCCCGTCCAGCAGCCACAGGAAGAAGTGTCGCTTTTGCTCCTGGGTCGAGCGGCCGCCCGGATAGAGGTCGGGGCTCTCGATGAGCTCGTCGGCTACCTGCCGGATCGCGTCTCGGACGTGGGGGTAGTCGTCGACCGCGGCGCACACCATCTGCAGCATGTCGCGGGCTGTGCGCTCCAGCGCCTCCTGATCTTCGTGCGCCTCGAGCCTGTCGAAGTGCATGTAGACGTAGGCCTCGCGGCGGCCCGAAGCTCGACCGCTGGCCAGGCTTCGAAGGCGGCCGGTCTCGTCACGGTCGACGGCCAGCACGGGATGGACGGTCAGCAGGACCTCCAGTCCGCGAGCCCGCAGGAGCTCCTTGAGGGAGTCGACGATGAAGGGCCTGTCCTCGAGCCGGGCTTCCAGCACGGAGACATTGAGGTTCCAGGCCTCCTGCGTGCTCGACGGCGAGTAGACTCGCACGTTGCACGGGCCCTCGACGCGGGGCTTGAAGAACTGCCATCGAGCGAGCAGGAAGGCGGTGAGATCGTCGCCTTCGAGAAAGCTACGGTAGCGTTTCGGGATGGCGGGAAAGTAGAGCTCGACGAAGGAGCTGAAGAGCTCGAGCTCGTCGGGCTGGAGCTGGTTCTTGGCGGCGTCGAGTGTGCTCTGGAGTGCGGATTCCATGGCAAGCGAAAGCGGCCGGCATCGGCCCGGTCAGGGTTCGGCGGGGGGCGCAGACAATAGCAGAGTCAAAATACAAAGTCAATCGAGGATGCCAGCGATTTCCCGGAGCGTTCCGGGCCGCAGCAAACGGGGCACCGTCAGGAGCTCGGTTCAGGGGCGCCTGCGGGCCGGGCGCACGTGGATCGGCGTCTCGCAAGGCCGCCGTCCAGGCGCCTGAAAGACCACCGACCAGTCGATCTTCACGTGCTCGCCGCAGTAGCTGGGCGGCCCGGCGGCGGGCGCGGCAAGCTCCACGGTCACGACCTGATGCTCCCCGGCCCCGAGCGCCGGCAGGGCGAGCTCGCAGCTGCCGGCGACGACCGTCTCGGGCGTTCCCGAGCCATGACAGCGATACTGGAGTCGAAGGATGCACCGGCTCTGGGAACACCCGGACCCGGAACGGATCGAGAGCCTGCACGGAATCGCGCCACCGGTCTCGAACGTGGGAACGGGCTCCGGCGCGCCGGGCGCCTGCTGAGGCAGCGGCAGCTCGAGCAGAACGTCGAAACCCGAATCGCTGCCTTCGCTCACGCGGCGATCACCGGGGCCACCTCCACCGCCCAGTCGCGCGTGGCGGCGGGCCAGCCGGGGAGCTGAACTTCGAAGTTCACCGACCACTCCAAGGAACAGTTGGCAGCAGCAAACGTCGGAGCGCGGTCGGCCGGCAGGCGAAACTGGGCCGGGTAGCAGAGCTGCGCGCCAGGCTCCACCCGGAGCCTCTCACCCAGTACGACAGTCTTCTCGAAGACCTTCTTGACGAAGACGTGCTCGCGCCCCTGGTCGCGGAGGCAGGCCCGCTCGTGGCAGCGCAGGTGGAGCGACAGCCGGTCGGCCAGAAAGCCGCCGGCAGATTCGCACTCCAGACGTATGCTCGCGGAGCCGCCCAGCTCGAGCGGCTCCGGCTCGAATCGGATCGACACCGAGGAGAAAAGCAATCGCCCGCGCGCGCCGGCCAGCCCGACAGCACCGGAAGCCAGACCTGCAACCGCTAGCCCCGCGGGCACAGCCCAGCTCCGCGCGGCTCCTGACGCGGCGGCGATGCCCGCCACAGCCAGGCAGCCCACGCCCGCCGTCAGCAGCCTCAGCGATGCAGCTTTGCCCCTCGGGTACGCGCGCACGCGCACCGTTTTATCACGCCCTGCCGGCGCGCGCACCCTCCATTTCCACCCGGGCGCGTTCCGCGCTTGACTTGCCTTTGCCGGCTCGGGCAGGATGATCATGAAAGCCCAGGGGGTGCGGCCCTGGAACGGACCCAGCCGCATTCGGAGTGCCGGCCCGAGGACGACCGGCGGAGGCTGCAATGAGTGGACCCAGCACAACCGTGACCGCCGCGCTTGTCGCCCTGCTCGCCGGGAGCATCTTCTCGACATCCGCACTCGCCCAGACGACGCCGACGACGGCCCCATCCCAGCCTGCGCAGCCCGCGGCCACGGCCACTGCCGCGACGACCGGCGCCAGCGCGACTCCGCCCAGCACCGCCGTGGCGCTCACCCCCGAGGAGCTCGAGCAGGCCTACAGGCTGCACAGCGAGGGCGGTCAGTACCTCAACAAGAAGGACTACCGCAAGGCCGTCGCCCGACTCGGCGAGGCGCTCAAGATCAACCCGGGCCTCAGGGACTGCTGGTTCGACCTGGCGCTGGCCTACACCTACGCGCGCGAGTTCAAGTTCGCCGAGTTCTGCATCGAGAAGGTCAAGAAGATGGGCGGCGACGCCACCTTCCTTTCGGCCGAGCTCACCAAGGCCCGCCCCAAGGAGCCCGAGACGCCCGCGACGGTCGTCTCCAAGGGCCTCGAACCGGGTAACGTCTTCGGCATCACGGTCCCGAAGAAAGCGCCGACCGAGGCGCAGCAGGCGCTGGCAGCCCAGTACCAGTCCGCCGGCGGCCGCTACCTCGACACGAAGCAATACGCGCTGGCCATCGAGCAGTACAAGCAAGCCCTGGGGATCAACCCGGGCCTCGAGGACGGCTGGTTCGACTTCACCCTGGCCTTGATCTACTCGGGCGAGCACGACCTGGCCCAGGCGGCCATCGACGAGCTCAAGAAGCTCGGCGGCAAGACGGACTTCCTGACCGGAGAGCTCGCCAAGGCCCGGCCGGGCGGGGCAGCTCCCGCCGCGCCCGCCCCTGCGAACAACGCCCCGCCAGGCCTGGGTCAGTAGCTCCTGGCCGTCACTTCCTGCGGTTCACGGTGCCGATGCCGGCTTGATCGACCGGCATCATGATCACCTGGTTGATGTTCACGTGCGCCCTCCGCGTCGCGCAGAACACGATGGCGTCCGCCACGTCCTCGGCGGTGAGCGGCGTCATCCCCTCATACACCTTGTGAGCACGCTCGGCGTCCCCCCGGAATCTCACCACGCTGAACTCCGTCTCGACCATCCCGGGATCGACCGAGCTGACGCGGATTCCCGTGCCGACCAGATCGAGCCTCATCGCCTCCGTCAACGCCTTGACGGCGTGCTTGGTCGCGCAGTAGACGTTGCCGCCCGGGTAGACCCAGTGGCCCGCTGCGCTCCCCAGGTTGATGACGTGCCCGGACTTGCGCTCCACCATGCCGGGAAGGATGGCCCGCGTCATGTAGAGCAGCCCCTTCACGTTGGCGTCGATCATCGCGTCCCACTCCTCGATGTTGCCCGACTGGAGAGGGTCCAGGCCGATCCCCAGCCCCGCGTTGTTGACGAGGATGTCGATCGCCGGCCACGGGATGGCGCGAATGCCCTCCAGGTCGCGCACGTCGAACACGATCGTCGTCAGCTCCACGCCGGTCGAGTTGCTCAGGCTCGCCGCCAGCGCCTTGAGCCGGTCATCCCGCCTTCCGGTCAGGACCAGGCCGCAGCCCAGCTCTGCAAACGCGCGCGCACACGCCTCGCCGATCCCGGACGTCGCCCCCGTGATGAGCACCCTCTTGCCCGCGAGTGAAATCACCTTTCCGCTCCTTTGCTCCGCGCGGCGTGCCGCCGGTCGCGGGCGAGAATAGCACGAGCCGCCTGGCCCGCGCGATGCGTCCCGGCGATGCCCGAAAGCGCTTCCGCGTGCTAGAATCGCGCGGTGCAACCAGAGGAGCGGACCGCCCCGGCCAGCGAAAGCGCGCCCACCGCTCCCGGGCTCGCGCCCTCGATGGCGGAGCAGCTCCAGCCGCTGGTCGATTCCATCGCCCGCCCCGCCCTGGCTTTCGACCCGGCCGGCATCGTGCGCGCCATCAACGACGCCGCCGAGGAGCTGCTGGGAGTCACCCGCGGCTTCATCGTCGGCCAGGGCGTCGAGCTGACCAACTCGCTCTACGTCAAACAGGAGATCCGTCAGGCCCGGACGGCCACCGTCGCCGCAGCCGGCCGCTGCTGGGAGGGCGACTGGATCAAGGTCCACGCCAGCGGGCAGGAGATCCCGGCCCGCGTCCGCGCCTGTGCCCTGCCCGGCGGCTCGGCCACCGTCGAGATCGTGGTCAGCTCCGAGGAGGGGCCGACCGCTGCCGAGCTGGAACGACGCTTGATGTCCGGGCTGGCAGAGCTGGCTCCCATCGGCCTGGCGATCCTCGACGCCAAGTGCAGCATCCTCTACACGAACCCGGCCTTCGAGAAGCAATTCAACCGCGGGAACCGGGTCCCGGCCGGCGTGGGGCTGGCGCGCTTCTTCGAAACGGCGGACTACTTGCGGCTCTTCGGCGGCGGTCCGCGCCAGACGCGCACGAACCCGGATCGCGAACCGGCCATGCTGACGGCGCCCGACGGCACCACCAAGCCGGTGCGCGTCAGCGCCTCCGACATCGCCGACGAGCTGGGCCGCGTCAGTTTCCGGATCGCAACCATCGAGGACCTCTCCGAGCTCGAAGGCGCCCGCGAGGACGCCGGGCTGATGCTGGAAGCCGCCCGCCACATGGGCGAGGCGCTCCTCTTCACCGACCCGTCCGGGACCGTCTTCTTCGCCAGCAAGAGCGCCGAGGCGCTGTTCGGCAAACCCGAAGACGCGCTGATCGGCGCCAAGGTGGACGAGCTGCTCGCTACCGACGCTCTGGCGCGCGCGCGCGCCGCAGGCGAACGCGTGAGCTTTGCGGCGCGGCCACGCATCGCCTCCGGACGACCCTCGGCGCGGGGTGTCACCGGCTTTCCGGTCGCCGGGCGCGGCGGACGCCAGATCGCCTGGGGCTGGCTCGTGAGCCGCCCCCAGCGCAAGCCCAAACTTCAGACCCCCAGCGGATCGTAGGCCAGGGCGATCACGGCCAGCCGGCGCAGCGTCCGGGCCATCTCCCGCCCCCGGACCGCGTCCTTGCCGCCGAACAGCTCCTCCGAAACCCCTTCGACTACGCCTGTCTTCAGCGCCCGCGCCAGGTCGCCGTAGGCCAGGCTGGGAAGCGCATGCAGGTCGCGGTAGTGAGCGCTCGGCTCGCCATCGAAGTACCGGAAAATCCGCAATCGGGTCGCAAGACCGTCGATCGCTCGCGCTGCGATCGATGCCAGCTCGAACCGGCTGAGCGGCCGGTTCCACCAGTCGCGAACGGAGTAGGGCCGCATCAGACCGGTCGAAAGCGCCAGGTCGACCTGCCGGTGACCCCACATTTCGGGCTCGACCACCACGTGAGTGACGTACTCCAGCTCCTCCGGGAACACCCGGCCGCGGCGCGTCTCGACGAAGGTCGCCAGCTTCCCGATCAGGAACGCGGCCGACCGCCGGTCGAGCACCTCGTCTTCTTCCAGCGCCGGTCCCTGGTAACCGTCGAGGAACCCCCTCGTCTTCAGGAAGCTGAGGGTATCGTCCGAGTAGGGAGCCATGAACTCCGAGCGCACCGGCACCTTCCTCGGTCCCAGGCGGAGCTCGATTCGCCGGTCGTAGTACCGCGGCCGCAGCTTTCCCAGGAGCCCCGAGCCGGCGTCGACCACGGAGGCGCCGAGCCCCGTGAGCACCAGGAGCACGAAGACGCTTCGCATCGAGACTCTTATCGGCCGAGCGGGCCTGGAGGTCGGCCGTGGGTCCGGCAGTGACGTTGCACCGCTGCAACGGCGGCAGCCGTGATAAGCTGAGGCGGCGAAGGACTCGCGAGCCCGAAGAGTTCGAGACCCCGCTCCCAGCCTGCACGAGCGCGCGAACGGCGGCGGGCGGAGGAACTGGCGGCATGGAACTTGCTCACCCCGGGCGCACCATGGAAAAAGGCAAGAAGTGCGCTTTCGGCATCCAGTACTGCACTTGGGGAATCGTCCTCGGAGCCTCCGCGGGCGCCATCGATTTCTTCACGGCGCGATGGCTCGGCTTCCGCCACCTGTGGAATGGTCACGAGGTGCCCGCGGTGGTCTTCGCCTGGGTGATGGTGACGTGGACCGCCATCGGCTATCTGCTGGCGATGTTCTTCGAGCGCCGGCAGCTGGCCCGCGAAGCTGCCGAGATCATCGCCGACCAGTACGAGAAGCTCGTGGAAAGCCAGAACCAGCTGCTGCGAAGCGCCAAGCTGGCGGCGCTCGGCGAGCTCTCGGCCAGCATGGCGCACGAGATCCGCAATCCCCTCGGCATCATCCGCTCCTCGGCGGCCCTGGTGCGCGATAGCTTCGCCGAGGACGATCCGAACCACAAGGCCTGCGTCTTCATCACCGAGGAGATCGATCGCCTCAACGGATTGATCACGTCGCTCTTGCGATTCGCTCGCGCCAAGGAGCCGGTGTTCCGCGCGGCCGACCTCAACGGCATCCTGGCGCGCTCGGCCGATTTCGTCGGCGGGGAGCTGCGCAAGCGCGGCATCGAGCTGGTCTGCCATCTCCACCCGGGGCTCCCCAGCACCACGGTCGACGAAGACCAGATTTATCAGGCGGTGCTCGAGCTGTTCCTGAATGCCTCGCACGCGCTGGGGTCGGGCGGACGGATCGTCGCCCGGACCGCGCCAGCGCCGGGGCCGCACGCCGTGGCCCTCTCCATCAGCGATAGCGGCCCAGGCATCCCGGCCGAAAACCTCGATCGCATCTGGGACCCCTTCTACACCACGCGCCCCGAAGGCACCGGCCTGGGCCTGTCCGTCGTGAAGCAGATCGTCGAACGCCACCACGGCGAAATCCGGGTCGACTCCAAGCCCGGCGCCGGCACCACGTTCCACATCAGCCTTCCCGCCTCCAGCGGCGACGAGATGCCCGCGGCAGCGTGAGCGCCGACTCCCCCCCCACCGCCGATGAAACCGCGCGTGATGATCGTCGACGACGAGGTCCGGATGACCCAGATCCTGGCAATGGTGTTCGACAAGCAGGGCTACAAGACGACGACCTTCAACGATCCGGAGAAGGCGCTGGCGAAGCTGGCTGAGGACTCCTTCGACCTGCTGGTGACGGACCTTTCGATGCCGGGGATGGACGGGCTGGAGCTCCTGCGCCGCGCCAAGGCCCTGCGGCGCGACCTGCCGGTGGTGCTCATCACCGCCCACGCCACGGTGAAATCGGCCGTGACGGCGATGAAAGACGGCGCCTTCGACTACATCCTGAAGCCCTTCGAGAACGACGAGCTGAAGAACATCGCCGCCAACGCCCTGGAGATGTCACGACTTTCGCGCGAGAACCAGTACCTGAAGGGCGAGCTGAAAAGCCGTTTCCTGGTCGACGGGTTCGTGGCGGAGGACCCGAAGACCGAGAGCTTGATGGAGCTGGTCAAGCGCGTCGCCCCGAGCAAGGCGACGGTGCTGGTGCGAGGCGAGAGCGGCACCGGCAAGGAGATGGTGGCCCGCGCCCTGCACATGTACGGAGACCGCGTCGGGAAGCCGTTCCTGGCGGTCAACTGCAAGGCTCTCTCGGAGAGCCTGCTCGAGACCGAGATCTTCGGCCACGAGAAGGGAGCCTTCACCGGCGCCGCCGCTCAGAGAAAGGGCCGCTTCGAGCTGGCCCACCAGGGCACGCTCTTCCTCGACGAGATCGGGGAGGTCAGCGAACCGTTTCAGGCCAAGCTCCTGCGGGTGCTGCAGGAGGGCGAGTTCGAGCGCGTCGGCGGCACCCAGACGGTGCAGGTGGACGTGCGCGTCGTGGCCGCTACCAATCGCGACCTGGAGGCACAGGTGCGCGAAGGGAAGTTCCGCGACGACCTCTACTTCCGGCTCAACGTCATCCCCATCGTGATCCCGCCGCTGCGCGAACGGCGCGCGGACATTCTGCCGCTGGCCCAGCACTTCCTGCGCAAGTACTCCGACGAGATGCAGCGGCCGGTTCGCCAGCTCTCGTCGGAAGTGCGCGAGTTCTTCGAGAGCTACCACTGGCCCGGAAATGTCCGGGAGCTGGAGAACACGGTCGAACGGGGCGTGGTCCTGGCGCGGGGCGCCGAGCTCTCCATGGAAGACATCATGATGAGCCAGGCCTCGCGCGCCGCCGGTGAGCCCGCCGGCACCGACCGGCCGCTCAGCGAGTTCCTGGACGGCGCCGCCGCCGACTACATCCGAAAGGTGCTCGACGAGAACTCGGGCAAGAAGCTGCGCTCAGCCGAGCTCCTGGGCATCGACCGCGCCACGCTCTACCGCCTGATGAAGAAGTACGGCATCGCCGGCTGAGCCTGGCCCCTCGGAGACCAGCCAGCCGCGAGCGCCGGAAATGAGGAAGCCCCCGTCGCGGAGGCGGCGGGATGACGCACGGCTGCGCGGAAATCCTGTGGCGTCTACCTGTACCGGGTTTTTTTGAAAAAACCCGGTACAGGTAGACGCCACGGGATTTCCCGTCGCGCCTGCGACGCGGTAGTGCGCCAGCGCGGAGGCGCCGCGATGATGCACGGCTGCAACATGGCCGTGCGCGGGCGCAACGCCGCAGAGGGCATCGCCTGGCAGCATGCGGCCGGGCACGAAAACGGCTTGATGCTGTGTTCATGCGGCTTCTGGTGGCCTGAGGGACGGAGGCGAGGGCGGGTGGCACGGACGTTGTACAGGAGGAGGCGCAAACCACTGGACCCAACCACCCCGAGGAGGAGACCGATGAACCGAAAACTGGCGACGATGGCATTTCTGGCGGCGGCCCTGACGGCCGTTGCGGCCCAGGCCCAGGATCGGCTCGCGCTCGCCGCGGAGGTCCCCGCCCAGGTCGAGTGGAGCGCCCCTTCGGCGGCGGCGAGCTTCCGGACGGCGGCGCCGGTCTACCCCTCCCGTGGCGAACGGGCCAGCGCCCCCCGGCCAGCGGCCGCCCCGACCCGTCAGACGCCCCCTGTCCAGGGGACCCGGACCCCGGCTGACGGCAGCGGCCAGGTGACGGGAATCGAGGCGCTCAAGTGGATCTACGCAGTGGTGACCAGCCACGACTCGAAGACCTGCGAGGGCCACGCCAGGGGCGTCCAGATCAACTTCGGAATGCCCTACTAGGGCCCACCACAGGGCCGCGGGTAATGGCCAGCCCTGGGCCCGTCCGATGATCCATGCGGCACGTGAGTACTTGCATCGTCGGCCGCGGATCGATCGGAAAGTGGGTGCCCCAGCCCGCAGACCGGCGGGTATCGCCGCGCCTGGAGAGGGCGGCGCTCGTGGTCGCCGCGCTGCTGGCGGCCGCGCTGCCGGTCCGGGGGGCGCCGCCACAGATGGTGGCCACCGTGGCCCTGGCTTCGGAGGCCCGGAGTACGCCGCGCCAGGGCGGACCCTCGTCGAAGGATGCGCTGGAAGTCGCGGCTGCGTACCGACGGGCCCAGGCCCACGATCAGGCTTTCACGGTCCTGGGCGAAGCGCTCGAGGCGCGCGGATTTACTCCCGAGCTGGCACAGGCCGTGGTCGACACGGCGCTGGCTTCCGACGATCCCGATTCGGGCCTGGAGCTGGCCGCCCGGCTGCCGGGTCTGGCGGGGCGCGCCCTGTCGGCCCATCTCACCTTGGCCACCACGGACCGGGCGCCCAGTGTCGACCTGGAGGCCCTACTCCACGAACCGCTGGCGCCCGCGGCACCCGGAGTCGATCGCGTCTACGAACACCTCGAAGCGGTAGCGAATCGCCACCTCAAAGAGGGGCCGCGAGGGCAGGCCCTCTTGCTCTGGCTGCTGGCGCGCGCGCGGGCCGGGTTGGACTGGCGGCCCCAGCTTGCCCGGCTTCTGGCCGGCCCCCAGTCCTGGCGGCGGCATCTCGACCGGGTGCTGCTGGCGGCCGACCCGCTCTCGGGTGAGGGCGGCGACTTCTGGAACCTGGCCACGCGCTACTGGGAGGCCCTGGGCACCGATGAAACTGCGGGGACGTCGCACCCGAGACGCCGGGGGAAGTCGGAGGCGCCGACCCAGACCGCCACGGCGGCCTTCGGCAGGCTCTGCGAGGAGTTTCAGAATCGGGCCGCCCTGTCGCCGCAGAGTGCAGGTCCGGCCGCGGCCGTCATGGCGCTCCGGGCGCGGATGGGTGACCGCGGCGGGGCCGCACTCTGGGCACGCAGGGCGGCAGCCGCCGCGCGCGCGGGGGCGGCACCTTCGCTTGCGGCCACGCTGCGCCTGGCAGACCTCATGGGACGTGCGGGGCTGGCCGAGGAAGGATGCAGCCTGCTGGGGTCGATGGAGCACGCGCAGCTCGCGTCGGTAGCCGGGGGGGCCCGCCCCGCCAGCCCAAGGTCGTCGGAGGCGGCCGCCCAGCTCTTCGTGGGGCTCGCCTCGCTGTCGATCCTCGATCGTCGTGACGAGCGGGCCTTCGAGCACCTTCGGCGCGCGCTCGATATGCCCGGCGATCCCGCGCCTGCATTTGCCTGCCTGGAGCGGCTGGGGACGCTTCCCGCGCACCGGGAGCGCGCGGTGGCGATGCTCGTGTCGACGACTTCGCAGGCGGTGCGGGCCTGGACCACGGCCGCGCGCATCCTGGAGCGCGCGGGCGATAGGGACGCTGCGCTCGGGCTCTACCGGCGGGTCTTGGACGTTTGGGCGGTGCCGGCCGCGGGCCGCTTGCCTGAGCCCGCGGCGCACCCCTACTTGAGGGCGGCCTGGCTCGAATCGGCTGGGGGACGCGGCGCGGCAGCCCTGGACGTTCTGGCGGCCGGCCTGCGAGCGCTCCCGGGAGAGCCGCGGCTGATCGCCGAACTGCTGCGCCAGACGGATGGCCTGGGGCGAGCGGACCTCACACTCGCCACGCTGGCGCGGCTTCATCCGTCGCCTCCCACCCGGACCGAATGGCTGGGTCCGCTTCTCGAGGAGCTGGAAGCGCGAGCAAAGACCTCGAGCGAGCGATCGGCTCTTTCGACTCTCTTGACCGATTGGCTCGAGCAGCCGGGGGCCGCCGCGCCGGAGATCCGGATTGCGCTCGGGACCCAGGAACTGGCGCTCGCGCACAGCGCGCGGGCGGCTTCCGCGGTCGAACCGTGCCTGGCGCGCCCCCCGGGCTCGCTCATCTGGACGCGAAAGCTCCTCGAAGTCCTCAGGCTTTCGTCGCCGTCCGGGTTCCCGGCCACGGCAGCTGCGCGGGTGCTACCGGCCGGTGCAGGGGGACGCGCCCTGTACTTCCAGGCCCGCGCGCGTTCGCTGGCCGCCGAGAAGCGGACGACCGCCGCGGCCCACGCCGGACTGCTAGCCCTGGACGCCGATCCCGGCTCGCCGTCCATCTGCGCCGACCTGGTGCGCTGGGTCCGGGCGTACCCCTCGCCCGGCTACCTGATGGGCGCCTTTACGCTCAAGACGCGGGGCAACCCGCTCTACGCACCCTTCCAGGCCAGATACCACGTCGCCGACAAGGACTTCTCGACTGCCCGTTCCTACTACCGGCCGGCAATCCGCGCCTTTCCGGACGACCTCGCGCTGCGGCTGGAGTACGCCCGATTCCTGACAGATCAGGGCGACGACAAGGCCGCGGCGCAGGTCTACCTGGGCGTCGGCGAGCGGATGGGCTACCGCTACGACCGCTGCTGGGGGCCGCCGCTCATCCGGATAGCGCTGGCCCGCCGGGACACGACAGCGTTCCTGGAGCCCTTCTCGCGCTGGCTGCTGGAAGACGAAGCGCTGGACTCCGGCATCCTCCGCAGTTTTCTGCGTCTGTCGAAGCAGGCCGATCTGCTGGAGGCCGCAGCCGAGCTGCTCGCCCGGCTGGCCGGGGCAGAGCCACGCCTGGTCACCCTGCACGAAGCGCTGGCGCTCGTGTCGGAGGCCCTCGCCAGGCCGGCCGACGCCGCGCGCGCGCTCGAAGCCCGCGAGGCCTCGGCGCGCCAGCCGGACGCCCGTCTGGCCGGCGTGCACCTGGCGGACCTTTTCACTCCAGATCCCACGCCGCTCCCCTCCCCCGCGCGCGCGGGCGACTGAGGGCCGCCTACTGAGGCTCGGGCACGCGCAGCGCCAGGAGCCCCTTATCCGTGGAGGCGTAGATCGCTTCGGCGTCCGCCGCGAGGTCGAGGACTTCGCCCTCGAACCCGGAGACCAGCGCCGACTTTCCGGTCTGAAGCCACAGCAGCGAGATCGCACTGCGCTCCGGGGACCAGAGGAAGCGTTCGCCCGAGACCTGGGGGAACGCCGCGCGGCGCCCCAGGTCGTGGCTGGCCACGGGCACGCCGCCGTCTGCGGAGAGCAGGTGAAGCTTGTTGCCCCAGACGAAGGCAATCTGGTTGCCCACCACGTACGGGCCAGCCGTCGGAGGCTCTCCCTCCGCCAGCGTCTGGCTCCAGACGAGCTTGCCCATGGGGTCCAGCGCCATCACCGAGCGGCCCGCTATGGCCACCACGCGGTCCCCGAGCGCCGCCGGTCCGGGCGCGGGCAGGAAGGGGGCCTCGCCCCGGTACTCCCAGAGCTTCTTTCCGGAAGCTCGCTCGATGGCCACCAGCCGCTCGCCTGCCACCGCCACCTCCGTCACGGGGGTCAACAGGAGCGCCTGACCCTCGCCCGGGCCGACCTCGTCGCGGCGCAAGAGCGTGCCGCGGTGCGGGTCCAGGAGCAAGACGGAGACACCGCTCGGAGGCGTCGAAACCAGAACGAAGAGCGCGTCGGGCGCGGCCTCGGGGCGCGCGAGGATCTGGCCCGGCACCTGCACCGAGAGCGCCCGCTCGCCCGTGTCCTGGCGATAGGCCAGCAGGGTACCGCTGTCTCCGGCCACGTAGACCAGATCGTTGGCCGCCACGGGCGCGTGCATCTCCCGGCGTCCCGGGCTGGCCTCCCAGAAGACGCCTCCGTTCTTCTTGCGGTATGCGATGACCTTCCCTCCGGGCTCGGCCGCAAGCAGGAACTCGCCCGCGGGCGCCAGCCGGGCGGCGGGCGCGCGGCCCTTGCGCCAGAGCACGGGACCGCTCTTCGACGGCACCAGTAGCCAGGCCGCAGCCATCAGCATGACCGCCAGCGCCAGCGCGCCCCAGACCATCGGCGGTACCGACTCCCAGAACGGCGGCCGCAGCGGCTCCTGGGCCCGCATCCGGCGGTTGTCGCGCTCGAGCTCGATGGAGAACACGGCCTGGCAGAGGTCCTTGAGGCCGGGATCGTCGACCTTGCCGGACTGGAACAGGACCAGGACCCGTTCGCCCAGGCCGTGGACCTGCTCGCGCCGCAGAGAGATGCTGTCCACCACGTCCTCGCCCCGGTCCAGACGCTGGGAGGCGTCGCGGATTCGATCGCGGAAGGTGGCCAGCTCGGGCAGGAAGTCGGGCGCCTCCTTCATCTTCTTGTAGGCAGCCAGCCCCAGCGAAGCGATGAGCCCGCGCCGCTTCTCCTCGAGGTCGGTCTCCGCGGCGATCGCCTCGGCGCGGACGCGCACGCGCGCATCGCGGTCCTTGGTGGCGAGCCGGATGCGGTTGCGTGCCCGGGCGTCGGGGAACTCGGCCAGCTTCTCGAGCGCGTCTAGCCGGATCTGCGGATCGGTGTCGTTCATCCGCAGCAAGAGCACCGGCAGCGAGTCGCGCGTCCAGCGGCCGCTCACGCCGCGCTCGCGGTACTTCTCGTGCAGCTCGCGGGCCAGCTTGTTGGTGCGGCCCAGCACCTCCAGCACCTTGAGGACCTTGAGCTGGATCTCCTGGCTCTTGTTCTGGAGGCCGATCTCGAGGATCTCGACGATCTGCTCGGTGCCGATCTCCTTCAGGGCGAAGAGGGCGGAGTCGGCCAGCAGCGGGTCGGGAGCGAGCAGCATCTCCTTGAGCGTGCCGAAGGCGCGGTCGGAGTCCTTGGCGGCCACGACGCGGGCGGCGTTGGCGCGGACGCGGTTGTTCGGGTCCGTCAGCAGCGGCTCCACCAACGAGTAGATCGAGGGAAGGCCGGTGGCGGCCAGACCCTCGATGGCGTTGGCGCGGACACGCGCGTCGGCGTGCTGCAGATATCCGGCGAGCAACCCGACTTCGTCGGGGCCTCCGACCTTGCCTAGGGCCTTGACCAGGGTGGCGATGACGAACAGGTGGTCCTCGACGGCCAGCCGGTCGCGCAGGAGCCCCAGGGCTTCGGGAGCGGGCAGCTCGAGCGCGGCGGCGACCGCGTCGATCCGGTCGCGGAAGGGTTCTGCCGCCAGGCGGCGGGCGACTTCGGCGGCTGCGGGCGGCGCCGGCGGTTCGGAGGTGGTTGCGTCGAGGGCGGCGGCAGCAGCCTTGCACCCGCGGGATGCGAGCAGCTCGAGCGCCGCGCGCACCTTGGGTTGGAGCTCGCCGGTCTCCTTGCGGAGCATGCGGCGCAGCAGGTGCGCGGAGTCGTCGTCGCCCAGCTGGCCCAGCAGCCAGATGGCGGTGGCGCGCATCCAGACTTCCGGGGCGGTAGCCATGGCTTCGGCGCCCTTCATCGCGCGCGACCGGTCGAAGCGCGCCAGGGCCCGCAGGGCATTGCCTCGAGTGCGGTTGTCGGAGTCTTCCAGTCTGGGCTCCAGCAGCGGCTTCAGGCGCGGATCGGCCAGCTCGTCCAGCGCCTCGATGGCATTGGCGCGCACGCGGCCGTCAGGGTCTGCCAGGAACCGGGCGAGCAGCTCGAAGCTGTCGGGCCTCTTGAACCGGGCCACGGCCCGCACCAGGGTCGCCTTGACGCGCGGCTCGGGCTCATCCAGCAGGCGGTCCGCAAGAACGACGTAGATGGCCGGGTCGACCAGCTTGAAGGTGGCCACCGCGGCCTCGACCCGCCGCTCGGAGTCGGGAGCGGTCAGAAGCCTACGCCAGCCGGCAAGGTCGACGTCGTCGCCGGCGGCTTCTTCGAGGACTCTCTCCCAGTCCCCTTTGGGTTCGACCCGTTCCTGCCGTATCTTGTTCATGCCGACCCGAGCGAAGTAGCGAACGGCGGGCGAGGCGTCGCGCGTCATACGCTCGAGCAACGGCAGCACCTGCGGGTCGCCGCTCTGGGTCAAGCCGATGACGGCGAACTTTCGAACCTCCTCCATCTCGCTGGCGAGGTCGGCGACGTAGCGGTCCCGGGTTTCCATCTCTTGCATGAATGATTCCGGCCTCATGGTTAATACGCCAAGCGCACATCGCCAGGTGAGGCGGTGTCCGGGCATCGGCACGTTTCTTGATTATGAGGTCGGGGTCACTCCGTGTACTCTTCCTCGACAATGAACCGATTGGTCTGGGCGCTCGTGGTCTCGTGGACAGCCTCGAGCCTCTTTGCCGCGCCGCCGGCCGGGCGCCGGGCCGCCGTGGCGAAGCTGACGCAGGAAGCGGGCGGCGGGGCGTTCGCCGAAGTCGAGGAGTCCTCCGGAACGGTGAGGAGGCTGCGGTGGCTGGCGGCACCTGCCGGCAAGGGCGGACCGCAAGCGGTGGCCCGATCGTTCCTGGAGCGGCACCGGGAGGCGTTCGGTGTCCTGTCCGGAAACCGTTCACTGCAGGAGCACCACACCCGGGACAGCGTCGCGGGCCATCATGTCCGTTTCCGGCAGACTCTCGGAGGTCTGCCGGTACATGGCGCCTGGGTTACCGTCGACTTGGATAGGCTGGGGCGAGTTCGCGGGGTAGCCAATGACAGTTTGCCTCAGCTGGAGCTGGCGACCGGAACGCGCTCGATCTCTGCGAGCGCGGCACTCACGATCGCGCTGGCGCACCTTTCCGTGCGCGGAGTGCTCCGAGGCAAGACCGGTGCCGAGGCCGTGGCCTATCCAACCGGTAAGACGGCCCGCCCGGCCTGGCGGCTGACGATTCCGGCCCGGTCACCGCTGGGCGACTGGGAGGTGCTGGTCGATTCGATCGACGGTAGCGTGCTGGAGACGAGGAACAGGCTGCGGTTCGTGGACGGCGTCGGCCGGGTGTTCGACCCCAACGCGGTCGTCGCGGCGCGCTCGACCGCGCTCTTCGACAATGGAGACTCGGCCACATCGGTGCCCGACACGGCCTACAGCCTGGTGCCGCTCCTGGGGCTGGACGGCTCAGGAGCCCTGCGCGGCCAGTTCGCCAGCGTCTTTTCGCAGACCGCGGCCGGGGGCAACTCCGGAACGCTGACGCCGACCAATGTGCCGAGCCTGCAGTTCCTCTTCAATCGGTCGGACCGGCGCTTCGAAGAGGTGATGGTCTACTACCATGTGGACGCCTCGCAGCGGTTCATCCAGAACGAGCTGGGATTCCCCAACGTGATGAACCGGCAGCTCTCCGTCAACGCGCACGCATTTGGCGAGGACAACTCCTACTACAGCCCCGACACGAAGAGCCTGTCGTTCGGAGACGGCGGGGTCGACGACGCCGAGGACGGGGACGTCATCCGCCACGAGTACGGCCATGCCATCCAGGACGATCAGATCCCGGGCTTCGGCGCAGGTTCGCAAGCCAGGGCCCTGGGCGAGGGCTTCGGTGACATCTTCGCCGTTCTGAGCAGCTCGGCGGCGGGCCAGACCTTCAACTTGGAGGTCGTGGCCGACTGGGACGCGACGGCCTATTCGGGCCAGAACCCGCCTGCGCTGCGGCGAGTGGATGGCACCAAGATCTACCCGCGCGACATCCAGAACGAGGAGCACCGGGACGGGGAAATCTGGTCGGGTGCGCTGTGGGATTGCCGCAAGAAGATCGGCGGCGCCGGGGCCGGGGACAGGACGATTCTTCGGCTGCTCCTGCAGAGCCACTTCAGCCTCACTCCGGCGGCCACCTTCCAGGACAACGCCAACGCCGTGCTGGCAGCGGACGCAGAGTTGAACGGCGGCACCAACATCGCAACGCTGCGCACGGTCTTCTCGCAACGGGGCATTCTTGCGGCCAGTACGGCGCCGGTGATCAGCTCGGCCTCGCCAAGGTCGTTCCTCAACCGCAGCCCCACCGACATCCTGGTGCTCGGGTTCGGTTTCACGGGGGCGACGGCCGTGTCGATGACGGCGGGAGCTCAGACCGTGACGCTGGCGCCGATCCAGGTCATCGACGATGGACACATCGTGGCGCGAGTCCCGGCCGGTCTTGCAGCCGGCTCCTACGTCGTGAACGTGTCGGTCGGCCAGAGCACGGGCAGCGGACCGGGGCGCTTTCACGTCGACGACAGACCCGATTCGGCCTCGGAGGTCACGCTGTCCGACCGGATGGCGCCCAATGGTTCGGCCTCCGGCAACATCGGCGACGGGCGAGACTCCGATTGGTACGCGTTCCCCGTCCAGTTGGGAGCCTCTTACACGCTCAGGACCGTGGCGCCCAACGACCTGGACACGGTGTTGACGATCTTCGGGCCCGACGGCACCACGGAGCTGGCGACCAACGACGACATCTCGACGAGCGAGCACAACAGCCGCATCAGCGGCTTTCTGCCGGCCACCTCGGGGACCTACTTCGCGCGGGTAACGGGGTATGACGGGCGGGTGACGGGACCCTACTCCGTGCAGGTCTCGGGGCCGGGCGGAACAGACCTGTTGCTGAACACGTTCACCGGTCCCGCGGCGCTGACGGCGGGGCAGCCGGTGCCCCTGGTGGTGGACGTGAGGAACGTGGGCGATTCGGCGGCAGGTCCGTTCACGGTGGAGGTGCGCATGACGGCCGCGTCGAGCGGGGCCAGCTTCGTGCTGCAGAGCCTGGTGGTCGGGACGCTGTCTGCCGGTAGCGGCACGACACTCTCCTTCAGCACCGACTCGCTGCCGAGACTCCTGTTTCCGGGGGCGTACACGCTGAGCGCCAGCGCGGACGTCGCGGGCGTGGTGGCAGAGCTGGACGAGGGGAACAACCGGCGCTCGCTTGCAAGCCTGACCCTGGCGTCACCGACGGCCGCGGCGGGATTCACGCTCGACCTGAAGGCCGGGCTCAACCTCGTGGCGCTGGAGCGGCAACCATTCACGAGCTCCGGCGCGCCGTACCGGGCCTCCGACCTTGCGCGCGAGCTCGGAGCCTCGTTCGTGGTGCGCGTGACCGGAAGTCCCGGCGGTGAGGGCCGGCTGGAGTTGCACGATCCGGCGGGCGGCAGCGCGGACTTCGTGCTCGACGGGAACCAGGGCTACCTGGTCGGCCTGCCATCGGACACGTTCCGGACACTGGACGGCATCGCCTGGCCGGCGGGGACGGAGCTCGTCGGTCTGCGCCGTGGCATCAACATCCTGGCATACCCCTTCGGCGTACCGGTGGGCGAAGGCCCCCAGCAGCTCCTGGAGCGCACGGGCGGGGAGTTCGTCACGGAATCGGTCGACCTGGCGCTTCCGGATTCGCGCTTCAAGACCGTCATCCCGGGCAGCGCGGCGAAGCTTGGAGACGGCCTGCGGGCCGGGCGCGGCTACGTGGTTCTGGTGACGCGGCCGCCGGTTGACGCAATTCGCTTGCCAGTCCCTTGACGCAAACCGTCATGGGCTGGTAGATTTGCGGCTCTTCTTTCGCGTCCGCGGGGCGGGATTGCTGCTGCGCCCTGACGGACGCGTCGTGTCCATCACCTCGAAGCGTCGAGCCGAGCGAGCGAGATCCCCACCAAGATGAACATGCGCAAATTTCGATCGATAGTCTTTCGTCTGGGCCTGCTGTTGACCGTGCTGTCGCTGGCGTCGCCGGCGATGGCGGGTGAAGCGGACATCAAGGTGCCCGAGCTGGCGTCGCTGCAGTTCAACGTTCTGGGCGCCTCGGTGGGCGGCATGGGGCTGCTTTACATGGGCCTGCTCGTCTGCCTGGTGGGCGGCGTGTTCGGCATGATGCAGTACAACCAGACGAAGGCGCTGGCGGTCCACCCGGCCATGCGCGAGGTTTCCGAGATCATCTGGGAGACCTGCAAGACCTACCTCTTCCAGCAGGGCAAGTTCTTGGCCGGGCTCTGGCTGCTGATCGCGGCGTGCATCGTCTACTACTTCAAGGTCCTGCAGCACAACAGCATGGGCCACGTGATCATCATTCTGCTCTGCTCGATCCTCGGCATCCTCGGATCGTACGGGGTGGCGTGGTTCGGCATCCGGATCAACACGGTCGCCAACTCGCGGACCGCGTTTTCGGCGCTGAGGGGCAACCCGCTCGACACGCTGTCGATCCCGCTGCGTTCGGGGATGAGCGTCGGCCTGCTTCTGGTCTGCGTCGAGCTCTTCTTCATGATTGGCATTCTCGGGTTCCTCCCGCTGGTACTGGTGGGGCCGTGCTTCATCGGATTTGCGATCGGCGAATCGCTCGGGGCGAGCGCGCTCCGCATCTGCGGCGGCATCTTCACGAAGATCGCCGACATCGGCTCCGACCTGATGAAGATCGTCTTCAAGCTCCCGGAGGACGATCCCAAGAACCCGGGCGTGATCGCGGACTGCACCGGCGACAACGCCGGGGACAGCGTCGGTCCGACGGCGGACGGGTTCGAGACTTATGGAGTGACAGGGGTGGCGCTGATCTCGTTTCTGGCGCTGGCGCTGGCTGACAAGCCCGGGACCTGCGGCACGCTGATCATCTGGCTCTTCGTGATGAGGACGCTAATGATCCTCACCTCGCTGGCCTCGTACTTCATCAATGAGACGCTGTCGCAGTCGATGTTCGGCAAGGAGAAGGACTTCGATTTCGAGGCGCCGCTGACGCATCTGGTCTGGCTCACCTCGGCCGTGTCGATCGGCGTGACGTTCGTGGCGAGCTGGCTCTTGCTGGCCCGCCAGCCGGGCGTGAACCCCGGCCTCTGGTGGGTGCTCTCCGTCATCATCAGCTGTGGCACGGTGGCGGGCGCGCTGATCCCCGAGTTCACGAAGATCTTCACCAGCACCAATTCTAGACACGTGAAGGAGGTCGTCAGCTGCTCCCAGCATGGCGGCGCGTCGCTCAACGTGCTGTCGGGATTCGTGGCGGGCAACTTCTCGGCCTTCTGGCAGGGGCTGGTCATCCTGCTCTTGATGTACGTGGCCAACTTCTTCTCGCAGCACCCCTCGCTCTGTTCGGCCGATGCCGGGGCGATGAGCCTGATGCCGCTCACGATGTCGTACGCCGCGTCGATCTTCGCGTTCGGACTGGTCGCCTTCGGGTTCCTCGGAATGGGGCCCGTGACGATCGCCGTGGACAGCTACGGGCCGGTCACGGACAACGCGCAGTCCGTCTACGAGCTCAGCAGAATCGAGGCGATTCCCGGCATCAGGGAAGAGATCAAGCGGGACTTCGGGTTCGATCCCGACTTCGAGAACGCCAAGCACCTGCTCGAGAAGGGTGACGGCGCGGGCAACACGTTCAAGGCGACGGCCAAGCCGGTGCTGATCGGCACCGCGGTGGTGGGCGCCACGACGATGGTCTTCGGCATCATCATGCTTCTGCAGAGCCTCCACGTCCTGCACCCGACGCTGTTCGGACCCGTGGTCGAGAGTCTGAGCCTGGTGCAGCCGCTGGTCATCATGGGGCTGCTGATGGGCGGGGCCGTGATCTACTGGTTCACGGGCGCTGCGACCCAGGCGGTCGTGACCGGGGCGTACGGGGCCGTGGTGTACATCAAGGAGCACATCAAGCTGGACGTGGCGGCCGCCTCGATCAAGGACAGCAAGGAGGTCGTGCGCATCTGCACGGTCTACGCGCAGAAGGGGATGATCAATATCTTCGTCGTCATCTTCACGCTGTCGCTGGCGCTGCCCTTCTTCGACCCGTACTTCTTCATCGCCTACCTCATCGCCATCGCCTTCTTCGGGCTGTTCCAGGCAATCTTCATGGCCAACGCCGGCGGTGCCTGGGACAACGCCAAGAAGATCGTCGAGGTCGACATGCGCCAGAAGGGCACCGACCTCCACGCGGCCACGGTCGTGGGCGACACGGTGGGCGATCCGTTCAAGGACACCTCCTCGGTGTCGCTCAATCCCGTGATCAAGTTCACGACGCTGTTCGGGCTGCTGGCGACCGAGATCGCGGTCTCGATGCGAATCAGCGGACAGGTCGGGCTGATGCACGCCATCGGCGGAGTGCTCTTCCTGGTCGCGCTCGTCTTCGTCTATCGCTCGTTCTACTCGATGATGATCCCCGAAGAGGCGCCCGAGAAGCGGTCGGCCGCCTGAGCCGGCGAGCGCCAGAGGCTCGGGTCAACCGTTGAGCCAAAGCGCGATCACCCGGTCGGCGGGCCTTACTGGATTCGCGACGCTCTTGTCGCGAATCCTGGGGCTGGCCCGGGAGCTGATTGTCGCGCGGTTCTTCGGCGCTGGACTGGCGACGGACGCCTTCAACGTCGCCTTCCGCATCCCGAACCTGCTCCGGGATCTCTTTGCCGAAGGGGCGCTGTCGGCCGCCTTCGTGCCGGCCTTCACGCGTCGGCTGAGCACCCAGGGCAAGGAGCCGGCCTTCGAGCTGTTCAACCGGATCTCCAGCACTCTCGCGGTGGTCGTCGGAGCCGTTTGCCTGATCGGGCTCCTCGCCGCCAGGCCGCTCGTGGAGGCGATGGCCCCGGGATTTGCGGCCGTGCCCGGAAAGATTGCTTTGACGGTGACGATGACCCGGGTGATGGTGCTGTTCCTGCTGCTGGTGGCCCTGGCGGCGGCGGCGATGGGGGCGCTCAACAGCCTGGGGCGGTTCTTCTTGCCGGCGCTGGCGCCGTGCTTTCTTTCGATAGGGATGATCCTGGGCGCCACGCTCTTCACTCGATGGATGTCGTGGCTCCAGATGGACCCGGCGGTGGGGCTGGCGTTCGGCGTGATGGCAGGCGGGCTCGGCCAGCTGCTGGTCCAGCTGCCCGCTCTGGTGCGGGAGGGATGGCGGCCGCGCTTTGCCCCCGGATTCACGGACAGCGGAGTCCGGGAGGTCGGGTCGATGATGGTGCCCGCCACGGTCGGGCTTGCAGCGACTCAGTTCAGCGTCTTCATGAATACCTGGATAGCGTCTCAGCTGGTCCAGGGAAGCGTGTCGTGGTTGAACTACGCCTTCCGGCTGATGCAGCTGCCGATCGGCGTGTTCGGTGTTTCGATCGGATCGGCGACGTTGCCGCAGGTGAGCCGGCTGCTGGCAGAAGGCAAGCGCGAAGAAGCAGGCGCATCGGTGGGGCACTCGCTGACACTGGTGATGCTGCTCAACTTGCCGGCGTCGGCAGGGCTGCTGATCCTGGCGGAGCCGATTGTGAGGCTCGTGTACCAGGGCGGCCACTTCGACGCCGGGGATACCCAGGCGACGGCGCTGGCGCTTCAGGCCTACTGCATCGGGCTCTTCGCCTACAGCGCGATCAAGGTGGTCGTGCCGGTCTTCTACGCACTGGGGGACTCGGTGACGCCGACGCGCAACAGCCTGGTCAGCGTGGCGCTGACAGTGAGCTTCAACCTGGCGGTGATGCACTGGCTGGGGCATGTCGGGTTGGCGCTCGGCACCTCGGTTGGGGCGCTGGTCAGCTTCGGGATGCTGCTGGCCAAGCTGAGGGGAAGGCTGGGAGAGTTGCCCTCGACCCTTCCGGCGACGGCGAGGATCTCGGGGGCGACGCTGGCGATGGGGGCGGTCTGCTGGCTGGTGCTCGGCGTGGTCGAGGAGCGGCTGGGGGTGACGACAGTGGCGGCGCGGCTCGCGGCCGTCGCGATGCCGGGGGCTGCTGCAGGGGCGACGCTCGTGGCGGTGCTGGCTGCGGCGGGGTCGCCGGAGCTCAAGGAGCTCGCAGGGGCGCTCCTGCGGCGGACGCGGTGACGGCGCGCGGGTTCACTGCCCGTCGCGAACGGAGGCGTCGCCCGGGGCGACCTCCATGATCTTCGGACCGTCGAGCGTGCAGCTGCAGAGGAGCTGGGTGAGGGCGTCCGGCGGGGCGTCCGGGGGCAGCTCGGGACGCACGTCGATTCGCGTGCCCGGCGGCAAGGTGAGGATCTCGCGCACGCCGGGGCGAACGGTGGAGCATTCGGGGCGGTCTGTGCCGGGCCGGTGGACCAGGAGCTCCAGGTTGCCGTCCGTGCGGTTGTCGATCTGGGCCCAGGTATCCTCGCGCCAGCCCATCCAGCCGTAGAGACGATCCAGGAGATGGCCGAAGGCGCCGAAGTAGGCGCGCACCATCAAGAGCAGCGAGAGCTCCAGGATGCAGAAGACGGCCATGACCGTGTAGACGCTCTTGGCGACCGTCACCGAGATGAAGAGAGCCGGGAGCAGACTGACGACGGTGCAGAAGGCCATCGGGTAGAAGGCCGAGTAGTCGGTTCGCCCGGTGGCGCCCTCCCAGAGCGCGGGGCTCGCGGGATCGCCCGGGCGCCAGTGCTGGGGTTCGACGGCGTCGCGAACTGGAACGGGTAGGCGGGGGATACTGGCGGCCTCGGCCGTACCGGGCGCGGGGTCGCCGGTCGACAGGAGCCCGGCGGACGCAGGGGGCGCGGAGGCCGCATCCTCGAGACTCGAAAGAGCCGTTGGATTCACCAGATGAACCAGGATTGAAAGCAGCTCCCTGCCGTCGGCGGGCCGCACGGCAGGCTCCGGCGCCAGGCACCTGGGCGCCAGCGCGCAGGCCCACGCGGGAAGCGTCGGAGCCTGCATCCTGAGCATCGCTGCTGCCTCCGCCGGATCGGCGCCCTCGGCCGAGGCGACGGCGGCAAGCTCCGCCGGCTGCAGTCCGGTGAGCGCCTCCAGCAGGACCAGGCCGAACGACCAGACGTCGGCGCGCTCGCCTGCCACGGCGCCGGCGGCCACCTCGGGCGCCTCGTAACGGCCGTCGCCGGGGAAGAGGAGCCTGGGGGCGAAGGCGACGGCGAACGCTCTGCGCACACCGGGAACCAGCAGCCGCGCGCCGCCGTCGGGCGTGGCCAGTAACACGTTTGCCGGCCGCAAGTCGCCATGGACGAAGCCGGCCCCATGGAGCTCGGCCAGTTGCCCGGCCAGCTCCAGAGCAAGCCGGACGACAGCTTCCTGCTCGAGCGGCCGCCCGTCCAGCCGCTGGCGGAGACTCTCGCCCGCGGGAAGGGGGGCAGCGTACCAGGGCCGCCCGTCTCGCGTGGCGCCGCCGTCGCAGGCAGCCACGATGCGCGTTTGCAGGAGCTCGCCCGGGCGGCGCAGCTCCTGACGCCACCGCGCCATCTCGCGGGCGCGGAACTCGTCGTCCAGGTTCACGACGCGCACGAGCACCGGGGTCTTCCGGTGCTGATCGACGGCCTCGAGTGTGTCCTCCCAGCTCTCGCTGGCGAGCTGCCGCACCACTCGGTAGCACTCGAGCAGCGTGCCGGGGCCTATCGACGAGGGGACCACGGAATCAGGGTAGCGCGAGTCCGCGGAGAGAGTTCAATCTCACGAAGCCTGCCCGTCATCGTGATCCGCTCAGACAGCACGGCGCCCGGGTCCCCGCTTGGGGCCCGGGCGTCGCAACCAGAGGCAGCTTGTCCTTGGACCGTCTTCCCCGGAGCCTCAGTCGGCCTGTCCGCGGGAACCCTGCCCGGCCTCGATTGCGGCCGAGTAGGAGTAGGTGTGGTCGCCCTGGACGGAGCCGTCGGCGTCGCCGGCGACTGCCTCCACCGAAAATTTGACCGAGCCGCTCTCGGGCGCCTTCCACAGGAAGGTCCAGCTGCGCTCGGTGCCATTGGTGTCCGTACCGTTGTAGGACTGCTTCAGGTAGGTGACGCCCTCGGCGACGTGTACGTCGAGCGAGGGATCGCGATTGACGATCTTGCCCGCCTGCTTGCCGTCGGCGGTCTGGGCCGCGAGCCGGAAGCCGGCCTTCTTGGCGCCCGTCTCGACCAGCTTGACGGTGAGCGGGTACGACTTGCCCGGCTCGAAGGCCGAGGGCAGTCCCTGGATCGACAGATTGCCGTTTCCGGCACCGGCTCGGCCGTGGCAGATGTTGCAGCTCACGGCGGCCTTCTGGCCCAGGTAGAGGTCCGGGGGATTGGACGTGGAGGCCGTGGCGGCCACCGGGAGGGCGACGGCCAGGGCCGCCACCGCGAACGAAACGATACTCGAGCGCCTCATACTCATCCTCCTGAAGGGGGTTGTCCTGCCGGGGCCCTGTGCCATTTGGCCTACTCGTCTCGGGTTGTCCCGGCACTCGGTACTACGGTCGGTTTTCGAGGAGGTTGCGAAAGTGGCGAACTTTTTTTTCGCAGCCACTTGACACTTTCGGCAGATCGGCCAGGAAAGCCGAGTTAGGCCGCTTCAGCGCAGGAGAATCGCCGCTGAAACCGCCACGGCGGTCACCGCAAGAACCAGCGCGACTACGCGCGCGCGATACCCACCGCCTCCGGCAGAAAGCCGGACAGCCAGCGTCGAAACGCTCTTACGGATAGCCCGTCCGGCGCGCCCGATCCGGCCGCCGCCCCGCCGGCCCAGGCCCATCGCTCGCCTCAGCGCCGCCGCCAGCTGGGCGGCGCCCGCGTACCTCTCGGCGGCGTCCCAGGCCGTCGCCCGGGCTATCACCTGCAGGAGCGGCTCAGTCTCCGCGCTGATTGTTGCCGCCTGGGAAGCGGCGGGCAGCAGTCGGCCATGCACCAGCAGCGAAAGCAACCGCCCGGCGGCGTAGACGTCCGCTGCCGCCGTCGCAGCCTGGCCGTCATGCTGTTCGGGAGCCATCCAGGTGTTCACGCGGGCCGTCGAATCGCCGGGCGGCCTGGCCAAGAGCCCTGCCTCCCGGAGAGCCGAGTTCCCCAGCCCCAGCAGTTTCACGGCGCCTGCCCCGTCGACCATCACGTTCTGGAGCGTCACGTCGCCGTGGACCCGTCGCCTGGCGTGCAGGACCTCCAGCCCCTCGACCAGCCCCAGGACCCGCTGGACAGCCCGCTCCCTGGGCCAGGAATCGTGCCCCGTCGGCGGCTCCAGAAACTCGAAACCGAGCGGCCGCTCGAAGACCAGGAAGGGCCGCCCGCCGTGCACGACGAAGTCCCGGATGCGCCCCAGCGCGGGATGCTGCACACCCGCAAACGGCGCCAGCACCTTCAGCGCGTCCTCCTCGGCCCCCGCCAGGGGAGGCAAGGGCCTTAGCAGCACCGCGCTGCCGTCGAGGTCCCGGCCCTCCAGGTACTCGACGCCGGGCGCCAGGCGCGCGCCGGCCGAAAGCTCATAGCGCTCCCCTACGGCTCCCGGCTTCAGCAGGCCAAGCAGAGATCGGCTCGGCCTGCCGCCAGCCCCGCCCCGGCGCGCTACCGGCAAACCGTCGCGGGCTCGCCCCAGATCCTCCAGCATCGCCTCGGCGTCCGGATACCGGGAATCCCGGCGCCACTCGACCGCGTTGAGAAGGAAGTTCGCCAGTTCCCCGGGGAGCGCCGGATTCAGCGAGCAGGGCCCGAGCGGCTTGATGGACTCCCCCGCGAGCTCGAGCATGCCCAGCAAGGCGTCTTCGCCGTAGGGCAGGCCGCCGGTCGCCGCCTGGTAGGCCACGAGCCCCACCTGGTACAGATCGCTCGTGGCGTCGACGTCGCCGCTCTTGAGCACCTCCGGCGGCATGTACCGGGGCGTACCCAGGACGCGTCCCGTGCGAGTCAAATTGCTCCCCTTCTCGGGCTTCACCAGGCCGAAGTCCATCAGAACGGCGTGGCCCTGGGCGCCGAACATGACGTTGGCGGGCTTGATGTCCCGGTGGAGGAATCCTCGGGCGTGCAAGTACCGCAGCGCCTCCAGCAGGTCCTCCACCAGCCCGACGACCTGCTGAACGGGCAGCCACCGGTTGCCGCTCAGCCGTTGCTCCAGGGTTCCGCCCTCGAGGAGCGGCATCGCGTAGAAGAGCCGGCCGCGCGCCTCTCCGTAGTCGATCACCGGCACGATGTGCGGGTGAGACAAGGTCGCCAGCGTGAAGATCTCCCGCACGAAGCGCTGCCGGGCCGTGTCCTGACGCGCCCCCTCGAGCTCGAGCACCTTCACCGCTACCTGCTCGCCGCCCTCGAGAGGCGACGCGCGATAGACCGAGGCCATCCCGCCCTCCCCCAGCCGGGAGTGCAGCCGATACCTGCCGAGGACACCGGTCTCGCTAGCCGCAGCCACGCCCGATCATCTTAGCCCCTCCCCCGCAGGCGCGGCCTTCGTGGGGGCATTCACCGCGGGCGCCTCTTGCCGAACACTCTTGCCGTGGGCCGGGGTGGATCTTTGCACTTCCGGAGGTCCCCTCGCCTTGCAGCTCAGGGGCCGGTACTGCCTATGGTTCGCGAGCCTTCTTCAGGTCCGCGCGCCCAATCTCTTGGGCCAACGAGGATCGCCCGGCTTGGGCCCTCCGAGTACCCGGATTCGCGCGGGGGGCGTAGGACGCCCGCGGTGAACTCATTCCTGACCTTACCACCGGTTTTCGCCGGCTGCCACACCTTTCGGTAATCTCCCCACAGCCCGGTCGAAGGCCCCGCTCATTCCGTCCTCGGGCTGTGATAGATTCCTCCGTCATGGACCGGCTGGTGGTGCTGCGTGAGGGCGTCGTCACGCACCTCATGGAGCTTGCGCCCGGAGAGCTCTCCATCGGGCGTGACGCCGCCAATCACCTCGTCCTCGACCATCCGAGCGTGTCGCGGAACCACGCAAGACTCGCTTCATCCGGCGACTCCTGGACGCTCTCGGACCTCGGCAGCACCAACGGAATCCTCATCGACGGCAAGTTCGTCGGGGCCGGCCAGCTCGCCGCCGGGGTCATCGCCCAGGTCGGCGTCTTCGCGCTCCAGCTCGTCCGGATTCCCGGCGGACCGGCGCAGCCTCTCCCCGCCGCCCCGCAGCCGGAAACCTCCGCGCCCTTCAAGGCGCTCGAGGCGCTCTACCTTCTCTCGGGCGAGTTCTCGACGCTCCTCAGCATCGGCGATCTCCTCGAGAAGATGATCGACTGCCTGGTCGGCATCTTCCGTGCCGAACGCGGCTTCATCCTCCTGTACCATCCTCGGTCCGGGAAGCTCGAGCCGGCCATCGTGCGCAAGATGGAAAGGAGCGAGCTGTCGGACACGGTCAGCATGACCGTGGCGATGCACGCGGCCACCGAGAAGAAGCCGGTGCTGCTGGACGACTTGACGGCCACGGCTCGCTTCCAGGGCGCCCGCTCCATCGAACGCGAACGCATCCGCTCCATCCTGGCCGCGCCGCTCGTCGACGGCTCCGACGTGCTGGGGGTCGTCTACCTCGACAGCCAGATGAAGAGCCGCAAGTTCACGGCGGCCGACCTGGAGATCCTGGAGGTGTTCTGCCGCCACGCCTCCAGCGCCGTGAAGAACGCCAACGAGAAGGACCAGCTGCGCCGGGACCTCTTCCGCTTGCAGACGCTGGAGCACGAACGCGAGCTCACCGAGTACGGCACGGACCAGATCGTCGGTGCCAGCTCGGCGATGGAAGAGGTGCGCGCCCAGATTCGCGCGCTGGGCGCCGAGGAGGTCACGACGCTCATCCTGGGAGAAAGCGGCACCGGTAAGGAGCTGGTCGCCCGCGCCATTCACGCCGCCAGCGCCCGGCGCGAGAAGCCGTTCGTCGCGGTGAACTGCATGGCCCTCAGCCCCACCCTCGTGGAGAGCGAGCTCTTCGGCCACGAGAAGGGCGCCTTCAGCGGCGCCGTCGACCGCCGGGTCGGACGCTTCGAGCTGGCCGACGGCGGGACGCTGTTCCTCGATGAGATTGGCGAGCTCTCTCAGGACATCCAGGTCAAGCTGCTCCGCGTGCTCCAGGAGCGGCAGTTCGAGCGCGTCGGCAGTGCCAAGTCGCTCGAGGTCGACGTCCGCATCGTGGCCGCTACCAATGCGGATCTGCAGAAGCAGCTGGCCGCCGGCAAGTTCCGCGAGGACCTCTTCTACCGCATCAACGTTTTCACGATGCGCCTGCCGCCTTTGCGGGAACGCCGCGAGGACATCCCCGCGCTGGCCGAGCACTTCATCGCCCACTTCGACGGCCGGCGCCACAAGGGCATTCGAGGTCTGAGCCACGAAGCCCGCGAGGCCCTCGTCAACTACGACTGGCCCGGCAACATCCGGGAGCTCCGTAACGTCATCGAGCGCGCCTTCGTCCTGGAGACCTCGTCAGAGGTCACTCCGTCCAGCCTGCCGGCGGAGCTGGCGCGCTTCCGGCCGGCGTCTCCCCGCGCGCAGCCGGCCCCGTCGGGCGGCTTCGCCATCGGCGAGCGCGATCTCGGCAAGGCCCGCGAGGCCTTCGAGCGCGCGTTCATCCTGCAGGCGCTCACGCGACACGACCTCAACGTCACCGCCGCCGCCCTCGAGATGGGCCTGCCGCGCAAGAGCCTCTACCGCAAGCTCGAACTCTTCGGCATCGACCTGGCGCGCCTCCAGGCCGACCAGGAGCGCCAGGAGCGCGACCAGATCCTGGCCGCCCTGCGCCGCAGCGGTGGGAACGTCACAGCGGCCGCCGCCGATCTCGGCATGCCCAGGCCCTCGCTCTATAGAAAGATGGAAGCCTACCGGATCGACCCCAGGCGCTGTCTCTGAGCCGGGCTGAAGTGCCGGCGGTCCGAGCGCCCGCTCGCGAAAACCCGGTACAGGTAGACGCCACGGGTTTCAGGGGAGCGTCCGGGCAGGGGTGTCCGGAGACTCTTGCGGACGTCCGAGGTGGGTCACGGGGGAGACGGAGCGGACAGGAGAGCTGGGGCAGTGTGGCGGGGCATCGGCTGTTCATCGGCCTTCTTGCGGTGCGAGGGGGTGAGCATGCGAGCTGGCACAATACTTTCATAACCTCTGGGCGTATTGCCCCCTGAGGGGCAAGGGCAGGATAGGGCCGGTGATCCCGGCCCCTTTTTTTTCCCCGGAAATCGATCGGCCCGGCGCGGGTGGTAGGATGCTTGTAGGCCAAGCGGCGCCTGCGGGGAGCATATCGAGATGCCGGACTACAAGAACGTCGAGGCGGTCATGCACCGGAACCTGTCGCGCCTGATGGCGATGCCGCACGTGGTATCGGTCGGCATCGGATACCGCGTCCGGGGGGGCGAGGAGTCCGAGGAGCTCTGCATCAGCGTCGCAGTCGACCGCAAGCTCCCGGCGAGCGAGCTCCCCGCCGAAGGGACCCTGCCTCAGGAGCTCGAGGGAGTGCCCGTGGACGTCGTCGAGACCGGCTCGCTGGAGGCGCTGTGAATCGAAATCCGCTGAAGGACCCCGCGCTCGCCTACGCACTGGCCGACGCCCGGGAGCGGCTGATGCCGGCCGATCCCTCGATTACCAGCGTCGGCATCGGCTTCGGCGTGAAGGGCGGCGTCGAGACCGGCGAGGTCTGTCTGCAGGTCGGGGTCGAGGAGAAACGGCCGCCCGAGGCCGTCGAATCGGCGCTGCTCCTTCCGCGCGCCATCCGGGCGCCCGCCGCGGAGGTACGGGTCGACGTCGTCCCGACCGGCGTGCTCCAGCGGCTGGATGCGGTCGACCTGCGCGCGCGCGTCCGCCCTGCGGCGCCCGGTTACAGCATCGGCCACGTCGCCTGCACGGCCGGTACGCTCGGCGCAGTCCTCACCGACAAGCGCCGCCGCCGTTACATTCTGAGCAACAACCACGTCCTGGCCAACGAGAATGCCGCAGCCACCGGCGACGCCATCCTTCAGCCAGGGCCAGCCGACGGCGGGGACGCGAAGACCGGCGTGATAGCCCGCCTCCACGCCTTCGTTCCCCTCGTCACCGACGGCGCCAACTTCGTCGACTGCGCTCTGGCCGCTGCCGAACGCGACAACGAGCTGGCGGCCCAGGTCCACGCCATCGGCACGGTCATCGGCACCGGCGCGCCCTACCTGGGCCTCACCGTCCGCAAGAGCGGCCGCACGACGGGCTTTACGACTGGCCGCATCCGTCGAGTCGCAGTTACTGCGCGCATCCACTACGGCTGCGGCATCCTCGTCTTCAGCGGCCTGGCCGAGACCAATCAGATGAGCGCCCCGGGTGACAGCGGCAGCCTCATCGTCGACCAGTCCAACCGAGCTGTGGGTCTGCTCTTCGCCGGCAGCATCTTCTCCACCCTCATGTGCCCGATCGAGGCCGTCCGCGACGCGCTCGATCTCGGGGACATGACCTGGTTTTAGGACAAAGCGCGCGGAAGTTGACTCCGGGCGGGGCGGCGCGGTATCTAGCGCTCTCGTCCGGAGGTACGCCCGTGTCCAATCCCGCCGAAGAGCTGCACCTGTTCACCCTCGATGAGGCCAACGACCTCATCCCGAGGCTTTCGGGCCTGATGGAGCGCGTCCAGCGCGAGTTTCTGGCCTTGAAGAAGGTCCTCGACCGCACGCGCGGAGAGCTCCCTCTGGAGCAGCAGCTCGAGTCGAGCCGGCAGGACCCCGTCGTGCTCCAGATGCTCACCTCGTTGAACGAGGTCATCACCGAGATCGAGCAGCTCGGCTGCCACTTCAAGGGCGTGGACCTGGGCCTGGTCGATTTCCCGGCCATCATCAACGGCCAGGTCGCCTACTACTGCTGGCAGCACGGCGAGAACGAGATCGGCTTCTGGCACGGCCTCGAAGAGGGCTTCTCCGGACGCCACCCGCTCGAGACGGAAGAGCAACCCCTGAGCGCGCGCGCTCTGAACTGACAGGAGCAACCGCCCTCGATGAGCACTCTGGATCTTTCCTACGCCAAGGAGAAGCCCCCGCAGTCAGAACGCGCCGAGGTCACTCTCTCCGTCAGCGCTCGAGGCTGGGGTTGGGGATGGTCGGTTTTCGAGGGCGACCGGCCAACAACCAGCGGCTTCTTTCGCATCCCCGACCATGAGGGCGGCCACGCGGTTTCCCACGCCAAGAAGTGCGTGCTGGCGTTCGGCGAGCTGATCGAGGCCTCCCGGCGCGCTCCGTTCCAGGTCCTCATCACGGATGTGCGGGAGCCCTCGCACGCAGCGGCGTCGCTCTTGCCCGTACTGGCGGCGATGAGCCGAGCCATCTACGTAGAGGCCGACCGAGACTGGCTGGACCAGGTAGGTCTCAAGAAGCGAGAGCTCTCGTCCTGGGCCACCGTCTTCCTCGGCAAGGCGCCCCAGGACGAAACCGTCAGCCTCTCGCTGGGGCTCGGCAACTGGTGGGCGCGCCGCCGCAAGCTGGAGCGCGGCCAGCTCGGGTTGTAAGCGCCGGTCGGCTCCGTTACACCTCGGGGAACGGGCTGAAGTTGAGGACCAGCAGGCGCTGCTCCGTCATCTCCTCGATGGCGTAGCGCAGGCCTTCCCGGCCGAACCCGGACTCCTTCACGCCCCCGTAGGGCATCTGGTCCGCGCGGTACATGGGGTAATCATTGGCGATGACGCCGCCGACCTCCAGCTCCTGGAAGGCGCGCCAGAGCTTGGGCAGGTCGCGCGTGAAGACACCGGCCTGCAGTCCGTAGGAGCTGTCGTTTGCTGCCGCGACGGCCTCGCCGAACTCGCCGTAGCGCTGCAGGACCACGACGGGGCCGAAGACCTCCTTGGAGCAGACCTCCATCTCGGGCCGGGCGTCCTCGATGACCGTGGGCGCGATCATGCGGCCCCGGCGCTCTCCGCCCGAGAGCAATCGGGCGCCACCGTTGCGCGCGCGCTCGATCCACCCGTGGATGCGGTCGGCCGCGCTGTCCTCGATGACCGGCCCTACCACGGTCGATTCTTCGGCGGGGTCGCCCATCCGTATTTTGGACTCGACGGCTCCCATCAGTCGTGTACGGAAGGCGTCGTACACCTGGCCGTGCACGAAGACGCGCTGCACGGAGATGCAGACCTGGCCCGCGTAGGCGAAGGCGCCCAGGGCGATCCGGTCGGCCGCGAAGCCGAGGTCGGCGTCGGGTTCGATGATGGCTGCGGCATTGCCGCCCAGCTCGAGTGTCACCTTCTTCTTGTTGGCCAGCTCCTTGAGCTTCCAGCCGACCGGGGGGCTGCCGGTGAAGCTCACAATCTTGATCTTCGGATGCGTCACGAGGGCCTGGGCCACGGGGCCCAGGCACGGCAGCACCTGGAACATGCCCTTCGGCACGCCGGCCTGCTCGACGACCTCGGCCAGGAGCAGTGCCGTCAGAGGAGTCTGGTGTGCGGGCTTGGAGATCACGGGGTTTCCCGCCGCCAGGGCCGGCGCCACTTTGTGCGCCACCAGGTTGAGCGGGAAGTTGAAGGGGCTGATGGCCGTGACGGGGCCGACGGGGAAGCGGCGTGTCAGGCCGGTGCGGGAGGGCGAGTCCTTCGTCCAGTCGAGCGACATCACCTCGCCGTGGAGGCGCTTGCACTCCTCGGCCGCGATGCGGAAGGTGTTCGCGGCGCGGGAGACCTCGCCGCGAGCAAAGGTGATCGGCTTGCCACCCTCGGCCATGATGCAGCGGGCGAACTCCTCGCGCCGGGCCTCGATGCCGGAGGCGATGGCAAGGAGCATCGCCTCGCGCTCGAACGACTGCAGCTTGCGAGCGCGGTCGAAGGCGCGGTCGGCGATGGCAACGGCCTCCTCGATCTCGGCGGCCGTCGCCTGGTGGAGCTCGGCCACGGCAGCGCCGTCGAAGGGGTTGCGGACCAGGGTGGTATCGGCGGTGGCGCGCCACTCGCCGCCAAGGAAGAGCTTTCTGGGACTGGACATCGTCGGACCTCCGTCGGACGAGAATACCTCGTCGCCCGGCCTGCGCGGGAACATATTCTGCCCCCCGGCGGTAGTGAATTCAGCGACGGGCGGCCGCTGAGCCGCGAGGTGATCTCTTGTCCCGGAACCGGTTTCTCGCGGTCTTGCTCCTGGCAGTTTCCCTGGTCTCCGGTCCGGCGGCCCCGCCCGCGGGCGCCTGGGGCGCGTCGGCCCACATGATGCTGACGACCGCGGCAGTCGACCGGATGCAGGGTCCGGTTGGCGATTTCTTTCGAGCGAATCGCCACTTCCTGATCTGCTACTCGATCCTGCCGGACAGCTGGTGGGGAAGCCCGGAGCTGCTGGGCCAGTTGCCGAAGGGCCTGGAGAACCCGGCAGGGACAAACGGTCCCAAGGAACTAGGACGCCACCACTTCGCCGAGGACGAAGAGGCCTACACCGAGGCGATGCCAGCGCGCAACGAGCCACGGGTGGCCCCGCTGGACAGAGAACAGGCGCTGGAAGTCTTCCGCAAGTATGTCGAGAAGCACGGACAGGAAGCGCTCGACCAGTTCCGGCGCCAGAACAGCTGGTTCAAGGGAGGACTGGCCGAGCTGCCGGCGGCGATGCTCGAGAAGGCAGGCGAACTGCCGTGGGTCATCGACGAGCGGGTCAACGACATGGCAGCCGCGATGCGGACCGGCAACTGGGTGCGAGCGATGCTGCTGGCGACGGTCCTGGCCCACTACGTCGGGGACGCGCACGTTCCCCTGCACACCACGGTCAACTACAACGCTCAGTACCATCCGAACCCGCTGTTGAAGGGGCTGCACCAGCGCTGGGAGGGCCGCATCATCGAGCTGCGCAAGGCGGAGTTCCGCAAGTTCCTGCGCGAGCTGACCCGCACGGCGCGCACGCCGCCGGCCAAGATGCCGTCCGACCCGGGCGCGCTCCGGACGGCCGTCTTCGAGATGATCGCGGACACTTTCTCGATGACCGACGACATCCTTCGCGTCGACGACTAGCTGCTGGCGCACGCCGGCGCCCGCGGGGCCTCGCCCCAGCCATCGAGGGACAGGCCAGACACGGGAGCCTACACGCCGGAGTACTTCCGCAAGTTCTACGAGCGGCTGGGCCCGGGAATCAAGGAGCAGCTGGGTCGGAGCGTGGAGCGAATCACGTCCCTCTGGGGCGTCGCCTGGGAGCGGGCCGGGCGCCCGCAACCTCCCACGGGGAGCGTGGAGACGCCGCCACTGGTCGTCATCGATTTCCGCAACGATCGGATCGTCCCGTACCAGCCGGACCGCAACTGACGTCCTGCCCCGCACTCGGGAGATGCGGTAAACTGCCCCGCATGGGAAGCGTCCAGGTGAAGCTTTTCGCGGTTCTGCGAGACCGCTTCGGCGCCGAGAGCGTCGAGGCGGAGCTTCCCCCTGGAGGGACCACGGCAGGGCGGCTGCTGGCGGAGCTTTCGCGTCGCTACCCGGACCAGGCACGGCACTTGTCGGTCTGCAGGGTGGCCGTGAACCGCCGGTTTGCGGTCGAGGACGACCCGGTCGGCGCGACGGACGAGGTGGCGCTGATTCCGCCCGTCAGCGGAGGGTGAGCCGATGACTGCCCGCGAGCGGGTCGAGCTGACCGAAGCGCCCATCCGCGTCGAGGACGTGACGGCGGACATGGAGGACCGCGCCAGCGGCGCCGTCGTCACGTTCGTCGGCCGGGTCCGGGATCACCACGAGGGGCGCTCGGTTTGTTCGGTCCATTATCACGTTTACGCCGAGATGGCGCTGCCGGTCATGCAGGCGATCGCGCGGGAGACGCTGGAGCGGTTTCCGATCGCGCGCATCGTCATCCTGCATCGTATCGGCCATCTGCAGATTGGCGAGGCGAGCGTTCTGGTCGCCGTGGCCAGCGCCCATCGGGACGAGGCCTTCCGGGCGTGCCGCCATGGCATCGACCGCATCAAGGAGGACGTGCCGATCTGGAAGAAGGAAGTCCTTGCCGACGGCGTGGAGGAATGGGTCGACGCAAGGTGCGGGCACGGGCACTAGGCCCGTTCCGAACTTCTCGGGGATACATGCCGTAGAGCCGGCTCCCGCGAGCCGGCCCTCGGTGCCGGAGGGCTACTCCTGGGCGCGTTTCAGGTAGGCCTTGTAGCTGGTCCAGCTGACGAAGAGGACGATACCCTCGAAGACGGTCCAGACCCAGACCTGCCAGGGTACATAGGCGGAGGTCTCGCCGCCGGCGTAGCTGTGCAGACCGACCAGGAAGTAGTTGACGCCGTACCAGCAGAACAGGACGTTCTGCCAGGCCAGGATGGAGGCGACAGCCGTTCCGAAGCCGCCAATGGCATTGACGATCCGCGCGTGCGTGATGGCCAGATAGCCGAGAAGGCTGATCAGGGCCCAGGTCTCCTTGGGGTCCCAACCCCAGTACCGGCCCCAGGATTGGTTGGCCCAAACGCCGCCCAGGATGGTGCCGGTCCCGATGAAGAAGACGGTCACCTGAATGGCTTGGTAGAGATACTTCTCGATGTTCTTCAAGGAGGGCGCCGTGCCCTTGTTCCAGACGAATACGCCCAGCCAGAGGTGGCCCATCCCCAGGCAGAGCGTTGCCGCTGCGTAGCCCAGCGTGATGGTGAGCACGTGGATGATGAGCCAGTAGTTGGACCGCAGGACGGGGACGAGCGGCGAGACGTAGGGGTCGAGGCTGACGAAATCCGAGAGGGTCAGGATGGCGCCACCCAGGAAGGTCGCCGTCAGGCCGAAGTATCGGGCCCGGTGGACGAGCTCGAAGGTGAGCGCGAAGAGGTTGATTCCGAAGGGGACCCAGAGCATCGTCTCGTAGACGTTGCTGACCGGGGCGCGGCCGCTGATCAGGCTGCGCAGGGCGATGCCGTAGGCGTGGATGCCGAATCCCGCGAGGGCCAGGAAGACGGCCAGCTTGTACATCCGGCGCGGCGGTACGGTGCTCGACATCAGGAACGCCAGGAAGGCCAGCACGTAGAGGATGCTCGACTTCTCGAAGGGGCGGAACCGGTGGTACCAGACCTCGCGCTCGATGGTGGTGGCGTTGACCAGCTCCGTCTTGGTCATCGCCTTGAGGCGCGCGGCGAGCTCGCCGACGGCACGGTTGAAGCCGGATGCGTCATTGCCGCGGTAGGCCGTGGTCATGGCGCCGAACGCCTTCTTGACGGCCTCGTCGGAGGCGTCGGAGAGCGCCAACCAGGCGCCAGTCACATCCTTCTCGTTGGGAACCAGCTTCCACCCCTGGCCCTCCATCTGATTCTCGAGTACGGAGACGCGGTGGTAGAGAAGCACGACCTCTTTCTCGAGCCTGGGGAGCTTGTCGGGATCCTTTCCGGCCTTGCGGATTTCGTCCATCAGGGCCTGGTACTTGGAGTTGTTGACGATCTCGGCAGCACCCAGAAATTTGACCTCGCGCTTGACGCCCAGCTTCTCCTTGAGCGGCAGGAAGTCGATGGAGACAAGCGGGACGTCCGTCCACTTGTTGAAGTCAAAGGCAATTTCGAGAAGCAGCTCGACCGGGTCGCGCTTCTGGAAGACCTCGCCGCCGGTGATGAAGCGGACGGTCTCGCGCGCGTAGGTGTCGAATGGCTTGACGCGGCCGTTGTCGAGCATGGGCAGCCGGGACACGGCTCCGACGTCGATGCCTTGGGGCGCGCCGGCCACGAAGCCGGGAAGCAAGGCGACTGCAAGCGATACGGAAAGCAGCCAGGATCTCGAATTCATTGCGCCTTCTCCTTCTTCAAGCGCGCCTGGTCCCAACGAGCCAGGAACGGCTTCGCGTAGAACATCAGGAGCATTCCGATCGTCATGAGGATGTAACCGATGTAGGTGGGCCACTTGCCCGGATCACGGGAGACCGAAAGTACGGTGGTGTAGGACTCGCCCGGGATGAAGCTCGACTGGAAGAAGGTGTAGCCCCGGTAGAGAAGCGGCTCGTTCATCGAGATGACCAGCTCCTCGTTGCGGCCCAGCTCCTTGTCCTCGAGTTTGACCTTGCTCTCGTAGGTAGCCGATTGCATCGAGCCCGGGTACTTGTCCTCCTTGAACTTGAGGAGCTTCAAGGAGAAGGGCACGTCGTAGCGGTCGCCTCGGTAAAGCAGGGTCAGCTTCTTGCCATTGACCGAGAGCTCGCGCTGTTCGCCCCAGGGGAGCCAGACACCGGCGCCCTCGCCACCGGCGTCGGGGACGAGCTTGACGTGGATGGAGGGGTTTCGGGCCTCGTCACTTGCGTTGACGGCCTTCTGGACGACACGAGTGCCCTTCATCAGCTTCTTCACTGTGAAGCCGATGCGGCCGTTCATCAGGTCGAGCCGCTTACCCTCGACGACATCGCCCGAGCCGGCAGGCTTGCCGCCGACGCGGACGGAGTAGGCCAGCTTCTTCTTGTCGAGCCACCAGAGCGTGAGGCGGTTGTCGGGCTCGTGCGCGCCGGCCTTGAAGTGGTAGCGAGCCTTGAAGAGCGCCTGCTTCTTTCCGTGCTGGAGGCTGAAATCGGGGTAGTTGGCGAAAGCGATGTCGGGCGTCTTGCCGTCGGGCCCCTCGACCAGGTAGGCGACAGCCGGGTTCTCCGGCGCTCCGGGGCGGTCGTTGAAGTCCTTGCCGTCCATCGAGAAGTTCCCGAAGGTCTGCCGGATCATGACTTTGAGCTTCTTGCCACCGATCGTGAACTCCTTGGAGTTTCCGTCCGTGGCTGTAATCTCGACGCTCTCCTTGCCGGCGAGGTCCGAGAGGACGAGGACATTCGGACCCGCTGCCGAGGCCGACAGCTCGGCCGGAATGGGGCCGGACGCCTCGGCGAGCCGGATCGTCATGGGGCCCATCGCAATCTCTTCCTTGCCGGAGACGCCCGCAGCGAGCCATCCGTTGACGTCGGAGCCCATTGCCGTCAGAACGAACTCCACGGCCGGGTTTTCGCCCGCGCCGCCGGGCTCGATCGCCTGCTCGAACTCGAGGTCGGGCCAGTACTTGTCCATGACGGCTGTCAAACCTGCCTTGGGCAGATGAGCCGAGACCCAGAGGTCCTTCTGCTTGGAACCGCGGTCGATCGGGACGAAGAGGGAGACGTTCTCGCCGTCGGGCGCGGTCACGGACAATTTGTCATCGTTGCCGACGAAGTGTTCGCGAGTGGCGTCCTGCGGAATCGTCATCTGGCCTTCGATCCCGAAGTTGCGAGTCAGGAAGGCGCCGAGCAGGATGGTGAGTACGCCGAGGTGGGTGACTCCGAAGCCGAAGTAGATCCAGAGCCAGCGGAAGCGCTTGTAGGTGCCGCCGAGAAGGTTGAGCGTGAAGCCGCCCAGGAAGATGTTGAACCAGACGGCCCTGTAGACCTTCATCTGGACGGCGCCCGTGCCTTCGCGGCTCTCGATCACGGTGGCGACGGCGAGGATGATCGCCAAGGCCACGAGCAGGAAGATCGTGAACCGGATGGAGCAGACGAACTGGAAAAGCCGTTTGGAGAGGGGGAGCGTTGCCGGAGTCTGTTCTGAAGCCATACGGGCGGCGTGCGCTGCAAAGTCTCGGCCAGCCGGTGAGCCACCATCCGGACTGGGGACCTGCGTGAAAGGTACGAGGAACCCGGTAGGATAGCACGCGCACGCGCTCAGTGGAAGACGGATGAGAGGCGCGGGAGCGACTCCGGTCCCCGGGGAAAATGGGGGGGGATGGCGCGTAGCTGCGGTCTCGGGCGGGACATGCCGACCCGGAGCGAGGCCACGGCCGCCGGACTGGGCAGGCCCAGGGAGCAGGCGGAAGGAGGAGGAATGCGTCCGGAGTTACCGGATGCCGCGCGTCCAATGGAGCGATTGGCTCCGGTGCGGATTGCGCGGTGGCGTGGAAATGCTTGACTCTTCGGTTGGCCCGGTGGCTTATACTATCTGCGCAAGTGGACTCAATCAGTCCCGCGTACCTATCACATCCAGCAAGGAGGAACCTAGATGCGTCTCTCGAAAGGCACCATCTACGCAGTGAACGGCCTCATGGCTCTCGCCGGAATGAAGGCAACCGGCCCCGTCCAGCTCAAGGAGATCGCCAACACGCGGGGCCTGCCCGCCAACTACCTGGCCAAGATCTTCGGGCAGCTCGCCCGCGCCAAGATCCTCCGCTCCTACCGGGGCGCCCGCCGCGGCTTCATGTTCGCCCGGCCCATCCAGCAGATTTCGCTCCTGGAGATCTACGAGGCCGTCGAGGGCCCGATGGAGGCCTCCGATTCCGTCCTGGATAGCAAAAAGGGCGGGAAGGCCGGCGAGTCCAAGTTCTTCAAGCGCTGGGACAAGGCCCTCAAGGCGATCGCCAAGGAGCTGGCCGGCGTCTCCCTGAAAGACCTGGTCTGATCGCATAGCCCCCCGGCACGCGATCCCTCGAGGCACCGGCCCCGCGCCGGTGCCTTCGTCATTCCCCGCGGAAAATCGGAAAGCGAAGAAATCGGGGCAACTCGACTTGCCCCAATTTTGGAAATTGGGGCAAGTCGAGTTGCCCCGATTTCTTCGCTTTCCGGTGCCTTCTCGCGGAGGCCCCGACTTCGGCGGAGGCCCCGTTTTCCCCGCACCCGGCTTCCCTACCCGTCGGGTCTCGTGGTATACCGCCGGGCGCAGGGAGGATGGCCTCCCGAGGAGTGTGCATGGCCATGGGCGAAACCGTGTTCGACCTCGTCGTCATCGGCGCGGGGCCTGGCGGCTACGTCGCCGCCATTCGCGCTTCCCAGCTCGGGATGAAGGCCGCCATCGTCGAGCGCGACCAGCTCGGCGGCATCTGCCTCAACTGGGGCTGCATCCCCAGCAAGTCCCTCCTCAAGGCCGCCGAGGTCTACAGGATGGTCAAGGACGCCTCCGACTTCGGCATCTCTTGCGACAACGTCCGCTTCGACTTCGCCAAGGTCATGAAGCGTAGCCGCGACGTCTCCGGACGCATCGTCAAGGGCGTCGAGTTCCTCATGAAGAAGAATGGCATCACCGTCTTCCAGGGAACCGGCGCCCTCGAGGCACCCGGCGTCCTCACGGTCGCCCCCCGCGCCGGCGGCCCTCCGCAACGCGTGCGCAGCAAGCGGTTCGTCATCGCCACGGGCGCCCGGCCGCGCCCCCTCCCCGGCCTCACGGTCGATGGCAAGAACCTCCTCGACAGCACCGGCGCCCTGTCGCTCACGGAGCTCCCAGCCCGCGCCGTCATCGTCGGCGGCGGCGCCATCGGCATCGAGTTCGCCTACTTCTGGAGCACGTTCGGCTGTAAGGTCACCGTGCTCGAGATGATGCCCCACATCCTGCCGCTGGAGGACGACGAGATCGCCGAGACGCTCACGAAATCGCTCGTCAGGAGCGGCATCGACATCATCACCGGGGCCCGCGTGCAGGGCACCGCCGTGAAAAAGGGCCAGGTGGAGGTCACCTTCGATCGCGGCAAGGGCGCCGAGGTCGTGAGTGCCGACAAGTGCCTGGTGGCGGTCGGCGTCACGGGCAACGTGGAGGGGCTGGGCCTGGAGAAGCTGGGCGTCACCGTGGAGCGCGGGTTCGTCAAGACGGGCGACCACTACCGCACGTCCAACCCGGACATCTTCGCCATCGGCGACGTGAGCGGACCGCCGCTCTTGGCCCACGTCGCCAGCCACGAGGCGATCTGCGCAGTCGAAGGGATGCTGGAGCCGGGCCGGCCACCGCGCATCGACATCACCAACTTCCCGAGTTGCACGTACTGCCAGCCGCAGGTCGCCAGCGTGGGCCTGACCGAGCGCGCCGCCAAGGAGCAGGGCTACAAGCTGAAGATCGGCCGCTTCCCCTTCCGGGTGCTCGGCAAGGCCATCGCGGCCGGCGAAACGGAGGGCATGGTGAAGCTCGTCTTCGACGCCAAGTACGGCGAGCTCCTGGGCGCCCACATCATCGGCCACGCTGCCACCGAGCAGATTCACGAGCTCGGAATCGCCAGGACACTCGAGGCGACCTACAAGGAAATCCTCCACACGATCCACGCCCACCCGACGCTCTCGGAAGCGATCATGGAGGCCGCAGGCAATGCCTACGGGGAGGCCGTGCACCTGTGAGCGACCCGCTCTTGGTGCTCGACCTGGGACGGATCGCCTTCAGGGAATCGTGGGCCCTGCAGCAACGCCTCTTCGAACTGCGCGGCTCGGGCCGGCTCCCCGATACCCTGCTCCTGGCGGAGCACCCGCCCACCGTGACGCTGGGCCGCTCCGGACGCCGGGAGAACCTGCTGCTCGCAGCCGATGCCTACGCAGGGCGCGGCGTCGAGCTGGTCGAGATCGACCGTGGCGGGGATGTGACCTACCACGGCCCGGGGCAGCTGGTCGGCTACCCGATCCTCGACCTGTCGAAGCGGCTGCCGGACGTCCACAAGTATGTACGGGCCCTCGAGGAAGTCATGCTCCGCGTGCTGGCCGGCTTCGGCATCGAAGGCGCCCGGGTGGCCGGGATGTCAGGCATCTGGTGCGGCAGCGAGAAGGTCGGCGCCGTCGGCGTGAAGGTCAAGAACTGGATCACGATGCACGGTTTCGCCCTGAACGTGGACCCGCGGCCCGACGGCTTCGAGCTCATCGTCCCGTGCGGCATCCGAGGAAAGGGCGTGACGAGCCTGGCTCGGCTGCTGGCGCGACCCGTCGACCTTGACGCAGTGCGTCAACCGACGGTCGACGCGTTCGCCGCCGTCTTCGGCGCCACGCCCGTGAAGGCCACCTGGGCGACGGAGCTAGCCGGTGTCACGCCCTGGCTGCAAGCCGCCAGCGAGCCTGCCGGCCTGCTCGCGGAGGTGTGCTGACTTGCCGGCCGCGAGACGCTCGAGGGCGGCCTCGACCGCTGCCCCTACCCGGCGCTCTGCGCCCGCCGTACGCCGTCCGGGGGCCGCTCATCCCCAGCCCGCGGCAGGCTCCCCGCTCGCCGCCCACCCGAGCGGGCCTCCCTTCGGCTTGACCCGCGACCAGCTGCACAGGCTGCTCTACCTGATGCTGCTCAACCGGGCGTTCGACGACCGGATCTCGACCCTTTACCGCCAGGGCAAGATCTCGGGCGGGGCGTTCGGCAGCCGCGGCCAGGAAGCGTGCTCCGTCGGAAGCGCCTTCGCCACGCAACCGCAGGACGTGGTCGGCCCGATGATCCGCAACAGCGGCGTCATCCTGACGCGAGGCCTCGACCTGCGCCGCTTCTTCGCTAACTACCTGGGACGCGCCACCAGCCCCACCGGCGGACGCGACGGAAACACCCACCTGGGCGATCTCTCGCTCGGCATCGTGGCGCCCATCAGCCACCTGAGCGCCCTGATCCCGGTGCTGGCGGGAGTCGCGCTCGCCTTCAAGCTGCGCGGCGAGAAGCGCGTGGCGATGACCTGGATCGGCGACGGCGGCAGCAGCGTGGGCGACTTCCACGAGGGGCTGAACATGGCGGGCGTGATGCGCCTGCCGTTCGTGCTGGTGCTCGAGAACAACCAGTACGCCTATTCGACCCCGACGGCCAGCCAGTGCGCGGCCGCGCGGTTTGCCGACAAGGCCGCCGGCTACGGCATCCCGGGCGTGACCGTCGACGGCAACGACGTGCTGGCGGTCTACTTCGCCGTGCGGCAGGCCGTCGAGCGCGCCCGCGAGGGCAACGGGCCGACTCTGATCGAAGCGGTCACGATGCGGATGAAAGGCCACGCCGAGCACGACGACGCCGGCTACGTTCCAAAGGCGCTTGTCGCCGAGTGGGAGAAGCGCGATCCGATCGCCCGGTATCGCCAGTGGCTCGTTGCCCGCAAGCTGATGACGCAGCCCGAGGAGCACGCGCTCGATTCCCGCGTTGCCCGCGAAATCGACCTGGCCTGCGAGCAAGCGCTCGCCGACCCGTTCCCCGAGGGACCTTCGGCGCTGACCGGCGTGTATGCGGAGGGAGGTCCAGGTGCGAGCCGCTGAACAATCGCCGGGCGCCGGCCAGGGGCCCCAGGCAGAGGAACCGACCTACATCCAGGGCATCACGGAGGCTCTGCGCGAGGAGCTGCAGTCCGACCCGAACGTCTTCCTCATCGGCGAGGACATCGGGACCTACGGCGGCGCCTTCAAGGTCACGAAAGGGTTTCTCCAGGAGTTCGGCCCGGCGCGGATCGTCGACACTCCCATCAGCGAATCGGCCATCGTGGGCGCGGCCACCGGAGCGGCTCTGATGGGCATGCGGCCGGTGGTCGAGATGCAGTTCATCGACTTCATCAGCTGCGGTTGGAACCAGATCGTCAACATGGCCGCCAAGCTCCACTACCGCTGGGGGCCGAGCGTGCCGATCACGATTCGCGGACCCAGCGGCGGTTACACCCACGGAGGACCTTTTCACTCCGAAAATCCGGAGGCCTGGTTCTGCCACGTCCCCGGTCTCAAGGTCGTGGCGCCGTCGACCGGCTGGGACGCGAAAGGGCTGCTGAAGGCCGCCATCCGCGACCCGAACCCGGTGATCTACCTGGAACACAAGTTCCTGTACCGCCGCATCCGCGGACCGCTCCCCGGTCCGGACACGGTCGTGCCCATCGGCAAGGCCGAGGTCAAGCGGGCCGGGACCGACGCCAGCGTGATCACCTACGGCAGCGGCGTCCATCTGGCGCTCGAAGCCGCCGCCGAGCTCGCTCGACAAGGCCACTCGGTGGAGGTGCTCGACCTGCGGACTCTGCGACCGCTGGATCTGGAGGCGATCGTGGCGACCGTGGAGAAGACCGGAAAGGTGCTCATCCTGCACGAAGCGCACCTGACGGGCGGCGTGGGGGGCGAAGTCGCCGCGCTCATCGCCGAACACGCGTTCGAACGGCTCGACGCGCCGGTGATGCGGCTGGCCAGCGCGGACACGCCGGTGCCGTACTCGGACGCTCTGGAGCAGTTCGTCTTGCCGGACGCCGCCCGGGTGCGGCAGGCGCTCGAGAGCCTGCTGGATTACTGACGATGGCGAAGCAAGCCTCCGGCTGGACCGGCGAGGAGCGACGGGTGCTCGATCGGCTGCGGTCTCCCGAGGCCGTGCAGAGCTTCCTGGACGACGTCCCGTACAACGACGAGATCACCTGCAGGTCGCCGCGCCGCGTTCTACGAGATCGCAAGGCGCACTGCATGGAGGGCGCCCTCCTGGCCGCAGCCGCCTTCGCGCACCACGGCCGCAGACCGGCGCTGGTCGACCTGCGCGCCGCCAAGGGCAAGGACGACGACCACGTGATCGTGGTCTTCCAGGAAGCCGGCTTCTGGGGCGCCGTCGCCAAGTCGAACTTCTCCGGGCTGCGATACCGCTCTGCTGTCTACCGGTCGCTCAGGGAGCTGGCCGTCTCGTACTTCGAGGACTACTTCAACCTCCAGGCCGAGCGGACGCTGCGAAGCTACAGCCGCCCACTGGTGCTGAGCGACCGGGTCTTTCCCGGCTGGCGGACGGCGGAGCACGACCTGGACGCGATCGGCGAGCATCTCGACGGACTGGTCCACACGCCGCTCGTCACGCCCGCGCGCGCTCGCCGGCTCCCCAAGGTCGACAAGCGGCGCTTCGAGGCCGGCTTGCTCGGCAGCAACCCGGACGGCCTCTTCAAGGGATAGCCCCGGCTCAGCGGGCCATCACGAGATCGCTGGCGATCGACTCGTCGGGGGCGATCTCCGGTCGGACGGTGGCGAGAGGCTCCTCCGCGGCGACCACGGGGCGGGCCATCACGAGCTGCCCGTCGAACCGGTCGCGGAGGGTGTCGTCCCCGGCGCCCTCGGCCACGGGGAGGCTCGACGGCTCGCCGGACGGCCGCTCGGGCGTCTTGCGGCCGCCGTCATCGCGGACCTCGCCGCCGTCGAGACGGTCGGCCTGGCGGCGTAGCCAGGCGACGGCGCCCTTGTCGGCGCGGCCGGTGATGCCGTGAGTGCCAATCCAGTTTCCGATCTGCGTGCCGACCAGTCCGCCGACGACGCCGCCGACCACGCTGCCGACGACCGGGATCGGGATGATGGCCTGGCCGATGACAGCGCCGACGCTGCCGCCCACGAGGGCGCCGGCGTCGCGGGCCGGGTCGACCTGCCGCATGCTCTGGGCAAGCGCGCCCTCGAGGCTGGGCTTGCCGTGGGCCACGCTGCTCCCGAAGTTGGAGCCGATGAGGAACATCGAGTAGCTGATCAGCGGGCGGGCGACGAAGCCGGCGACCGGGCCGATGGGGCCAAGCGTGCCGGCCAGCGCCGACTGGGCGGCGGCGCCGAGGGCGTCCCCGGCGAATCCGGCTGCCAGACCGCCGGCGATGGCGCCGGGCTCGAAGGCGCGAGCCAGCTTGGCGGGGCTGACGCGGCCGTCGACCGCGATCTGGCGATTCAGCTCGATGCTGACCGGGGCGATGAGCGAGCCGACCATGCTGAGCGGCGACATGTTGTTGCGGACGCTGGCGCGGACGTTGGCGCGGACGTCGAGCGGCCGGATGCTGGCGGCGACCGCGCTGCGGGGGGTCGAGTGGACGCTGTAGTCGGTGGCGTAGAAGCGGCCCTCGCGGTAGTTGGTCCGAACCTGGGTGGCGAGCTGGCGCGGATTGGCGGCCGCAGCGGCACGCTGAACTCCCTGGCGCAGCGCGGTCGATACGGGCGGCAGGCTCCGGAGCCTGCTGGAAGCCGCAGCCGGGGCGCCGTCCAGGTGCGTGGCGGCCGGGACGTCCATCGCGGCCTCGAGGTCCTGGCCGCGAGCCGGGGCCGAAACGGTCGTGAGCAGGGCCGCCAGGAGAAGGATTCGAGAGGGCGTCATCGTCTTCACGTCCGGAGCTATGCGGTTGCCGCTTCCGGGTTTGGACTTTCTTTTCGGGTGTCGCTACAATGCCCGCGTCCCCACCGCAGTGATCCCCAGGAACGGAGAAGCCACTCTATGCTCACCGATCTCGTGATGCCCCAGATGGGCGAAAGCGTCGCCGAAGGCACCGTTACCAAGTGGTACGTCAAGGCCGGAGACGCCGTCCAGAAGGACCAGACCGTCCTCTCCATCAGCACCGACAAGGTCGACGCCGAGATCCCGGCGCCAGCGGCCGGCGTCCTGACGGAGGTGCTGGTCGGCGAAGGCACCAAGGTGAACATCGGGACCGTTCTGGCGCGGATCGACTCGGATGCCTCGGCCGGCGCGGCCCGGGTCGCGGCGCCGGCGCCTGCAGCGGCCGTGGCGGCACCAGTCGAAACGCCCGCGCAGGCCGCGGCGGCGATCGTGGCGGCCTCCCCTGCCCCGCCGCCGCCCGTCGCAGCGCCCAGAGCGGCACCGGCTGCTGCGCCGGCGGGCGACGATCGGCGCGGCTTCTACTCACCGCTGGTCCTGTCCATCGCGCGCACGGAAGGTGTCTCGATGGACGAGCTGGCGAGCATCCGAGGCAGCGGCACCGGCGGGCGCGTCCAGAAGAAGGACATCCTGGCCTATGTCGAGTCGCGCAAAGCGGGAGGCACGGCGCCGGCCCCGGCAGCCGGTTCGGCAGCATCTGCGACGGCGACGCCCGCAGCGCCTCAACCGCTTGCGCCGGCTCCCGCGCCGACTGTCCACGGCTCCGACGTCGAGGTCGTGGCGATGGACACGATGCGGCGCGCGATCTCGGAGCACATGGTGCGCAGTGTCCACACCTCCCCGCACGTGACCTCGCTGCACGAGGTCGACATGACGCGCATCGCGCGATTCCGCGAGAAGGCGAAGGCGCAGTTCCAGGCCCGCGAGGGCTTCAATCTCACCTTCACGCCGTTCTTCGTCGCGGCAGCCGCCCGGGCTCTGCGGAGCTTCCCTGCAGTCAACGCCAGCATCGACGGGACGAACGTGCTGCTCAAGCGTCGAATCAACATCGGCGTGGCGGTGGCCCTGGAGGGCCAGGGGCTGATCGTGCCAGTCGTGAAGAGCGCCGACACGATGAACCTGGTCGGACTGGCGCGCGCGCTGAACGACCTGGTGGCCCGCGCCCGCACGCGCAAGCTGGCGCCCGACGACGTCGCCGGGGGCACGTTCACCATCACGAACCTGGGCAGCGCGGGAAGCCTGACTGGCACGCCCATCATCAACCAGCCCCAGGTGGCCATCATGGGCGTCGGGGCCATCAAGAAGCGGCCGGTGGTGATCGATGACGCCATCGCCATCCGCGAGATGATGTTCCTCAGCATGAGCTACGACCACCGCTGGGTGGACGGGATGCTCGCCGGGCGTTTCCTGAGCGCCGTGACCGAGCAGCTGGAGCAGATGGAGCTGGAGGGACACTTCTGAGGCGGCCGGCTCCAGCGGCGGGCGGCAAGGCGTGACCGGCCCGGGAGAGCGACCTTCCTGGCTGCGGGTCAAGGCGCCGGGCGGCGACGGCTTCCGAGCCGTGCTGGCCACGGTGCGCGAGGCGAAGCTCCACACGGTGTGCGAGAGCGCGCGCTGCCCCAACCAGGGCGAGTGCTGGTCCCGCGGAACGGCGACGTTCATGATCCTGGGAAACGTCTGCACGCGCAGCTGCGGCTTCTGCGCCGTGGAGACCGGGCGGCCGACCGAGCTGGACCTGGACGAGCCGCGGCGCGTGGCCGAGGCCGTCGCCGCGATGGGCCTGGGCTACGCGGTTGTGACGAGCGTCAACCGCGACGAGCTGGCCGACGGGGGCGCAGGGATCTTCGCGCGAACGGTGCGGGCGATCCGGGCCGCCGTGCCCGGGTGCCGCGTCGAGCTTCTGATTCCCGACTTTCGTGGCGACCCGGAGGCGCTGGCGACCGTGCTCCAGGTCAGGCCGGACGTGCTCAACCACAACACCGAGACCGTGCCGAGGCTCTACGCGCGGGTGCGCCCTCAGGCCGACTACGCCAGGACCCTTCAGGTGCTGGCGCGATCGGCCGAATCCGGCGTCCCGACGAAGAGCGGCCTGATGCTGGGGCTGGGCGAGACAAAGGCCGAAGTGCTCCAGGTGCTCGAAGACCTCAGGAGCCAGGGCTGCAGCATCCTGACACTGGGGCAGTACCTGTCGCCCGGCCCGGGCTACCTGCCGATCGCGCGATGGGTGCCTCCCGAGGAGTTCGACGAGCTGCGAGTTGCGGCGCTCGAGCTCGGCTTCGCCCACTGCGAGTCCGGCCCGCTGGTGCGGAGCAGCTACCATGCGGAAGATGCGACCGGAGGCTCGAGGCTTGAGGCTTGAGGCTTGAGGCTCGAGGCTCGAGGGGATCAGGCTTCAGGGGTCAGGAGGCGGGGCGGCATCCGCTAGGGGGATTTCGAGGCGCGATCCTCGGCCATGCGGAGCATCTTTTCGAGCACTTCCTCGACGCAGGCGCGCAGGCTCTTGAAGCCGTAGAGATGGAGATTCCGCAGGACCACGGGGTACTCGCCGGCGAGCTTACGGGCGCTGCGACCGAACTCGGTGCGGTTGTAGTGCAGGAGGATCAGGCCCTTCAAGCCCTGCTGCAGCCGCTGCCGCACCAGGGCCAGCGACTTGTCGGGGTTGACGTAGTTGGCGGGAATCCACTCGCCGACGAAGTGGAGCTCCTCGCCCAGCTTCACGAAGCTCTCGTGGTCCCCCATCTGCTTCTCGTTGCCGCCCACGACGAGCAGCCTGGGCGGGGCCGGGAAGCGGGTCCGAAGGCGCTGCGGCAAATTGGAGTCAGTCGCGCCTCCCAGATCGATGCCTAGCCGGTGCGCCTCGAAGTCCAGGCGCTCCGAAAGCGAGTCGAGCTCCGCGGCGGGGATCTCGTTGGAGTAGAGCGCAGCCTCTTCCAGCAGGGATCGGGCCGTGCGCAGGCCATCCTCATCCCGCGCGTGGATGTAGCTGCGGGCCAGCTCCAGCAACAGGGCCGCCAGGTTGGCCCGGCGGTCCGGCATCAGTCCGTAGAGCTCCAGACACTCCTTGCGCCGCTCCAGCGCGTCGAGGACCTCGCCGGTGACGTCTTCGGAGAGCAAGATCTCCTCCAGCTCCGGGTAGAACTCCTGATCCATGCAGAGCTGTTTGAGCTCCTGGTACGTCGCGGAGCCGGCCCGGCCGTCGGCCAGCCCATTCTCGGCCCGCAGCTTGAGCGTGAGCGCGTCGCGGCGGTCGGGCTTCTTGAGGTAGAGCTGCAAGAGCCCCAGGGCCACCTCGAGGGCCTTGGCATGCTCGCCGTGCGTCAGGAGCTCCCGCCCGATGGCCGCGCCGTCCACCGGGTTCTTCAGGCGCGAGAGATCGATGCTCTGCAGGAAGGTGCGGGCCGCCGGCTCATCGACCGTCCGCAACAGCCGGTAGAGGTTGAGGCGGTCTGCGAGCGGCCAGCTCTGCGCCTCATGCGCCTGGCCTAGGAGGTTGAGCGCCTTCGGCACCTCCTGGCGCGCGCCCCGGCCCATCAGGAGAGCCTCGGCGAGGTAGGCTTTGATGCGGGGCTCGATGCGGCTGCGATTACGCATCTTCATCGCCTTGAGCGAGCGGTGGGCCATCTCGAAGAGCTGGGCGGCGCGCTCGGGCTGGCCGTCCTCCAGCGTGAGAACGCCCAGGGCGAAGGCACCGTTGATGCTGAACCCGACACCCGAGGCGACGGCCTTTTCGAAGGCCTCCCTGGCCTGGGCGCCGTGCTCCCAGCGCTGGCCCTTCTGCAGGTTGTTGATCGAGGAGAGCCCCAGGTAGCAGAGGCCGATGTCGCACCATAGGACTGCCTTCTGGCTATCGCTGGGCTCGCGGTCGAAGCCTTCGCGGAATCGCGCGATGGCCTCTTGCCAGTCGCCGGCTTTCTGTTCGCACTGTCCGAGCTTTCGGTAGACGCGCACGGCCAGCTGCCCGAGGCTCTTCATCAGGAGCGGCCGGCGCGTCACGCTGTCGAGCAGACCGCGGGCCTCCTCGAGGCGGTTATCCTTCATGAGCTGGTCGGAGCGCGTGAGATAGGTGGGAATCAGCTCGGAGGCCAGGCGCTGGCACTTCTGGCTCGCCTCGAGCGCCAGGCCCCGCTCCAGGTAGTCGAGTGCGGCGCCGACGTCGCCGCTGTCGCTGGCGGCATGGGCCAGTGGCGCCAGCAAGTGGCTGGCGATCTCGGGATCGGCCGTGAGCGCCGGGAAGGCAGCGAGCCGGGTCATCTCGAGGACCTTGGCGGTCTGCCCCTTTTCCAGCAGCGCCTCGATGTGCCCGTAGAGCTCCCAGCGCGCGGATGGGGGGTCGGGCGGCTCCTTGAAGCGGACCCCCAGGAGCTCGGCGGCAAAGCCGGCCAGGAAGTAACTTCGCGACCTGCCCGGGTTGAGGTGGAGCACGTCCTCCACCATCGACTGGACGCGCTCGCTCGTCAGGCCCTCCCGCCCGTTGGCGGTGAGCGATATGAGCTCGACCAGGTGCCGATCCAGCTCCGACTCCAACGGTCCTCCATTCGTAGCCGGCGAGGCATCTTAGCACGAGTTGCGCACGTCGGTTGATCCCGCCCGGCACGGCTGCTATGGTCGCGCCGGGGATATTTTCAAACCCCGCCGACGCAAGGAGCGTAGATGGGGGTGAGTGAAGACGCCGCGAGCCAAAATCCAGACGAATCCGACCGGGCCGACGCGCGTCTGGCGCGAGGCGGTGACCGGGCGGCGTTCCGCCGCATCGTGGAGCGCCATCAGAACCGGGTGTTCAACCTGGCGTTGCGAATCCTGCGCAGTCGGGAGGACGCCCTGGAGGCAGCCCAGGATACTTTTCTGCGCGCCCACGAGAAGTTGCACCAGTACCGGCCGGAGCACCGGTTCGGCAACTGGCTGCTGCGCATCGCCCAGAATCTCGCGATCAGCCGGCTGCGCATCCGCAAGCCGGAGAGCGCAGGCCCGGAGTGCGACGACATCGCCGACAGCTCGCCCGGCCCCGAGGCGACCGTGGGCCGCCGCGAGCAGCTGGCCAGCGTCGACCGGTGCCTTGCGGGGCTTGCGGAGAAGTACCGCACGACGCTTCTGCTGCGACACCAGGAGGGCTGCTCGCTCGCCGAGATCGCCTATGTCCTGGACGTCCCGATCGGAACGGTCAAATTCCGCCTTCACCAGGGATACCTGCTGCTGCGAGGCCGGCTGCGCCTGAGCGAGACCGAATGAACTGCCTGGACGCAAGAGAGATGTTCGCCGAGCTGCTGGCCGAGGAGCTGCAACCGGCGGCGGCCGAGCGGCTGACGGCGCACGTGGCGGCCTGTGGTGCGTGCGCCGACGAGCTCGACCTGCTGCGAGCGGCCGTCGCGGAAATCGGGCAGCTGCCGGTGCACGCGGCGCCGCCCGAGCTGGCGGACGCGGTGATGGGCAAGCTCGCGTCCGGGCCCGGGTGGTTCGAGCGGCTGCGCGAGAGCTGGGGCACGGCGGCCCTGGCGGCGGCAGGCGCGGGGGCGATCGCTGCAGGGGCGTTCATGCCGGGGGCGAGCTCGCCGCCGCCAGCGGGTCTGCCGGCCGCCGGACAGCCGGTCTCGCCGGCCGCTGCAAGCGCCCCCGAGGGCGAGCGCTCCGCGGCGCGAAGCCTGGCGCCGACGGTGCCCGAGAGCGCGGCGGTCGCTGCGGGCCCATCGTCCGAGCCTGCACGCGCCGAGCGGCGCATCGGCCCGGGCGCCGGGCCGCGCATCGAGGCACTGCAGGGCAGCCGCGAAGGCCGCCCCGTGGAGCCCGCCGCCGGAACGGCCGATCTCGAGCGACCCCTGGACGGCCCGAAAGACTGACAACCAACCCGACGAACCCGAACGGATACAAAGGAGGACCAGGATGAACTGGATGAAGTGTATCGTTTCAGCCGCGGCAATCGCGGCGCTCTGCTGGGGCCCGGCGACCGGACTGCTGGCCGAGGAACCCAAGCACATCGCCCCGCCGGTCAGCGCGTTCAGCGACGATAACCCCTATGCCAAGCAGCTTCCGGAGGCCGAGAAGGCCGTCTCTGCGGCGCTGGCGAACTTGAACGAGGTCATCCAGAAGGACCCGTTCAACTTCGACGCCCAGATCCAGGCTTACTACGCCTACGCCCGCGCCCAGGCGCGCTACGACGTGCTGCTCGACATGGCGCAGGCCTGGGAAAAGGAGCGCCGCGGCTCCTTCTCGGGCAAGGTGCTGAGCTTCGACGTCGACTTCCTGGTACCGCGCGCTTCCGACGCGCAGAGCGCCGAGCGCGAGACCGCCGCCACCGGCGACGTCGCCGAACGCCACATCGCCCCCGAGTCGCTGAAGCGCGCCCTGCCCGTGGCCGGCGCCACGATCACCCTGCGCCCCAACCGCTACACCATCATGAAGGACGGCCGGCCGGGCAGCGCCCGACGCAAGCCGGACGCCGACGAACAGGTCCGTCCGCAGATCTACCCGATGCCGCCCATCCGCACCGAGCAGTACTCGACGACCAGCGGCAAGGACGGCAGCTTCAAGTTCGAGAAGCCGATCCCGCCCGACAGCTATAGCATGACCGTCGTCAGGAAGGGCTACGAGACCTGGCACGGGTTCGTCGAGGTCCCCAGGACAGGCGCCGTCGAGCGCACCGTCTACCTCTCGCAGACCAAGGTGCTGCTGGGTGTCGTCCAGACCATCCCCGCCTTCGCCTTCGCCAAGCTCGCGGCCTCGGGGGCCTCGTTGCCCCAGACCGGGTCGGTCGCCGCCGAGCGAATGGTGATGCCGCCCGATCAGAAGCTGCTGCCGGTGGCCGGCGCGGCCGTCACCCTGACGCCCCAGCCGATACTCTACCGCACCCAGGAGGCTCGCGAGACCCCGGACGCGCCGGCCCACATCATCCGTCCCGATCCCGCACCGGCCTACGCGACCAAGACCGACGACAAGGGTCACTACCGGATCAAGGGCCTGAAGGCCGGACGCTACCAGCTGCACGTCGAGAAGGACGGCCTGCGCCCCTTCGACGGCACGATCTTCATCCGCGGCAGCTGGATGCACCAGAACATCGTGCTCCTGCCGAAGATGCCTATGCCGGTGCCCGTCCCGATGCGAAAGCCGACCCGCGTCGAGACCCAGATCGACACGCCGGCGGGCGACAACCTGGACAAGCCGTTCGAGCCGTGACGCTGGCGGCAGCAGGGAGCGGAGGGCGAACCGGGGTATGATCCGTGGCGGACCCCCCAGAGCTGCTCCCTGCTGCCGGCAGACCAGGACACGGCCGGCGCTCCAACCGAGGCAGACGCGGATGCGAGACCGACGTGGAATGGTGATCTACCTGGCGGCCGGGCTCGCCTTCACGGCCGCGCTCTTCATCTTCACGTACTACGGATTCATGCGGAACCAGACGCAGCAGGCCCAGGTGCTGCTCCAGGGTGAGATGGCCTACTACCTGGCCCAGTCCGGAGTGGCCGCGGGGATCGCCCACTTCCTCAATACCAAGTCCGAAACCACCCTCCACCGGGCCCTCACCGCGGGCGATAGCGCTCAGGCCAACGCCGCTCCCGCGGAGAAGCTCCAGGTCGACAAGAACGCGGCGCTCACCAGCTTGCTCGAGCAGCAGGAGGGCGTGCTGGAGGTCGAGATGTCGCTCGCGGGCTTCAAGCCAGCCTACGTCCGCCAGGAGTCGGAGAGCGGCATCCGGTACAACACCGTGGAGAAGATCGGCTGGCTCAAGGTGGTCTCGACGGCCTCCGTCGGACCGGCGCGCCGCCGGATCGTAGCCTTCAAGCAGGTGCGAGTGGTGTGCACGGTGCCCTACGTCGTGGGGAAGTTCACGCTCTTGGAGCTCGAGGGCGCCCAGCCGGCCGCCAACGCCCTGAACCGCTTCCAGCTCGAGAAGACGGGGATGCTGACCGGAAGACCTTCGGACACCAATCCGCTGCTGCCCGTCGTCTTCCACCACGGCGCGGGCTCCACACCCGAAGAGAAGGGCTGGGTCTTCCTGGGCGGCGGCCCCAGGCGCCTCAACCTGGCCTGGGGACGGCAGGGCGACGGCGAGGAGTTCCACCTGCTCGAGAAGCCCTGGAAGGTGACAAGCGATCCCCTGGCTCCCACACCGCTGCCGGCGGACTTCCAGCTGCTCATCATGGAGAAAGGCTTCTTCGGCGGCATCCACGCGGACAACAACCTGTTCGACGGCTTCGACTTCCAGGCGCCCGCTGCCGACCCGCCCACCGAGAACGCCGGACTGCTCTACCTGTACGGGATCGACGGCGACCGAGCCCCAACGTATGTGCTGGGCGAGGTCTGGCGACGCTTCCTCTCGCTTCGCTACGTCAGCCGCAAGTCGGACGGCCAGTACACGTATCTGCCCTGGGCCAGGCCATCCGACTGGGGCCCAGGCGACAAGCCGTGGGCCTCGCCGCCGCCCTGGGACGTCCGCGGCGAGACCTTCGGTGGCAGCTTCGATTCCTACGCCTATTCGATGTCCCAGGTCGTCGAGGAGCCCTACAACCGCTCCGCCGACTTCATCACGCAGCTGCAGACCGAAGTCGATCTCCCCAGGACCCTCGTCTCTCCGGGACGTGTCCGGCACCGGTTCGGGCTGGCCGACTTCCTCTACCGCCCGGCGCTGAACAACGGCGACGTGATCGTCTCCGGCGCGGACGGCGTCCGGCTCTTCGACGGCAACCTCCACGGCCTGCTGATGGAGGACTTCTACTTCAAGGAGCGGGCCACGTACCGGCTTCCCGCCGCCGATTTCGAAAGCTTCATGGCGCTGGCGAACCCCAGGATTCCGGGCATCCTGCACTTCGAGGGGGGCGACGTGAGAATCGACCGTCCTCTGACGGTCAAGGACGGCGGCATCCTCGCCGTGGACGGAAAGGTGACGATCGCGGCCCCGGTGCGTGTGTCCGAGGGACGGCGGCCGCTCGTGCTGGCGAGCCTCACGGGCGACATCGTCATCGCCACGGGGCAGCCGGTCGAGGCGTATCTGATGGCGCTGGCGGGCCGGATCACCGGCACCGGAACGGGCGTGAACCTCACGGGCGGGGTCGCGGCAGGCTCGGTCGACTGGGGCTCGGTGCTGGCGCAGGGGCAGCGGTCGCGGATCGGGTGGAACCCGGCGGCCGACCCGACGAACCCGGAGAACTCCATCTACAGCGTGCACGTCTCGCCGCCTCGGGAGTCCTACATGCCTGGAGGCGTGAATTGAGGCGCGGCGTCAGCCTGGTGGAGCTGTTGCTGGCAGTGGCGCTGCTTGTGGCGATGCTGGTGCCGGTGTTCGGCAGCCTGCGCACGGGCATCCAGGGCACGGAGCGCGTGTCGGAGGAGTCGATCGCGGCAAATCATGCAACAGCTCTCCTGGAGCGATTGAGTCAAATTCCGTACCGGAAGCTGCCGGAGATCCCGAAGGACACGCCAGAAACAGCGCTGGCGGCCTTCGTCGCGATCCCGGGCGCCTTGCCGCCCGGACCGCCCCACCCGGTCTTCGCCCGCTTCGTCTCGGTCGACCAGGTGACCCGCCGTACGGAAGACCCCGCCGACCCCGCCAACTCCGAGTGCGGAAACCTCAAGCGCATCCGCGTCGCCGTCCGGTGGCGGCCGGACTACCTCGGCCAGAAGTCAGAGCGGACCCTGGTGTTCCAGGTCCTGGTGACCGACGACAAGGAAGTGTTCTGATGCGAAGCTCACGCGCGTTCACTCTCGTGGAGGTCCTCGTCGCCGGCGGCGTCATGCTGCTCGTGCTGGTCATCGCCGGCGGAGCGCTCTGGACGGGCGGGAAGTCCTCCACCCGCGGGATCGAGAAGCTCGATGAGATCAGCCGGCTGGCAAGGCTCGGCGAGTACCTCAAGAAGTCGCTCAGGTTCGCCACGCAGGTCCACCAGGACCAGCCCGAACCCGGCACACTCGAACTGAAGGTCCGCTTCGTCGAAGAGGTCACGCCCGCCACGGGCTCCCGAACCGAGAAGGACGCCCGGTTCCTCGTCACCCCCACTCCCGACGGCAAGAAGAAGGTCGCGATCGACATCGCCGGCCGCACCCAGTCGATGGAGTTCGACGTGCTCGACGTCCGCGTCGGCGTAGCCGGAAACCTCATCACGGTGGTCCTCGACGGCGGCAAGGGCCGAGTCCTGGAGGTCTCGGTCGCAAGTCCCTTCATGGTCGCCCTGTCAGGGATCGCCGGCAATCCGCTGGAGTCCCTGGGCGCGAGCCCGGAGGGCGGCTCGCCTCCCGCTGCGACACCCGGCCCTAGCGCAGGCCCGGCGGCGCCGCCGGCCTCAGGCCCGCCCGCCTTCGGCCTGCCCCAGGGTGAAGTCGCATCCACGACCGGCACCGGACCGGCTCCGTCGTTCGGAGCACTGGGTACCCCTACACCGCCAGTTTCCGGCCCCGCGACCGGTGCCACCGTCGCCTCGCTTCCGCCGGGCCCCGGTCGGAAGCCTACCAGGAGTCCGGCCGGTGAAAGCGGCATCAAGGGGCTCGAGGAAGGCCAGGGCCCACGACCCGCGGATCAGCTGCCACCGCCCCTCAACGCACGCTCCCTGCCGGATGCCCCTTCCCGGCCCGAGCGCGGCCCTCGGGAGCCGGACGTGGTCACCGTGGACGACACGGGCACGGTCCTCTCGGCCCCGCCGACCGGCCCGACTCGAGGCCCAGGCACGCTCAAGCCCACCCTGCAGCGCACACCGGAGATCACTCCGCCGCCCCCGGTGGCCGCAGACACGCGACCCGAGGACGCTCCTCGCGAACCCTCCGGCGCGGGTACGACCAAGCGACGCCTGCGGCGGCCCCTGTCACCGAAGGACGTAGAAGCCCTGGAGCAGGCCCGCTCCGTCGACAAGGAGCCTGACGAGGAGCCAGACAAGGAGCGCAAGCCGAACCGCGCCCGCCCGCCGCGCGCTTCCCAGACGGTCGACACGCAGCCCAGAGGCGACGCCGGCGTCGATTCGCCCTTCTGAGGAGGACGAGCAACCGGGAGCTCTGCGGCGTGCCCTTTCCCGAGAGGACGCTAGACGGTGAAGGACTGACCGCAGCCGCAGGAACTCTTGGCCGTCGGGTTGGAGACGGAAAAGCCGCTGCCCGTGAGGGTTTCGACGAAGTCGACCTTGGCCTCGGCCAGGTACTGGGCACTGTTCGGATCGACCAGCACGCTCACGTCCTCGGCGGCCTGGATGACCTGGTCGTCGGAGCGGGAGTCGTCGAAGGCCATGCCGTACTGGAAGCCTGAGCAGCCGCCGCTCTCGACGAAGATGCGAAGACTCTTGCCGGCCAGGTTGGCGTCGGCGGCCCGGAACTCCCGGACCTTCTTGATGGCGTTATCGGTCAAAATCAGCACAAGGCACCGCCTGTCGGAAATTCTGGGGAACGAGGCCGTTCCCGGGAGTGTCGGACTTAAGTATACCACGGAGTCCGGTTTGAGGGCAGCCCGTCGCCTGGCATCGCGGGAAGCGGTCCGGCGGTATACTGTCGCCGCGTCATGGCTAGCAAGCAACTGACGGTGCTCGGGATCGCAACGCCGCTTTCGCGGGGGAGTCGCGACGTCTGCCCGTATTGCAGTCGATCGCTGGAGCCGCGGCGCACGCTCTGTCCGAGCTGCGGCAAGCGGCCGTTCGTGCACGAGGCGCGGCTGGTGTTGATGGGGCTGGCGGGGCTTTCGCTTGCGGGCAGTCTTCTCATCGCGCCGTGGCGGGTTGGGCTCTTCGCGCTGACGTGGGTGTTTGCGGGTGCGGGTCTTTACCTGATGTCGAGGAGGGAGATCCGGCAGGCGGACAACCGGTACGTGTTCCTGCCGCTGGCGGCGCTGATGTTCGCGTTGATCCCGATAGCGACGGGGTCGGTTGCGGCAGGAATGCTGGCAGGGCTGGCGACGGCCTTCGCGTACTTTGCGCTTCCGGCCCTGCACTCGCCCGCGAGCGAGGACCTGTCGCGCTCGATCGAGGAGTTCGAAGCGCAGAATCAGCTGGGCTACGGGTTCGGGACGATCCGCGAGCAGATCCGGGCGACCATCGCGGCTTCCGAGAACGCCAAGCGCGGGGTGCTGGGGCGCGAGCTGTTGCCTCGCATCGATCGCCTGCTGGACGAGCGGCTTCTGGCGGTGCTGAAGCGCAAGGTGAGCCTGGAGAGGATCATGGCGACGACCGATCCGTCGAAGCTCGAGGAAGAGCGGCGCAAGGCGATCGACCGCGCCAGCCTTATCAAGAGCGACGCCGTGCGCGGCGAGCTGGCCCGCAGCGCGGCGCTGTCGAAGGCCATGATCGAGAACTATCAGAAGATCGCCGAGCTGCTCAACGTTTACAACGTTCAGGTCCGGAACCTGCAGAAGGTCCTCCTGAACCTCAACATGAAGGTGGCCGCGAGCGCCTTCAACGACGGCGGGCTCGACACGATCCGCGAGCCGCTGGACGCCCTGGACCACGAGGTGGAGTTCCTGGAGAAGTCGTTCCGCGAGCTCGACCTGCTGATGCCATGACGATTGATTTCGGGCGAGGCAACTTTCGGGAGCGCGCGGCCGTAGTAGCCAGCGAGGATCTCTCTCCCTGCCCGTTGCTGTTTTGCCCGGAGGAGGCGACAACAAAATGAGCCGAACCGGAATCCTGCTCCTGTTGGGACTGACGCTGCTGACGACTGCCTGTTCCAAGCCGCCGCCGCCGATAGGCTTCCGCGACCGGGCCGATTTCGAGGCCTACGTCGACCGGATCGACATGCCCGACGCGTGGAAGGAATCGCTCAAGCAGGAGACCAAGCGCGTCTCCGGCAAGTATCTGAACAACATGGCGGCCTACCTCGAGCTGAAGGGGGAGCCGGTCACGGCACTCCTGAAGAAGTACGGGATGAAGGCCGACGTCTCGCTCGACGGAGTTGACCCGACGCCAGCGATTCGCCAGGCGGTCGAGGACCTCATCAAGGCGGGAGACTCGGAGAACATCTACAAGAACGGGCGCTGGCTCGACTCCGAGGAGCTGGCCGGCGGGGTCTGGGACGAGGGGAAGAACCAGTTCCAGCAGGCCTCGGAGTGGGCAGCGGGACAGAAGGCCGATCGCAAGCGGGGTCCGGAGAGCCAGCCTGATTTCGGTGACGTGCGCGCTCGCTGAGCGGCTCGAGGAGGCTACGAACGATGTTCCAGAAGAAGAACCTCCTGTGGGCCCTCTGCCTGACCGTCACGGTGACGGCGTGCAGCAAGCCGCCCCAGCAGATGGTGAAGTTCCAGAATCGGCCCCAGTTCCATGCGTACCTCGACAACATGGACATGCCCGATCATTTCCGCGACGCCATCAAGAGCGGCACGGAGAAGGTCTCGGGCAAGTTCATCAACAACGTGGTGACCTATCTGGAGCTCAAAGGCGACCCGATCAAGGAGCTGGTGAAGCGCTACGGCATGAAGGCCAGCGTGAGCTCCGACGGTCTCGACATCGAGCCGGCCGTCAAGGCCGCCGTGGCCGATCTGATCCAGGCCGGCGACAAGGCCAACCGCGGGTATGGCGGGAAGAACAACTCCGGCTGGTTGCAGCACGAGGACCTGATGGGCGGCGGCGAGTGGAGCGAAGGCGCCGGCTACTTCCAGCAGGCCGGACAGCTCCGCGATCAGAAGCGCGCGCCGGCCAGCCAGATCGACACCGGGAACTGAGGTCGGCGGGCTAGATCCCCAGAAAGAGCCTCGCCAGCTGCAGGTAGACCACGATCCCGAGCACGTCCACCAGCGTCGCGATGAACGGCGCCGAGGTGACGGCGGGGTCGACTCCCAGGTTGGCCAGCCCCAGGGGAAGCAGCGCGCCCACGAGCGTTCCGGCCGTGACCACGCCCAGGATTCCGCCCGCGACCACGAAACGGATCGACATCGGCTCGCCCCACATCCATGCGCGCGCGAAGCCGACCGCGCCGAGGAAGAGCCCCAGCGCCAGCCCCATCCGGAGCTCACGGGCAAACACCTTCAGGAAGTCGCGCGGCTCGATCTCCCTCAGGGCCAGAGCCCGCGTTACCAGCGTCGACGACTGCGACCCGGAGTTGCCACCCGAGCTGACGATGAGTGGCAGGAAGAACATCAGCACCACGGCCTGCTGCAGCTGGGATTCGTAGTAGCGTAGCGCGGTGCCGGTGAGCGAGCCGCCGACGAAAATGACGGCAAGCCAGCTCCCGCGCTTGCGGACCATCGTCCAGAAGTTGCCCTTGAAGTAGGGCTCTTCGAAGGACTGGATGGCGCTCATCTTCTGGGCGTCCTCGGTGCTCTCGGCCACGAGCACGTCGACCACGTCGTCCACCGTCACGATGCCCAGCAGCCGCCCAGTCTCCGGTTCCAGCACCGGCACGGCCAGCAGGTCGTACTTGCTGATGACGCGCGCCACATCCTCCTGGTCGGCCAGCGGACCGACGCTGATGATCTTCGTCGTCATCGTCTCGACGACCAGGGCCGGAGGTTCCTCCGTGAGGAGATCCCGCAAGGACAGGACCCCCATCAGCCGCCCCACGCCGTCCGTCACGAAGGCTGCGTAGATGGTCTCGCGCTCCTCGCGGGCCGCGGTGCGGATGCGCTCGAGCGCCTGTCCGACCGTCATCGTGGGCGCCAGGGTGACGTACTCCGTCGTCATCAAGCCGCCGGCGGAGGTCTCCGGATACTCGAGGAGCTGGCGAGCTTCCTCGCGTTCCTCGTCCTCCATGTGGCCCAGGATCGCCTCGGCTTCGTGCGGCTCGAGGTCGGAGAGCAGGTCGGCGCGCTCGTCGGCCGCCATCTCCTCGAGGATGTCGGCAGCGGTTGCCGGAGGCAGGTCGCCCAGGAGCTCGCTCCTGCGCTCGTCCTCCAGGTACTCGGCCACGTCGGCCGAGAGCGCCGCCGGCAGCACGGACAGGAGCAGCCGCGCCCGCTCCTCCGGGAGCTCGTGCGTCAGCTCGGCCAGGTCCGCCGCGTGAATCTCCTCGAGGATCTCCTCGAGCTCCTCGGGGGCCGCCGACAGCATCTCGTCGATTTCCGGCAGCAGCAAACGCGAGACGGCATAATGCCCCTCCTGGCTGTCCATGTCAGTACGGATCTCCACTTCGCGTGCTCCCCGACACGATACGTGGGGAAAACCGGGGACACACGACCAATTTTTTTAAAATTGGTCGTGTGTCCCCGGTTTTCCGCGGGGTAGACTGATACCGATTATGGGTACGGAAGGCGGACGCGGGGCGGTGCTGGAGGCGCTTTTCGGGAAGGCGCGCCGGCGGTTACTGGCGCTCTTCTTCGGGGAGCCCGGACAGGCGCTTCACCTGCTCGAGATCGTGCGCAGACTGGGGATGGGACGGGGGGCCGTGCAGAGGGAGCTGGCTCGGCTGGCAGGCGCGGGGCTCGTCACGAGGGTGCGGCGCGGCAACCGGGTCTACTTCCAGGCCGACCGGGACTGTCCGAGCTTCGAGCAGGTCCGGGACTTGCTGGCCTCGGGGGAGATAGTCAATCCGCCGGCGGCTGCAGTGTGGAGAGCGCCGGAGAACCGCGGCGGGCTTCCGATAGACTGAACGGAGCCGTTCAGTCCCCCAGCCGGCGGTAGACGACGTACGGCGGGAGTACGCCGAGCCGTTCGTAGCCGGGTCGAAGCGCCGAGAGCACGCCGGTGCGTTCGAGGTACTCGTGCATCGAGAAGCCGGGAGGGCAAGCCTGGGAGCGCGTGCCGGCGACGAACACCAGCCGCGGGCGGCGGACCACGAGGTCCTCGCGAGTCTCGGCCAGGAAGCGCCGCTCCTGGGGCGGTTGCTCTTCGGCGCGCAGGCGGTAGGGGCTGGAGTCCGCGCGCCGCGGCGACGACGCCCCGTCGGACCGGTAGAGCATGGGCACGGGGAAGCAGAACAGATAGCGGCAGCCGGCGGGACGCCCGGCCTGGGCGAGCGTCGGAAAGCCCGGAAAGACGTCGGTCGAGAGGAAAGCCACCGGCTCTTCCCGGGCTGAGAGCCGGAGCACGAGGTCCAGGTACGGGTTGCGCTGGGGCGGCGGCACTCGCGCTACCTGGACGGCGACAAGCGTGAAGGCGAGCGCTGCAGGACCGCATCGGCCGGCCACCCTGGCCGCCCGAGGGAATCTCCTGGCGGCCAGGAGCGTGAAGCGCCCGGCGACCGCGGACACCAGGAACACGCCTGCGGCCGCGGCGGGCAACGCGTGGTGCGCCCAGCCCTTTCCCTGGGCGAAGTAAGCGACCGAGGCCATCAGACTCATCAGAGCCAACGGCTCTATCGTGTCCGACCAGCCGTGACGGCGCGCGCCGAGCAAGACCGCAGCAGCGAACAGGCCCGCCGCAGCAGCGCCCACCCAGGCCGCGGCGGGCCACACCGGCTCGGCATAGGCCGAGTACCCGCTCACCACGAGCGGCACAATCCTGCCGAGGAACGCCTCGCGGACGGCCCCGGGCAAGAGCGCAAAGTGCGCCAGGTACGCGACGCCCGTGCCCCAGAATGCAAGCGACTCCCCGGCCGCCAGCGGCGCCAGGGCACGCCAACCACCGGCCCTCCTGGCAATCGCCCGGACGCCCCAGGCCACTTCGGGCGCCGCCACGATGGCCAGGAAGTGCGGCTTCAGGAAGGCGGCCAGGGCCGCCGCGAATCCTGCCCAGAGCTCGCCTCCCCCGGCCGGCCGCGCAGTGCCCGCCGCCCATCGGCCCCACCGCATCGCCAGATAGGGCGCGATCGCCAGAGGCAGGACATGCTCCCGCTGCCCGAAGAACACCCCCCCGAGCGCAAACCAGCCGGCGACGCAAAGAAACGCCGTGCGCTCGGGTCGCCCGCACTGACCGGCGCGCCCCAGCTCCCTCAGCGCTCCCACGAAGACAGCCAGCTGCACCGCAGCGAACCCCAGGAGCCACAAGTCGAATGCCGCCGGGGCGGGCATCGAAAGCCACCTCGCCACAGCCGCCGGCGCCGCGTGCAGATACATGACCAGCGGAGGGTTCAAGTCGATGAAGTCGACGTAAGGCAGCTTTCCTTCGAGAAGCTGGCGGCCGCACTCGAGGTAGAGCGCCACATCGTGGTTCAGGAAAAGCGGGTCCCTCGAGCGGGCGACGGCGGCCAGGGCAAAGGGAATGACGCAGGCTGCCAGCCACGCCTCCCGGCCGCGGCACCGCAAGGCGCCGGCGAGCAGGACTCGAAGGCTCTTCACGGTCGTATTGGACCCCGCGGCACCGCCCACGGAAGCAACTTCCATTCATGGCCGCCGGACTCGGCAAGGGTCATGAGCACCCACTCTAGGGACGCCCGGCCCCGCAGGCAAGCCGAAAGCCCCCCTCCAGGGGGGGCAGCTTTCCGGCCCAGGGGAAGGAGATCTCCCCCGACTGGACGGACCAGCCGCCGCCGGACGCCGCGCCAGGCCAGCGCCTCCGACATGGCGCGATTCTTGAGTAAGCCACCGCGACCGGCGCGCACGACGCCGGCGCACGAGAGGAGATTCTCAGGCGATGAGAGGCCCGAGCGGGTTACTGATGGCAGCGCTCCTGGCGGCGCTCTCTGTGGCGGATACCGGTTGCCGCGGCCGGCTGCTGGGAACCGATGGCCCGCTCGCTGGCGCGCTCTTCGGGGGCGGCCTCTTCGGCGGCAACTCGGGTCAGCGCGTGCCGTGGTCCGGCGGCGGCCGCTCGACGGGCTGGAACACACCTCAGCTGGGCGGCGGCGGCAGCGGCCCGCTCACCCCTCCCCCCGACCTGCTCCAGAAGCCCGTGCCGCTGGCGCCCACGTCCTTCGACTCCGACACCCAGTCCGTCCTGGCCCGCTACAACGCCAGCATCGGCGGCCCCTGGGCCACCCCCGAAAACGTGCAGATCGCCATCCGCGCCCTGCAGCTCTACCCGCCAGTCCGCCAGCACCCGCTCCAGATCGTCATCGGCCCCGACGAGCAGCGCCGCCCGCTCTCCGGCCTCTGGGTGCGGCGGGGCAACTCAGCCACCGTCTACCTCTACCAGCCGACGATGCGCTCCACCCCTCCCCACGAGGTCGCTCACGACGTCACGCTGATGGTGCAGCCCAACGAAGGCGCCGTGCTCCGCAACCTGATGGGCACCTACGGGAACGTCCCCTCCGCCTTCGCCCGCAACTACTCCTACTCCAACGACCGCGAGTTCGCCGCCGATGCCCTCTCCTACTGGGCGCGCCGGGTCTCCGGGCTGGACCCCTCCGAGGACTACAACCCGCCCGCCGAGATCGTGCGCGCCCTGCAGCCGATGCTGATCGAGGGCCTGAGGACGAACTGACCGATGAACCGCGCACGATGCCATGGCCGCGGGGCGGCCCCGCGGCCCGCGGACAAGAGCGGCGCCGGGACGATGCTGGCGCTGGTCACGATCCTGGTGCTGGTGCTTGCAACGACCGGCTTCTCGCGGCTGACTTTGATGACGCAGGCGGGAACTTCGACTCACCGGAGCGTTCGAGGCGACATGGCTATGATGGCCGCCGAATCGGCCGTCGAGGAGATGGCGACGCGGCTGCGCGCCGCCGCTGCCGACCCGCGCAGCCCCCTCTTCGCCCGACTGCGCGGCGAGGTCTATGCGGGAAGCTCCGGACGGCTCGAGCTGCCCGAGCTCGAGGCCACGCCGTCGGCCCTGGCGCTCCTCGACTCCGACCAGATGCGCGGTGTGAAGCTCGAGGCCTGCAAGGCGACGGTGGAACTGCAGCGCCAGTTCGAAGACCTGCCCTACGAGAAGTTCGGCCAGGTCCGGCTCGTCGCGCGCGCCAGCGCCTCGGTTGGCGGTGGCGAACGGGTGGTCCGGGAGCTGGCCGCCGGGCTGGAGCTCAAGACCGTGCTGGCGGGCATCCCCAGACCCTTCGACCAGACGGCGCTCTTCGTGGCAGACGCCTGGAGCGTGACGGACTTCGCCGAGGTGAACCGGCGGCGCGAGACAGCGCTCGGCTGGGTCCAGACGCTCGCGCGGGCCGCCGACGAGGCGCGGGTGCTCGCGGCCCCGGCATCGGCCGACCGCTACAAGAAGCTGCGCGACTTCATGCCGAGCGCCGAGGAGCTGTCCGAGCGGGTCGAGAAGCTGCCCGAGTCGCGACCGATGGCGCTCTACGCGCTGGGCGAGGAGGAGCAGCGCTATCCGCTGGACGTGCTCGACCTGGCGACCCGGATCTCCGAAGCGCACGATCGCGCCCGGGGCCAGCTACAAGAGGCCGAACAAGGGCTCGAGCGCGTGCGCCGGACACCTGCGAATCCCGCCGCCCACGAGGAGCTTCTCGATCGGCTCGCGAAGGCTCTCGAGGCCACGCAGGCCGCACTAGACCCCATCTGGGCATTCCACGAGGGCTTCCAGTTTCTGACTCCTTCCGACGAGCGCTGGAGCGCCGTCTCGGCAGAGCTGGCCAGGTTGGGCGAGGCCCACTGGCGGCGCGTGGCCAGCTACGTCCTTCGCGACCGCAACGGACGGACCGCAGCCCAGGAGCTCGAGGAGCTCCGCTCCAAGCTCGGCCCCCTAGGCGGCGTCGTCTTCATCGAATCGAGCGCGGAACCGATCGTGCTGGACGGCACCTGGAGCGGGAAGCTGGTGCTGGTCGTGCGAGACGGGAGGGTCGTGATGCGGCGGACGAATGCCGGCGCTCCCGAGGGGTCGCTCTTGACCGTCGTGAGCCTGGGCGCTGGCGTCGAAATCGAGGGGCGAGTCGAGGCGAGCGTTCTCCTGGCCCCCGCAGGAGCGCACCCGGCCGTCCTGACGATGGCCGCCGGAGCCGAGCTGGCAGGAAGCCTCGTGGCGACGAGGCTCGACGCGCGACAGGCGTCGAGGGGCGCGGTCGTCTGCCGGGAGCGCGTCCGCTCGGGCGTGACGACCGAACGTTCGACGGAGCGCGCCCGCATCGGGCACTATGGCGTGACGTTTGCTCCAGAGTTCGCGTACCGGACAGTGACGAGGAGGTAATCTCCCCCGATGCGCGCAAGAAACCCGGCCGGCTTTGGCGTGGTCGAACTCTCGGTGGCGGCTCTGGTGCTGGCGCTGGCCGTGGCTCCGATGCTGCAGATGATCGGCGCGGGACGGTCGCGCGGGGTCTCGGATGATCGGCTTCTAGCGGCTCACCTGGAGGCCAGGGCGGCTCTGGAGAACGCCGCGGAACGGATCGCCGGAGGCGAGCTCCCTCGACAAAGCGACTCGACGGAGCCCGCTGATGAAGCAACTCCTGATGCTGTGACGGTGGGCTTCGAGGCCTACGCCCAGGTTCCTGGGCTCTGGAAAGTCACGGCCCGCACATGGCTGGCTCGTGCAGACGGCCGCCGCGAAGCCTACGAGCTGAGCAAGCTGGTCCGAGTGCGGAGGGCCTCATGAAGCGCGCGCGCGGCGGTTTCGTCGTCGTCGAGCTGGTGGTCGTGCTGGCCGTGGCCGGCGCTCTCTCGGGCGCGGCCTGGCTCTTCTTCACGGCCGGCAGCCGCCAGTCCGAGCAGCTCGATCGGCAGGCCTCCAGCCTCCAGTCGCGCGTCGCTCTGCTCGAGCGGCTCGGCACAGACGCGGCCGAGTCGTTTCGGCTATCGCTGGGGACCGGCGCCGCAGGCACCGGCACACTGGAGCTCTGGAAGCTCGTCCCCGCGGAACCGCTTCCCGCGTCCCGGCTCGCCCCGAACGCGAAGCCAGCCGAGCCAGGAGCCCTGCAGGTCCTGACGGTGGTCTATGAGTTCGACGGCACCACCGGCACCCTGCGCCGCGACGGACAGGCCCTGCCATTGCCAGGTTTCGCGGACATCTCGTTTGCGGCCGGCCCCGCAGGCAAGGTGCGCGTCATGGCGTCTGCGCGTCCCGTCGCCGGGCATACGCTCCCAGGTCCCTTCACTCTCACGCTGCGGCCGGGCGCCCCCGCGCCCAGTGGCGCGCTGGCCACCTGGCAACCGGCGATGGACGAGCAGCCGTGAGGCCGAAAACCCGGTACAGGTAGACGCCACGGAGTTTCCGGGTAAGATGGGGGTATGAGATATCGAATCGTGGCGGCGGTGGGACTGGTCGGCTTGCTGGCGGGGGCGCAAGCGCTGGTGGCGCAGGAGGATCTGTATCGCGACCTGGAGCGCGACGAGGAGCAGCGGGTCGGGAAGCTCGACGGTTCGACACCGGCGGGCGTGAAGCTCACCGAGGACGATAACGACATCCTCAACCTGTTGACGCGGGCCGCGGCCGACATACGCAAGACGCTCCAGGCCCACGCCCGGGACTCGAAGGGCCGGCTCCCGTCAGCCGCCAGCTACGCCGCCTACGAGACCCGCAAGGACCCGGCCGGCCGTCTGATGCTGACGGGCGACGTCTTCCACAACGCCTTCAAGGGCTACGCGAACAAGAAGCATCCGATCCATGAGTTCAAGGTCGATCCAGGGCTCACCACCCAGCTCGGCGCCCCGCTCGGCTACGTGCGCGGCGCGTTGCGTCATGCCTCGGAGCCCACGCGCCGGCTCGTGGCCCTGCTCGACGGCATCGTCTCCGCACTCTCCGGCGCCGTCGTCCGCGGCGAGGAGGCGAAGTGGTCCGAGCTTCCGCCGCGTGCCGCGCACGTGGTCCGGCTGGCGGACTCCGAGCTCGACGCGTACGGGGAGCTGGTGACCGTCTACTCGATGCACCGGGCGTTCGCCGAGGCCCCGGCCGGCGTGCCCGACCGGTTGCGTGAGGCGCTCGAGTACAACCGCACGGTCTTCGGTCTGACCGCCGACGGCGACCGCGCCGACGAGGCCAGGGTTGCCGCGGCCTTCGCTCGCGCCAGCGGCGGCCTGCCACCCCTGGTGGCGACGCGCCCGCAGCAGTTCACGCTCAAGGCCGACATGCGCCAGCGGCTGGTATCGACCCTGGGCCGCCCCGTGCCAGCCGATGGGTTCACCGCTCTACCCGAGCGGCTCGCCAGCATGGCCGCCAAGGCTGCCGCACCGCTGACCGAGGGCGTCGCCGTCTCATCGGGCTGGGGTTTCGACCGCCGTGCGCGTGCCGAGCTGGTGAACGCCGTCATCGATTCCCAGGCCCGCCTGCAAGCCCTCGCCAACCTCTTCGAGCGCCTGCAAGTCCGCACCAAGCTCCCGCGCTAGCCCACCCCCTACTCGCTACTCGCTACTCACTACTCGCTACTCTCACAGCATTTCCGCCCGGCTCTTCTCGATGTGGACGAGCGAGCGGCGCGCGTCCTTGGCGTAGTTGGAGGTCGGGTCGAGAGCGATGACGCGGTTGTAGGCCTTGATCGCCTCGTCGTAGTTGTTGAGGATGCGGTGGATCGTGGCGATCTTGAAGTGGGCCTCGGCCATCTGCTGGTCGAGGTAAACGGCCTTCTGGTACTCCTGCAACGCCTCGCTCTTGAGGTTGCGGTCGTAGTTCTCGTTGTACGCTTCGCCCAGCTCGAAGCAGGCGCGCGCGTTGTGCGGGTTCTTCTCGAGGGCCTGTTTGCAGACGGCGATCGCCTCGTCGTACATGTGCTTTCCGGCGATCGACTCCTTGTTGTAGACGCGCTTGAGGCCCCAGTAGCCCCACGGGTTGTCCTTGTCCATCGAGAGGAGCTGCTTGAACTCGAAGGTGGCGCTGCCAATCTCTTCCTCCGTCAGCGAGAAGCTGCTGGTGAGGGCGAGATAAGCGTAGCCCAGGTCGAAGTGAGTCATCGGGTCTTTCGGGTTCTTTCGGGCACGCGTCTCGAACTCGTCTCGCAGCTCGCGGAAGCGGTCGTCGACCCGCTCGTCCTTGTCGTACATCAGCTTGTAGGTGTCGATCAGCCGCATCCGGTAGGCGCCGTCGTCGGGGTTGAGCTCGATGAGGGCCCTGAGGCGGTCGACGGCGGCGGGGTAGTTGCCGCTCTTGAGCGCGACCTCGACAAGCCGCTCGTGGGCGAGCAGGTTGTCGGACTCGATGCTGAGAACGTGGTTGCAGTACTCCTCGACTCGCTGGGGCTGGTTGAGGAAGAGGTAGGCCTGGCCGAGCATGTTGCCGGCGATGATGTTCTCCGGATCTGCCTGCAGGGCCCGGTCGAAGAACTCGACGGACTTGTTGAGGTTCTCCTCCTCGCCCATGCCGGGGTCGAGCTTGAGCATGTGGAAGTAACCGGCGTTGAGCAGGTTCTGGATGTTGCCTGGCTCGCGCGCGGCCGCCTTTTGGTAGCGAGCGGCCACCTGCTGCTGGGTCTCGCCGTCGACCATGGTGCCGCCGTCGATGACGAAGAGGCCCTGGTACTGGTTGATGAGCGTGAAGTGCAGGTCGGGGTTGGCGGGGAAGAAGCGGGCCGCCACCTTGAGCACGGGGATGGCGTGCTCGGCCTCGAACTTCCGGGCGTAGAGCTTGCCCAGGCGTAGCGGCAGGTCGGTGAACTCCTCCTGGTTCGGGTTCATCGTCCAGACCTGGTCGTACTGGAAGATGGCTTCCTCTGTGTTTCCCTTCATCTCCGAGAGGCGGCCGAGATTGAAGCGGGCGCCGACGTGCTGGGGGTCGAGGCCGCAGATTTCGGAGTAGCACTGGTAGGCCGTGTCGACGTGCCCGTTCTCTTCGGAATCGGCCGCCTTGGCCTGGAGCTCGCCGATGGTGGAGGCCAGCTCGTCTTCGCGCTGCTGCTGGAAGAAGTGCTTTACGTCCTCGTTGGTGGGGTCGAGCTTGAAGACCTTTTCGAAGTAGAGGCGGGTACGCTCGGTGTCGCCCGAGTTGCGGCAGATGAGGCCCATCTGGAAGTAGGTGTCGGCCTCCTGCGGCTCCAGCGCCGCGGCACGCTCCAGCGATTCGATCGCTTCGTCGGCCCGGCCGGCTCCGGCCAGCGCCAGTCCCAGGTTGTAGAGGCCCGGGTAGAACTCGGCATCGACACCGGCCAAGGCCTGGAGGACCTCGACGGCGTTCTCCCAGTCCTGTTCGGACATGCAGAGCTGGCCCAGCTCCAGAAGCGTCTGGACGTGGTCGGGGGCGGCCTCGCGCGCGCGCTCGTAGTGCTCGCGGGCGCGGCGGGCGTCGCCCTGCTGCGCGAAGATGTGTCCGAGGTAATAGAGAGCCTGCGGATGCTTCGGGTCTCTTTCGAGCACGTGCTCGAAGCCCGTGATGGCGTTCTTGATGAGGCCGCGCTCCATGAACGTGCGCGCTTCCTCGAGCTGCTCGGCGACGTCGGCGCCGAACTTCTCGGACTCGGCGCCGTCCAGCCGGCTCTTGTACGTCAGGTTGGAGGGCGAGAGCTCGTAGGCCTTCCGGAAGTTGAGGAGCGCCTCGTCGAGCTCGCCCAGCGAGTGGTGGACCTCGCCCAGGTGGAAGTAGGCGCTGGCCTCCGCGGGGTTGACGGCGATGGCGCTCTTGAGCGACTTGACGCCGTCGTTGAAGACCTTCTGGTCCTCGTAGGCGCGGCCCATCTGCACGTACATGCGGCCCAGCTCGGAGAGCGCCTCGCTGTTGTCGGGTTCGGCCTTGACGACCTTGCGCATCTCGTCGACGGCCAGGTCGATGTGGCCGCCGCGGTCGTGGACGCGCGCAATCGCCATCATCAGGCGGGTCTCGCGGGGATGCTCGGCGACCTGGGCGCGCAGCATCGCCATCGCCTCTTCGGTCCGCTCCTCGGAGAGCAGCATGTCGGCCAGCTCGATGACGGGGCGAACGTCGCGCGGGTCGACCTCGCGGGCCCTTCCGAGCGCTTCGCGGGCGCCGGCCAGGTCGCCGCGGTGCGAGTGAGCGCGGCCCAGCTCGAGCAGCGCCTCCATGTTCTCCGGATCGTGGCTGAGCGTGCGCTCCAGGATGCCGACCGCCTCGTCGAACATCTCCTGGGAGAGGTAGACGTGGGCCAGTCGGAGCGAGACCTCGACGCTCTTGGGGTTTCTGCGCAACAGGACCTGGTACTGCTCGAGCGCCTTGTCCTGCTTGCCCAGCCGGAAGAAGATCTCGCCCAGCCGGCCGTAGAGGTCCAGGTTGTCGGGCTCGATCTCGACGGCCTTCTCGAAGGCCTCGACGGCCTGTTCGTGGAGGCCCTGGGCCAGGTAGATCTCGCCGAGCCCGCTGAAGAGCGCTGTCTCGTTCCAGCCGAGCTGGCGCGCCTTCTTGTACTCGGCGGCGGCCTTCGTGTAGTCCTTCTGTCCGAAGTAGATCTTGCCCAGCTCGAAGTGAGCCTCGGCGTGATCGGCGTTCCTGTGCAGGACCTGCTGGAAGTTCATCACGGCCTTGCTGTCCAGCCCCTGCCGGGCGAAGATGCGCCCCTGGGCCAGCAGCAGCCGCTCGTTGTCCGGGTCGTCCTCCAGCAGTGACGCGTAGAGCTCCCCGGCCTTCATCAGCAGGCCCTTCTTCTCGAAGAGCACCGCCATGTCGAGCTTGAGGCTGTCGTCGTCAGGCGCCAGGTGGACGAGCTTATCGGCAATCGGCCCGGCCTTCTCGGCCTGACCCGTGCGGTTGTAGAACATCAGCAGCGACTTCAGCAGGTCGGCGTCATTCGGAGTGGCGCGATAGGCCGACTCGTAATGCTTCTGAGCCTTGTCGTCGGCCCCGACGCTTTCGTAGACGCCGGCCAGCTTGCGCGCGAGGGCCGCGTTCTGCGGGTCGCGCTTGAAGAGCTTCTCCAGGTACTCGAGCGCCTTCTTCGGCTCGTTCTGCTCGAGCGCCACGTCGGCCGCGATTCCGAGGGCCTTCTCGTCGTCCGGCAGCATCGCCAGGAGCTTCTCGACGTGAATCTTCGCCTCGTCCAGCCGCCCCTCGCCGTAGGTGAGCTGCGCCAGCGAGAGCAGAGCGCCGGCGTCCTTCGGGGCCAGCCGCACCAGCTCGCCGAGCGCCTCGATCTGGCGGACCACATCGTCGGAGGCCCGGTGGATGCTGAGCATCATCCTCCAGAGCTCTGCCTTGTCCCGGTTCAACCCGGCGGCGCGAGTGAGCAGCTCCAGCGCCCGCTTCTGGTTGCCCTTCTCGAGCGAGATGCGGCCGAGGGTCTCGATCGCCTCGAGGCAGTCCTTGTTCTTCTGCAGCACGGCCTCGAGCCGCTCCTGCGCCTTGTCGGTGATGCCCTTCTTGTAGTAGTCGATGCCGAGCGCCAGCTGCACCTGGAAGTTGTCGGGGTCGATCTCCTCGGCCTTCTTGAACTCGCCGATCGCCTCGAACTCCATCCCGAGCTCCTGGTACACCAGCCCGAGCTGCACGCGCGCCTCGATGTTCTTCGGGAAGAACTCCAGGATCTTGCCGTAGACCTGGCGGGCCTGCGTGAAGTGCGAGAGGTCGTAGTAGGTGCGACCCAGGAGCAGGAAGTTGTCTATGTTACGCGGGTTGAGGCCGACGGCGGACTGGAACTGCTCGATGGCACCGTCGGGCTGGCCGCTGGAGAGGTAGAGCTTCCCGAGCTTGACGTGCAGGTTGACGTCCTTCGGGTCGAGCGCGAGGATCTTGTGATAGGTCTCGATGGCAGCCTGGGGCTGACCGCTGTCGAGGTAGCAGCCGGCCAGCTCCTCGAGCGTGGCGGTGCTGGAGCCGTCCATCTCGGCGGCCTTGGACAGCGCGGCGATGGCGGCCTGGTAGTCGGCCTTCTCGCGGTGGACCTGGCCCTTGAGGCGCAGCGCCTCGAGCTTGAACTCGCGTACCTTCACCAGCGTCTCGAGACACTCGAGCGCCTTGTCCCACTCGCAGTCGAGGATGTGGCTCTTGGCCAGCCAGAGCAGCACGGCCTTCTCGTCTGGCCGCACCTGGCGCGCTTGCTCCAGCGCCTCCACGGCCTGCACACCCTTCTCGAGGTAGAAGAAGGCCTTGCCCTGCTCGAAGAGCGTCTCGTGGTCCTGCGGGTTCAGGTCCAGCGCGCGCTCGAACTCGCCCAGCGCCTTCGCGTACTCCTTGCGGCGCATCGCGTCGAGTCCCAGCTTGAAGTAGATCTCGGCGTTGCTGCCCTCGAGCTCCTTGGCGCGCTCGTACTCACGCGTGGCGTCCTCGAGGAAGTTCTTGGCCTCGTAGAGCTTCGCCAGGTGGAAGTGGGCGACGGGGTTGTTCGGGTCCACGGCGACGGCCCGCTGGTAGATGCGCAGCGCCTGGTCGGTGCTCTTCTTCTCGACCAGCAGCCGGCCCAGGTCGAAGTAGACCTCCCTGTGCGTGGCGTCGAGCTGGATGACCTTCTTGAAGGCGGCGATCGCGGCGTCTTCCTGGTCGAGCGCGACGTAGGCGCGGCCCAGCTCGTAGTGGGCGCGCGTGTTCGACGGGAAGATGTCGATCGCCTTCTTGTACATCTTGATGAGCGGGGCGTACATCGCCTTGGCCTTGTAGATGTCGCCCAGGCTGTACATCGCGTCGACGAAGTCGCTGTTCAACTGCAGCGCCCGCTCGTAGCAGACCTGGGCGCGGTCGTGGTCCTGGAGGTTGCGGCAGGCCTCGCCCAGCTCGAAGTAGAACAGCGCGTTGGACGGTGACCGGCGAACGGCCTTCTCGTAGAGGGCAGCCATCGAATCCCAGTCGAGCTTCTCCTTGTACTTGCTGCCGAGGCGATAGACGACCTTGAGGTTCTCGGGGTGGAGCTCGAGCGCCTTCTCGTAGTGCTCGATCGCCTTCTTGGCCTCCTTCTTCCGGTCCCAGGCCTCGCCGAGGAGATAGTGCGTCACATCATCCGTCGGCTCCAGTCGCAGCGCTGACCCGAAGAGCTCGATGGCGTCGTCGAGCTGGCGGCGCTCCATGTAGATCTCGCCCAGCGCGCGGTAGGGCGGCGTGAAGCCCAGGTCCAGCTCCATCGCGCGGCCGAAGCAGTCGGCGGCCTTCTCGTCGGCGCCGGACTTGCGGTAGACAGAGCCCAGCTCGAAGTGGGCACGGGCGTGGTCGGGGGCGGCCTCGATGGCTGCGGAGAACTCGCGAATCGCCTCCTGGTAGCCGTTCTGGCGGGCGTAGGCCAGGCCGAGCTGGAAGCGCACCTCGGCGTCGGCCGGGGCAGACTGGGCCGCGCGCTCCAGACTCGCGACGCTGGAAGCGAGGTCGCCGAGCTGGGCGTGGACGCGCCCCATCTCGAAGTGGGCGCGGGTGTGCTCGGGGTCGAGCCGCACGACCTGATCGAGCTCGTCGATCGCTTCGGAGAAGCTGCCCTGGCTGATGTGCGCACGGGCCAGCTCGAAGCGGTACTCGGCCCGCTCGGCGTCGCTGGCGACGTGGGGGCCGGCCTGGGCCAGCGCCTTCCTGAAGCGGTCAGCGGCCTGCGAGAGCTGGCCCTTGTGGACCAACGCCTTGCCGAGCTCGAACTGGGCGCGCGCGCTGGAGGGGTCGCGGTCGGCTGCCTCGGTGAGCGCCTCGATCGCCTCGTCGACCTTCCCCAGGCGGCGGCGCACCAGTCCGAGGGAGAGGTAAAGGTCGGCGCGGGCGGGGGCGGCCTCGATCGCCTTGCGGTACTCGAGCTCGGCCTCGTTGAGCCTCGAGAGCTGCTCGAAGGCTCCGGCCAGCTTGAGCCTCAGCTCCACCAGCGGCAAACCCTTGCCGGTCTCGCCGGCCTCGGCCGCTCGACTGAAATACTCCACCGACTCCTCGTGACGGCCCGCGGCCATGCAGAGCTCCGCCAGCTCCAGGAGAGCGCCACGGTGCGCGCGGTCGAGCTCCACGGCGGCCCGGTAGGCGTCCTCGGCGCATTCGAGCTCGCCCAGCTCGCGATAGCACTCGCCCAGCTCGAAGCGCAGCTCGGCGTCGGTCGGAGAGGCCTCACAAGCGCGGAAGTAGCTGGCGCTGGCCTCCTTGTAGTCGCCGCGAGCCGCCGCGATGCGGCCCAGAGCGCCCAGCGCCTCGGCGTTCTTGAAGTCGCGGTCCAGCACCACCGCGTAGGCCTGCTCGGCGTCGCGGTCGTGCCCCAGCCGCTGGTGCAGCCGGGCAATCGAAAGCACGTACTCCACGTCGTCGGAGAGCTCGACCGCCTTGCCAAAAGCCTCGAAGGCTCCGTCGTGGTCGTTTCGAGCCTCCATCACCTTGCCGAGCCGCCAGAGCGCCTCGGCGTCCTCGGGGAACTGCGCGGTCAGCTCCGCCAGCACAGTGACGGCGTCCCGCAGGTTTCCCTGCGAGAGCAGGACGTCGGCCAGCCCAAGGTGGCCTTCGCGGTCGCGCGGGTCGACCTCCAGCGCCTTGCGGAACATCCGCTCGGCGTCGAAGGCGCTGCCCTTGGTGTCGAGCAGCCGGCCCAGCATGCGATAGGCGGGCAAGAGCTCGGGGTCGATCGAAATGGCGGTGCGCAGCGACTGCTCGGCCTTGTCGAGGCGACCCTCGGCGGCCTCGAGCTCGCCCAGCTCGAAGTGGGCGGCGGCGTTCTTCGGGTCCGTCAGCAGGATGGAGGCGTACTCCTCGAGCGCCTTCTCGCGGTTGCCCTCGAGCCGATGGCTGCGGGCGTGCTCCATCAGGGCCGGGACGTGCTGGCGGTCGGAGGCCAGGAGCTTCTCCAGCGCCTCGCGCGCGTCCTCGAAGTTGCCGAGACGGTTCTGGATGCAGCCGACCTTGAGCAGGGCGCCCGCGTGGTCGCCCGAGAGATCCAGCACCTTCTGATACTGGGCCAGCGCCTTCTCGTGCTGGCCCCGGTCGAAGTAGAGCTGACCCGAGAGCACGTAGGCGTCTACGAACCTGGGGTTGGCGTCGATGGCGGCCAGGAGCTCGCCCGAGGCCGCGTCGTAGTCGCCCTTCAGGTAGTAGATCTGGCCGAGCTGGTAGTTGACCCAGGCCTCCTGGGGGCGGAACTGCTGGACCTGCTTGCAGACCTCGACGGCCCGGTCGTACTTGCCCAGCTTGGAGTAGAGGCTGGCCAGCTCGAAGTGGGCCGGGAGGTAGGTCTCGTCGAGGCGCAGACACTCCTTCAACGCCTTGAGGGCGCGGGGATAGTCCTCGCCAGCCAGGAAGGTGACGCCAAGCTGGTACTGGGCGGCCGCCGAGGCCGGGTCGCGGTCGGCAACGTGCTGGGCGAGCGACAGGGCGCGCTGGTAGTAGGCCTCGTCGGAGGCGCGCATCGCCAGGTAAAGGTCCTTCAGCGCCCAGGCGGCAAAATCGAGTGCCGGGTCGATGACGAGAGCCTTTTTCAGTTCGTGGATGGCGCGGGAGCGGTTCTCGTCGCGATGCTCGAAGAGCTCTCGTGCCAGCAGCGCGTGGAAGTAGCCGAGCGCGAAGTGCGGCATCGCCGAGTTGGGATCGGTGAAGATGGCGTCGCGGTACTTGTGGAGCGCACCTTCCAGCTCGGCGGGGTTCTCGCGGGAGAGGGCCAGGTCGAGCTCGACGACCCGCATCTGGGCCGTGATGTGGGCGGGCGAGGCGGCCAGCGCGCGATGGAAGAGGGCCCGGGCACGCGACAGCTCGCGGCGCTCGCGGTGCACCTCGGCCAGCTCGCAGGTGACGTCGGCGATGGAGAGCCGCTCCAGGTCGCCGGCGGTCGTGAGCTGCAGGACCGGGAAGTGGCGGAAGCTCTCCCAGCGATTGAGGAAGAGATCGTAGTGAGTGACGGCGGGCGTCGCGCGGCCGGCAGCGGCGTGGAGCCGGGCCTGCGAGAGGACTGCCAGCGGCTGCGTGGGGTCGCGGTCGATGACGGTGCGGAAGTGCTCCTCGGCCGTGTCGAACTGGAAGGCGGCCATCTGGAGGAGGCCGAGCCTGAGGTGGGCGGGGAGATGGAAGGGATCGCAGGCGAGCGCCTTGGCGTACTCGACGATGGCGGGCTCGGGCGGGGCGCCCAGGCGCCGGTGGGCAAGCTCGTGGATCTCGCCCAGCTCGAAGAAGGCGTAGGCCGCGGTCGGGTCGAGCTCGATCGCCTTGCGGCAGACCTGCTCGGCCTTGGCGACGCTCTCGGGGGTGACATCGCGCCCCATGTCGAGATGGCAGTACTTCATGCCCCAGTAGGCCCAGAGATTGAGGGGCTCGATCTCGACGGCGGACTCGAACTCCCGCATCGCCGCGGCGCGGGCCTTGGCAGGGCCGTCGGAGAGCGGCAAGAGCAGGTGGCCCATGCCCAGGGCGAACCGCAGTATACTGTTGGAGCGGTCCTCGGAAGCGCGCTCGCGGAACCGGTCCAGCACGCGGCGGTACATCGTGTCCTGGGAGGGAGAACCGGAGTAGGTGAAGCGGTACTGCCAGATCTGCTTGAGCCAGACCTCGCCCAGGGACGGGTGTAGCGCCAGCGCTTTCCGATACTGCTCGATCGCTTCCTTGTAGCGCTTCTGCAGGCAGTAGACGTCGCCGGCGCGGAGATGAGCCTTGAAGTACTCGGGGTCCGCGGACTGGGTCTTCAGGTACTCGTCGAGGGCGTGCGTGAAGTCGCCGGCGAAGTAGAACCGCTCGCCGTCGATGAAGTAGAGGTCGGCGCGTTCCTGGCGCTCCAGCAGCGTCAGGTCCCTGAGGCCAGGCTCGGCCTGCGGGGCGGCGTCGGGGCCCAGCGGCGGGCCGCCGGCCATCATCCCGGCGAATCCGGGGAACGAGAAGCCGCCGCCCATGCTGACGAGGCCGCAGGTGCGGTTGACGCGATCGAAGAGCATGCAGCGCTCTTCGAGGCAGCCCGCCATCTCCGGCGATTTCGCCGTCGGCAGCAGGAATGGACAGACCATCTTGGACATAGGGTTCCCCTTATCGACTACAAAAGCTATCGGTTGTCGCGGGGATTTGTCTGAAGGGTTTCACCCGGCCCCGATGGGAAGCGGGATCTCCTACGTAATGATAGAGCGAGCGTCTCGAGTTTGCCTGGGGGGAGGCGCAGGGGGGCCGGCCTGACGTGGGGGCGCGGGGGGGCGCGACCCGAGTTTGCGGGCGATCGCACTCGAGGCAGCCTCCGCACTTTCGGAGCAAGGGGTTATCTGGTAGGAATGTCATCCCGATGTCCGACGTGTTGAGGCAGGTGCGCAGTCAGCTGACGAGCATGTTCGCGTCGGGGCTGCAGGCACTGGATCAGCAGGCGCTCTGGAAGCTGAGAGAGGCGCTCGAGGGGGGCGGGTTCCAAAGAAGCGTCGTGATGGTGGAAGAGCTGGCCACCCAGAAGGACGGGCCCGGGCGCTTCAAGAGCTTCACGAAGCTGCTGCTGGCGATCCGGCAGCTGGAGCTGGCGATCACGCCGTTCCCGAAGCTGAAGGCGGGCAGCTTCATCCCGGTGGCCAGCCTGAAGGGATTCGCGATCCCGGCCAGCTACGCCGGGCAACCGGCCGAGGGGCTGAGGCCGTTCCTGGAGGAGAAGCGATACCGCGTCGAGGGGCAGTACCTGGTCGACGAGAAGGCCGATCCGGCAAAGCTGGGGCTGCCAGAGCTGGTGCCGATGCTGAGCCACTCGTTCTACCGCGAAGCGGCGCTGGCGAAGCTCAAGACACTGCCCGACGAGAGGCGGGAGCAGCTGGCGAACCGGCTCCTGGAGCTCAAGAACCGGCTGTTGCGGCGGGCGGGAGTTGCGCTGCTAGCCAGCCTGGGCGCCCGGATCTCCGCGATGAAAGTTCTCTTGCCTCTCCTGGCCGATGCCTCGGTCGGGCGGGACGTGCAGGCTTTCTTCCTCTCGCTGGGCAGCCGGGCTGTGACGGCGCTGGGGAGCGTGGCCGATTCGCCGATCGACGGGGTGCGGGAACAGGCCTGCAAGATGATGCGGCAGCTGGCCGATCCGCGAGGAGAGCCGGCCTTGAAGCGGCTGATCAACGACAAGGTGGCGTCGGTGCGTTCCTGGGCAAAGCTGGCGCTGTTCGCCTCGATGGGTCGCGAGCCGACGCAGCTCCCGGCGCTCCTGGCCGACAAGGACGACGCACTCCTGCGCATCTATGGCAAGGCAGAGCTGGTGCGCGCCAAGAAGCTGCCGCCCACCCGGATGCTGGAAGAGCTGGGCGAGGGCGGCTGGCGCCATTTCAAGCTCAGCATCCCTGCCATCGCGGAGCTGGCCGAATCCGACATGCTGCTCCGCTCGACCTTCACGAACTTCCTGTCGGGCGCGACGCGGGAGACTCGGCGGCAGGCCTTCGAGATGCTGCAGCACCTTCCGGACGACCGCTACCAGTGGGTCTTCCGGATGGCTGCCGCCGATTGCGACCCGGACATCAGCCGCAAGGGAGTGGAGCTCTTGGCCCGCGCAGAGGGGTTCGCCGCGCTGGAGGCCAACCTGGAGCTGGAGCCCGCACTGACACGACCCGGACGCCTCACGGAGAGCGAGAAGCAGTACGCCATGGAGCGTATCCTGCCGCACATCCCGGCCGTCGGCGACTGCCGCTTCGCGCCCTACCTCGCCGAGCTGATCCGGGAGCGGTGTGCCTTCGGCGTGGCCATCGAGTACACGTACAGCCTCCGTCCGATGCTGGTCGAGTACGGCGCGCCCTTGACGACCGTATTGCGGGAGCTGGAAAAGGACTCCAACGCGAACATCTCGGGCGTAGCGCGGGAAGTGCACACGGAGATCGGGGCGAAGCTTTAGGAGTAGTGAGTAGCGAGTAGTGAGTAGTGAGAAGATGGAAGGTGGAAGATGGTAGGCGCTGGCTCGCGACCACGGCTTGCGGAAGCGTCTATCGCGCCAACCCTCGAGCCTCACTCCTCAAGCCTCAAGCCTCACTCCTCACTCCTCAAGCCTCGAGCCTCACTCCTCACTCCCCAAGCCTTACTCCTACCCGGGAGCTGATCGTTGACCCAGCTTGACAGACAGGCGTTGCTGGACGAGGTCTCGAACCTGGCGGACTGGCTGATGAAGCTGTCGCTGGACGGGGGGATCGCGATCGGGTCCGCGCACCTGGAGGAGCTGCGGCAGATGGCGGCGCTGCCGGCGACCAGGTCGGTGCCGAAGATGGCTTCGTTGCTCGATGAGCTGGGCGGCCTGATCGGCGCGTACTCCTCGAACCGGAACGCGCGCGAGCTCGAGGCGCTGATGGATAAGGTGCTCGACTGCTTCTACTCGAGCCGCGCGGTGAAGACGTACCTCCAGGGCAAGTTCAGCGACCTGCCGGCGCTGGAAGAACTATTCGGAGCGGATCGTCCGGACCGCAAGGAAGAGCGGCTCCAGGGGCTCGAGGCTCTGGAGGTCGGCCTGGAGACACGCCGGCTGGATGAGGAGCGAGTGGTGGACGTGAGCACGCTGGTCGACCTGGCGACCGGACAATTCCTCTCGGAGGAAGTGACCCGCCACGCGACCCCGACCCGCCCCTCGACGCGCCGCTCGCCCCGCCAGGGAAAGCTCACGGCCCAGACCTGCCTGCTCGCTCCCGGGTTTTCTCCCAGGCGCGCCACCCTGCAGGGCATCGGGGAGTCGCCCCTGGAGCGAGCCGACCTGGACCGGCTGGCGGCTTACGCCCGGCCGACCGTCGAAGCGCTCCACAAGGACTACCGGACGTTCCGCTCCAACTTCTTCGCCCCCGAACGGATGCCGATTCTCATCAGCCCGAAGGGGTTTTACGCCGAGGAAGAGAGGATCTACCTGGTCGACAAGGCGGGCAATCTGCTCACGCTCTCGGAGCAGTCCGGAAACGGCTACCTCGGCGATCGCCTTGTGGCCCGGCTGGGCGGCGCCTCGATCGTCTTTGGCAATCTGCTGCCATCCGGCGGCCAGATCGTGCTGGTGGTGCTGGGGGCCTTCAGCGCCGACGAAGGCGGCCAGATCAGCCGCTACGTTAGGGCGTAGGCGCCCGCGTCCCCACTTGTTCGGGCGATTCGCCACTGGCGAAGCGGCCTGGGCTGACATAACGTTGACAGAGTATCGGGGCGGCTGATAGAGTTGCCGATTCCCCTCTCCAAGCCAACATCGACGACCCAGGAGCCCATCGCGATGAGCGCACCGGCGGCATTGCCGAAGAGACGGCGAAACGTCTACTACCTCGACACGCTCGAGGAGTTCCCGTACCAGACCGAGCGGAACATCTCCAAGGTCAAGCGGGTGTTCGTCAACCGCAACCTGAAGATGAAGAGCATCCGCATGATCGGTTTCGACATGGACCACACGCTGGCCATGTACAACAAGGTGATGATCGAGCAGCTGGCCTTCGACATGACCAAGCGGAAGATGGTCGAGGAGAAGAAGTACCCCACCGAGGTACAGGAGCTCAAGTACGACTCGGAGTTCGTGATCCGCGGGCTGGTCGTGGACAAGGTGCACGGCAACGTTCTGAAGCTGGACAAGCATCAGTACGTGGTGACGGTGCACCACGGCAAGCAGACGCTCTCGCGCGAGATGCGCAAGATCATCTACACGAACAAGCGGCCGGACCTGGCCAACCCGGAGTTCTACTCGGTCGACACGCTCTTCTCGATTCCGGAGGTCGCTCTCTACGCGGAGATGATCTCGTCGTTCGAAGTGGATGGGAAGATTTTCGGGAAGACGTACCAGGAGCTTTTCGACGACATCCGCTTCTGCATCGACAAGACGCACCGCGATGGAACGCTGAAGGCCCAGATCCTGGCCAACCCGGAGCTCTACTTCGTGAAGGACCCGAACATGGCCCTATCGCTCGACAAATTCATCCGGTCGGGCAAGGTTCTGTTTCTGCTGACGAACTCGAAGCTCGATTACACAGACGCCGTGATGAGCTACCTGCTCAACGGAGAGCTCGAGCAGTATCCGGACTGGAAGGACTACTTCGAGTTCATCCTGGTCGACAGCGGCAAGCCGGAGTTCTTCCTGAAGGGCACGCCGATGAAGCCGCTGATGACGAAGGACTACACGGCGCGCGACAAGCGGCTGGGCGTGAAGCGGGCGAAGATCTACGAGCGCGGCAGCTCGCAGCAGTTCGAGGAGGTCGCAGGGTTCAAGGGCGAGGAGGTGCTCTACGTCGGTGACCATACCTTCGGAGACATCCTGAGGTCGAAGAAGTCGAGCGGCTGGCGCACGGCGATGGTGATCGAGGAGCTGGAGCGTGAGATCCAGGTCGCCGAACGGGTCGCGGGCATGTACGACGAGCTCGACAAGGTCGAGGAGCTTCGCAACGAGCTCCGCTTCCAGTCGAATCTGGTCAGCGAGAAGATCGAGCAGCTTCGCGAGACGAAGATGCAAGACTACGAAAAGAAGTCGGCCGAGGAGTTGATCGCGCTGGACCACGAAATGGAGCAGGCCAGCGAGAAGCTCAACCGGCTGGAGCACCGCCTGACGCAGAACCTGATCAAGATCAAGGAGCTGCAGACGAAAGTCGACAAGGCCTTCAACCCATACTGGGGACCGCTCTTCAAGGCCGGCAAGGAGAACAGCCGCTTCGGCGACCAGGTCGAAGACTACGCCTGCATCTACACGAGCCGCTCCAGCAACTTCCTTCTCTACCCGTCGAACAAGTACTTCCAGACCATGCGCGAGCTGATGGCCCACGAGCGCGACTGAGGCGAGGCAAGCCGGGACGGGGGGGCTCGACTCCAATCAGGGGCTCCGCCATCACGCATTCACGGATCTCTCGAAAGACCTTTTTGCCTCCTGGACTCAGCACGGGCTTGCGAATGGCCTCAGACCGGTTGTCATCGGGGGTCCAGGGGGCCGATGGTCCCCTGGTGGGAGCTCGAGGGCTAGGCCCTCGACAGGAATCAGTACAACTAGATTTCATGCCGGTTTTCAGGAGATCCATGCCTACTTGAGGGCAGGGCCCCCGACTCCAAGAACACCCCCGCTAACTCTCCCCTAACCATGATCGACCCCTCCATCCTCTCCGACCGGCGGCGCCGATACCTGCAGCAGACCGGCCGCGCAGTGACGGTCCTCTTCTCGGCCCCGGTTGCCAGCCGCAACAGCGACGTGGAGTACGAGTACCGGCCGGACGCCGACTTCTACTATCTGACCGGGTTCAACGAGCCGGACTCTGTTGCCGTCCTGAGCCCCGACGCAGACGGCTGGCGGTTCACGCTGTTCGTGCGGCCACGCGATCCGGCGCGCGAGGTGTGGGACGGCCTGCGTGCGGGCGTCGAAGGGGCACTGGCGCGCCACGGGGCCGACGTGGCCCACCCGATCGAGAAGCTGGACGAGGAGCTGCCGAAGCTGGTGGAGAACGTGCCGGTGATTTTCCACAGGCTGGGACGATCGGTGTCGGACGACGCGCGCGTGCACGCGGCCATCCGTCGGGCGCGCTCCCAGGTCAAGAGTTGCTTCAGCTGGCCGACGACCTTCAGCGACCCATCGGAGCTGATCGCCGAGATGCGCCTGCTGAAGCAGGAAGCCGACCTGGGTTGCCTGCGCCGGGCCGTGGAGATCACCTGCGAGGGCCACCGCGAGGCGATGCGAGCGGCGGCGCCGGGCCGCTGGGAGTACGAGGTCGAGGCCGTCATCGAGTTCTGCTTCCGCCGCCGGGGAGCCGAGAGCTGGGGCTACCCCACCATCTGCGGAAGCGGCCCCAATTCCTGCATCCTCCACTACATCGAGAACTCGCGCCGCATGGAGGCCGGTGAGCTCCTGCTGGTCGACGCAGGCGCGGAGCTCGAGCTCTACACCGGCGATTGCACCCGCACTTTCCCGGTCGACGGTCGCTTCACGCCGGAGCAGCACGCCCTGTACGGCCTCTGTCTGGACGCCCAGAAGGAGGCGATCCGAGCCGCGGTGCCGGGCGCCCGCTTCGCTGACGTGCACCGGACTTCCGTGGAAGTCATCGTGCACGGCCTGATCGAGCTGGGGCTGCTGGCGGGCCCAGTGGACGAGGCAATCGAGAAGGAGACCTACAAGTCGCTGTTCATGCACAAGACCAGCCACTGGCTAGGGATGGATGTCCACGACGCCGGCCGCTACCGGGACCAGGCCGGCGATTCGCGCCCGCTGGAGCCCGGGATGGTGCTGACCGTGGAGCCCGGGATCTACGTCGCAGCCCAGAGCGCCGGCATCGATCCGAAGTGGTGGAATATCGGCATCCGGATCGAGGACGACCTGCTGATCACCCCCTCCGGCAACGAGGTCCTCACAGCCGCGGTCCCCAAGGAGATCCCGGACGTGGAGCAGCTCTGCGCGCTACCCAGCGCACTGCTGGACTGACCGTGGAGCCCAGCACCCAGGGCGGGACCCAGCCGCTGGCCGTTCCTGGGCCAGACCCCAGCTGGCCTGGCTCGAGCGGAATCGCGCTCTGGGGCCCCAGGCTGCTGCTGATCGCGGCGGCGTTCGTCCTGCTCTTCGCGCGGCTGGGCGAACGGGGCCTGCTCGAGACCAGCGAGGCACGCTACGCCGAGACCGCTCGCGAAATGCTCCTCTCCGGCGACTGGATCACGCCCAGGTACTTCGGCGTGAAGCACTTCCACAAGCCGCCGCTCACGTACTGGATTACAGCCGCGGGCTACTCCCTGATCGGAGTGAACGAGCTGGGAGCGCGTCTGTTCCTGGCCGTGGCCGGGCTGGCGATCCTCATCCTCGTCTGGTACCTCGGACGGCTCTGGTGGGACGAGGCGACGGGTCTGCTGGCCGCGGCAATCCTCCTGACCTCGCCACTCTTCACGGCGTTCGCCCGGCTGCTGACAACCGACCTCTACCTGACGCTGGCAACGGCCGCGGCCATCGCAGGCTTCGCGACGGGCCACACCGGCCGTCGGCCCGGGTACCTGGTGATGTGGGCGGCTATGGGAGCCGGGTTCCTGCTGAAGGGGCCAGTAGCCCCAATACTGGTACTATTGAGCATTATCCCGTTCCTGGCCGTCCGCCGGGAGCTCGCACGCTGGCGGGAAATGTACCCATTTCGAGGTTTTGCGCTGATGCTCGCCATCGCCGCACCCTGGTTCGTCGCCGTCTGCCTCCGAAACCCGGGACTCTTCACGCAGCTCGTCTACTTCGAGACCTGGCAACGCGTCACCACCACCGTCCACGGCCGGCCTGGCCCCTGGTACTACTTCATCGGCGTGTTCCTGGCGGGTTTCTTCCCCTGGGTGCTGTTCGTGCCGGCGACGGTCCGGGGACTTCTCGACGCCCCCCGCCACGACCGGCCGGGCGCCGAGGCGCTCTGCGCGGCCTGGTTCGCGCTGCCGTTTCTGATGTTCTCGGCCAGCAAGTCGAAGCTGATCGCCTACATCCTCCCGCTGCTCCCGGCGGCGGCGCTCCTGGTGGCGCGCTGGTGCATGCGCGCGCTGAAGCAGCCCCCCCCGCGAGTCGCGACCTTCCCCGTCGCTGCCGGCTCGGCCCTTTCGATGGCGGGCGTGGCCTTCGCTCTGCACGTGGTGCAGCCCGCCGCCGTCGAGGCGATCGAGCTCCACCTGATGGCCTTCTACCCGGCGCTCGCCTTCCTGCTGCTGTGCGCACACCGGGCCGAACGCGCCCAGCGCGCCAGACCCCTGCTCATGGGCGCCTTCGTTCTCGCGGCCGTCTTCCCGGCGCTGGTGGCGCCCTTCGCCGACGAGATGGAAGGCGACTTCAAGTCGTTTCGCCCCCTCGCAATGGCGATCCGCGAAAGCGCCCCTGCCACGGCGCCCGTGGTGCTCTGCCGTCTCGCAGCGACATCGGTTCCATTCTACCTCGGCCGGCCGGTCCACACCTTCGAGGCCGGCCTCGACCTCAAGTACGAGACGGACCGCTCGCGCCAGGAGGAGTGGCACACCGACGACATGGCCCGCCTGCTGAAGCTCCTGGAGGAACGACCGGCGTTCGTGGTCGCCGACGACGAGACGCGCCTGCGCATCGACCGCGCCCGCTGGCCTGCCCGCCGCGAGAGGCTGCGCATCCTGGCCCGCTTCCGCCGCCACCTGCTCCTCACCAACCAGCCGCCGGCCGCGTCCGCGCAGCAGGTGCGCTGAACGCCGATCCGTGGTATATTTCCGGCGGTTCCCGGGGGTGCACCGGTTTCGACAGATCAGGGAGGTCCTGGGCTGCAATCCGAAGCTGACAGGGTGGCTTCGTAAAAAACCTGTCAAAAAAGTAACTGCTGACCACGAGTTGGCCCTGGCTGCCTAAGTGCGGCTACGCTCCCCGGCAAGTTAGCCCGTGACGGGTCGACGGAGCGCCATTCAAGACGGGCTCGGAGGTTGCCAACGCCTGTAGGCGACCTCGAGAGGAACAGGCTGGCCTGGAGGAAGGTGTGCTCGCGATACCCACCTCCGGGTGAGACCTCAAAGCGCGAGACATGATTGTAGAGGCTCTGGATTCAACTTTTCTGGACGGGAGTTCGACTCTCCCCACCTCCACTCGGACCTGAGGAAGCCGCCCGGAAGGGCGGCTTTCTCGTCCCACTGCGCCCGGCCACCGGCCGCCCCAGGGCAAGCCGCCAGAAAGCAGAAGACACAGACGAGCGGCATGCGCTATCATCCCGCTCCCATGTCCACTCTCGAGCGGTTGTGCCCATACTGCAGCCGCAGGGCGAGATTCGAAGACCCGGAGCCCGGGGTGCCCCTGGCCTGCCCCGACTGCGGCGGGCGGCTCGATGCTACCGACGGCTCCGGGGAGCCCGCGACGCTCCCGGAGGTGCCCGGCTACGTACTGCACGAGGAATCGGCGCGCGGCGGCATGGGCGTCGTCTTCCGCGGAACGCACCGCAAGACGGGCCGCCCGGTCGCCCTGAAGTTTCTGCCCCCCGAAAAGGTGCGTGACGCGGATTCCGTCCGCCGCTTCGAGCGTGAGGCCGAAGCACTGGCGGCCTTGAACCACCCGGGGATCGTCCGGTTCCTGGAGCGCCTCGAGCTCGGCGACCGCCAGGTGCTGGTCATGGAATGGGTTGAAGGCGAGCCGCTCGATCGTCGCATCTCCTCGGGTCGACTGGCTCCTCGGGAGATCTTCGCCATCGCGCTCGAGCTCCTCGACACGTTGGCCCACGCCCACGCCCGCGGCGTCATCCACCGCGACATCAAGCCGCAGAACATCCTGCTCACCCTGGGGGGCTCCGTCAAGCTGACCGACTTCGGCCTGGCCCACCTCGACGGCGGCGAGTTCCGGCGCCGCGCCCGCATCACCCGCAGCCAGTCGAACCTGGGCAGCGCCGACTACATGGCACCCGAACAGCGTCGCGACTCGAGCAGGGTAGACCACCGCGCCGACCTCTACTCGGCCGGCGTCGTCCTGTATGAGATGCTCACCGGCGAGCTGCCCGTGGGCCGTTTCTCCCCCCCCAGCACCCGGCCCGTCCGCTGCTCGCCCTCCGTCGACGCCGTCGTCCTTCGTGCCCTCGAAGCCGATCCCGAGCGCCGCTTCGAATCCGCCCCTCGGATGCGCGACGCGCTGGCGGCCGCGTCCGGAGTCGGCCTGAAGACACCTGAAGCCCTCGACTCTTCAGACGACGCCGCTCCTCCCATGGTTTTCGTCCCCGGCGGCGAGTTCCGCATGGGCGATCCCCTGGCGGGCGCGGAGCACACAGTGACGCTGGCGCCCTACCTCATCGACGCGTTCCCGGTGACCAATGGCCAGTACAGGCGGTTCGTCGAATCGACCGGCCACCCGGAGCCCAGGTACTGGCTCGATGCCGGGCAGACTGCCGTCGAGACTCACCCGCGGCTTCCCGTCGTCGGCGTGAGCTGGCACGATGCCCTGGCCTACGCGCGCTGGGCCGGCAAGCGGCTCCCCAGCGAGGCGGAGTGGGAGAAGGCTGCGCGCGGAACTGACGGCCGGCGCTACCCATGGGGCGACGCCCCCGAGCCCGCCCGGTGCAACTGCCGGGAGTCGGGCACAGGCCGCCTGACCGCTTCCGGAGGCCGCTCCGAGGGTGCCAGTCCCTACGGAGCGGAGGACATGCTGGGCAACGTTCTGGAGTGGACGTCCTCGCTCGACGGGCCCTACCCCTATACGCCCTCCGATGGCCGAGAAAACCCGGAGCTGCGGGGCAAGCGCGTCCTCAGGGGCGGCAGCTGGTACAGCCCCTTCGCGGAGCTGGCCGTCTGGAACCGTTACCCCGAACTGGCGGACCTGCGCATGCCGAACGTCGGCTTCCGCTGCGCCCGCACTCACGAACCGGAGAACTGATCCCCATGCTGCGCAGCGCGCTGCTCTACCTGTCGGAGCGTAAAGAGATCCAGAAGTGGATCATGGCCAACCCGCTGTCTCGCAAGTCAGCCCTGCGATTCGTCGCAGGCGAGCACTGCGGGGATGCCGTGGAGGCAGCCCGGACGCTCGCGGCCTCCAACATCTCGGCCACCATCGACTTCCTGGGCGAAAACGTCTCCCGGGAGAGCGAGGCGCGGGCGACGCTCGAAGAGTACCTGGGCCTGCTCGATCGGTTCGACTCCTCCGGCGTGGCGGCTCATGTCTCGATCAAGCTCACGGCCCTCGGCCTGGACATCTCGCAGAAGCTCTGCGAGGACGCCGTAGACCGCATCTGCTCGCGAGCGGCGGAGATCGGCTCCTTCGTCCGCATCGACATGGAGGGCTCGCGCTACACCCAGGCCACCATCGACGTCTTCAAGGGCGCGCTGTCCCGCCACGGTAACGTCGGCATGGCCATCCAGGCCTACCTGCACCGCACCGCCGAGGACGTCGAAACGCTCCTGCCGCTGGGCGGCCGTTTCCGCCTGTGCAAGGGCGCCTACAAGGAGCCCGCGTCGGTCGCCTTCCAGGCCAAGTCGGAGGTTGATGCCTCCTACGTGCGCCTGATGAAGCGGCTGATGACGAGCGGCAGCTACCACGCGCTGGCGACCCACGACCCCGCGATCCTGGATGAGGCGCGCTCCTTCGCCCGCGCGCAGGCGCTGCCCCGAACCGCCTTCGAGTTCCAGATGCTCTACGGGATTCGCCGCGACATCCAGGCCGAGCTGGCGCGCGACTGGGCAATGCGTGTCTACATCCCCTATGGTACCAACTGGTACCCCTACCTGATGCGCCGCCTGGCCGAGCGCCCCGCGAACCTCTGGTTCGTGGTGAGCAATCTGTTCAGGTGAGAGTAGTCAGTAGCCAGTAGACAGTAGTCAGTAGCGAGTGGATCAGACGCCGGCGGATCGGCCCCAGGCGAACTCGCGATGGTCCGTCGATGTCGTCTCACCGGCTCGATCACTACTGTCTACTGGCTACTGACTACTGACTACTCCCCCCCGATCGCCATCTGGCGGATCTTGAAGGTGGGGCAGCCGCTGCCGGCCCAGAAACGCAAGTCGTTGCCGATCTCCTCGATGCCGAGGAGCATATCGCGGATGTTGGAGGCGATGGTGACGCGCTCGACGGGGTGCGCCAGTTCTCCCTTCTCGATCCAGAGGCCGCTGGCGCCGATGGAGTAGTTGCCGTTGGCGATGGTCAAGCCCATACCCATCAGGTCGGTGACCAGCAGGCCGGAGCCGACTGAGCCGATGACCTGCTGGCGCGAGAGTCCGCCGGCGGCCAGGTAGAGGTTGTGGGCGCCGATGGCGCCCTCGCGCTCGTAGGAGCCGCGCTGCACACTGCCGGTCAGCGCGGCGCCGAGCTTCTTGGCGCTGTAGAGGTTGTGCAGATAGGTGGTGAGAACTCCGCCCGAGATGAGGCGGCGGTTGGCAGTGCGGACGCCTTCACCGTCGACGAGGGCGTTGGCGTAGCCACCGGGCCGGTCGGCCTCGTCGGCGACGTGGACGTGCTCAGGGGCGATGCGTTCGCCCAGCTTGCCGGCGAGGAAGGTCTCGTTGAGCGCCACGCGCTCGCCGTTGACGGCGGCGATGAGGTAACCGAGAAAGCGCAGCCCGACCCGGTTATCGAAGACGATGGGAGCATGCTGGCTCTTGACGGGGCGCGCGCCCAGCTTACGGGCAGCCGCGCGGGCAGCCTCCCGTCCGGCCGCCTCGGGGTCGATGCGATCGAAGTGGCGGACGGCCTGGTACTCGCCGCCGACCTGGCGCTCGTCGCCGCTCATGGCGATGACGGAGAGTGAAAGGCCACACTGAGTCTTGCGTTCCCGGCTCAAAAGACCGTTCGAGTTACAATGAGCCTTCTCGAACGTCCCATCCCAGTAGCTGGCCTCTTGCGTGTTCTTGATGCGAGGGTCGGCCGCGTAGGCCGCGTCCTCCATCCGGCGCAAGAGAGCGAACTTCTGCTCCATCGAGCGCGCGGCCAGCGATTCGTCGAAGAGGACCAGCTCGGACTGGCCGGTGGCCTCGGAGGGAAGGCGGTTGGCGTCTTCCGGCGTCGTCTCGACAGCGTAGTCGAGCGCCCGGCGAGCCATCTCCCTGAGCGCGCTCTCGCCGAAGGCGCTGCCGGTCACGTAGGCCTTGCGGCGGCCCTTGTAGACCTTCAGGCCCAGCCCGGCGACCACGGCGCGCTCGACCTTCTCGGGGTGGTTCTGGCGGGTCACGAGCGTCAGGTAGTTCTCGCGGGTGAGGTAAGCCTCGGCCTCGTCGGCGCCGGCCTCCATCGCGATCCGGACCGCACTCTGACCGACGGCGGCGAGGTCGGCGGGGGCCTCCGGGGCGGAGTCGAGTAGCTGAGCGGGGCGGGCCGTCATCCGCGCGTCCCTCCTACCGTCATCGAGCTGACCAGCAGATGCGGCTGACCCAGGCCCACCGGGACGTACTGCCCGTTCTTGCCGCAGCCGCCGAAGGAGAGCTTGAAGTCGTCGGCCACCATCGTAATCTTGCCCAGTACGTCGGCGCCGTCGCCGATCAGAGTTGCGCCCTTCACGGGCGAGGTGATCTTGCCGTCCTCGACCAGGTAGCCCTCGCTGACGCTGAAGACGAACTGGCCATTGGTGATGTCGACCTGGCCGCCGGTGAAGTCGGCAGCGTAGAAGCCCTTCTTCACCGAGGCGACGATCTCCTCGAAGGTGTGCGGGCCGTTGGCCATCACAGTGTTGGTCATGCGAGGCATCGGCGTGCATCGGTAGTTCTCGCGCCGGGAGTTGCCGCCCGCGGACAGTCCCATCAGGGAGGAGTTGTAGCGGTCGTACATGTAGCTGACGAGCACGCCGTTCTCCACCAGCCGCGTCTCGTGGCCCTCGCCGCCCTCGTCGTCGACGTTCAGACTTCCCCAGTGGTTCGGGATGACGGCAGTGTCGCTGATGGTGACGATGCTGGAGCCGACGGGCTTGCCGAGCTTCTCGGTGAACTTGCTGGTCCCGCGGCGGTTGAAGTCGGCCTCGATGCCGTGGCCGATCGCCTCGTGGAGCAACACGGCCCCCCAGCCGTTGGTGAGGATGACGGGCAGCTGTCCGACCGGGGCCTCGCCGGCGGAGAGCATCTTGACGGCCTGAGCGGCCGCACGGCGCCCGATCGCCTCGGCCGGTTCGATCTCGAAGAGCTCGAAGCCCCGCATGCCGCCGGAGCGCGCCGAGCCGCTCTGGCGCTCTCCGTGGTCCATGGCGACTGCGGAGACGTAGAGGCTGGTGCGCACGCGCTCGTCCTCGCCCATGCGGCCGTCGGACGTGGCGATCAGCACGCGCTGTACGCTGTCCCGGTAAAAGACACTCACCTCGCGCACTTTCGGATCGAAGGCGCGGGCCGATTCGTCGGCGCGGCGCAGGACGTCGACCTTGCGAGAGCTGGCCGCCCGATCGGGATACTCGAGCACTGGGGAGAGCGCCTGGTAGCGCGCGTCGGCAAGCTCCACCGTGACGGACCTGGGCTCACCGGTCGCGATGCAGCCGGCAGTGCGGGCGGCCTCGACGAGCGATCGTTCGCTGATGTCGCCCGTGTGGGCGTAGCCGACCATCCGCCCCGAGATGGCCCGGATGCCGACTCCCCGGACGACGCTGTACTGGATATCGCGGATTTTCCGGTCCTGCAGGGTCAGCGCCGTGACGACCGAATCCTCGGCGTAAAGGTCAGCGAAATCGGCGCCCCGTTCCAGCGCCGCGCGCAGGATGAGGCTGACGTTTTCGCGGGACAGGATGCCGCGTTCGCGGTGCCAGAAGGCGGGTTCGGAGAGCATGGGGAGAGTTGAGGCTTGAGGCTTGGGGCTTGAGGCTTGAGGCTTGAGGCTTGAGGAGTGAGGCTCGAGACGTGCGGTGTCAGGGGAGGGCTGAAAATTTCAGAGTCAAGCGAGGGATTGAGTAGAGTGACCTCACTACTCGCTACTCGCTACTCACTACTCGCTACTCGGGTACGGCAGTGTATCAAACAATCCTCTGGATCGTCGGGGACGGGGCGCCGTATACTTTTGTGATATGTTCATCTGCTCCAAGTGCGGCTCGGAGAACTGGCCGTTGGTTTCGCACCATGAGAAGGCGCCGGAGCCAGGTAAGATCTGGGTCACCTGCAAGCAGTGTGGCGATCACGGTCTGCACCGCTACGAGGGTGCGCGCTCGATCGATCTCAAGGGTCTCAAGCGGCAAGGTCTGGCCGTCGTCGATACGATGATGCACGGGCTGGAAGCGGCCCGTGAGGCGTTCCGGGGCTTCGTCATCCGGCCGATCCCCGAGGGCGAGAGCGAGCAGTTCTACGTGAAGCTTCTGGCTCGGCTGGCGGGCGTCACGCTCACGGAAGCGGACGCCGAGGAAGTCTGGCAGGACGTGCTCGACCACAAGTGGTACCTGAGCGAGAAGGCCGGCCGGGACGTCGGCATCCAGGTGGCCGCGCTGGACTACTTCAAGAACTTCTACACCGCCTGCGCCCAGGACAAGCAAGACCAGCCGGGCTAGCGCCGGCGCCCGTCCGCAAAATCGCGCTGGACTCCGGCGCGCGCTTGGACTACATTGCGGCGCGTTCTCGATCCGGGCCAGCTCCGTGGTGGCGAGCGCCGGATCGACTCAGACGCCGTTCTTCATTCGATCCGGGGGATCGGGCGAAGCCGCCGGCCGAGCGATGTCGCAGATTTTCCATCCCAGCTTCAACACTCTCTCCCGCGCCAGCATCTTCGGCGCCGTGTTCTTCGTGGCGGGCGCCGTGCTGCTCGCCGGAGCGATCGCGCGCTCGGCCTACATGACCGACGCCTACGTCGTGCGCGAGCAGCCGGTCCCTTTCAGCCACAAGCACCACGTCGGCGACATCGGCCTGGACTGCCGCTACTGCCACACCAGCGTCGAGACCGGAAGTTTCGCCGGCATCCCGCCGACCAAGACCTGCATGAACTGCCACTCCCAGATCTGGCAGGACAGCGAGATGCTGGAGCCGGTCCGGGCCAGCTACCGCAACGACAAGCCGCTCACCTGGACCCGCGTCCACGACCTGCCTGACTACGTCTTCTTCGACCACGGCATCCATGTGAAGAAGGGCGTCGGTTGCAGCACCTGCCACGGCCGCGTCGATCAGATGCCCCTCATGTGGAAGGAGAAGTCGCTCCTGATGGAGTGGTGCGTCGACTGCCACCGCGACCCCGCCCGCTACGTGCGGGAGCCCTCGAAGGTCTTCGACATGGAGTGGGCCCCGCCGCGCGACCAGGCCTCCGCAGGCAAGAAGCTGGTCGCTGACAACAAGATCCGCAGCCTGACGAGCTGCTCTACCTGCCACCGGTGAACCGACGATGACGCATCCCCCCAAGGACGCCAGAGGAGCCGTTCGCGCGGCGCTCGCCCGCAAGGGCGGACGCGAGCTCTGGCGCAGCCTGGACGAGCTGGCCGGCACGCCTGCCTTCGAGCAGTTGCTGGCCGACGAGTTCCCTCGCCAGGCCTCGGAGCCGATGGATGCAGTGAGTCGCCGCAAATTCCTGGGGCTGATGGGCGCCTCGCTGGCGCTGGGCGGCCTGTCCGGCTGCATCAAGCAGCCGCTCGAGACCATCGTCCCCTACGTCCGCCCCCCGGAGCAGCTGGTCCCGGGTACGCCGCTCTTCTTCGCCACGGCCGCCACTCTGGGCGGTTACGCGACCGGCATCCTGGTCGAGAGTCACGAGGGGCGGCCCACCAAGATCGAGGGCAACCCCGATCACCCCGCGAGCCTTGGCGCCGTCGACGCCTTCACCCAGGCCTCCATCCTCTCGCTCTACGATCCCGATCGCTCCCAGGTCGTCACGCACGACGCCCAGATCTCCACCTGGGACGCGCTCCTGGCCGAGCTCGAGGCCGCCCTTGCCGCCGCGGCCCAGGACAAGGGCGCCCGGCTGCGCCTGCTGACCGGCACCGTCACGTCGCCCACGATGGCCCGCCAGCTGGAGCTCTTCCTGGCGCGTTTCCCGGCCGCGCGCTGGCACCAGTACGAGCCCGTCAACCGGGACAACTCCCTGGCCGGCGCCCGCCTGGCCTTCGGCGAGCCGCTTTCGCTCTTGCCGCGCCTCGACGCCGCCGACGTCATCCTCGCCCTCGATTGCGACTTCCTCGCCTGCGGTCCGGGCCACATCCGCGCCACGCGAGACTTCGCCGCCAAGCGCCAGCCCGTCGCGACGGGCGTCCCCGGCAACCGGCTCTACGCGCTGGAGAGCAGCCCCTCCATCACCGGGGCCAAGGCCGATCACCGCCTGCCCCTGGCACCGGGCCGCATCGCCGCGTTCGCCCGCCACCTGGCGCGCAGGCTAGGCATCGCCGCCGCCGGCGAGCCGCCCGCGCTCGATGAGGGCGAGGCGCGCTGGCTCGATGCCATCGCCACCGACCTCACCGCCCAGGGCCGCCGCGGCCACACCGCCATCCTGGCCGGAGAGCAGCTCCCCCCGGCCATCCACGCCCTCGTCCACGCCGCAAACGAGGCGCTCGGCAACTTCGGCTCCACCCTCTTCGCCATCCCGGCCGTCGAGCATCGTCCGGAAAATCAGACCGAATCGCTCCGCCAGCTCGTAACGGAGATGATGTCGGGGACGCTCGACACGGTGGTCGTGCTCGGTGGGAACCCGGTCTACGACGCGCCGGCCGATCTCCATTTCGCCGAGGCCCTCTCGCGAGTGAAGCGGCGCTTCCGATTCGGCCTCTACGAGGACGAGACCTCCGCGGCCTGCCAGTGGCACGGCCCCGAGACTCACTATCTGGAAAGCTGGAGCGACGCGCGCGCGTTCGACGGCACCGTCAGCCTGGTCCAGCCGCTGATCGCCCCGCTCTACTCCGGCCGCTCTGCCCACGAAGTGCTGGCCATCCTCGGCGGCCAGGCCGGCCAGAGCAGCCACGACCTCGTCAAGTCCCACTGGAAGTCACAGGCCAGTCCCCCCGATTTCGAGGCCTGGTGGCAGAAGGCGCTCCACGACGGGCTCATCCGCGATTCCGCCCCGGCCCAGGCAACGCCAAAGTCGACGCTCGCCAAGCTCGACTTTCCGGAGGACCCAGGCCACGGTCTGGAGCTCCTCTTCCGGGCGGACCCGACGATCTACGACGGGCGCTTCGCCAACAATGGCTGGCTGCAGGAGCTGCCGAAGCCTCTGACCAAGCTCACCTGGGACAACGCCGCGCTCATCGCCCCCGCCACGGCCCGGAAGCTGGGACTGGCCAGCGAGGACGCCGTGACGATCGAGCTCGACGGCCGCAGCGTCCGCGCCCCCGTCTTCATCGTCCCCGGCCACTGCGAGGGCGCGCTCACTCTGCATCTGGGCTACGGGCGCTGGCAGGGTGGACGCTCGCTCGCGGGCGCCGGCTTCAACGCCTACGCGCTACGCTCCACCGCCGCGCCCTGGAATGCAGGCGGTGCACGCGTCGGCAGAACCGGCGAGCGCTGGGAGCTGGCCTGCACCCAGCTCCACCAGAACATGAAGGGCCGAGACCTGGTGCGCGTGGAGTCACCGGCCCAGGGCAACGACCACGGACACCACGCCGGCGGCGAGGGCCACCACCCCTCGATGTACCCGCCTGTGCCCTACCCGGGCTACGCCTGGGGCATGGCCATCGACCTCAACAGCTGCGTCGGCTGCAACTCCTGCGTCGTCGCCTGCCAGTCGGAGAACAACATCCCGGTCGTCGGCAAGGACCAGGTCATCCGCGGCCGCGAGATGCACTGGATCCGCGTCGACACCTACCATGAGGGGCCGCCCGAGAACCCGCGCACTTACCACCAGCCGGTGCCCTGCATGCACTGCGAGAACGCCCCGTGCGAGGTGGTCTGCCCGGTCGGCGCCACCAGCCACAGCGAGGAGGGCCTCAATGACATGGCCTACAACCGCTGCGTCGGGACGAAGTACTGCTCCAACAACTGCCCCTACAAGGTGCGCCGCTTCAACTTCCTCCAGTACTCCGACTACGAGACGCCGAGTCTCAAGATGCTCGCCAATCCCAATGTCACGGTCCGAAGCCTGGGCGTGATGGAGAAGTGCACCTTCTGCGTGCAGCGGATCAACGCGGGCCGCATCAAGGCCGAAAAGGAGGACCGCCGCGTGACTGACGGCGAGATCGTGTCGGCCTGCCAGGCGGCATGCCCGGCGCAGGCGATCGTCTTCGGCGACGTGAACGATCCCGCTAGCCGCGTCTCGCGCCTCAAGGCCCAGCAACGTAACTACTCGCTGCTGGAGGAGCTGAACGCCAAACCTCGCACCACGTACCTGTCGACCCTGCTGAACCCGAATCCCGCCCTCACCAAGGGATGAACCGATGACCCAGACGAACCCGGCATCCGAGCGCGCCGCCGAGACCCACGACATCGTCGGGTCGGGTCACACGTTCGGCTCGGTCACCGACAAGATCAGCTCGATCGTCCAGACCACCCGGACGCCGAAGGCCTGGTACGTGGGCTTCACGATCTCGTTCGCGTTCCTGATGCTGCTGATGGTGTCGGTGGCGTGGCTGTTCGTGCGCGGCATCGGGATCTGGGGCATCAACATCCCGGTCGGCTGGGGCGTCGACATCGTCAACTTCGTCTGGTGGATCGGCATCGGCCATGCGGGCACGCTCATCTCGGCCATCCTTCTGCTGATGCGCCAGCAGTGGCGCACCTCCATCAACCGCTTCGCCGAGGCGATGACGCTCTTCGCAGTCTCGTGCGCAGGGCTCTACCCGATCCTGCACCTGGGGCGGCCAGAGTACTTCTACTGGCTCTTGCCGTACCCGAGCACGATGGGCATCTGGCCTCAGTTCCGCAGTCCACTCATGTGGGACGTCTTCGCCGTGAGCACCTACGCGACGGTCTCGGCGCTCTTCTGGTTCGTGGGACTGATACCGGACTTCGCGACGCTCAGGGATCGGGCGACGTCGACGACAGGACAGGTCATCTACGGCATCCTGGCGATGGGGTGGCGCGGCTCCGCGCGGCACTGGCGGCGCTACGAGCAGGCCTACCTCCTGCTGGCGGCGCTGGCGACGCCGCTGGTCGTGTCGGTGCACACCATCGTGAGCTTCGACTTCGCGGTGTCGGTCATCCCGGGTTGGCACACGACCATCTTCCCGCCGTACTTCGTGGCCGGAGCCATCTTCGCCGGCTTCGCGATGGTCCTGACGATCATGCTGCCGCTCAGGGCTGCGTACGGCCTGGAGGACTTCGTGACGCTGAGGCACATCCGCAACATGTGCTACGTGCTGCTGGCCAGCGGCCTCATCGTCGCCTACGGCTACCTGATGGAGGTCTTCTTCGCCTGGTACAGCGGCAACCACTACGAGGCGCACGTCATCCTGAACCGCTTCTACGGGCCGTACGCGTGGCTCTACTGGGCGCTGATCCTGACGAACATCGTCATCCCCCAGCTGCTCTGGTTCTCCCGGGTGCGGCAGAACCTGCTGGTGGTCTGGCTGGTGGCGATGTCGGTCAACATCGGAATGTGGCTGGAACGGTTCGTCATCATCGTGATCAGCCTGCACCAGGACTTCCTGCCGTCGTCGTGGGGCATGTACACGCCGACTTTCTGGGACTGGTCGACCTTCTTCGGCACGATCGGGCTCTTCTGCTCGCTCCTGTTCTTGTTCCTGAGGTTCCTGCCGATGATCAGCATCTTCGAGATGCGCGAGCTGGTCCACCACGTGGAAGACGAGGCGCACTGATGAAGCAATCGCCGCTGTTCGCCCTGCTGGCCGAGTTCGAGCGTGTCGAGGAGTTGCGCTCGGCGGCCGAGCGCGTGCGCGACGAGGGCTACACGCAGTTCGAGGCCTACGCCCCCTTCCCGGTGGCCGGGCTGGCCGAGGCGATCGGCTTCCACACGGTCCTCTTGCCGATGGCCGTGCTCGGCGGCGGCATCTTCGGCTGCGTCGCCGGTTTCCTGCTGCAGTACTACGTGGCCGTGATCGCCTATCCCATCAACATCGGCGGACGCCCGCTCAACAGCTGGCCGGCGTTCATTCCGATCACCTTCGAGACGACGGTCCTCTGCGCGTCGCTGACCGCGGTGCTGGGGATGCTCGCCTTCAACGGCCTGCCGCGCCCCCATCATCCCCTGTTCGCCGTGCCGGCCTTCCGCCGGGCGACGCGCGACCGGTTCTTCATCGCCGTGGCCTCCAGCGACCCCAAGTTCGAGTCCGAGTCGACCCGGCGGTTCCTGCAGGGGCTGAACCCGAGCGAGGTGCACGATGTTCCGCGGTGACGCGCGCGCCGGGGCACTGGCGATGGTGGCGTTGACCACCGCGGTCTTCGGCCTCGCAGGCTGCGTACAGAAGATGGCCGTGCAGCCGCGCTACCGGCCGCTGGCCGCAAGCGAGCTCTTCGCCGACGGCAAGTCCGCGCGACCGCTGGTGGCCGGGACGGTGGCACGCGGGCAGCTGCGCACCGACGAGCACCTCTACACCGGTCGCGTGGCCGGCAAGCTCGCGGACGCTCTCCCCTTCCCTGCCGATCGCAAGCTGCTCCTGCGCGGCCGGGAACGCTACAACATCTACTGCGCCCCATGCCACGACCGGGCCGGCACGGGCGATGGGATGGTCGTTCAGCGCGGGTACCGCCGGCCCCCATCGTTCCACGTGGAGCGGCTGCGCTCCGCCACACCCATCGGCCACTTCTTCGACGTGACCACGAACGGCTTCGGCGCGATGCCCGATTACGCCACGCAGATCCCGGTCCGGGACCGATGGGCCATCTCGGCCTACATCCGGGCGCTCCAACTCAGCCAGAATGCGAAGCTAGAGGACGCCCCAGGCCCCGAGAGAGCGCGACTCGAGGATGTGAAGCCCAGATGATCCCGCACGACCTCGATACCACGCTCCGCCGCCTGCAGCGAAGGGCGCTGCTGGTCGGTTGCGCGGCGCTGGCCTGCTGTCTGGCGGCGGCGGCAGCAGCGCCCGGGCAGTTCTTCCGCTCTTACCTGGTCGGCTTCGTCTACTGCGCCGGCTTCCCGCTCGGCGCGCTGGCCGTCCTGATGGTCCACCACCTGGTCGGTGGCGCCTGGGGACACCTGACTCGCCGGTTCCTGGAGGCCTCGACCCGCACCCTGCCAGTCCTGACGCTCCTCTTCATGCCGGTCGCCATCGGTACCCGCTGGCTCTATCCATGGACCGACGCTGCGGCAGTCGGCTCCGACGCGCTCCTGCGGCACAAGGCGCTCTGGCTCAACTTCCCGTTCTTCATCGGGCGCGCAGCCTTCTACTTCGCGGTCTGGTGGACGCTGGCCTGGGTGCTCAACCGCTGGTCGGCCCGCCAGGACCGGACGGGCGACCCTGCCTTGCTCGACCGCTTCGCCAGCCTGAGCGCCGCGGGCCTGGTCGTCTTCGCCCTCACCGGCAGCTTCGCCGCCTTCGACTGGCTGATGTCCACCGAACCGAAGTGGTTCTCGACGATCTACGGCGCCATGGTGGCCATGGGGTGGATGCTGGCCGCGCTTGCCTTCACCGTCATCGTTGCCCACTACCTCTCGGACCGGGAGCCGGTCCGGTCCGCCGCCGACGAGCAGTCCTTCAACGACCTGGGAAACCTGATGCTCGCCTTCCTGATGCTCTGGACTTACATGGCGCTCTCGCAGTTCCTGCTGATCTGGAGCGCCAACCTGCCGGAGGAGATCGAGTGGTACCTGCTGCGGTTCTCGGGCAGCTGGCTGGCCGTGGCCATCTCGCTGCCCGTATTCCATTACCTGGTGCCGTTTCTGGCATTGCTGTCGAGACCGCTCAAGCGCTGCGCCCCGGCGCTGGTGAAGGTGGCCGGGCTGCTCCTGGTGATGCGCCTGGTGGACAACTACTGGCTCATCGCCCCGGTCTACGCTCACGGCGGCGTCCATGCGCACTGGATGGATGCACTCTGTCCGATCGGAATCTGCGGGCTCTGGCTAGCCGCCTTCTGCTGGCAGCTCCGGCAGATGCCGCTCATCCCGCTGCACGACCAGGAGCCCGAGACCGCTCAGCACGAGGTGCCCGCGCATGGCTAAGAAGCGACGCGACCCGGCGAAGTCCCGCGAAGGCCGCGCGCCCCTGGCTGCGCCGCCCGAGCGCGACGCCGCGCCGAGCTCCCACACGCCTGAGCTCTCCGCCCACGGCGCCGGGAGCACCGCGCCGCAAATCGACCGCCACGTGCCCGGGGTCGCCGCCATGGCCGTGGCGCTTGTGGCGCTGGTGGTCGGTTCGATGGCCCTGATGCAGGGGCTGGTCTCCTTCCTCTCCGACACGCGGCTCGGACGGTCGGCAGCAGCCCCCTTGCCGGTCGACAGCGCTGGATTGAGGCCTGCGGAGGGCGCCCGGAGCATCGCGTACCAGCAGCGGCTGGCGCTCGAGAGCCGCGAGCGCGCGCTGCTGACCACCTACGAATGGGTGGACCCCGCGGCAGGCGTCATCCGAATTCCGGTCGACCGGGCCATCGAGCTGCTCTCGGAGCGGCCGTTGCCCCACCGCACACCGCCGGCGGTGATCCGATGAAGAGAGCGCTCTCACGCTTCTTCGGCGAAGCCGGCACAGCGGTCCGAAGGGCAACGGTTCTCGCGGCGGTGCTGGCCAGCGCGGGCGTCGCCTGGGGCGCGGAGCCCGCCTCCGCACGACCCAAGATGCTGGCCGACGTCGCCATCGATCAGCGTCTGGACCAGCCGGTGCCGCCCGAGCTCCAGTTCCGCGACGAGACCGGCCGGCTGGTCGCCTTGAAGTCGTACTTCGGAGAGAAGCCGATCGTCCTGGCGCTCGTCTACTACCAGTGCCCGATGCTCTGCACGATGACGCTCAACGGGCTGGTGGCCGCGATGAAGCCGCTGGACCTGACTCCGGGCAAGGACTTCACGGTGCTCACGGTCAGCTTCGACCCGACGGAGAAGCACCCGCTGGCCGCTGCCAAGAAGCGCAGCTACCTCTCGCAGTACGGCCGTCCGGGCGCCGAAGAAGGCTGGCACTTTCTGACCGGCGACCGCGACGCAGTCCAGAAGCTGACGGCCGCGGTCGGGTTCCGCTACCGCTACGACGCCGAGACCGCGCAGTACGCGCACGCGGCCGGCCTGGTGGTGCTGACACCGTCCGGCAAGGTCTCGCGGTACTTCTACGGAGTCGAGTACTCGACACGGGATCTGCGGCTGGCGCTGGTCGATTCCGCCGAGGGAAAGATCGGCTCTGCGGTCGACCAGATCCTGCTCTACTGCTATCGCTACGATCCGGTCCACGGCAAGTACGGGCTGGTCGTCATGAACGTCATCCGGTTGCTCGGCACCGCCACGGTGCTGGCGCTCGGGGCCTTCGTCGTCCTGGCCAACAGGCGAGAGAAACGTCGGCGGCCCGATTCGGCCTAGGGAGGCCCGTCACTCGCAATGCCCCAGGGACTTCAGCTCTTCCCCCAGCAGGCCTCCACGATCGCCAAGCACGTGGACTGGCTCTACTTTTTCCTGATCGCCGTGACGATCTTTTTCGCCACGCTCGTTTGCGTGCTCGTGACGTTTTTCATGATCCGCTACCGGCGCGGCGCGAAGGTCGACCGGTCGAACCCGGTCAATCACAGCACGACGCTCGAGCTGCTCTGGACCGGCATTCCGCTGGTGCTGGCGATGGTCATCTTCGCGTGGGGGGCGGTTCTCTTTTACGCCATCCAGACGCCCGGCCAGGGCGCGATGGAGATCTACGTCGTCGGCAAGCAGTGGATGTGGAAGCTGCAGCACCCGGCCGGCAAGAAGGAGATCAACGAGCTGCATGTGCCGCTCGGGAAGCGGGTGCGGCTCACGATGACCAGCGAGGACGTCATTCACAGCTTCTACGTGCCCGCGTTCCGCATCAAGAAGGACGTGCTGCCGGGCCGCTACACGACGCTCTGGTTCGAGGCGACCAAGCTCGGCACGTTCCACCTCTTCTGTGCGGAGTACTGCGGGCTCGGCCACAGCCGGATGATTGGCCGCGTCGTGGTGATGACGCCCGGGGACTATGAGAAGTGGCTGTCCGGCGGGGGCAACGAGGAGCCGCTGGAAGTCTCGGGAGAGCGGCTGTTCCAGCGCCTGGCGTGCGCCACCTGCCACCGGGAGGATTCGAAGGGCCGCGGCCCATCCCTGGCGGGCGTGTTCGGCACTTCCGTGCGCTTGAAGAGCGGGGCCTCGGTGGTCGCCGACGAGTCGTACATCCGCGAGTCGATCCTGGAGCCGCAAGCCAAGCTGACCGCCGGCTTCGACCCCGTCATGCCCACCTTCACCGGCCAGCTGGGCGAGGAGGGCATCATCCAGCTCATCGCCTACATCAAGTCCCTTGCCCGTAAGCCGGACTCCTCCGCCCCCCCCACTCCCCCGACGTCGCACTGAACACCCCTCGAGCCTCGAGCCTCAAGCCTCACTTCTCAAGCCTCGAGCCTCAAGCCTCACTTCTCAAGCCTCAAGCCTCAAGCCTCACTTCTCAAGCCTCACCCCTCGAGCCTCCCATGAAATCGCACTATCTCAACGAGGACTACAGCGTCCGATCCTGGTTGCTGACGACCGACCACAAGCGGATCGGCATCCTGTTCCTCCTGTCGATCACGCTCTTCTTCATCCTGGGCGGTGCGGCTGCGGTGGCCGTGCGACTGGAGTTGCTCACTCCGGAGGGTGACCTGGTGAGCGCGGAGGCGTACAACCGGCTGTTCACGGCCCACGGCGTGATCATGGTTTTCTTCTTCCTGATCCCGTCGATCCCGTCGGTGCTGGGGAACTTCTTCATCCCGATGATGATCGGGGCGCGGGACCTGGCGTTCCCCAGGCTGAACCTGCTGAGCTGGTACCTGTACATGGCCGGCGGACTGCTGGGGCTCTCGGCCATCGTCGGGGGCGGCATCGACACCGGCTGGACGTTCTACACGCCGTACAGCAGCGTTTTCGCCAACGGGCAGGTCATCCTGGCAGCCACGGGCGTCTTCATTGCGGGGTTTTCGAGCATCCTCACGGGGCTGAACTTCATCGTGACGATCCACACGATGCGGGCGCCCGGACTGACGTGGTTCCGGCTGCCGCTCTTCGTCTGGGCGCACTACGCGACGTCCTTCATCCAGGTGCTGGGGACTCCGGTGGTGGCCTCGGTGATCGCGCTGGTCGGGATCGAGCGGCTCTTCGGCGTGGGGCTTTTCGACCCGGCGCTGGGGGGCGATCCGCTGCTCTTCCAGCACCTGTTCTGGTTTTACTCGCACCCGGCGGTCTACATCATGATCCTGCCGGCGATGGGGGTCATCAGCGAGCTGGTGACGTGCTTCTCGCGCAAGCGGATTTTCGGCTACGAGTTCGTGGCGTACTCGAGCATCGCCATAGCGGCGGTGGGCTTTCTGGTGTGGGGCCACCACATGTTCGTGAGCGGCCAGTCGATGTACGCGGGGATGGTGTTCTCGTTTCTGAGCTTCCTGGTGGCGATCCCCTCGGCGGTGAAGACGTTCAACTGGACGGCGACCCTGCACAAGGGCTCGATCAGCTTCGCGACGCCGATGATCTACACGCTCGGGTTCCTGGGGCTCTTCGCCATCGGAGGGCTGACGGGGCTGTTCCTGGCGTGTCTGGGCGTGGACGTGCACGTGCACGACACCTACTTCGTCGTGGCGCACTTCCACTACATCATGGTGGGCGGCACGGTGATGGCGTACCTGGGCGGCATCCACTTCTGGTGGCCCAAGATGACCGGCCGGCTCTACCCGGAATTCTGGGGGAGGCTCTCGGCGATGGTGATCTTCATCGGCTTCAACTTGACGTTCTTCCCGCAGTTTCTGCTGGGGTACATGGGGATGCCGCGGCGCTACTACGCCTACCCTGGGGAGTTCCAGGTGCTCAACGTCATGTCGACGGCCGGAGCTTCCATTCTGGGGTTCGGTTACCTGATGCCGCTCTGCTACCTGCTCTGGTCGCTCAAGTACGGTGCGGAGGCCGGCCCGAATCCGTGGAAGTCGGTCGGCCTGGAGTGGCAGACGGAGTCGCCTCCTGTTGTACAGAACTTCGAAACGACTCCCGAGGTGACCCAGGAGGCGTACGCCTACGACGCGCAGGAGGCTGAAGCCGATGCATCCTGAGTCGAGGTTTCTGGCGCATCACTTCGACAGCCTCGAGCAGCAGCACGAGGCGGCCACGATGGGGATGTGGCTGTTTCTGGCGACCGAGATCCTGTTCTTCGGGGGGATGTTCACGGCCTACGGGGTCTACCGGTCCTTCTACCCGCAGGCGTTCGTGGCAGCCAGCCACCACCTGGACGTCACGATCGGCACGTTCAACACGGGAGTGCTCCTGACCAGCAGCCTGACGGCGGCGCTGGCGGTGCACGCGGCGCAGGCCGGCCGGCGGCGCGCGGTGATCGGGTTCCTGGTGGCGACGATGCTGCTGGGCGCGACGTTTCTCGGGGTGAAGGGCTTCGAGTACCACCACAAGTTCGTGGAGAGCCTGATCCCGGGCCATGGCTTCGTCTTCCCGGGACCCCACGCCCGCCACGCGGAGCTCTTCTTCAGCCTCTACTTCGTGATGACCGCGTTCCACGCGCTGCACATCCTGATCGGGCTGGGTGTCATGGCGTACGTCATCGTTTTGACGCGGCGAGGGCAGGTCACGCCCGAGCACCATCCGTCGGTGGAACTGACGGGGCTCTACTGGCACTTCGTCGACATCATCTGGGTGTTCCTGTTCCCGCTCCTGTACCTGATCCGCTGAGCGCGATCGATCGAAGCCATGGCACACGAAAGCATCTCGAGAACCACGTACTTCACGATCTTCCTCATCCTGCTCGCGCTGCTGGTCGTGACGGTCCGGGTCGCCGACGTCGACCTGGGGCGCTTCAACTTTCTGGCCGCGATGGCGATCGCGTCGGTGAAGGCCGTGCTGATCGCGTACTACTTCATGCACTTGAAGACGCAGACGCAGCTGACCCGGCTATTCGCGGGCGTGGGGTTCGCGTGGCTGGCGCTGCTGCTGGTGCTGACGTTTGCCGACGTGGCGACGAGGCTGGGCGGCTGAGAGCGCGGGGGGCGCCGGGCCGGGAGGGCGAGGCGCTACCTGCGGTGGACGGTGACGAGGGGGCCCTGGACGACGCCGTCGGCGGTGAGACCGAGCCGGCGAATTGTCCCTTCGCCGTCGACGAAGTAAAGATACCCGGCGTCGACGGTCAGTAAATCGCCATAGTCAGCCGGGATGCCGCTCTCGTAGCTGGGGGCGGCAAGCGGGCCGGCGCCGCCCACGTTGAGGGTCTTGGGGCCCGAGTACGCGTGGAAGGCGAGGCTCGCGGCCAGGCCGGCCCCGAGCGCGAGCGCCGAAAGTCGACGGTTCATGAAAGCCTCCTGCGGCCAAAAGGCCGTCCATACGGACAGATTCTGTCAGAGCGCGTCCCCGGCGCGCAACGATCGCGGAAGATCCGCATCAAATCAGGCCGGGAGGGATTGTCAGCGCGCGGATCGGTTCTTATTCTTCTGAGCGAGGTCCAAGACGATGATGCGAAACACGGCCCTGGTTCCCCTGCTCCTGCTGGGTGCCCTTCTCGGCGCCGGGTGCGAAGGCGACGCTGGCGTCGGCGACGGCCGAATCCAGGGCACGGTGCTCGCCCCCAGGGCGGGCGTCTCGGGGATCGCCCCCGCATCTGGCGTCACCGTGCAGGCCAGCCGCATCGATGACCCGCCGCTCACGCGCTCGACCACCACCGACGTCTACGGCCACTTCCAGTTCGACAAGGTCCCGACCGGCCGCTGGGAGCTCTCCTTCTTCGGCAACGGATTCCAGGCGACGCCATCCAACAGGCCCGTCACCGTGTTCGTCGAGTCGAAGCGAACCTCCCAGGTCCCGGACGTGACCCTCTCCTCGGTGTTCGCTTCGGGGGCGGGCGTGGTCGTGGTGAATGTGGTGGACGCCGTGACCGGCGAACCGGTGTCGAACGCAACCGTCACAGTCGGAGTATCCAGCGCATCCGGCGGGTCCAGCGGGTCCTACACACTCAACGTCCCCGTCTCTCCGGACAGCCTGGGCCAGCCCGCCTCCCAGCGCATCCTCGTGAACGACGAGGCACACCTCCAGGGAAGCGAGCAGCCGTCCACGGTCATCCCGATCGCCAACCAGGTCGTGTCGGTCACGGTCCGCGTGCAGCCCGGCCAGGCTGTGGTCCAGGGCGTGCTCCGGGCCTCGGCCTTCGACGACCTCTACCGGCAGGCCGGCACCTACTCCCGCATCTCGATCACCAGCGACTCGATCGACCCGTCCTTCTTGAACCCGGTCATCGACGGAGGCACCGGCCGCTTCAGCGTGCGAGTCCCCGGCAGCTCCTCGGCCAGCTCGCGGCGATTCGGACTGGTCTTCAGCGGCCAGGGATTCCTCGTAAAGGTCCTCTCCAACCTCGTCGCCCCGCGCGCCAACCAGACGGCCAACCTCTCGAGCGACGTCATCCTGGAGCCGGCCACCGTTACTCTCGAGGGGACGGTCGTCACCTCCAGCGGCAGCCTCCCGGCGGGCCAGTTCGACCAGGTGACGCTGCTGGAGCTCGGACAGACGGTCGCGCTGCTCAACGGCAGCTTCTTCTTTCTGCGCGTCCCGGTCGCCATACCGCTCACGGTGCGCGCCACGGCGACCAACCCGTTCCGTGCCGGCTCCCCCAACGAGTCTGGGTTCGTGCGCGTCACGCCCGCCGAGAACGGCAGCGGACGCTTCGTCGTCGGGGCCATCTCCACGCGTTGACTCGCGGCGCTCTCTGCGCGCCCATCTGGAGTCCGTTCATCCATCGAGTGGATGAACCGTTTATCCAACTCCGCGAGGTTTGACGCCCGGTCGATGGCTCGGCGATAATCCGCGCCTTGTGACGCGCGGACCGCCGACGCTCAGGAGCAGAGGGCCGGCCGCGCAGGGAGGCTATCGAATGAGTGTCAGCAGAATCGAGCGCGTGGGCGCGGGTAGGACAGCCCGGAGGTCGTCGCCGCCGGGCGCGGGGTTCGAAACCGGTGGCACAACGGAAGCATCGGAGTGGCTGCGGGGGCTGGAGCAGCTCGCGGCAGCACCGTTTCCGGCCGGCCGACCCGCGCTGCCCGCGGTGGAGCTGGTGGGTCGCGTCGCGGAGCGTGAGCGGCTCGGATCGGAGCTTGCCCACGGGAAGGTCGTGCAGATCGGCGGGCTTCCGGGCTCGGGCAAGACGCGGCTCGCTGACGAGCTCTCGGGCGCGTGGACGGCCGGTCCCGTGGTGCGTGTCACGCCCGAAGAGGCCGCTGAGGGGCTGGCCGTCGATCGTGCAGTGCTCGCAGTCGTCGACGGACTCGACCGGCTTCCGCTCGCCCAAGCCAGGCGCGCGCTCGAGCTGCTCGCTAGCCGCTCGGGGCCGGCCCTCGTGACTTCAAGGACCCGGCCCGTCGCCTACATCCACGGCCTGGTGCAACTGCCGCTCGCCGGACTCCTTCCCGATGACGCGACCACACTGGCGAGAACGTCCTTCGAGGCCAGCGGCATCGAGTGGCCCGGGCACGAGCCGAGTGACCTGTCCGGCTCCTCAGCCGGAGCCTCAGGTCCCCTCGAAGGGCATCCCCTGGCCGTGCTCTGCCGCAGCGCGCTGTTGGCTGAGGGGCGCGCGGCCGACCCGGCTGAGCTGGCTCGGCTGGCACTGCCTGAGCTCTCGAGCGTTCCCGCCTTGGCCATCCTCTGCGTCATGGCCGCGGCTGAGATCCCCCTGCGGCGCGACTGGCTCGAGCTGCTCTTCGAAGGCGCCGATGCCGGCGTCGCGGAGGTCATCCGGCATTACGCACTCCTTCCAAGCCCCTCCGGACTGACCCTTGCAGGCCCGCTCCGGGCGGCTCTTGCGCCGGCAGCCACCTCGCGAAGGTTGGCCGCAAGGTTGGGCCTTACTCTGGCGCGAGTGGCCAGGGACTCGGACGACCTGGCCATCGCGCGGGAAGCGGTCCGGCTGCTGGTTCTGGGTGAGCGCGCTGGCGAGCTGGCAGCCCTGCTTACCGCAAAGGGCGACAAGCTCCTGGAGTGGGGCGCGCTCACCGAGGTACGGGGCGGGTTGGCCCTCTGCAGGCGGGCTGGAGATAGCTCGCTTCCTCTCGGACTCCTCGAAGGACAGCTGCAGCTGGCACTGGGACAGCCCGCCGAGGCAGCCGCACTCATATCGCGCCTGAGCGCGCATCCTCGCATCAGCCGCCCGCTCCGGACCCGCTGCCTGCTCACGCTGGCCCACGCGCGCTCCGAGATGGGCGAGCCCAACGAAGCCGTGAGGGTGCTCGACCCGCTCCTGGAGGCCGATTCGGCGAAGAGTCCGGGCGACGCTCTGACCGAAGGCCGGCTCGAGGCCCTCAAGGCGCGAGCCGACGCCCTCTATCGCCAGGGCAACCTCCGGGCCGCGGCGCGCGACTTCGACGCGTGCGCCGCCGCCCTCGTCGACGTCTTCAAAACGAAGGGCGACGGGCAGACGCGAATGGCTCAGCTTGCGGCCGGGGCCCTTTCAGGACTGGCCAACGTCAACTTCCGGACGGGCGACATGGCCGTGGCAGCAAGATACCTGACGCGCCGGAAGGCGGCCTTGCAGCAGACCGACCGGCCGGCGGCGCAGGCCGCGTTGCGGATCAATGAGTCGACGATGGCGTGCGCCCAGGGGCGGCTGACCGAAGCTTCAAGGCTCTGCGAGGCCGCCGAGCTACTCTACGAGCGCTGCGGCTCCCCGTCGGGGCGGGCGCTGGCACTGGCCAATCGCGTCCAGGTGGAGATGCTACTGGGTCGCCGCGAGGCTTGCGAGGCGGCTTACGAGCGGCTCATCGCCATGGGGGAATCGGTCTCTCCCAGATTGACGGCGGCCGCGATGAAAGGGCTGTCGCACCTGCGCTCGCGCTCGGGCCGGGCGGCCGAAGCGGTGATGCTGGCGCACCGCGCGATCGATGCGGCCCGCGCCGGGGCCGATGCCGCCGAGGAGTGCGAGGCGACGATTGCGCTGGGAGAGGCGTTGCTGGCGTCGAGCGAGCTCGCGAGCGCGCGCCAGCAGGCGGCGCGGGCCAACACGCTCGCGCGAAGGCTCGGCTCTCCGTACCCGCTCTGTGATTCCCTGCTGCTCCTGGCGGAGCTGGAGTTACAGCCCTGCGCCGACCAACCGGACGGCAAGACCCACGAGTCGCGCCTGAAGCTCGCCCGAGAGCTGGCTGGTGAGGCGCGGGGCGTGGCGGCCCGGGCTTCCTATGTCCTGGCGATTGCCGGCTCGGACGCGTTGCTGGGAGAAGTCGCGCTCCTTGAGGGGGATGGCGCCGGCGCTTTGCAGCTGCTGGAGAGGGTCCTTTCGGCGACGCCTCCGGTGGAGTGCCCGGAAGTTCGGATCCGGTGCCGGCGCGTCGCAGGCGAAGCAGCGCTCGCAGCGGGGGATTGGGAGCGGGCGTTTCGAATCGCGGCCCCCGAGCCTGCCGAGGAAGCTCGAGAGGTCTGGGGCGAGAACGCGGCCAGAGGCGCCGCGGCGAAGCACGAAGGTTCGAACTGTGTCGAAGCCTGTACGGCGGCGAGGGCCCTTGCGGCGCTGGGGCGCCACGACGAGGCCAAGGAATGGCTGGCGTTGGCCAGGAGGGCCGGAGACCGGGAGGCGCGGCCCGGCCCGGTTCAGGCCCGGCTGTCGCTCACAGAGGCCTGGCTGGCGCTTGCGGCGCGGGCTCCGGAAAGGGCCCTCGAAGCACTTGGCACACTCCCCGGTCTGGGTACATCGGAACTGCAGCGCCGAGAGGCGAACCTGTTCCAGGCAGCCGCTCTCAGCATGCTGGGCGAGAGCCCTCAGGCCGCCGCGCTCCTGGCGTCGCGGCTGGGTGAAGGCTTGTCGACGGCCGTGGATCTCCTTGCGCTGGCGGCCCTGGAGCGGCTCCTTCGGGCACAGGGCAAGATCTCTCGCGCGGAGCAGTTGCGTCAGCAAGCCGGCACCTCCAGCCCAGCCACGCGCCGCTGGCTCGAGATCCTCGGCTTCCCATGCCTCGATTCGCCCGTCCCGTATGGGCGCGTGACGGGCGGGGCCCCCGGAATGGTGCGAGAATCGCGCGGTGTCGACCGAAGTTTGGAACGATTCGACCTCGGAGTGGATCTATGTACCCATCGGGTGTACACCTCCGATGCAGGGTGGGTCAGCCTGGCGGGAAAATCGAAGCCTCTTGGCCTGCTGGCGGCGCTGGGTCGAGCGCCGGAGATGACCCTGACGAAGGAAGAGCTCTTCGAAGCCGTCTGGCGCAGGCGGTACAACCCGGAACTGCACCAGAACAGCGTCCACAACCTGGTCGGCCGCCTTCGCCGCCAACTCAGGGAGCTCGGATCTTCGCGCGAATGGATCCTCACCGAATCCGGCGCCGGCCGCTACAGCTTCGCCCCGAACCTTCGCGTCGCCGTCCGCGACCGCTGACTCCCCTGCCCCCGCCCGCGCCCCTGCCCGTGCCCCTGCCCCTGCCCCGCCCCGGAAAACCCGGTCCAGGCGCGCCCCCTCCGGCATTTTCCCCTCGACTGCCGTAAGTGGGAAAACCGGCGGCAGGTCTCCCTGCAGCCGGTGCTCCAGTCAGGAGCCCATTGGATTAGCTAACCGTGTCGAGAGTGTTCGCGACTCTCTGCAGCATGCTGTTGACGTTGGTACCCGTCGCATTGAGCGCGGCGATCGCGACCACGGCGATGAGGCCGAGGATGAGACCGTACTCAACGAGGCCCTGGCCCTCGTCATCTCGCTGCCTGAGGAGCTTCTTGATCTTCTTGATCATCTACTTTCACCTCCTTCCGTGAGCTTAGCTGTTCGGCTCACGGGGGATACGGAAGCAACGTCCGTACCATCTGAACATTCGGCATCATTGAACGATTCCCGAAGTTCTCAGGCGGTATTCCAACCGCGTTCGGCCTCCGATGGCCAAGTCCGCCAACCCCGCTTCGACCTGAAAGCCTCGCCCACAAATGGTTTTCAAGTTTTGCCGCGCTGTAGCAGTTGAACCGCGCCCGGCACGGTCGAACGGCGACTCGCCACTCCGAAGCATGATCCGAGGCATGTCTGCCGCGCATGCGCGCGTGTTATACTCGCTCCCCTGATGGCTGCCCCCCAGAAATCCGACTGGCTCGAGGAAGTTTGCCGAATCGCCCAGGACGCCGGCCGGTTTCTTCTCGAGAACCTGGGAACGCTCTCGCGCGCCGACATCAGCTACAAAGGGCACATCGACCTCGTCACCCGCGTCGACAAGGAGACCGAGGCCCGGATCATCCGCTCCATCCGCGAGCTACACCCCGATCACGGAATCCTGGCGGAGGAGTCGGAGCGCCAGCAAAGCACATCGAAGTACACGTGGGTGATCGATCCGCTGGACGGAACGACCAATTACATCCACTCCTTTCCCCTCTTTTGCGTCTCCATCGCCGTCTGCGAGTCGGACCGGCCGATCCTGGGCGCCATCTGCGCGCCCTATCTCAACGAGCTGTTCTGGGCCTCGGCAGGCGAGGGCGCCTTCCTCAACGGAAAGCAGCTGAAGGTGAGCCGCACCCAGGCACTCGAGGAAGGTTTCTTCTGCACGGGCTTCGCCTCGATGCGCTCGCCGACCTCGCCGGACAACATCGGCAACTTCATTCGGCTGCTCAAGAGCTGCCAGGGAGTGCGACGGGGCGGCTCGGCGGCGCTGGAGCTGGCCTACGTGGCCGCCGGGCGTCTCGACGGTTTCTGGGAGTTGAACCTGTCGCCATGGGATGTCGCCGCCGGCAGCTTGCTGGTGCAGGAGGCCGGGGGGCGCGTGACCGACATGCGAGGCGGACCGGGGTACCTCCATGGCCGCAACGTCCTGGCGACCAACGCGCTGCTTCACGATGCGCTGCTGGCCCGCATCGACCCGACAGAGAGGGTGAGCGACCAATGGCAATGACCCTGCCGGAGTTGACCGAGTTCATGGCGAGCTTCGTGGCCGAGCGCGACTGGAAGCGGTACCACTCGGCCAAGAACCTCTCGATGTCGATCGCCATCGAGGCCGCGGAGCTGATGGAGTGCTTCCAGTGGTCGGAGACCGTCGACGTCCGGGCGCTGAAGTCGGACTCCGATCGCTACGTCCACGTCCAGGAGGAGGTGGCCGACATTCTGGCCTACTGCCTGAGCCTCGCCTCCACGCTGGAGTTCGACCTCGAAAGGGCGTTCCTGGCGAAGATGGAGAAGAACCGCGTGCGCTACCCCCCCGAGGCCTGCGTTGGCAAAGAGTTCCGGAAAGCCTGACGCCGCCGGGGCGCGGAGCGCATCGAGCGGTATGAGCCACACAGGAACAGCCGGACCAACCTGCGGCCGGCGCTGTGCGCATGGCGCGGTCTTCGCGGTCACGGGCCTGTTCGCCGCCGTCCACAGCGTCTGGGCTGCCGGCGGCTCCTCTGCCAGCGCTTCGGAGACGATGCTGCGACTGGCACTGAGCCTGCCAGCGCTGCTGCTGGGCATAGGGATGCACGAGTTCTCCCACGCTTACGTGGCCGTACGGCTGGGCGATCCCACCCCCGAAGACGAGGGGCGGCTCAGTCTCAACCCGCTGGACCACCTGGAACCGGTGGGATCGCTCCTGATCCTGGGGGCGTGCATCACCGGGCTTCCGCTGCTGGGGTGGGGACTGCCGGTGCCGGTGCGAGCGTCGATGTTCCGGAACCCGATCCGGGACATGCTCAAGGTGGCGATCGCCGGCCCGATGATGAACCTGGCGGTCGGCGGCTCGGCGGCGATCGCCTGCATGGCATTCGATTCCGTCGGCTACGGCATCGCTTTGGGGCTGCCGGAGCACGCCAGCATCCGGCTGGCGTTCGTGCTGCAGTCGATTGTCCTCACGAACCTGTCTCTGGCGGCGTTCAATCTGCTGCCGATCCCGCCGCTCGACGGCCACTGGGTGTTGCGGGAGTTCGTCAACGCGGAGCGCGCCCTGATGCTGGCCCGGATCGAGCCGTACGGCATTCTGATCCTGCTCGTGCTGATGCAGACGCCGATCCTGGACGTGCCCTTCCGGTTCGTCTTCTTGCTCGCCTCCAACCTGATGGACAGCTGGGTGGTGCTGACCGGGTTCCTGGCGGTCGTCGGTATCGCCTGGTACCTGTTGATTCGATCCTTACCGGAGTTTTACCTGCGGCGTAGCGACCCGGAAGACTGACGCCGCTCAGGGAGCAGACATGTCCACACCCCTCTTCCCACAGACGGTCATCGCGCTCATCTGGGACTTCGACAAGACGCTGATTCCCGGGTACATGCAGGAGCCGCTGTTCGAGCACTACAAGCTGGACGAGAAGCAGTTCTGGTCGGAGCTGGCCAAGCTCGAGGAGATCTACCGCCAGCAGGGCCGCTGCCTGGTCGCGCGGGACAGCCTCTACCTCAACCACATGCTCTCCTACGTGCGCGCCGGAGTGTTCAAGGGACTGAACAACCGGCTGCTGCAGGAGCTGGGAGCTCGCCTGAAGTTCTACGAGGGGCTGCCGGAATTCTTCGACCAGGTCCGGGACCTGGTCCGCGCAGAACCGGCGTTCGCCAAGCACGGCATCGCCGTGGAGCATTACGTCGTGAGCACGGGCCTGCGGCAGATGATCCTCGGTAGCACCATCGCCAAGCACGTGGACGGCGTCTGGGGCTGCGAGTTCATCGGAGACGTTCCCAAACCCGGATACCTGACGGCCCCCCCGGCCGCGATGCCGTCGGCGGAGAGCGAGTTCACGGACATCGCCTACGCCATCGACCACACCACCAAGACGCGCGCCGTCTTCGAGGTGAACAAAGGGGTGAACAAGTTCCCCGAGATCGACGTGAACTCGACGCTGGCAGCGGAGCACCGGCGGGTCCCCTTCCGGAACATGATCTACATTGCGGACGGCCCCAGTGACATCAGCGTCTTCTCGATGCTCAACCAGTACGAGGGGCACACCTTCGCCGTGTTCAAGCCCGGGAACCAGCGGGAATTCGATCAGGTCTACCGGTTGCAGCAGAATCGGCGGGTCCAGTCGTTCGGCGAGGCGCGCTACACGCCTGCCTCGCAGACGTACCTGTGGCTGACCACGGCGGTGCGCGAGATCGCGGGCCGGATCGTACGGGACAAGGAGCGGACGGTCGGCGACGGGACCAGTGGTCCGCCGCGCCACCTCACTTAGCCCTTGCGTGCGCTCCAATCCTGAAACAAAACGCCCTGGCGCGCGTAGTCTCTTGCGGACATGATCCATCGAATCGGCCTTGCCGGAGGTAGATGAGCGATGCTGGAATCGAAACTGTTTCGCCTGACGGCGACGTTGATGGTGGCGGGACTCTTCGCGGTGCCGGCCGCGGCGCAGTCGGAGTTCGGCGATGACGAGCGGTTCGATTCCGGGTACTTCGGCGACCTGCGGACCCGCTCCGGTGACTCGCTCTACAACGGCAGCGACCCCAGCCGCACGTCCTACTCGGGAGCGACCACTCGTCAGGCCGCGTCCACCCAGGCTACCGGGCGCAACGTGACGCAGGCGGCTTCGGTCCCCGAGGAGTTCATCCCGTGGTCGGGCACGTGGTGGCCCCGTAACTCCGCCGAGCTGGCGTTCCGCGCCTTCGAGGGCGGCCTCTCCCCGCTCGAGAAGTACGATTCGATCGTCGCCAGTCTCTACGGGAGACTGGCTGGCGCCGCAGCCTGGGAGGCAGACCCGCTGCACCACCACAACTACGCCGCGGCCACGTACCGCACCGACTGGGGCGGGCACTGCAACGGGCTTGCCGCGGCGGGCATCCTGACGCCCGAGCCGAGAAAGCCGTTCGACATTCCGCTGGGCAACCGGCCGATCAAGGTCAAGCTCGACGTGGGCGGCGCCAAGGGTGCCAAGGAGTACCTCTTCAGCGACGGTCAGAACGACTACCGCCAGCTCTCAAACCCGAGCAAGACCATCCGGCTCACAGTCGCAGACATGAAGGGTCTCCTGGCGGAGTCGTACATGACCTGCAACACGCAGCAGTTCTCGAATCGGAACGCGCTCGGAACGCGCTATGACCGGCCCACGATCGACACCGGCGACGAGTCGTTCCGAGACATCCACCCGCACTACTTCCACTGGTTGCTCCAGGAGTTCGTGAAGAAGAACGGCATGGCGGTCGTAACCGAGATCGATGCCAAGCGCTCGGTCAACAACCACCCGCTCTACAAGTTCGAGAGCCAGGCGATTTACAACGCGGCCCGGCGCCGGTACTCGGTGACCACCAAGTGCTACTTCACGCACTACGCCAAGGACCCCAATTTCATCGGCACCAACACGACGACGCGCACCTATACCTACGATCTCATCCAGGACGCCAGCGGGCGCGTTGTGCGCGGAGAGTGGACGGGCAAGAGCGCCACGGATCATCCGGACTTCTGCTGGATTCCGACGTCGGACGCCCCGGCCTACGGCACCTTCGAGAACCAGGCCGTCAGCGGAGACTTCGTCCGCTACCTGTACCAGCACTACGGCCGCGCTCAGTAACTCCTTCGGGGAACAATTCCATGATGCGGCTCGTAGTCGCATGCGGAGTTCCCC
>JACQZN010000093.1 GCA_016213845.1 Candidatus Wallbacteria bacterium
GAACGGGACTTCTCTACCAGAACCCCAGACCAGCGAACAGATCTCCCATTTCCCTGGTTGAGCCTTCGCTGTGCTCGATTCTTCATTGCCGGTTCCCGGCTCCCTGTTCCCTGTTCGACTGGGACCAGACGCGCGGGCCGGGTCGAATTCTCCGACGCGCTCCTAGAGCGTCTTGCGGGGCAGGGGGACGGTCCCGGGCCGGGACGCGGTGCGAGCTGGCACGGGGCTTGATTGGAAGCTAGATTCGTGCTATCTTTGCGCCGATTTTCGGGCTGCGGTGTGCGGCCCGAAGCTCTGGTGTAGCAAGGCTTCGGAGGCGACGTGGGTAAGGTCACAATCTTCGATCATCCCCTGATTCAGCACAAGCTGACCATTCTGCGGGACGAGAACACCGACGTGAAGGTGTTCCGTGAGGTTGTCGACGAGCTCTCATCGTTGATGGCCTACGAGATCACGCGCGACGTGCAGGTGGCCGAGAAGCGGGTGCGGACGCCGCTGGGCCGCGAGGTCGTCGGGCACTACATCGACGGGCTGACGCTGGGCGTCGTGCCGATCCTGAGGGCCGGATTGGGAATGATCCACGGCATTCTCCAGATCGTGCCGATGGCGCCGGTCGGCCACATCGGCATCTACCGCGACCCGGATTCGCTGAAGCCGCACGACTATTACTGCAAGCTTCCCAAGGACAGCGACCAGCGTACGCTGATCGTGGTCGACCCGATGCTGGCGACCGGCGGGTCCGCCGTCGCGGCCATCGAGTTCATCAAGAAGCGGGGAGCTCGTAGGGTCAAGTTCAACTGCATCCTGGCGGCGCCTGAGGGGCTGGAGGCGCTGGAGCGAGCCCACCCGGACGTGGACATCTACTGCGCGGCGGTCGACGAGAAGCTCAACGATCACGGGTACATCCTCCCGGGTCTGGGCGACGCCGGCGACAGGCTGTTCGGCACCAAGTAACCGTAAGCCCCTCTCGGCCCTGGGAGCGACGTCATGGGCCGGACAAAGGACACGCGATGACCATCAAGAACTTCCTCTTCACCTCGGAGTCGGTCACCGAAGGTCACCCCGACAAGATGGCCGATCAGATCTCGGACGCTGTGCTCGACGCGATCATGAAGTCCGATCCGTACGGGCGCGTGGCCTGCGAGACGTCGCTCACGACCGGAATGGCGCTGGTGTTCGGCGAGATCACGACCAGCACGTACGTCGACATCCCCAAGATCATCCGGGGCACCATCCGGGAGATTGGCTACACCAACAGCGCCTTCGGCTTCGACGCCGACACGGCCGCGGTGCTGGTCAGCCTGGACGAACAGTCGCCCGACATCGCCCAGGGAGTCAATCGCGCCGTCGAGGTGCGCGAGAAGTCCAACGGAGGCGAGGAGGCCGACCACATCGGCGCCGGCGACCAGGGCATGATGTTCGGTTATGCCTGCAACGAAACGCCCGAGCTGATGCCGCTGCCGATCACGCTGGCGCACGCGCTCACGAGGCGGTTGGCCACCCTGCGCAAGCGGGGCACCCTGCGCTATCTCCGCCCTGACGGCAAGAGCCAGGTCACGGTGGAGTACCGCAACGGCAAGCCGTTCCGCGTCGACACCGTCGTCATCAGCACGCAGCACGACCCCGACGTCGCCTACGAGGTCCTCAAGGAGGACGTCATCGACGAGGTCATCCGAAAGGTGATCCCCGCCCGGCTGCTCGACGAGAAGACTCGCTTCTTCGTGAATCCGACCGGCCGCTTCGTGGTCGGCGGGCCCCAGGGCGACGCCGGTCTGACGGGCCGCAAGATCATCGTGGACACCTACGGCGGGATGGCCCGCCACGGCGGCGGCGCCTTCAGCGGCAAGGACTGCACGAAGGTAGACCGCTCGGCCGCCTATGCGGCTCGCCACGCGGCCAAGAACGTGGTCGCAGCAGGTCTCGCAGAGCGCGTGGAGATTCAGCTCGCCTACGCCATCGGCGTCGCCCACCCGGTCAGCGTCATGGTCGACACGTTCGGCACCGGCATCCTGGGCGACGAAAAGATCGCCAAGCTCGTCGGCGAGACTTTCGACTTCCGGCCCGCCTCGATCATCAGCCGTCTCGATCTGCGCCGGCCGATCTACCGGCAGACCGCGGCCTACGGCCACTTCGGCAGAAGCGACCTCGACCTGACCTGGGAGAAGCTGGACTTCGTCGCGGAGCTCAAGCGCGGCGCCAACCTCAAGGCCGACGAAGGGCTGGCGCTTCCGCCCGAGGCGCTCGAGTCCGCTGTCGAGGCCGAAGCCGAGCTGGAGTCGCAGCGCGGCTTGTGATGAGGGCGGGCGCGCCGGTCCTCGCCTCCGGCGCGTGAGCCCCAACCGCCATGGTCAGCGTCAGCTCGCTCGCGAGCCGGGTCAAGCTTCGCCTGTTTCGGGAGCTGGCCCGGTTTTCCGGCGAGTTTGGCTACCTCCACAGACTGGAGTGGATCCGCTGTAATTACCCGGACGCATTTCGCCAGCGCCGGGAGCTGGCGATGGCCTTCGCGCGTTCGTCCGTGCGGCTCACGAACTTCTACTACAAGATCGACAACCTCGACGAGGCCGCGGCCTTCTGTCGGGCTGTGGGCGGGATGCCCGCTCCCGAGGCGATGGGCTACTTCCAGGAGCTGTTCGGCGACCGCGAGCTCAATGAAGCCCTGGGTGCGAAGCTGGCGGCACTGCCCGACCACGACCCGCGTCCGATGTTCGGCCGCAGGATCGTCTGGTACGCGCTGGTGAGGCACGCCAAGCCACGAGTGGCGATCGAGACCGGAGTCGACGAAGGCCTGGGCACGAGCGTGCTGGCTGCGGCGATCGCCAGGAACCGCCGCGAGGGTGCCCCGGCCGATAGCCGTGTCTACGGGTTCGATCTCCCTGGGGATCGGCTGGGGCATCTGATTCCCGACTATCTGCGAGGGGACTGCGAGCTGGTCACCGGGGATTCGCGCCGGACCTTGCCGGAGTTCGTCCGGACGCGCTCGCCGCAGTTCTTCCTGCACGACAGCCTGCACTCCTACGAGCATGAGCGCTTCGAGCTGCAGTGCGCCTGGCAGGCGGCTCTACCGGGCGCTGTCCTGCTTTCTGACAATTCGCACGCTCTGCCGACGCTGGCGGACTTCGCTCGCGAAAATGGGGTCGACTACCACTATTTCGGAGAGCGCGTCGTCGGTCACTGGTACGCGGGCGCGGGCGCCGGGGGAATCCGCAAACCCCTGGCGGAGCGCCCCAGCTGACACCTGGGCCGTGGTAGTCTCTTCCCGTCGGTCATTCGTACGTGAGCCAGGACAAGAAGAAGAGTAGCGGCGCCGCCGCGCTGAGGTCGCTGCCCTCCGTCGAGCGGCTGGTGACCAGCGCGGAGTTGGACGAGGCTCGTCAGTGGCTGGGGCGCGGCTGGATAACGGAAACCGCTCGGCGCGTGGTGCAGGAGGAGCGGGAGCACCGAGGGCGCGGAGGGTCGCCGCGAGACCCGGCGGAGCTGGCGTCGACTGTTCTGGCTCGCTGCCGCTCACTCAGGTTCGGAGGGATTCGCCGGGTGGTCAACGCGACGGGCGTGGTCCTGCACACCAACCTGGGGCGCGCTTGCATCGATCGCGAGCTGGCTCTGGAGGCCGTGGAGGCTGCCCGTGGCGCGGTCAGCGTGGAGCTGGACCTGGCGACCGGGGAGCGCGGCAACCGTTACGAGTCGGTGCAGCGGCTGCTGGGCGCGCTGACGGGCTGCGAGGCGTCGGTGGTCGTGAACAACAACGCAGCCGCGGTGCTGCTGGTGGTCAACACGCTGGCGCTGGGCAAGGAGGTGGTGGTCTCTCGGGGGGAGCTCATCGAGATTGGCGGCAGCTTCCGGTTGCCGGAAATCCTGGTCGGCAGCGGCGCGGTGCTGCGCGAGGTCGGGACCACCAACCGGACGCACCTGGCAGATTTCCGAAAGGCCATCGGGCCGTCGACGGGGCTTCTGATGAAGACCCACACCAGTAACTATCGAGTGGAGGGCTTCACCAAGACGGTGTCCGCGCGGGAGCTGATGGCGCTCTCGGCCGAGACCGGCGTCCCCGTCTACGAGGACCTGGGCAGCGGGAGCCTGGCCGACCTGGGGCGCTACGGCCTCACCCCCGAGCCGACCGTGCAGCAGGTGGTTGCCTCGGGGATTCCACTGGTGAGCTTCAGCGGGGACAAGTTGCTGGGCGGTCCGCAGGCCGGGATCATCGTGGGGACACGCGCGCTCGTGGGGCGGCTGATGGAGAACCACTTGCTCCGGGCGCTCAGGACCGACAAGCTTACGATGGCGCTGCTCGAGCGCACTCTGGCGCAGTATCTGGACCCGAAAGGTCCGTCGGCTCTGATTCCCACCCACCAGCTGCTGGCGCGGACCCCCGAAGAGCTGCGGGGGCTTGCGCAGCAGGTGCTGGCCGGTGGAAGGCTGGAGCGCTTGGATGCCCACCTGCTCCAGGACCGGGCCGCGGTCGGGGGAGGGGCCTGCCCGACCGACACACTTCCCACCTGGACGATCACGCTGGCGCACGACGGTTCGGGCGCAGACGACCTGGCGGCGCGCTTCCGCGCTCGCGAGACGCCCGTGATCGGGCGGGTCAAGGACGGCAAGTTCTGTCTGGACATGCGGACGGTGCGCGCCGACGACGTCGGCGAGCTTTCGAGCGCGCTGGGGGCCGTCGACCGGGAGCTGGGGGGGGCTGGCTGATGCCCAAGCGCAGCTTCACGGAGGCCAGCTGTCCGGTCTGCGCCCACGTGTTCAACTATCAAACCGTGACCCGACCCGAGCCGGAGAACGGACAGGACGCCGACTTCTGCCCCAAGTCGCTGGACCCGGAGCTGTTGGCCAGCTACATCGTGCAGTGCCCGCGTTGCCGCTTCTGCGTCTATCAGAAGGACTTCCACGGCACGCTTCAGGCGCGGGACAAGAAGAAGCTCGAGACGATACTGCTGCCCGGCGGCAGTCCGGCGTTGCCGCTGCCGGCCAATGGGGCCGAGAAGTACGCGCAGGCTGCGATCTGCTACCAGTCCTTGGGCCGCAAGACCTACTTCCTGGCGACCGTGCAGCTGCGCGGAAGCTGGTGGTGCCGCGCGCGCGGCGACTCCGACGGGGAGCGTCGGTTTCAGGAAGTTGCCGTCGAGCTCCTCCAGAGCGCGCTGCGGCAGGACGGGCAGGTGACACCCGAGGAGATTGCCGTGATCACCTACCTGATTGGCGAGCTGAGCCGGCGCCTGGGCCGCCACCGGGAGGCCAGCGAGTGGTTCGAGCAAGTCCCGGACCTGGTCGCCGACACCGGCGAGCAGAAGTGGCTGATCGAGCTGACCGAACAGCAAAAAGAGCTGAACGCCAACACGATCAACTGACGCCGCCCGCGTCTCCTGACTCCCGAAGCCTGATCCCCGACGCCTGACTCCTGAAGCCTGTCCCTACTTCGCCTGCGACGGCGAGTAGTTGAAGACGAAGCGCTTGGTGCCAAGGCGCTCGAACTCGACGACGCAGAGGTCGCGGTTCTCGGGCGTCTTGCGAATCTCGATGATCTTGCCCTCTTCCTTGAAGGCAGGGTGGTAGATCACTTCGCCGACCTTGTACTTCTCTTCGGGGTGGAACTCCCGGGCGTGCGCGCTCTTGGCCTTCGAGGCCTTGTCGGCCTGCTTGCCGTGACCGCGCTCTCGCGATTCGGCGGCGGCGGCCAGCTCACCGGTGTCGCTCCCGCCCAGCTTCCGAGCAGGGGCCTTGTCCTTCTTGGCGACTTTCTCCGCGGCCGATTTCTCGGCCCCCTTCTCCCGTTCGGCCTTTTCGACCTTCTCGGGTTTCTGCGCCTTGATCGACTTCGACGCCGACTTCTTGGACTTCGACTCGGCCTCGGTCTCTTCGCTCTTCTTGGTCTTGGCAGCCATGCGATTCTCCTCCTGCCTTCCGTTTCCTCGGGGGGTGACGGATGAAGCGGGCCAGAATAGCACGGATGAGTCGATTTCGCAACGCTTGACACCGTCCTGGCCGGCGGCGTTTGATGGGCAGCTCATGGCCGCTTCCCTCGCGCGGGCGCTCGTCTGGCTGGTGGCACTGGAGCACCTCTGGTTTCTGGTGCTCGAGATGTTCCTCTGGCGCAAGCCGCTCGGCCTCAAGACGTTCGGCCTCACGCCCGAGCTGGCGGAGGCCTCGGCCTCGCTCGCGATGAACCAGGGCCTCTACAACGGATTCCTGGCGGCCGGGCTGATCTGGTCGCGATTCGCGCTGCCGCCGGCCGAGGCGCGCCAGGTGCAGCTCTTCTTCCTGGGCTGCGTGATCGCTGCCGGGATCTTCGGGGCGGCCACGGCCAAGAAGGAGATCCTCTTCGTCCAGGGACTGCCCGCCCTGATCGCCTTCGCCGCCGTCTGGATGGCCCCCTGAGCGCGTTGACTTCGGGAGTTGCCGGCGTCAAGATGGCGGCCTACGAGCGCCCCCTGGCGGGCGCGGTCAGGAGAATCGAGTAGCGATGGGTTCCGTGCGGGGGATTTCGACCCCCCGAGAGCTGGCAAAAGCCCTTCGGGACATCCGGTCGCGTATCTACAAGGACCTCCCCGGATGGCACCATCCGCCGGAGTTCCTGGAGCTTTCGCGCTTCGACCTCGAAGCCGAGCCCTTCTGGAAAACGCACATTGGCCAGACGTTCGTGCACGAGACGGGCAACGAAGTGGTCGGCCGGGTGACGGTGTTCCTGCCGAACACGGCGGGCACAGACGGCCGGTTCGGAGTGTTCGACTCGGTGGACGATCCGGCTGTCAGCGGTCCGCTCCTGGAGATGGCGTGCAACTGGCTGGCCTCCCGGGGGGCGACGCGTGTGGAGGGTCCCTACTTCTTCAACATTCATGAAGAGGTCGGCCTGATGACCGGAGGGGCCGAGCATCCCTCGGCGGTGCTGATGCCGTACAACCCGCTTTACTATGCCGAGCTGTTGCGTCAGGCGGGCTTCCAGTCGATCCGCCGGTTCGTGACCTTTCGCTACGACCTGGAGACGAGCTTCGAAGTCGTCACACGCAAGAGCCGCGCGATCGGAAAGTACGCGTTGCGCGGCTTCGACATGAAGAACATCAAGGCCGAGGTCGCGCGGTTGATCGAGGTCTACAACAGCGCTTTTTCCGAGAACTGGGGGTTCCAGCCCCTGACGAGCGACGAGGGCCATGCGCTCATCGGCAACCTGCTCCAGATTGGCGACCCGACGCTGGTGCGCATCGCCGAGCACGAGGGCCAGGTAGTCGGTTTCGTCCTCTGCGTGCCCGATGTAAACGCATACATGTACAGTATTCGCGGCTACCCAGGCATCTTGAAGAAGGCCGCGCTGGCGTGGGCGGTGATGCGCGGAAACATCCGGGATTGCCGCGTCATCACGCTGGCGGTGCGCAAGGAGTACCAGGGCCGCGCGCTCTCCAGCCTGCTCATCGAGAGCCTGGCGTCGGAGGCGCGCTCTCACGGTTACAGAAACGCCGAGCTCTCCTACGTCGACACCGAGAACCGCCAGATGCGCCGCCTGATGACCGCCTACGATTTCCACTCCCGCAAGGAGTACCAGCTCTTCGCCAAGGAGCTGGGCGAGGGGGGTGGGGGGTAAACCCGCCCCACGCGTCAGGCAGCGCCGAGTTCTGGTATAATGAAGCCTTCACCCTTCGGGCGAGCCGGCGCATCGGGGTAAACGGCCCCGGGCGAGGGACGCCGCCGGAAGGGGCCGGATGGACTCGCACCCGCCCCACGCCAACGTCGAGCTCGGGATCTTGTTGACGCAACTCGGAATCTCCGAGGAGTTTTCACGCGCCGTCGGCACCAGGCTCTACACCGCAGACGGGGTCGAGTACCTCGACATGACGGCCAGCTACGGGGCGCTTCCCTTTGGGCACAACCCCGAGTTCGCGGTGCGGGCCGCGCAGGAGTTCCTTGGCGAGTCCCGCCCGAACGTGCTGAAGGGCAATGCCAGCCGCCTCGAGGCCATTGCGGCCGAGGTGCTCTGCGGGACCTTCGGGGCACGGCGGGCCATTTTCACGACGGGCGGTGCCGAGACCGTCAATGTCGCGATCAAGGCGGCTCGGGCGCTCACCGGCAGGCGGCCGGTGATCGCTTTCTCCAACTCCTTCCACGGGACCACCGGCGACGCCCTGCGTGCCACCGGCAGCGCGCGCTTCCGCGAGGCGTTCCCGGAGAGCTACGGCGACGACTTCCGCTTCTGCCCGTACGGCGACCAAGCTGCGGTCGACGAGGCGCTGGCGGCGGCGCCCGCAGCGTGCCTGATCGTGGAACCGGTTCAGGGGGAGGGCGGCGTGCTGCCTGCGCCTGTTGGATTTCTGCAGCGGGTCGCCGAGAGCTGCAAGGCGGCGGGCACGCTCTTCATCGCCGACGAGATCCAGACGGGTCTGGGGCGCTGCGGGGCGCTGGCGCTGACGCTGGAGCTGGGGCTCTCGCCCGATCTGTTGTTGCTCTCCAAGGGGCTTGGGGCCGGCATCGTGCCTGCCGGGGTCTGCCTGTTCCGGACAGCGTGGGATTCGCGGCTGGGCTACCACCACAGCAGCACGTTCGGCGGTTACGGCCTTGCGATGGCGCTGGTACCGAAGGTACTCGAGAGACTCGATTCCTCCTTTCTGGCAGTGGTTCGGGAGCGTGGCGCGGAGCTCCTGGCCGGGTTGTCTGCGCTGGTGGCCGAGTTTCCCGAGCTTGCTAGCCAGGCGCGGGGCGAAGGACTGCTGGCCGGTCTGGAGCTGCGCGGAGACTTCAAGCCGGCGTCCCGGTTTTTGCGGGAGCTGATTCGGGTTTTCGGCGTGCTGCCTGCTGCGGTGGCTCACGTGCGGCACGGCGCGCGGATCTGTCTGGCGACGACGCTCAACACGCACAACACGTTGCGGGTGACCCCGCCGCTGGTCGTGACGCGGCAGGAGTGCGACCGGACCGTCGGAGCGCTGCGGGACTTCTTGCGGATCTTCAGGGACGGCACCACCACGCGAGTGGTTCGGTGGTTGATCGACCGGCCGATCGAAATCGACCACGCCCAGGTGAAGACGCTGCACCTCGAGAAGCACCGTGCGGCCGGTGGCAACGGCAAGCACTGTGGCGACGCCGTCGCTTTCCTGGTCCACCCGAACTCCGAATCCTACCTGGAGAACTTCGACCCGGCCTTTTCGACGCTGTCTGCGGCGGAGCTCGAACGGCTGGCCCGCAACCTCTCCGGCGTCATCGAGCCCGTCCACTGGCACGAGTTCCAGGTGCGCGACCTGACCGTGCACGTGCTGGCGAGCCCCTTCCTGCCGTCCCAGATCACGGCGCTGGGCCGCCAGATCTGGACCAACGAGGTCGAGCTGATGGTGCTGAGGGCCCGGGCGCTGGGCGCGCGGCTTGCGGGCCTGGGAGGGCTGTTGTCCGTGGTGACGAGAGACGGACTGGCCGTGCCGGACCACGGGTTGGGGATCACCACGGGTAACTCGCTGACGGCGTTTGCAGCCTACGAAGCGCTGGTGGAGCTGGCGGAGCGCCACCATCCGGGCCGCCGGCCGCGCGTGGCGATGCTGGGTGGCTACGGCAACATCGGGCTTGCGGTCTCGGAGCTGCTCTTGCGGGATGGGTTCGAAGTCGTGCTGTTCGGTAACCCGGAGAACCCGCTCAGGGCGCAGATGCTGAAGCGCGCTCGGGAGCGGCTGGAGCAGAAGGTGAAGTCGGTCGGGCGTGTGCAGCTCGGAGAGGACTTGAGGGAGCACACGCGCGAGCCGATCGTGGCCGTGACGGCGACCAGCAACCCCTCGTTCCGGCTGGATCTATCGCATTTCCAGGCGGGCTCGACCGTGCTGGACCTGGCGATGCCGCCGAACCTGTCGCGGCACGACGCTGCGCGGCACCCGGCATTGAATGTCTACCGGATCGGCCGCGTCCGCACGCCCGTTGATATCCCGGGGCTGCATTTGTTAGAATTGTCCGACACGATCTATGGTTGCCTGGCCGAGACCATCGTCCTGGGGCTCGAGCGGAATTTCTCCGGGTACTCCCGGGGAGCACTCGACGCCGACGCGGTCCTGGCCATTGGAAGAAGAGCCAAGGCTCTAGGGTTCGCAAGCGCATTCGACACCGTTCTGGCGGGTCCAGAAACGGAGACGCCCGGTGCGGGGCAGGTTGGCAGACGCGAGCGAATGACCGGGGCCGGAGAGGTGAAGCTATGAGTAGAACCCGCTGGACCACGTTGGGACTCGTCCTTACGGTCACTACCGGCCTTCTGCTGAGCGCCGGCGTGCTCGCCGCCGAGCCCAAGCAGAAGGAAGGGGGCGAAGCCGCGCCCGCCACGTCGCAGCGCGCGGGCTACGTGCCCAATGCCTTCACCGACTCCAAGCTGGACACTCCGCTGCTCAAGACGGAAAACGTCTATGACCTCTACGGCGCCATCGTGAACTACCTCGCCGAGGTCTACCCGAAGGAAGGCCCCGCGCACGCCGCGCTGGAGAAGTTCCGCGGATTCGTCGAGGGCGAAGGCGCTGCCTACCGGCAGAACCCCGAAGGGGCCCGTCCCTACCGGATGCCGATGTCGATCGACCAGTTGATGAAGTACTTGAACGACGGCGCCACCGACGGCAACTCGCCCGTGATGGCGGCCATCGGCGACAACCCCAAGGCCCAGCTCTACGTCAGCTCAATCCTTCCGCTCATCCATCTTCGCGGCATCACCTACCGCATGCGACCGATGGTGGAGCAGTCCTTCGTCGTTCACTCGACCATCATCGGCGGACTTCGCAGCCTCAAGCAGCAGCTGGACGTGATGTCGGGCGCAAACGGCCGCGCGGTCTTCGACTTCATGACGTTCCCGATGAGCTACAGCGAGCGCTCCCAGGTCCAGTTCTCCACGGTCAGCGAGTTCCAGTCCTGGCTGGTGTCCAACTTCATCCCGACGCTCGACCACTCGATCATGATCGTCGAGAAGCTGGCTTCGTCCTTGCCCGAGGGATTCCGGGAGAGCCTGAATCAGCAGGTCTTCCTGAAGGCCGATCAGCCGTTCCCCAACGAGTCGATGGAAGCCGGCCACCGCTGGTTCGGCGTCCCCGAGGTGCAGGTCTACCTGGCCCAGCTCTATGCGGCCCGCGCCTCGCTGCGCGCGTTCTGCGCCTACAACTTGGACGACTACGCGGCCGCCACCAACGAGATCAGCAATACGCTGCTCAAGGACTTCCTGGCCGAGAAGGTCAGCTTCGGCAACCGGCCACGCGTCGGCACGCCGGCCTTCCGCCGCTTCCAGATCCTGGAGAAGTACGGCAAGCTCTGGACGCTCAAGTCAGCAGAGCAGTGCCAGGCTTCGCTGGAGGACATCCGCAAGGCCGTCGAGAACTACGATAAGGGCATCCACGGGTTCTTCCAGGCCGCCGCCGCTGACGACGGAAATCGCCTGGCGATCGTTCGCTACTTCCAGGCCAGCTACAAGGAGTACGAGCAGAAGGTGGCTCCGCAGATCCGCGCGCTGGTCGCCGGCCCGACCACGCTGACCGACTACATCGGCGGCGCCACGGTGGACGTCGACCTGGTCGGCTTCATGAGCAGCCCGCCCTCGGATCTGAAGGGCTTCTTCCCGGAGAAGTTCGACACCACCAACAAGTACGTCGAGATGCAGTCCGCGGGCGACAAGCTCGTCTACACCAACTACGACTACGGCCGGCCGCTCTCCTGGAAGCAGGGGCGCGCCAGCGACTCGTGGCTGAAGCTCTTCCCGAACATGAAGAAGGGCGCCAACAAGGCCGGGCAGTGGGACGCCCCGCTGGTGACGTTCCGCGATCTGTCGCGGACCTATGCGGGCTACTTCCTGGCTCCGCTGCTGTCGGGCGCCATCTTCTAGGTCGCAAACCCGCGACCGCCCCGCACCGATGCACCCCAGGGGCCCGGGACTCCCATCCGAGTCCCGGGCCCCGTTTCATTCCTCGTCTACTCACTACTCGCTACTCACTACTGAACGTGTCCTGGCGGCGAAGATTCGGTTGCGGCATCCTGCGCCATGAGCGGCTGCTCTGGGCGGTGCTGGCCGTGCTCTGCCTGGCGAGCGTGGCGGCGCTGCCCAGGCTCAGACTGGCCTTCGGGTTCAAGGGGGTGATGCGGCAGACCCATCCCGACCGGGTGCGGCTGGAGGCCTACGAGCGGGAGTTCCAGCTCGGCGACACGCTCTTCGTGTATTTCCACGGGCCGGGCCTGTTCACGCCGCGCGGTCTGCGAGCTGTGCGAGACCTGTCGGGCCGAATTGAAAGGACAGAAGGGGTCCAACGGGTCTTTTCTGCCGCCGACATCGCCGGGCCCGCGGTGAAGGACGACCACCTGCGGCTGGTGCGGCTGCTGGGGGCCGACACGCTTTCGAGCGAGAAGGCAACCCGTGAGGCGCTTGCCGCCCCGCCCTTCACGGACCGCTGGTTCGGGTTCCTCTACGATCGGCCTCTGACGGTGCTGACGATGATCGTCCGGCCGGCCGGGGAGTTCGAGGACCCCAGACGGCAGGTCGGGCTCCTGGAGAACATCGAACGGCAGCTGGCGGCGTTCTCGTCGGAGACCGGCATCTCCTACGAGTTGAACGGTCTTTTCTATCTCAATGCGGAGATGATCCGCAGCACCTTCCGCGATCAGGGGAAGCTGACGCTCTTGGGAATCGGCCTCCTGATCGCCTGCTTCTGGGGGCTGTTCGGTAGCCTGCTGCTGGCCGTCGCCGTGATGGCCGTGCTGGGCGTGAGCATCCTGCTCGCCTTCGGCTCGATGGTGCTGCTGGGCGTGCCGCTGAACGGGCTGAGCGGAAACCTGCCCGTGCTGACCCTGGTGAACGGCCTCGAGGACGTCGTCCACCTGCTGGTCTTGTTCTTCGCCACCCGGGCCCGGGCGGGCGCGCGCCGGTCCGCGGCCAGCTGCGCTCGAGAGTGCGTGGTCCCCAACTTCCTCACCAGCCTCACGACGTTCGGCGCGCTCATCGTCACCGGCGCCACCGACATGGTGCTCCTGCAGAGCTTCGGCTGGGCCATCATCATCGGCGTCATCGTCGAGTACGGCGTGGCCATCGTCTTTCTTCCGCTGGTGCTGGCCCGGTTGCCTGTCACTACCGAGGGCGCGCTCTACTACCGGCTGGAGGGGGCGCTGCGCCGCAAGTGGCTCGAGCCGTGGTTCCGCCTCATCAAGAGCCGGACCAACCTGCTCTTCTGGTCGGCCCTGGCCTGCGCCCTGGTGCTCTATGGCGCGCAGCAGCGCATCAACTCCAACTGGTATCGCTACTTCATCGAGCGCCATCCCGTCACCCGAACGCTGGGCTTCCTGGACAAGCATGACTTCCCCGTCAGCACGATCGACTGCACCATCCCGGTCGGCCTCAGGTTCGACGAGCTCCAGACTCATCCGGAGGTGGCCCGGGATCTGGAACGGGTAGCGGAGGCGATCCGGAAGCTGCCGGGGGTGGTCGGCGTCTGGAGCCTGGCCGATCTGAAGGACTGGGTCGATTCGCGGCTGGATCGCGTGGTGTTCGACCCCGGGCTCGAGGAGCGCTGGAAGCGCGCCCGCCGAGAGGCCTTTTACCGGCAGTACTGGGAGGCCGGCGCCATCGACGAGTACTACTCGGCTTCCGGCCGCAAGCTGCGCATTGCCGTTGCCACGCGACTCGAAGACGCGCTCGGCATGCAGGAGCTGGGAGAGCGGATCGTGGCCGCTGTCCGGCCACTCACGCTGCAGCGGCTGCGCGGCGATCAGCTGGCCATCTCGGGGACGATGGCCTACTGGAGCGCCATCATGGGGTATGTCAGCACCACCTTCTTCACCAACGTCTTCTACTCGGTTTCCTTCATCTTCCTCGTCTTCTTGTGGGTGACCCGGAGCCCGGCCGTCTCGGGACTGGCGATGATCCCGAACGTGCTACCGATCTTCGTCATGTTCTCCAGCGCCAAGCTCCTGGGCTACGAGATCAACGAGAGCTTCTGTGTGCTCGATTCTCTGGCCATCGGCAACTCCGTCAACGACACGATTCACTACATCTTCCACGTGGACGCCAACGTGCGGCGCGGGCGACCGCTGCCCGAGGCGCTCAAGCGGGCGTTCGAGGAAGTCGGGTGCGCGATGGTGATCTCGTCGCTCTTGGTCGCCATCGGCTTTCTCTCCTGCCTGGGGGCGGAGGGCGTTCCGGTGATCCTGAGCGGGGTCTACATGGGCATCGCCTGCGTGGTGGCCGTGGCGTTCGATGTGTTCCACCACCCGGCGATGCTGCTCAGGCTGGGGCGGTGGCCCCGATGAACGGCGAAGGCTTCGAGCTCTCGGAGGTGTCGCGGGTCCCCGACGACCTCACGGAGGATCTCAGCCCGCCGCGCCTGGTCGGCATGAAGCGGTTTTTCCTCGAGGCCTTTCTGGCAGCCGGGTTGCCCGGGATTCGCACCACGCTGCTCGCCGCTCGCGATCCATCGGGCAAGCTGCTGGGCGCCTTCGCGCTCAGCCGGATGGAGGTCGAGCTCGACTGCATCGCCGGTCCGAGCCTGCAGACCGCGGCGGCCGCCGTCCGGCGGCTGCATCCCGGGTTTCTGAAACTCCAGCTCCTGATGTTCGGACTGCCCGCCAGCATGGCCGACCACGAGGCCGTGCTGGCGCCGGATGTCGCGCCCAAGCTGGGAGAGCGTCTGCGACGGGCAGCGGTGGCGCGGTCGCTGGAGATCGTGGAGAGCGAGGGTCTGTCGGCCTGTGTCTGGAAAGAGTTCGACGCCCAGGCCCGGGAGCGATGGGCACCCGCGCTCGAGTCGGGGGGGCTCACCTGGTTCCCGTCGTTGCCCGTGTCGGCGCAGACTGTGACCTGGACGACGCCGGCCGCCTATGAGGAGTCGCTCCGATCGTCCTACCGTCGGCAGCTGCGCGCCAATGCAGCGCGGGCCAGCGAGAAGGGGCTTTCGATCGAGCTCGACTGCGATTTCGCGCCGCACGCCGCCGAGTTCCACGCGTTCTACCTGGAGGTGCTGGAGCGCTCCAGCACTCGGCTGGAGACTCTCTCGGCCGCGTTCTTCACCGCCCTGGCCGCCGACAGGCGCATCCGGTACGTCCGCGCCACGCTCGGGGGACACCACGTCGGTGGCGCGCTCTGCTACGTGGCGAAGCCGGACGTTCTCCTCTTCCTCTACGTCGGGATGCGCCACGCCGTGCAGCGGGAGGTCGATCTCTACTTCAACCTGCTGAAGGGCGTGGTCGACATGGCGGCCTTGCACGGGGTACGGGAGCTTCGTTGGGGCCAGACCTCCGCCGACGCCAAGGGGCGGATGGGCGCGCGGCTCGTACCGCTCTGGTTTGCGATGCGGCTGCGGCGGCCGGTTGTGCATAGGGCAGTGCGGTCGCTGGGTGGTCTGCTCTTCCCCGTCCGGGGCCAGCTCGAGCGGCGAGTTTTCAAGTAACGATCGGCCTCCTGGCCGCCGCCATGCTTGACGTTTCGGGCCTGGGCGGGTACTCTAGGTAGCCCATGCAGTTGCTCCTGTGGACGGTTCTGGGGGGGATGATCCTGGCCGGGGGGCTCTGGGCATGGCGCAGGGGGCTGGCCCAGCGGCGTCGGCGCCGGTTCCTGGCCGCGCACTACCCGGACAGGCTCCAGAAGCGGCAGTACGCCCACAAGGTCCTGATCATCAGCTCCACGCTCAAGAGCAAGGAGACGGGGAAGCCGGTCAAGCAGCGGATGCTCTATGCGCCCGGGCTGGCTCCGGCGCTGCTGGCGGGGCTGACACCGCCGGACTGGGACGTGGAGCTCTGCTACGAGACCATCGAGGAGATTCCCCTCGACACGGACGCCGACCTGGTGGCCGTGACGGCGATGGGCTACGCCCTCTGGCACGCCTTCGACTTCATGGACGAGTTCCGCCGCCGGGGCAAGAAAGTGATCTGCGGCGGTCCGATGGCGTCCCTGGTTCCCGACGAGGCGCTCCAGCATGCGGACGCCGTCTGCATCGGCGAAGCCGAGACGCAGTGGGAGACGATCCTGCGGGACCACGAGCGCGGGGAGCTGAAACAGCGCTATGAGTCGAACCTCGACCAGGCCTGCTCGGGGTTGCCGGTACCGCGCTACGACCTGATCGCCGAGAAGAACGTGGGGCCGATCGTGGCCGTTCTGGTCGGACGGGGCTGCCCGCACTCCTGCGAGTACTGCTCCATCTTCGCCGTCTACAAGAACCGCTACAAGCGCCGGACCACCGATGAGGTCGTACGGGACATTCAGGCCGCCAAGTCGCTCGGGTTCCGGGAGCTGTTGCTGGTCGACGACAACATCGGCGCCGACTTCCGGACGGCCAAGCAGCTCTTCGAGGCGTTGATCCCGCTCGGAATCCGCTGGGTCGGCCAGTGCGCGCTGACCATCCTGCGCCGCCCCGATCTGCTGGAGCTGGCGCGCCGCTCGGGCTGCAGCACGCTCTCCTTCGGCTTCGAGACGGTCAACACCGCCAGCCTCGAGGCCCACGACAAGACGTTCGTGAAGAGCGAGGACTATGACGAGATGCTCACCGCCCTGGCGCGTTCGGGGATCAATGTCTCCAGCGAGATGATCCTGGGAATGGATGGAGACTCCGAGGAGACCTTCGAACGCACCATCGATTTCGTGATGCGCAACAAGATCACGCTGCCCAGGTTCTACGTGCTCACTCCCATCCCGGGGACGCCGCTCTTCGAGCGGATGAAGCGCGAGGGCAAGATCCTCACCTACGACTACAACGAATACAACGGCGCCACCTGCGTCTACCGGCCCAGGGCGCTGACGCCCCAGCAGGTCGAGGACGGCTACTGGCGCGTCTACAATGAAGTCTTCAAGCTGAGCAGCATCCTCAAGCGCTGCCTGACCTCCCGGATCCGCACGAATGTGGCGTTCGTGCTGTTCCTCCTAGGCGTCAACCTGGCCTACCGTTCCCAGGTGAAGCGACGCATCTGTCCCGGCCTCGTGTGAACGCCGGTCCCGGTTCGGCCCAGTCGCGGCCGCCGGGAGGCCGGCGAGAAAGGTCCCTCCACTCATGAAGATCGCACTGGCGCGGCCCCGGATTCCGACCGACTCCATCGGCCTGCACAACATGATGATCTGCGACCCCCTCGAGCTGGAGGTGGTCGCCGCGGGCATCCCGAAAAAGCACGAGGTGGTCCTCTACGACGGCATCCTCGACGAGCCGGAGAACTTCGACCGGATGCTCAAGGAGTTCGACCCGGACATCGTCGGCTTCACCACCTACATCAACGGCGTCAACCAGATCGGCCGGATGATGGACAAGGTGAAGGCGCACCGAAAGGATACGCTCATCGCGGCCGGCGGCGTTCACGTGACACGCAACGGCGAGGACTTCTCGACGACGAAGGCCGACGTGCTGATCCAGGGGGAGGGGACCTTCACGTTCGCCAAGATGATCGAGGCGTTCGAGGACTCCGGCTTGCGCAACCTCAAGGCCGTGCAGGGCGTCCGCGTGCGGGAGGGCGAGGGGTACTCGAAGACGACCACGCCGCCCTATCCCCATCCGGACCAGATCCCGTTTGCGCGCCGCGAACTGACGCGCCGGTGGTGGCCCAGCTACTACTACATCTACCACAACCCCTGTCACCTCATCAAAACGGCCTGGGGCTGCCCGTACACTTGCTCCTTCTGCTACTGCTGGCAGGCCACCGAGGGGCACTACTCCTTCCGCTCGCCGGAGGCCTTCGTGGCGGAGCTGGAGCAGATGTGGTCGCCCAACGTCTACATCGTCGACGACGACTTCTTCCTGCACCCGACGCGGATGATGAAGATCCACGACCTGCTCGTGAAGAAGGGCATCAAGAAGAACTTCTTCTGCTATGGCCGCTCCGACTTCATCGCCAAGCACCCCGACATCATCAAGGCGTGGTCGAAGATCGGCCTCCAGGCGGTTGTCGTCGGAGTCGAAAGCTACAGCGACTCGGAGCTCGAGTACTTCAACAAGGAGTCGACTGCCGCCGTCAACGTCGAGGCCTTCAAGGTGCTCCGCGAGGCCAACGTCGACCCGTACGCCTCCTTCATCTTGAACCCGAACTGGGGGCTGGCGGACTTCAAGAAGATCCAGCAGTACATCTACGACAACAAGCTCTACTACGTGATTCTCCAGCCGCTGATGCCTCTTCCGGGCACGGCCATCTGGGACGAGTGGAAGGACGTCGTCATCATCGATCGCGACCACCACGAGATCTGGGACATCTCGCACCTGGCGCTGCCGAGCCGCTTGCCGATGAAGACCTACTTCCGCGAGATGGTGAAGCTCTACCTGCGCACCTGTCTCAATCTGCTCAGGCTTCCCAACGTCACGCTGCGCACGCTGCCGCCCATCCATTCGCCTCGCGCCGTCGAGATCCCGCACGTGCTGTTCGGCGGACTGCGCGTCCTCTCGCAGCTCTGGAACGCGCACCGGCGCTACCGGCCGGCCGAACTGGCGCGCTACGAGAAGGGCAGCGGCGTGCTCTTCCACAACCGTGAGGCCCGCGAGAACCCAGAAACCGAAGGGCTAACCGACTACCGGCTGGTGCAGAAGCGGATCGAGATGGCCGAGGCCTCCGGCGGCGTCGCTCCCTCGATCGAGGCGATGAAGGCCCAGCCGCTGATCCAGATTCGCCCTGCCGGCGGCTGCGCCGCGGGGACCGCTGGAAAATGACGGCCGACGCCTACAGACGAGTCTTCAGCGCGGTCCACCACATGGAGTGGATCGGGTTGCAGCTGGCGGAGCAGTACTGCCAGCTTGCGGGGACGGAGTCCGAGCGGGAGTTCGCCGCCGCGCAGCGCAAGGAGGAGGGCGGTCACGTGGCCGTCTGCAAGCGGCTGACGCGCCTCTTCGGCGAGCTCGAGCCGCCCTCGGCCAACCTGGCGCGGATGGAGCGTGCGCTGGTCGGCAGCCCCCACAAGGCCACGAAGCTGCTGGGGTTGCTGGGCGGCGACGTGATGGGGGACTTCCTCATCCGGCGGCTGCTCTCGACGCCATTGCCGCAGGAGGTCCGTGAGGTTCTCCTGGGCATGCTGGCCGACGAGGTGCGCCATATCGAGTTCCTCCGGGCGCTTCTGGCCCGGGAACTCTCCGAGCTCGGATGGGCCCAGCGAGCGTCCTGCATCTGGACCCAGATCATCCTTCTGGTCTCGGATGTCCTCGAGACGCGGCGCCTCGAGGGCGCCTTCCGCGCTCTGGGGTTGGACCCCCAGGTGGAGAGCGTCCTGTGCTACCTCTACTACCGCGATCGCTGCGCGCCGCTGGCCAGCACGGGCTCGATGGTGATGCTGCCACCCTGGAGCGTGCGATTGCTTGGTCCCTCGGCCTACGAACGGGCGCTCTCCATGCTGCCGGAGCTGCTCCGGGAGGCCGGCGCGCCCCTGCCCACGGCCGGCCCCGGAGCGGTCGAGGTGACGGCTGATGCTTGAAGCCACCGATCGACATGGGGACTGCCGGACGCGCACGGCGGCCGTGGCCGAGGAGTGCGCGCGGCGCAATCTCCACGTGCCGACGGGCGCGGGGCTGGCCGCGCCGTTCGTTGCCGTGGCGGTGCTGTATGGCGCCGTGCTGCTCGCCCCTCATGCGCCGGCTTCCCTGGCGGCGGCGCTGGTCCTGGCAGGCGGCTTCGCGCACGTCGTGATGGCCTTCATCGGTCACGACGCGGGCCACGGCTGCTACAGCAGAATCCCCCTGGCCAACGACGCCATGGGTCTCTGGATGTTCATCCACTCCTTCACCAACTACTTCGGGTTCCGGGCGATGCACCGGGGGCACCATCGCTACACCGGTTTCGACCAGGACCCGAGCGGAGACAGCCCGAAGCACGCCCGCCGCGTGGGAATCCTCACCCACACGTTTCTGGTCTTTCTGCCGCTGGGTTTCCCGCTGCTGGTGATCGTACCGAGCTGGCTCGGCGGATTCGGCTTCCAGCCCGAAGTCTACAAGGCTTCGGAGCGGTGGCGAATCCGCGCGGCGATGCCGGTCATCGGGGCTTACCATTACCTCCTCTGGCTGGCCCTGGGCACTGGTGGCTACGGCTGGTTCCTGGCGACGTATGCCCTAGGGCTCTGGCTCACAACTCTGGTGCTGTCGCTCTCCCACGCGGGCGTGGAGATGTACACCGACTGCAAGCTCTGCAACACGCGGACAGTGGCCTCCGGGCCCGTGGTCGGCGTCCTGACGGCCAACGGCGGCTACCACGTCGAGCATCACATAGTTCCTCAGGTCCCGTGGTATCGAATGCCACAGGTGCACCGGATCCTGCGCGAGATGGGCGGAAGCACCCACTGCACCAGCAGCTTCGTCCGGCTGCACCTGGAGGCGTACGCGCGCTACTGGCGCCGGGCCCTGGAGAGCGTGCTCACCTCGGGAGTGGCCGCGCGGCCCGCGGCGAGCGGGCAGTGAGAGCCGTGCGAGAACAAGACGCCCTGCCGCTCGGAAGCGGTTCCCCCGAGGGTGAGCTCACCGCGTCCGTCTGGCCAGAAGCGCCCTGGTTGCCGCGCCGGCCGCATTACCTTTTCCTGATCCTGGCACACGTCATCGCGCTGGCCACCGTTTTGACCCGCCCCAGCGTGGCAGGCGCCGTGTCCGTGCTGGCGATGCACGTGGTCTTCGGCTGCTTCGGCATCACGCTGGGGTATCACCGCTTGCTGACCCACCGGTCGCTTGCTGTGCCCGCGTGGCTCGAGCGGCTGCTGGCGGTGGCCGGCGCGCTCGCCCTGCAAGGCGACCCGATCGAGTGGGTCACGGTCCACCGCCAGCACCACCGCGATAGCGATCGCGAGGGTGACCCACACAATGCGTCGCGCGGCTTCTGGTTCAGCCACATGGGCTGGATCGACCGGAGCTACTTCCCGTTCGTGACGGTGGAACGGATGCAACAGTACGCCCCCGACCTGGCCCGGGAGCCCTTTTACCGGAAGTTGCGGCGCCGATACAGTCTTCTGGTGATGGCCTGGATCGCGGCCTGCTGGGCCGTGGCCGGCACGGACGGCGTGCTCTGGGGCCTCTTCGTGCGGCTGGTCTTCACGGATCACATGACGTGGTTCGTGAACTCTGCCGGGCACGCGCTCGGCTACCAGGCCTATCGCACGGGTGACCTGTCCACCAACTGCTTCTGGACTGCGCTGGTGAGCTTCGGGGAGGGCTGGCACAACAACCACCACGCGCACCCGGCCAGCGCGCGTCACGGTCTGGCGTGGTGGCAGCTCGACTTCACGTACCTGGTCATCCGCGCGCTCGAGTCACTCGGGCTGGCGTGGTCCGTGCGGCTGCCGTCGAGAGAGGCGATCGCCGTCGGCGAGGCGCCTACCGGCCTCCTGGCCGCGCTCGGGTTGACCTGGGCACCGGCCCGGGAGAGCACGGAGCCGGCTACCGGGACGCTGGACGGGAGGGCGGCGTGAGCGGCTGGAGCTGGCTCGTCGCCTCGGCCGGCCTTGCGGCAATCCTGGCGCTGGCGCTGCCGCGACTGCTGGCTGCGCGCCGCCGGCGACTGGCTCACCTCTTCCTGGAGCGAAATCATCCGGCGTATCTCACGACTCCGAAGACACACAAGGTTCTCTTCATCCACCCGACCACCTACCAGCCCGACGGGTCGCTCTTCAAGGAGCGCCTGGTGAACTCGCCAGCGCTCACGCTGCCGCTGCTGGCCGCGCTCACGCCGCCGTCCTGGGAGGTGGAGCTCTGCTACGAGACGAGCGAGTCGATCCCGTGGGAGACCACCGCCGACGTGGTTGCGCTGTCGAACATGGGCCACTCCCTCTGGCGTGCGCGAGAGATCGCCCGCGAGTTCCGGAGACGCGGCAAACACACGGTCATCGGCGGCACCATGGCCTCGCTCATCCCTGACTTCGTCGCCGAGGCCTGCGACACCGTCTTCGTCGGCGATGCCGAGGAGACCTGGCCGGAGTTCATCCGCGATTTCGAAGCGGGCGCGCCGAAGGCTCGCTATGCGGAGCCGCACAAGCATCCGGTGGCCGACCTTCCCGTGCCTCGCTACGACCTGCTCATCGAGAAAGCGACCGTCGGCTGGATGATCCCGGTCCAGATCGCACGCGGCTGCCCGTACCGGTGTCGCTTCTGCACCATTAACGCGCTCTCCCAGGGCCGCTACACGCCTCGCCCCGTCGATCAGATCGTGCGAGACGTGCGCTCGGTGCGAGAGCTCGGCTTCCGGTTCTTCTTCTTCCTCGACGACAACATCGCCGGCAATCTCGACTTCTCGCGAGCGCTCTTCGACGCGGTCACACCGCTCGGGATCAAGTGGTGCAGCCAGTCGACGCTCGACATACTCAAGGAGAGCGGGCTGCTCGAGCGGGCCGTGGAGAGCGGTGCGGTGACGCTCTGTTTCGGCCTGGAGTCGATCACTCAGAAGAGCCTGGGCAACGTGGCCAAGGGCTTCTACCGGGTCGATCAGTACGACGACCAGATCGCGGCGATCCGGGCGGCCGGCCTCCTGCAATCCGCGGAGTTCATCATCGGCCTGGACCACGACACACCCGAGACGATCGATCGACTCGCCGACTACATCGTCGACCAGGGAATTCCGCTGGTGCGCTGCTACATCTACGCCCCGATCCCCGGCACCGTGGTCTGGCACGACTTCAAGAAGCAAGGACGGCTGCTCTCCCTCGACTACACCAGCATCGGCGGTTCCAACGTCGGCTTCCGGCCTACTCACTTCACGCCCGAGCAGCTCCACGAGAGCTACTGGCGCCTCATGGAGCGCATCTACACCTGGCCCGCCATTTTCCGGCGCGTCTTCCGGCGGCGGGGCGCCGGGATGGTCAACGCTCTCATGGTCCTGGTGGCCAACATCGAGTACCGGCGCCTGGTGCGGCGCCGCACGATTCCCGGCCTTGCCTGATGCGCCTCTTCGTCGCGGCCAGCTTCGCCTACATCGGCCTGTTCGTGCTGGTGCAGACCGTGCGCCAGTGGCGCCGCCTGGGGGTGGTTCCGATCGCCAGCCTCACCAACCGCAGCCACTTGCAGGCGCGCAAGCTGGTGGAAGACACGGTGGGGCTGGGGCTGGCGTTCTGGGGCGCTTTCATGGCGCTCTACGTGTACGACCCGGCCTGGTGGCGCGGACTGCCGCACGCCTGGGGCGGCCGGATCGCGTGCGATGCGGCGGCGGTCGTCTGTCTCTTCGCCAGCGCGGCGATGCTCACCGCCGGAAACCTGACGATGGGCCGGTCCTGGTTGATGGGCATCGCCGACCAGCCGCAGCCGCTGGTGTCCCACGGCATCTACCGCCACGTCCGCCACCCCATCTACGGAGCGATGCTGCTCTATTTCGGCAGCGCGGCGCTCTTGATGCCGAACCTGCTGACCGTGCCGGCGATGCTGCTGGCGATGTACGCCATCACGGTTGAAGCCGCCCTCGAAGAGGACTACTGGTGCCAGCACGAGCCGGTGGCCTATCCGGCGCTGATGGCGCGTACGGGGAAGTTCTTTCCCAGGGTGTGGTACTTGGGAATCCAGCTGGGGGCGCCGCCCCCAGACCCGGGTCAAGGGGTTCGGGGGCGAAGCCCCTGACAGGGATGAGTACCCCTTCGGCCCCGGCCTACAGCACCGTACCAAGCTGGCGGACGACTTCCTTCTCGGCGGTCTCGCCGCGCAGGACGCGGCGCCAGGCGTCGACCAGGAGGGGCTGGAAGCCGGTTTCCATTGCGGTCTTGCGAATTTCGAAGCCGCTTTCGCCGGCCAGGACGGCGTCGGCGAGCTTGGCATCCATCGTCAGCACCTCGGCGACGGGAAGGCGACCCTTGAAGCCGGTGTTTTCGCACTCGTCGCATCCGGCGGGTTCGAAGGCCTCACCGTCTTCGAGCGAGAAGTGCTCGCGAGCCGCCTCGAGCTCGGCGGAGACGTGGCTGGCGGGCCGCTTGCACTTGCAGAGACGTCGCATCAGCCGGATGGCCACGGCGCCGCGCAGCGAGGACGCGATGGCGTAGCGGGCGACGCCCAGGTCGGCCAGGCGGGTGATGGTGCCGGGCGCGTCGTTGGTGTGGATGGTGCTGATGACGAGTCGGCCGATCTGTGCGGCCTGGGCGCCGATCTGGGCGGTCTCGGAGTCGCGGATCTCGCCGACGAGGATGACGTCTGGGTCCTGGCGCAGGATGGAGCGGAGCACCTTGCCGAAGGAGAGGCCTATCTTCTCGTGGACCTGGACCTGATAGTAGAACTCGTTGGTGTATTCGATCGGGTCCTCGACGGTAAAGACCGAGATGGCGGGGTTGGCGATCTCCTGCAAGCAGCCGTAGGCGGCGGTGGTCTTGCCGCTGCCCGTGGGGCCTGTGAAAAGGAAGAGGCCGCTGGGGGAGCGGGAAAGCGTCCGGATCGACTTGAGGGCTTCCCAAGACAGGTCGAGCTGATCGAGGGAGCGCGCACGGGCGTTGGCTTCCAGTAACCTGAGACAGGCCTTTTCGCCGGTGTGGGTCGGGACGATGCTGACGCGGCAGACATAGCGCACGTCGCGTTCCTCGCGGCGCGCGATGTAGTCGAAGGCTCCGTCCTGGGGCTGGCGCTTCTCGGCGAGATCGAGCTCGGCCATGACCTTGAGGCGGGAGACGACGGCCTCCTGGTTTTTCCCGGAGAGCTTGAGGCGCTGGGGTTGCAGCGCGCCGTCCCGGCGGTAGCGGACCACGAGCCCCGCGTCGCTGCGCGAGACGTGGAGGTCGCTGACCTGGTGCGTGACGCTGTGCTGCAGGATGGTGTCCACGATCTGGATGGTGGCGGACTCGTCTGCCACGGCCAACATCTGGCCGAACATCGCGTCGGTCTCTTCCTCGGCGGTGCGGCCGCGCGGGGTCTCGACGAGGCCCAGCCCGTCGTCGGCGCCCGACGAACCTTGCGGCGGGGCGGCCGGCCGCGCAGGTTGCGGGGCCGGCTGGGGGCGCTGGGAGGCAGGGCGGGGCGGCGGCGGCGCAGTTTGGGGGACCGGGCGCTGGGCGGGCTGGGGGGCTGGGGTCTGTCGCGCGGCGGGCGCGGCGGGCTCCGGGCGGACGCTTCCCGGTTGCGACGGGCGGGCGGGCGCCGGGGCGGGGCCTGGCTGGCGGCCGGTGATGAGGCGCGCCATGACGCTCTGCGTCACCAGCACCACCTGCACGCGGATCATCTCCTGGCGAGCGAACGCCTGGGCGGCCTTGACGCCGGTGGGATTGCAGACCGCAATCCAGAGGTCCTCACCCTCGACGGCTACTGGATAGATGTTGTACTTGCGGATGATGCCGTCGGGGATTCGACCGGCGGCCTCCGGCTGAACGCTCATCTCGCTTTCGCCGACCAGCGTCAGGTCGTGGAGCTGGGCGTAGGCATCGGCCAGCTCTTCTTCGGTGATGAGGCCCATGCCGAGAAGAATCCAGCCCAGGTCGGCGCCGAGGGATGCAGCCTGGTTCGTCGCCCGGGAAAGATCCGCACCAGCAAAGGTCTTTCCCATCTCCGCCAGGACGTCCAGGATGTTGCGTTCGGCCATTTGGGGGCGCTCCTTCCCGCCGGCGAGTATACCATCGGCCTCTCAACTGAACCCGGCGAGAAACCGAAGGAGAGGAGGAGGGACCCTGTGCCTGGGTCTCTCGGGATCATTTTCGTTTACGGAGGTCTTCCGTGCTGCAGAACGCCAACGGCCGGTGGCTGATGCCCGTGTTCTTCGTCCTGGTCGCTTTCGTGGCGGCCGGCTGCGGAGGGGGTGGCGCGACGATCGTCGTCCAGCAGGCGCCGACCCCCGGGGGCGGCAGCTCACCCAGCTTGCCCGGAACCGTATCGGGAAGCGGCTTCAAGGGCCCCTTCCGGGCGGGCGCGCTGGTGCAAGCGTTCCGCGTGACGTCCGGGCAGAAGGGCACGCTCCTGGCGACGGGCACCACCGACGTGTCGGGCAACTTCAGTCTGCGCGTCGCCGACGCCACGTACGCGGGCCCCGTGGTGCTGGAGATGACAGGCACCTACTACGACGAGGCTACGGGCGCGGATGTCTCCACGGGCGGCAACCCACTGCGCGGCGCAGTCCCGTCGTTGCCCGCCGGTGGCAGCTTCTCGGGAGTGCGGATCACGCCGTTGACGCACCTGGCCGTCGCGTTGGCGACTGCCCGGGGGGCGCTGAGCGAGGCCGGTTTGACGCAGGCATTCAATGATGTAGGCACGCGCTTTGGGGTCACGTCTCCCCAGTCCACGCAGCCGTTCGACACCACAGGCAATGCGACGGGCGCGGACACCAATTCCGTGCGTTACGGGTTGGTCGCCGCGGGTTTCAGTCAGGAGGCCGCCACGCTGGGTGTGTCGACCAACACGCTCATTTCTGCGGCGTCGCTCGACGCCTCCGACGGTAGCCTCGACGGCTTTGCGGGCGGCAGCCCGATTCCGATGCAGACGACGTCCGGCGGGATCGTGATCTACGACAACACGGCGATCAGCTCCCGGCTATCCACGGCCATCGGCACCTTCGTCGACGGCACCAGGGACGGAACGGGGCTTTCGACCACCACCACGCTGGTCACGGACCTCCAGACCGTCGTCAACCGCGTCAATCGAGCGCCGACCGCATCGATCGCGGTCAATCCGCAGTCGGCCACCGTCGGCGCCACCATCGCGCTCGACGGCCGGCTCAGCAGCGACCCCGACGGCGATCCGATCACGTACACGTGGAACGTGAGCATCGGCGGCATCCCGATTCCGGTCGCGGGCTCGACCTCTCCTCAGGCGGCCTTCACGCCGGGCGTCGGCGGCAGCTACGTGGTCGCTCTGACGGTGAGGGACTCCGCCGGTCTCACGGGCATCGCGACTACCTCCGTGACCATCATCCAGCCTCCGCCCCCGCCGCCGGCGGCCATCAACATCGGGAACATGGCTGCAACCGTGTCGGCGCAGCCCGGCCAGACGGGCGTCGTGTCGATCCCCATCGGCAACTCGGGTGGGCAGACGGCCAACGTCTCCGCCGTCACCCTGACCTTCACGGGCACGGCGCAGTTCACCGTCACGGCTCGCACTGGCAATCCCTCTACCATCGCAGCAGGGACCACAGCGACCTACGTCTTCGACGTGGTCGTACCGAACCCGGCCACCGAGGGGACCTTCAACGTAAACGTTCAGGTCGCCGCGACGGATGGCAGTTCGGGTCAGGTCGTCAGCGCATCCCGGCTTGCAGTGGGCGGATTCGCGGTGCTGGCGCAAGGCTCCGTGCCGGCAGTCCAGCTCGGGACGCTGACGTCGTCGCCGTCGTTGACCCAGGGGCAGAGCACGATACTGGCTTTGCCGGTAACGAATCCGGGCACGCAGACGGTTGACGTCCTGGCGGCCTCGATCACGTTCGATGACGCAAACATCCAGTCGAGCCTGCTGCCGGACAGTCCGTCTCGCATCAGCCCGGGGACGACCGCGAACTTGAGGTTCAACACGGTCGTCGGAGCCTCAACCCTGGCGGGCGTCCGGACGGCGTCCGCATCGGTCCAGGCCAGGACGGTCGGCACGATGCTCGGTGCAGATGGAAGCCGCAACTCGGTCGGCAGTCTGACGGTCATCGACATCGCGCGCCTTCAGGTGAGCAACCTCGTGCTCTCGCGGACCGTGGTCTCGCGCGGCGCGCAGGTTACGGCCAGCTTCCGGCTTTCGAGCATTGGCGGTTCCGCAGCCACGATCACGGGCCTTGCGCTCGATGTTGGCGGCACCCTCATCTCGCCGACCAGTCCCGCGGTGCCGAGCTCCATGGCCGTCGGGACGGCAATAACGTTCAGCTTCACGATCGACTCGACGTCGCTCCCGCTCGGTCCGCTCACGGTCGCTGCGGCCGTGTCAGCCATCGACTCGACGAGCGGCAACCAGCCGGCGCCCGTCATTGGCGTCAGCTCCCCACCTGTACTGACGGTGCAGAGCCCCGCCGAAATCTCGATCGTGGCCGTCGAGCCTCCGTCTTCGGCCGCAATCGTGTTGTCGCAGGGGCAGTCCCAGACTGTGACTCTGACGGTCCAGAATGCCGGGACCGCCGACAGCAATCCGACAACGGCGACTCTGACGTTTTTCAGTGGCGCCACGGATGTCTCGTCGCAGTTCGTCGTGGCGCCGAGCGCGTCCAATGCATCCGTGCTTGCAGGTGGCACTCTAGGCGCATACCGGTTCATCGTGACCCCGCGGGTCGGAGGCGTGACGGGTGCGGTGACGGTCCGCGCGACACTGAGCGGCACCGACGTGAACAGCGGCTTCACGCTCTCTCCCTCCACGGTGAACTCGACCTGGACCGTTCAAACACCGGGCCGGATCGCGCTCGGCACGCTGACGACGCAGACGCGCGCCACGCAGGGCCAGAGCTTCACGCTGTCGCAGGCGATCCAGAACACGGGCGGAGCCGGGTTGGGCAACGTGAGAGTGAGCCTCGTGGCTTCGGGGAGCGGTCTCACGGTCACGACCGTGGCGGCCCCCACCAGCATCGCGGGCGCTGGCCAGGCGACGTACCAGTTCCGGATCGACGTGGCCGCGGGCGCGTCGCCGGGGGCGAGGTCGCTGGACTTCGACATCTCGGGAACAGATGCCAACAGCGGCGCGGCGGTCACGGCCACGGCCCGGCCGCTGAGCACGGTGACGATTGAGACGGCGGCGAGTCTGACGGCCGGCACGATGCTGGCAGTCGATACGGCTTCCCTGGGGCAGACCTTCTTCGCGACGATCGGGGTCACCAACGCCGGGCAGGCCGCAGCGACGATCACGTCTTCGACATTGCTGTTCAGCGGGCTCGGACTGACGGTCACGCCGATCTCGGGGCCGACTACGATAGCCGGGCTCTCGACGGGGCAATTCGTCTACCGGGTGTCGGTGGCGCTGGGCAGCGCGCTGGGTGCGCGCACGGCCAGCTTCAGCCTGACGGGTCTCGACGCCAACTCCGGTGGCGGGCTGTTCATCAACAATGCGGCCGTGGGGTCGGTCAACGTCGTGTCGCCGGGCGTGCTCGCCATTGCGGACATCACCGAGCCCGCGACGGTCAGCCAGGGCCAGTCCTTCGTGGTGACCGTGGACGTGCAGAATACGGGGCAAAACTCGATCGTCATGACGACCGGCACGCTGACCCTGTCGGGGAACGGGATGACGATCGTGCCGCAGGCCAACCCGACGACGATTGCCGGTGGTCAGATCGTGAGCTTCCTGTTCGATGTGACCGCAGCGACGACGGCGACTGCCGGCGCCCGGACGGCGGGTGTGGCGCTGACAGCCGTGGAAGCGGGGACGCTGGCGAACCTGAGCACGAGCCGGCCCAACGCCGGGACGATCACCGTGCAGACGCCTGCCGCTCTCTCATTGGCGGCCATCGGCGGTCAGACGACCGGCAGTCAGGGGCAGACCATCCGCGTCACCTATTCCGCCACGAACGGCGGTCAGGCGACGGCCCAGATCACCGATTCGACGCTCACGTTCGACAACACGCTGGGGCTGACGATCAGCCGCGTGAGCGCGCCGACAGCGATCGCAGGGGGCGCTACGGGGCAGTTCGTCTTCGACGTGGTCATCGCGGCCGGCGCCACCCCCGGCAATCGCACGGCCTCCATCGCCGTGACCGCCCAAGATGCAAACAGCCTCAATGCAGCCAATGCATCGAACGGCTCTGCTGGTACCATCAACATCCAGACTCCTGCCGGCATCACCGTCGGCAGCCTCGTGGCCCCGGCGGCCGTCTCGCAGGGCCAGACCTTCCTGGCCACCGTTCCGCTCAACAACACGGGTCAGGCGGCGGCCACGATTCCGACCGCCACGCTCCAGTTCTCCGGCACCGGGCTCACCGTGACACCGGTCTCGGTCCCGACGGCGATCGCCGGGCTGGGCACCGCTGCGGCTACCTTCCGCGTCCAGGTCTCGGGCTCCGCCACGCTCGGGACGCGCGCGGCCAGCTTCACGATGGTCGCCTTCGACGCCAACTCCGGAGCGGCCCTGGGGGTCACGAACTCGACCGTGGGGTCCGTGACCGTGCAGACTCCCGGCCAGATCGCCATCGCTGGAATCACCGGACCGTCCACCGTCAGCCGCGGACAGAGCTTTGCAGTGACGGTCGCCGTGCAGAACTCCGGGCAAGGGCTCGTCGACACCGCCGCCGTGGCGCTCGACATCTCCGGCGACGGCATGACGATCGTCGGCCGCGTGACCAATCCGGCTGCTATCAGCGGTGGACAGACGGCCTCCTTCGTCTTCGACGTCAGCGTGGCCGTCGCCTCCACCATCGGCGCGCGCTCTGCGTCCATCACGGCCACGGCCCGAGAGGCCGGGCTCCTGCAGAACCTGATCGCCACCCAGCCCAACGCGGGCACCATCACCGTGCAGACCCCGGCGCAGCTCTCGATCTCCGCGCTCGGCGGCCAGCTCACCGCCAGCCAGGGCCAGACGGCGCTGCTCACGGCGGTGCTCACCAACTCCGGTGGAGCGACGGCCCGCATCGCCGCCGGCACTCTCGGGTTCGCCAACGCGTCCGGGCTCACCATCTCTCCCGTCAGCATCCCGACCGTGCTGGTCGGCGGCTCTTCCGCCACGCTTCAGTTCAACGTGGGCGTCGCCTCCAACGCCGTACCGGGAAACCGCTCCGCCACGCTCGCCATCACCGCGCAAGACGCCAACTCCGGGGCTGACATCAGCATCCCCGCGCAGGCTGCGGGGACCCTGGTCGTCCAGATCCCGGCGGCACTCTCCCTGGGCACGTTGCAGGCTCCCGCCACCGCCAGTCTGGGCCAGACCTTCCTGGCGACCATCCCGGTCACCAACACAGGCCAGGCGGCCATCAATGTATCTGCCAGCTTCCTGCAGTTCAGCGGCGCTGGTCTGACGGTGACACCCGTCAGCACTCCGCTCACCATCGCTGGCTTCTCCACCGCCGACTACACCTACAGCGTCAACGTGGCGCTCGGCTCTGCCCTCACTGCCCGGAGCGCGTTCTTCAGCATCTTCGGCTTCGACGCCAACAGCGGAAACTCGCTCTCTCTGAGCCAGCAAAACGTGGGCACTGTCACCGTCCAGTCGCCCGGGGTCCTGGCTGTCGGCGGGCTCACCATCCCGGCCACGGTCAGCCGCAACGGTACCTTCACGGTCCAGATAGGCGTCCAGAATACGGGGCAGAACTCGGTCTCGGGCCTGACGGGTACTTTGACTCTCTCGCCCGACGGCCTCACGGTCACTCCCCGCGGCACCAACCCGACCACGGTCTCGGGCGGGCAGATTGTGAACTTCATCTACGACGTCGCCGTGAGCGGAGCCGCAGCGCTGGGCGCCCGGACGGTCGATTTCTCTGTCAGCGGCACGGAGTCGGGGACCCTGGCCACCGTCAACGCGTCGCTCACACCGCAGGGCGGCTTCAGCGTGCAGACCGAAGCGCTGCTGTCGGCTGGAAGCCTCTCCGGTCAGCTCACGGGCAACCAGGGTCAGACGATCCAGGTGAGCGCGGTCGTAACCAACAGCGGCCAGGCCCCCGCCACGCTCCAGGGCGCTACGCTCACCTTCAGCAACATGACCGGCCTCACGGTCACCGTGAACACCCTCCCGTCTTCAGTCACAGGCACGGGTGGCACCGCCACCATCGTCTTCGACGTCGCCATCGGCGCCAGCGCCGTGCCGGGTGTGCGGACTGCCACCCTGTCGGTCACGGCGGCCGACTCCAACAGCGGGCTCGACAAGAGCATCGCCCCGCAGGCCGCAGGCCAGATCCAGATCCAGACGCCTGCAGCGCTGTCGGTCGGCTCGCTGGTGGCGCCGTCGCTCGTCTCGATCGGGCAGACCTTCCTGGCGACCGTGCCGATCAGCAACACGGGGCAGGCCTCTGCCACGATCACGACGGCTTTCCTGGTGATGAGCGGCAACAACATCACTGTCACGCCCATCAACACGGTGACGTCGGTTGCCGGCCTCGGGTCGGTCAACGTCCGCGTCCAGGTGGCCGTCGGGCTCGGCGCCACGGTCGGGACCAGGACCGGCTCCTTCAGCGTCTTCGGATTCGACGACAACAGCGGAAATGCGATCAGCATCTCCGCCCAGACGGTGGGTTCGGTCAGCGTTGTCACGCAGGGCGCGCTGGCGATCTCGGGCGTCACCATTCCTGCGGCGCTCAGCAAGGGCCAGAGCTCCACGATCCAGGCTCTCGTCCAGAACACTGGCGGCAACTCCGTGACCGGGATCGTGGAGAGTCTGACCCTCTCGAGCGGTGGTCTGACGGCCACGCCCAGGGGCACGAATCCGACGTCGCTGGCGGGTGGCGCGTCAGGCACCTTCATCTTCGACGTCACGGTCGACACCACGGCCACCAGCGGCTCCCGCACGGTCGACCTCGACTTCACCGGAACCGAAGCGGGCACTGGAGGCGGCGTGGGCGCCTCGTTGCCGTCCGCGGGCACGATTGCGATCCAGACGCCGGCCGACTTCGCCTCCATCTCTCAGACCACCGCCCAGGCCGACGCCACCCAGGGTCAGAGCTTCACGGCTACGGTGGACGTCCGCAACACGGGCGAAGCGACGGCGAACGTGTCGGCCATCACGCTGGCGTACGGCGGCAGCGGGCTGACCGTCACGCCGAGCCCGGCCAATCCGACGACGATCTCCGGCGGCGTCACCGCCACCTTCAGCTTCACGGTAGCTGTCTCCGGCGCGGCCTCTCCCGGCGCGCACGCGGCAAGCGTTTCGATCTCGGGCACCGACGCCAACAGCGCGTCGCCCATCAGCGGAACCCTTGCCACGGCCGGAAGCGTCAACGTCCAGACGGCGGCCACCTTCAGCGTCGGAAGCCTCGTGGCTCCTTCGACTGTGAGCCTGGGCCAGACCTTCACGGCCACAGTGCCGGTCACCAATACCGGTCAGGCGACCGCGAACGTCTCGTCGGCCTTCCTCCAGTTCACCGGTTCCGGACTTACCGTCACGCCCATCTCGGCGCCGACCACGATCCCGGGCCTCTCCACCGCCAATTACACGTACAGCGTGAGTGTCCAGCTCGGCTCCGCGCAGACCGCGCGATCGGCGCTCTTCAGCATCTTCGGGTCGGATGCCAACAGCGGCACGGCGCTTTCCGTCAACGGGCTGGGCGTCGGCACCGTCACCGTCGCGTCGCCGGGAGTGCTGGCCGTGGGAAGCCTCTCCGTCCCCGGCACCGTGAGCCAGGGCCAGACCTTCACGCTTCAGATCGGCGTCCAGAACACCGGCCAGAACTCCGTCACCGCGCTCGCGGACACTCTGACGCTGGGCGGTGGAGGCCTCTCGTTCACTGCACAGGCCGGCAATCCGACCTCGGTGGGCGGGGGGGCCATCGTCAACTTCCTCTACGACGTCACGGTCGATAGCACGGCCACCTCGGGCGCTCGAAGCATCGCCTTCACGATCGGCGGGACGGAATCGGGGACCGGTCAGGCGCTGAGCGCGTCGCTGTCGCCGAACGGTTCGACGACCGTTCAGACGCCGCCCTCGCTCTCGATCGGCGCGCTCACGGGCCAGCTGACAGCCAGTCAGGGACAGACGATCCAGCTCAACTGCGTCGTCACCAACTCCGGTCAGGCCACGGCCTCGCTACAGGCGGCCACGCTCAGCTTCGACAACAACACCAACCTCACCATCAGCACGGTCACGCTGCCGGCCACCGTGGCGGGCTCCAACGGCACGGCGACCCTGGTGTTCAATGTGACCGTTGGCAGCTCGGCCGTCCCGGGAACCCGCAATGGAACGGTCACGCTCACGGCTGCAGATGCCAACAGCGGCACCGATGTCAGCCCGTCAGCGGCCGCGGTGGGCTCGATCGGCATCGAGACGCCGGCTGCGCTCTCGGTCTCTTCGCTCGTCTCCCCGTCGACCGTATCGATCGGCCAGACCTTCTTCGCCACGGTCCCCGTCAGCAACACGGGCCAGGCGGCGGCGACCATCACCACGGCCTTCCTGGTCTTCAGCGGCAACAACATGACCGTGACGCCCGTGAGCATTCCGTCCACCATCAACGGCCTGTCTTCGTCCAACCTGCGGTTCCAGGTGGCCGTCGGCTCTGGTGCCACGGCCGGCTCCAGGGCCGGCTCCTTCAGCATCTTCGGATTCGACGAGAACAGCGGAAACTCGATCACCATCAGCGGCGCCAGCGTCGGCTCCGTGAGCGTTGTTGCGCCCGGCGCGCTCGCGGTCACCGGCATGACGATCCCGGCCTCCGGTAGCAAGGGTCAGACCGAGACCATCGTCGCATCGCTGCAGAACACGGGTGGCAATAGCGTGACGGGGATTTCTCCGACATTGACCGTGTCGGGCGGCGGGGCGACCATCGTCGCCAGCGGCGGCAACCCGACTTCGCTGGCGGCTGGCGCTGTCGGGAGCTTCACCTACGATGTCACGTTCGACACGACGGCCACTTCCGGGGCCCGCACGGTCGGATTCACGGCCACGGGCACCGAGGCCGGCACGCTTGCAACCGTGACGGCCAGCCCCACCGGCTCCGGGACGATCACGGTACAGTCGCCTTCCAACCCGAACACAATCTCCACCATCACCTCCCAGTCGACCGTGACTCAGGGCCAGACGTTCACGGCCAGCCTCACCGTCCAGAACACGGGCGAGGCGACGGCGAACCTCTCGTCCGTCACGCTCAGCTTCGCAGGCGGCACTTTCACAGTGACGCCGGACCCGGGCAATCCGACCACCCTCGCTGGCGGCGCCACCGGTACCTTCAACTACACGGTCGTCGTCGGCGGCTCAGTGACCTCGGGCGCGCACCAGGCTTCAGTAAGCGTTACGGCGACCGACGCCAACAGCGGCGTTTCGACCCCGGGCAGCCTGGCCAACGCGGGCTCCGTGACGGTGCAGACCGCGCCAGCCCTGGCGGTCACTGCGTTCGGCGGGGCCACAAAGGGTAACCGCAGCCAGTCGGGGCTGGTCGTCACCTACACGATCACCAACACCGGCCAGGCCCAGGCGAGCATCACGGGCGGCACCTTGACGATGGCCTCAGGCGTCACGGCAAGCCTTCTGACCCCGCTGCCGATCCTGATCGGCGGCAGCGGCGGAACGGGCCAGTTGCAGTTCAGCGTCTCGATCGGCTCCGGTGCCACGCTCGGTACGGGTTCGATGACGGCCGGCGCCACGGCGGTCGACTCCAACAGCGGCCTTTCGGCATCGGTGGCTTCGGGCGTCGGCAGCTTCCAGGTCCAGTCCCGTGTCAACCTGACGACGGGCGATGTCTCGATCCTCACGGCGCCCTCCGGGCTCGATCGTAACGGAAGCGCGGTCACGGTGACCGTCCGCGTCACCAACGGCGCCTCGGCCGACGTCGCCACGGCGCGCATCTCCTCGTCGACCGTTCTGACTTTCGGAGCCTTTTCCGCGCAGTTCGGTGTCTCGAACCCGAGCGACCTTTTGACTCGGGACATCGTCGGGGGGACCTTCGAGGACTTCGACTTCCAGGTCACGGCGCTCTCCACGGCGACCAAGGCGCAGGCCATCACGATCAACGCCGGCGTCACCGTCACCGACCAGAACGATTCGACGACCGATTCGGACTCCGGCACCACGACGTGGGTCGTCCGCGACAGCGCAGACAGCGTGCAGGGCCAGGCCGACTTCGCCTCGGGCGCGGCCAACCGCGGAGGCTCCGCGGCGGCCAACACGCTCAACCTGCCCAGCGCCGTGGCCACCGATGGCACCAACGTGGCCGTGGCAGACACGTCCAACAACCGCGTGCTGATCTTCACTTCGCTCACCGGCAGCACGGCCACCAAGGTGGTCGGGCAGGCCAACTTCACGGCGACCGGCGCCGGCACCTCGGCGGCCCAGCTGAGTGCGCCGCAGGGCGTCTTCTTCGACAGCGCGAACCGGCTGGTGGTCGTCGACACGGGCAACCACCGCGTGCTGGTCTTCTCCGATGTCGCAACGCTTCCGGCCAACAACGGCGCGGCCATCCGGGTCTTCGGGCAGGCCGACGCCGTGAGCGGCTCGGCGGACCGGGGCGGCGCCGCGGCGGCCAACACGCTCGACTCGCCGACGGACGCCGTCGTCGGCAACGACACGCTCTTCATCGCCGACACGGCGAACAACCGGGTGCTGATGTTCACCGGCTACAACGCCATCGTAACCGCCGGGACCGACGGTCCCGCAGCCACGCGCGTGGTCGGCCAGTCCGACGGCACCAGCACGTCCGCCAACCAGGGCGGCACTGCCGCGGCGAACACGCTCTCCGGACCTGCGTCAGTTTCCACGACGGGAACGCGCCTGGCCATCGCGGACGCCGGCAACAACCGGGTGCTCGTCTTCACGGACTTCACCGCCTTCGCTGGCGACGGACCCTCGGCCAACGGAGTTCTGGGACAGTCCGGCACCACGGGCGCCAGCGCAAATCGCGGAAATGCCAGCCCGGCGCAGAACACGCTATCTAGCCCGATGGGCGTGCGCTTCGGGTTCGGCAGCCTGTTCATCAGCGACACGGTCAACCACCGGGTCGTGACGTACTCCGCCACGGCCACGACAGGCGACTCGGCGACGGACTTGCTGGGGCAGGCGCTCTACACCACGGCCACGAGCAACAACACGGTGGCGGCCACTGCGCCGGATGCCTTCTCGATGTCGATGCCGATGCGGATGGCGACGATTGGCTCTTCGCGGGTCTTCGTGGCCGACCAGCTCAACCACCGCGCCCTGAGATTCACGCTGCCCTGATGCGACCCGAACGGCCGCGGGGCCGGGCTACTTGAAGCCGCCCCGGGGGCGCCAGGCACTCGAGCCCTTCTCGCACCAGGAGGCGTGGGCTTGCTCGGCCGTCATCTCGACGTTGACGGAGCAGTCGCCCAGGACGCGCGCGCGGCAGCCGAGCCGGATGCCGGGGAGGTAGACCCGGTATTGCTGGAGTGTCCGGCGCTCCACGGCGTCGATCTCGTTCAGGTTCAAGGGACCGGCCAGCACTCGCACCCGGCAAGTGCCGCAGCGCGATCGTCCATTGCAGGCGTGAGGCAGGGCTACCCCCTCGGTGCGCGCGGTCTCGAGCAGGGTCTTGCCCTTGCGGGCGGGCACCTCCTGACCCGAGGGTTCGAACCGGACGCGAGCTCGATCCTCGACGGGCTCCTCGGGGAGCTCGGCGAAGGGGTCCTCCAGGACGATCTTGACCTTCGGCTCTGGCATCGCGACGGCAATATACGCCCCTGCCGGGTTCCGTAACATGAACGATGAGCACTCTGATAGCCTGGGGAGCGGGAAAGCGATGCTGACTCCGGACTTCGAAAGGTTCTCGGCGCTATGGGGCCGATACGACTCGGTGCCGCTCGGCTTCACGATGCTTTCGGACCGGGAGACGCCGGTGACTCTCTATGCACGGATGGCGCGGTACGGCGCCCATCCGTTCCTGCTGGAGAGCGTCGAGGGCTCTGAGCAGCATGCGCGCTACAGTTTCCTCGGATGCAATCCCAGGGAGCGGATCGAGCTGCGGCACGGACAGGGCGGCTGGCGCGAGGACCTGGCCCTGGGCATCCGGGAGCCGCTGCCGGACGTGTTCGGCTACCTCGAGCGGCTTTCGCACGACCGCGGCTCGCCGGCCATCGAGGGCATGCCGCCATTCACGGGGGGGGCACTCGGCTACGTGGCCTACGAGGCCGTCAGCCTGATGGAAGATGTGGACGTGCTCGGGGCCGTCCCTGAAGGCACGCCGCTGCTCTCGTTTCTGGTCTACGACACCGTTTATGCCTTCGATCACCTCCGGCACACGCTGAGCATCACGACGCACGCCCGGGGAGAGGGCGGCGCCCGGGAGGCCCACGCGCGCGCCCTGGAGACGCTGGAGGGCGCCAAGCGCGTGCTCTCCGTGCCGGCGGAGATCGAGCCGATGAGCTTCCCGGAGGGATTCCGGCGGCGGCGCGATCCCTCGGTGACCGCTCGCTCGGGCTTCTCCCGGGAGGACTTCGAGGAGGCCGTCAAGATTGCCAAGGAGCACATCCTTGCGGGGGACATCTTCCAGGTCGTGCTCTCCCGGCGGCTGGAGCGCTCCCTGGAAGGCCGAAAGCCTCTGGACATCTACCGCATCCTTCGACTCCTGAATCCGTCGCCGTACATGTACCTGCTAGACACCGGCGACCTCGGCATCCTCGGTACCAGCCCAGAGGCGCTGGTCAAGGTGACCGACGGTCTGGCGGAGGTGATGCCGATCGCCGGCACGCGACGTCGCGGCGTGGACGAAACCACCGATCGGGCGATGGAAGCGGAGCTTCTCGCGGACGAGAAGGAAAACGCCGAGCACGTCATGCTGGTAGACCTGGCGCGCAACGACCTGGGCCGCGTCTGCGAGTACGGGTCCGTCGAAGTCTCCGACTTCAGGCGCGTCGAGCGCTACTCGCACGTGATGCACCTGGTTAGCCGCGTCCGGGGGCGTGTGCGCGAGGGGCTGACACCGATGGCGGTCTTCAAGTCGTGCTTCCCAGCGGGTACCGTCAGCGGTGCGCCGAAGATCCGGGCGATGCAGATCATCGAACGGCTGGAGCCCGTGCCGCGGGGTGTCTACGCGGGGGCGGTCGTCTACCTGTCATTCACCGGCAATCTCGACAGCTGCATCGCCATCCGCACGATGCTGGTGCGGGACGGCCTGGCGTGCGTGCAGGCCGGGGCAGGCATCGTCGCCGACTCGGTTCCCGAGCGCGAGTACCAGGAGACGCTGAGCAAGGCCTCGGCGCTGCTCGGTGCCATCGACGAGGCCCCCGGGAGGCGGCTCTGAGCTCGCGCGTCGCCCACGCGACACCGGAGGGCTTCCGGCCCAGCAAGGCGCTCGGGCAGAACTTCTTGGTCGATCCCAACCTGGCGCGCAAGCTAGTCGAGGCGCTGGAAGTCCGGCCGGGGATGCCGGTGCTGGAGATCGGCCCGGGGACGGGCGTCTTGACCGCCCGGCTCCTCGAGGCGGGGGCGACGGTGTGGGCAATCGAGAAGGACAAGCGGCTGGCCTCGCTGCTGGAGGAGAAGTTCGGGGGTGAGGCCCGGTTTCGCCTGGTCCGGGGCGACGCGCTGGAGGCTGAGCCCGAGTTCTGTGGTGCCGAGCGCCCGGTGAGGCTCATCTCGAACCTGCCCTACTCGGTGACGACGCCTCTGTTGCTGCGCATCGTCTTCTGGGGGTTGCCCCTGGAGCGGATCGTAGTGACCGTGCAGAAGGAGGTCGCCGACCGGATCGTCTCGAAGGGGGGCCGGGAGTACGGCCGGCTATCGGTGTTGATCGGGCTGTACGGTCGGTCGCGCAAGCTCTTCGACTTGCCGCCGCAGGCCTTCAAGCCGCGTCCGAACGTGCGGTCGGCGGCCCTGCTGGTAGAGCCCGACCCCGGGAGGCCCGGTCTGGCGCGCGGCTCCTTCCTGGAGCGGGTCGTGAAGGCCGCTTTCAGCGAGCGGCGCAAGCAGATGGCGAAGCTGGTTGCTGCCACGCTCGGGCAGGAGCGGTCCGCTGTGGTTGCGTCGATGGCCGACTGCGGGATCGCCGAGACGGCCAGGGCCGAGGAAGTGGGGCCCAGTCAGTTTCTGGCGCTGGCCAGGCGACTGGAGCGGGCCTAGTCCAGGTCCGTCAGGTCCTGCGGATGGCGCACGCCTCCAGGACGCGCTGGCCGAGCCGGGCGAACGGGACCACTTCCGACGCCAGCCCCTGTCGGATGGCTGCGGCGGGCAGGTCAGGGGTGTAGGCCGTTCCCGGGTCGAGGACCATCACCTGGCCGCCAGCCTTGCGGATGGTCGCCAGGCCTTCGATGCCGTCGACCCCGATGCCGCCCAGAAGAATGGCCAAGAGCCGCGCGCCGTACACTCCGGCCACGTGCGAGAGCGAGGCGTCCAGCCCCCCGGCGGCCGGGTCGGCGGCATGCTCCGGCACGCAGCACCAGTGGCCGTCCCGGATCTCGTAGCCGCGTCCGGTGTTGGCGACGTAGACCGTCTCGGAGGCGATGCGGCTGCGGTCGGCCAGAACGGTGACGCGGACGCTGACCTCCGAGTTGAGCCACTCGGCGAAGCCGGCGGTCATGGCGGAGTTGAGGTGCGGAAAGAGGAAGACCGGCACAGGCATCGAGGCCGGAAGTGAGCGCAGCAGCGGGAGCAGCGGCGTCGTGCCGCCGGAGGTCGCCGCGATGGCGACGGCCGTGAAGGGGCAGTCTCCCGGCGGCGGCACGCGCGGTGCCACGGTCGGGTCGAGCGCGCTGGTCTGCAGGGTGGCTGCGGCCACGGCGCGCACCCGTTCCAGCAGCTTCTGCCTGGCAGACTCGAACTTCACGCCGTCGAGGAGGTTGTCGGGCTTGTTCAGGAACTCCAGAGCTCCCAGCCTCAGCGCCTGGAAGGCGGCCAGCGACTTCTCCCCGTGGGTCGTGTAGACGAGAACCTTCAGGGGCGTGTCCTGCATGATCGCTTTGAGGACGTCGAGCCCCCCGATGCCGGGCATCTCCAGATCCAGCACCAGCACGTCCAGCTTGTTCTTGCGGACGATGTCGATCGCCTCGGCACCGTTGGTGCCGATGTCCACGACCTCGATGTCCGGCTGGTCCTTGAAGACCGACGAGAGGAACTCCCGCACCATCGCGGAATCGTCCACGGCTGCCAGGCGAATCATGCCAGTCACGCTACACGCCCCCGGAGTGCGCCGTCAATCCTGGGGGCGCGCGCAGAGAAACGGAGGGACACACGACCCATTTTCTGAAACCGCACGGGCGCTCAGTTCGTCGACGCGTCGGAAAAGGAGTCGTGTGTCCCTCATTTTCCCGGGGCTCTAGAACGTGAGGACTTTGGCCGTGGCGAACAGGGTCTGGAGCATCTCGAGCATCGAGATCATCTCGCCGACGCGCAGCTCGCCCTCCAGGCGAAAGTGATCGAGTGAGGCTCGATTGACCTGGATCTTGGTCCCCTGCGCTTCGAGGCGTTGCAGGCTCTCGAGCGCCCGGGAGTTCTTGGCTGCCAGCCGCACGGCGGTGTTCAGCAGGAACACGTAGCGCGGCGGCTGAGGGCTCTCGGAGAGGGTCAAGAGCAGGTTGGCGACCATCGTCGCGCCGTGCTCGGGGTCGTCGGAGGTCCAGGCGTCGCGCGTCAAGACGACCGCGACGTCGGCCAGCGGCTGCGGCTTGCGCAGCCTCGGATCGGAGTCGAACTCGTGCTTGAACATCCGGACGAAGAACTCGCTGTCCTCCGACGTCTCGGGGAAGTCCGTGACCGGCCGGGCCTGGCGTTGCATCGGTTGCAGCTGCTGCCTGCCGCCCGCTCGGGAGCGCCCGGAGCCGCGCCTCGGACTGGAGGCTGGGGTTTCCGCTGTCCCGCGGCCCGAAGTCGACCTCGTGGACCGGGGCTCTCGCTGTTCGGCCGGGCCGGTGTCTTGCCCGCCCGACGTCTTCCTCTTCATTCCAAGAAACCCATCCTCCCCGAATCAGGGCTGAATGCCAAGTATACCCCAGCGGCATGGCCGGCTTCAACATCCGTCGTCCCTCCATTTCCGGTCCTTCGGGGCCGCTGTATACTGCTGCTCTCCCGGGCACCGGTTGCGCGGGCGCGGAGGATTGGAGCTTTCTGGATGAAGATTCTCGTCACCGGCGGGGCCGGGTTCGTCGGCTCGCACATCGTCGATCTCCTGCTCGAAAAGGGGCATCAGGTCCGAGTGCTCGACTGCCTCGAGCCTCAGGTGCACGGCGCAGGTCGGGCGGTACCGGGCTACCTCTCCCCGGAGGCCGAGCTGATCGTCGGCGACGTGCGGGACCATGACGCGGTGCGTCGGGCTCTCGAGGGGGTCGAGGCCGTCTTCCACCAGGCCGCGGCGGTCGGCGTCGGCCAGTCGATGTACGAGATCGAGCGCTACGTCTCGGCCAACTCGCTGGGCGCGGCCGTCCTGCTCGACACGATCCACCGGGAACGCTGCCAGCTGGCGAAGATGGTCGTGGCCAGCTCGATGTCGATCTACGGCGAGGGTCTCTATGTCTGCGCCGGCTGTGGACCTGTCCACCCGAGGCTCAGGCCCGAGGCGCAGCTCGCGGCCCACCAGTGGGAGATGCTGTGCCCCCGCTGCGGCGGCGCCACTCGGCCCGCGCCCACTCCCGAGGACAAGCCGCTCTTGCCGACCAGCGTCTATGCCGTCACCAAGCGGGACCACGAGGAGCTCTTCCTTTCCGTGGGCGAGGCCTACCGGATACCCACCGTTGCGCTCAGGTACTTCAACATCTATGGCCCCAGGCAGGCGCTGTCGAACCCGTACACGGGCGTGGCCGCCATCTTCAGCTGCAGGCTTCTGGCCGGCAACCGCCCCCTGGTCTTCGAGGACGGGCTGCAGTCGCGGGACTTCATCCACGTGCGCGACATCGCCCGGGCCAACCTGCTGGCGCTCGAGAAGAGCGGCGCGGACTACCACGCCGTCAACGTGGGGTCGGGCCGGGCGACCAGCCTGCAAGAGCTGCTAGCCCTGCTCGCCGGAAGGCTGGGGGTAGAGCTCGAACCCGAGTACGTCAACCGCTTCCGCGCGGGGGACATTCGCCACTGCAGCGCAGACATCGGACGCGCCCGCAGCCTGCTCGGTTTCGAACCTTCGATCGCGTTCGCGGAGGGGGTCGACGACCTGGCCGCCTGGGCGCGAACGCAGCGGCCAGTCGACGGCGTGGACGGCGCGCGCGAGGAGCTGGCGCGTCACGGCCTCATCCGGAGCTGAAAATCGACCCTGCGGCCCCATGGAATAGTTACCGATATGAGGTATCATTCGGAGAAGGCGCGATGAACAACTCCTCTGGCATCAAGATGAAGTTCTGCGAATCGCTCGACCGATTCGTGGCCATCCGGTGCTTCACCACCCAGCAGCGCAAGGAGCTGTTCCAGAACGTAAAGATCACCGACAAGAAGTCCTACAAGCGGCTGATCATCAACGCCGCCGTGGTGAACTACCTGGACGAGATCGCCCCCTCGGTCTTCGGAAACGAGGAGTACCCCTTGCTGGGCGAGATCATCGAGCAAGAGCTCTACAACCTCTGCATCAAGGTCAACCCCGGGCTCGACATCAAGGAAGTGACCATCCAGGTCAGCGAGCAGGAGGCGGATCGTCAGATTCCCCTGCTCGGCTACAGCGCCGAGGTCGAGCCGGTCACCGAAGGTGGCCGGTTGTTGCAGATGGAGGAGGAGCTCCGTAAGCGCGTCATAGGCCAGGATCAGGCCGTAGAGGTGGTCTGCCAGGCCATTCGCAAGGCCAAGGTCGGGCTCCGGAACCCGAAGAAGCCGATCGGCAGCTTCATCTTCGTGGGACAGACCGGCGTCGGCAAGACCGAGCTGGCCAGATCCCTCACCGCCTTTCTCTTCGGCAGCGAATCCGAGATGGTCCGCGTCGACTGCAGCGAGTACGCGATGAGCCACGAGTACTCGAAGCTGATCGGCGCTCCCCCCGGCTACATCGGCCATAACGACGGGGGCTACCTCACCGAGGCCGTCAAGAACAAGCAGCACTCCGTCGTCGTCTTCGACGAGATCGAGAAGGCCCATCGCAAGGTCCACAATCTGCTCCTGCAGATCCTCGAGGAGGGCGTCCTCACCGACGGCCGCGGCCAGCAGGTCAGCTTCCGCGAAACAGTCGTGATCATGACCAGCAACGTCGGTGTCGAATCGCTCGACACGATGTCGTCGGCCATCGGATTCGCCCAGCAGAAGCCGAAGATCGACCAGGAGCTGAAGTCGCGGGAGACGCGAAAATCGCTCGAGAAAGTCTTCCCGCCGGAGTTCCTCAACCGCGTCGATGAGATCGTCACGTTCCGGGCGCTCTCGCGCGAGGACTGCGTCGCCATCATCGACATCATGCTGCGCGAGGTGGCAGAGCGGCTGGCCAACCTGGGGCTGTCGCTCGACGTCACCCGGCCGGCCCGCGAGTTCCTCGTGGATCACGGCACCGACGTCAAGTACGGGGCCCGGCCGCTGAAGCGGGCCATCCATCGGCACGTGGAGAATCCGCTGGCAGGGCTCATCCTTTCCAGCAAGATCCACAAGAACGACCAGATCGTGGCGACCCTGAATGAAGAAAAAGACGACCTCGTCTTCGAAACCGTCAAAGAAAAAGACCGCAAAGCGCCATCCCATCCATGACCTCCTGGAGGTGATGGCCAGGCTCAGGGACAAGAAGAACGGCTGTCCCTGGGACCTGGAGCAGGACCACCGCTCGCTCAAGAGCTACCTGCTGGAGGAGACCCACGAGCTGGTCGAGGCGATCGACGGCGGCAGCGATCGCAAGATGGCCGAGGAGCTGGGGGATCTGCTGTTGCAGATCGTCTTCCACGCCCAGATGGCCAGCGAGCGCGGGGCGTTCGACTTCGGAGCCGTTTCCGAGGGGATCTCGTCGAAGCTGGTGCGCCGCCACCCGCACATCTTCGGCGACGTGAAGGTGAAGGACGCAGCCGAGGTCGTCCGCAACTGGGAGGAGATCAAGAAGACCGAGCCCGGCCGCAAGTCGATCTTCGACGGCGTGCCGAAGGACCTGCCAGCGCTCTTGCGCGCCTACCGTCTCCAGGAGAAGGCTTCCGTCGTCGGCTTCGACTGGAAGGCCGCGCACGAGGTGGCCGAGAAGGTCCGCGAGGAGATCGAGGAGTTCCTGGACGTGGCGCGCAAGAACGACCGCCCGCGGATGGAGGAGGAGTACGGCGACATCCTCTTCAGCCTCGTCAACCTGGGCCGGTTCCTGGGCCTCAACGGGGAGTTCAGCCTCAACGCCGCCAATCGCAAGTTCACGGAGCGCTTCGGCGCCATCGAGGCCGAGGCCCGCCGGCGCGGCGTCCGCCTGGAGTCCATGACCCTCGAGGAGATGGACGCCGTCTGGAACTCGATGAAGGGGAAGACTTGAGGCTTGAGGCTTGAGGCTTGAGGCTTGAGGAGTGAGGCTTGAGGAGTGAGGCTTGAGGAGTGAGGCCTCAGGAGTCAGGGGGCAGGGGGCAGGTGTGAGGCCCGAGGGCGGGACCGGGTGCGGCGCAGTCGGGCGCCTC
>JACQZN010000094.1 GCA_016213845.1 Candidatus Wallbacteria bacterium
CATCAATGCTCACTCAAGGCATTCCACTCAGAGGCTCCGCCTCCGAACCTCCGCCAAGGGGCCGAAGGCCCCCTGGACCCCCATTTTATGCGGCTTTTGGGTGTTTCGGATGCGCTCAGTTCATTCGAATCCGACAGATAGTTCAAGAGATCTGTCCATGCGTGAGAGCCAGTCCCCGTTTTCCTCCTCCGGGCTCGAGACTTTGCCGGGACCCTGCCAGCGAGGGTAGTCGTTAGAGGCTGTGAACAGATTCCCAGGAGCCGTTCGCCCGCGCCTGTCGAGGGGGCACAGCCGCTTCGGTGCTGGGCTTCGACGAGCTCAGCCCGAGCGGTTCTGGGGGGACTTTGGATAGATTCACGTTCTTTGTGAAGTGCGAGGTCGAACGGGAGAAAGCCAGGCACGGGAATTGAAAAGTGAGTCCCGCGGGGGCGGATTGCGACGTCCGGGAACGTGTCGCGGCGGGTCCTGGGCGGACGATCGGGTGGGGCCTGGGCCGCCGCCCCTGCGTGCGTCAGGCCGCCGGTGCAGGCTCTTGGCAGGTCGCAATCCACTCGCCGATGCGGCGCCTCAGCACGTCCAGGGGCAGAGCCCCTTGTTCGAGCACCACATCGTGGAAGGCGCGCAGCTCGAAGGCGGCGCCCAGCTCTTCGGAGGCGCGGCGGCGCAGCTCACGGATGGCGAGCTCTCCAACCTTGTACGCCAGGGCCTGCGCCGGCATCACGAGATAGCGATCGATCTCGACCACGACATCGTGTTCGATCTTCCCCGTGCTCTCGAGCATGAAGCGGATCGCCCTGTCCCGGTCCCAGCCGAAGGAATGGAGTCCCGTGTCGACGACCAGCCTCACGGCGCGCCACATTTCGAAGACGAGCTGGCCGAAGCGCGCGTACGGATCGGCATAAAGTCCCAGCTCGCTGCCAAGCGACTCTGCGTAGAGGCCCCAACCCTCGGTGTACGCGAGGTGATGGGCGTGCTTGCGGAACTCGGGCAGCCCGTCCAGCTCCTGGGCGAGCGAGATCTGAAGGTGGTGTCCCGGCACCGCCTCGTGCAGGGTGAGCGGCTCCATCTCCCACTTCGGCCGGGCGCGGAGGTCGTATGTGTTGGCGAAGAACGTGCCGGACCGCCCGCCCTTCTGCGAGCCTCGCAGGTAGAACGCGGTAGGTCGCGAGGGCGCTGCGTGCTCGGGGATGGGCTGGACGCCGTAGGGGAGCCGCGGAAGCTTGCCAAAGAGCCGCGGCAGTTCGCCGTCGATTCGCTTGGCGATGTCTCGATAGCCTGCCAGCAGGCCTTCGGCCGAGCCATGGAAGAACCTGTCGTCGGTCTTCAGGTACGTCACGAATGCCTCGAAACCGCCCACGAAACCGGACGATGCGATGACCTCGTCCATCTCCGCGCGGATGCGCCTCATCTCGTCCAATCCGAGTTGATGCAGCCCTTCGGCTGTCTCTTGCTCCGAGGTCGAGACGCTCACCTTGGCCGCATACCACTCGGCCCCGCCCGGGAGATCCTTCCAGGCAACGCTCTGGCGGCATTGCGGAAGATACTCGCTTCTGAGGAAGTCGCTCAACCGCTGATAGGCCGGCTTCACGGAATCGCGGACCGCGGCCTCCGCGGCTGCCACGAGCCCAGGGCGATCCCGCGGCGCGACCGCTTCCGGGAACTTCCGGAAGGCCGCGAGCAGCGGATGCCTGTCGAGGTCGCACGAGATCAGCGCTTGGAGCTGGTCAGGAACGCCTCGCAGGGCGATCGCCGGTGGAACGACCCGGCTGCGCAGGCCTCGCTCGAGCAGCGCGCGTTCCTGATCGATGAGCCTGGCTGCCCGGCGCAGTCGCTCCAGTGCGTTCTCGTAGTCGCCGGCGTCATGCAGCCGCATCTGACTGAGCACGCGGGGGATTCCCTGCTGTGGCCCCTTCATCTGGTCCATCACCAGGAGCTCCTCCGGAAAGGCGTCCAGTCGGGCGATCTCCCGGCATCGCCGCAGGAACAGCTCGTGATCGAGGCGGCAGGCGGGTTCCACGGCTTGCGGGTCGATCGATTCGATCTCGACCAGCACCCGGCGGCGCCGGGCGGCGCGCTCCTCGATGGCTTCGAACGACTGGTCGGTCCAGAGGTGGTCGAAGCCCTTCTCTCCAGCGAAGGTGGCGGAGACCGGATACTCCTGGAGCGTGGCCTTCCAGTCGGTCTCGAAGAGTCGTTTCAGCTTTTCGGTCTGCGGGAAGGCCGCAGAGGCGGTCTCGTTCATGCCGACACCCTAGCAGAGCTGGCGAGGCGGAGCAGACAGGCCCGTTGTCCTGCAGCCATTGAACCTCCGAAACTCGCTCAGGAGTGCGGCAGCTCCTGATACGTTAGTGGTGTGCTTCTCAGCCTGCCAGAGGGCGCCTGGCGTACGGCGGGTCTGGCAGACCTTCGGAGGGCGACCGCCCAGCGGCTGCTGCAGCCTGTCCGGGCGCCTTTCCGGTGCCCCCTGAATTCGAGGCGCCCAGGTGCCGATGTCAGGAGTTACGCCCGCGTGCGCGCACGCGTCTTGCCGGCTGGTTGCCCGAACATCCGACGGCCAGGCGGCGTGCGGAGGCCGGACCTCCTGCTTATCCACGCGTGCTTCCGGACCAGGTTGCCCTCCCCCAGATGCGCTTTGCTCAGATTCCGCCTCGAGTTGTCCTGATGGCGCTGGCCCTCGTCGGGGCTTGCGTGCTGGCGGCATCCGACATTCCCGCTGTCTGGAAGATAGAGCGCGATCTGGCGCTGTCGCTGGAGGCCGCGGGTGAGCACGAGCGCGCGCATGCCATCTTTGCCAAGCTCGACGAGGGTGGCCTGGGCGGCGACGAGGTCCTGGCCGGCAGGGTGCGCACGGCGCTTGCCATTTCCCGGACGAAGGAGGCCGCAGGGCTTGCGGACCGGCTGGAGCGCGCCTCGGGGTTGTCGCGCCGCGAGCGGGTGGTGCTGCTCGCCTACGTCTGGCTCGAACAGGAGGACGCGCGCGAGCGGCTCGCGGCGCTGGTCCCGGAGCTCGAGGCGCTCGGCGCCGATGCCGAGGCGCGCGCGCAGCTCGTGCGCTGCTACCTGGCGCTCGGGCAGGGCGCGAAGGCTGCGGCGCTGCTGGATCGGATGCTGGCCTCCGGGCCTCGCACCGACGAGCTCGCGCTGCTGCGAGGGCAGCTCCACCTGGAGGCCGGCAAGCCGCTGCTGGCGCTGGAGAGCCTGAAGTTGCGGACGGAAAAGGGCGCCGCGCCCCAGGCGGAGCTGGACTGGACCTGGCTCGAGGCGCGCGCAGCGCGGGCCGCCGGCCAGCACGAGCGGGCCCGGCGGGCGGCCGGCCGGCTGATGCAGCTTTCCCCGCGCGACGTGGAGGCGATCGTCTTCGCCGCGGAGGTCGATCTGGCGGCCGGCCGCACGACGGAGGCGCTGGCGCTCCTGGACCGCGCGGCCGGGATCGATCCGAACAGGGAGCAGACTCGCCGGCTGAGCATGGACGCGCTCTTCCGCAAGGGTGACCACGCGCGGCTGGCGCGCGAATCGCGCGAGCTGCTGGCTCTGAAGCCCGGAGACCGGGAAGTTCGCCGGGGGCTGGCCTGGACCCTGATCGACCTTGGCCGACACGACGAAGCGCTCGAGACGGCTTTGCCCTTGAAACAACACTCGAACACTCCGTTGGAGGATCTGAAGCTGATCGCCGAGGCGTTCCGGGGGGCCGGCTTGAAGGACCGGGCGCTGGAAACGTGGCAGGAGCTCGCCGCTCGCGAGACCGGCCCGGGCGCAGCGCGCGCCGTGGCCGAGCTGTCCCTCGACCTGGGACGCTTCTCCGAGGCCGTGGTGGCGGCACAAGAGTGGCGACGCCGGGCGCCGGAGGACTGGGCTCCGACGCTTTTGCTCTACCAGGCGTACTCGGCGCTGGGGAGCGAAGGCGAAGCGCTCGGGGCGCTCGAGCAGACGCTGGTGAAGGGCCTCCCGCAGGCGCACCGCCGCCAGCTCGAACAGGATCGCTTCTACCTGCTGATCAAGCTGGGCCGCACCGCCGACGCGCTCGCCGCGGGCGCCGCGCTCCTGGCCACCTATCCCGACGCGACCGAGGCGCGCCGCTCTCAGGCCTTCCTGCTGTCGGGCGCGGGCCGGGCCGCCGAGGCCGCCGCCGTCTTCGCCCCGGTGCTGTTCCGCGCGGGCGCGCAACCGACGGCGCAGGACCGGCTCGACTACGCCAACCTGCTCTGGGCAGCGGGCTCCCGGGACCAGGCGGTGGCGCTCCTGGTCGGGGCGCGCCGCGTCGAGCGCCCGGGTGGGCCGCTCCACAGGAGATTGCTCGACTTTCTTGCCGCCAGGCCGAAGGACCATCGAAGGGCCGCGGGACTGGCGAAGCTCCTCGAGGGGCCTGCCGCCGGCGATCGCGAGGCATTCGGCGCAGTGGTTCGGGCCTGGATTGCGATGGGCCGGCCCAGGGATGCACGGAGGCTGCTGGTGCCGCGCTGGGGCGCTCCCGGTCCACGAGAGGAGTGGCTGGAGCGATTGACGGCGCAATACTACCTGGCGGTCTCGCGCTGGAAGGAGGCCGAGGCCATCCTCGCGCGGCTGCGAGGCCGGCCGGGCGAGGAGCTGGATCGCCTCTTCGCCGCCGCCCAGTCGAGGCTTCTGGCGCCGCCGCAGTTGCAGCGCCAGGCCCGCGAGAGGCTTGCTTCGATCCGCACCTCGGAGATCGCCAGTGCGCCCGACTCGATCCGGGAGCTGGAGCGCCTGGAAGGGCTGGCGCTCGGATGGGCGACCGAATCGCGCCTGCGCCACCGGGAGGCGAGCGACGGGCTGCGAGAGACCGCGCCGTCGGTGCGCGCCGTATGGGCCGCTGGCGGCGAGTGGACGGCGGAGCTCGAGCTGTCGCGGCCGTGGATTCGCCGTCCCGGCCTGGCCCGCTCGGGTGAAAGCCCCTCGCTCGTGATGTCGCGGCAGACGGGCAAGGACCTGGCGCTCTCGGTCCGGGTCGCTTCGGCCGCCGGAATCGAAGGCGGCGACGCGCTCGCCCTTGGGGTTGGCGCCGTGATCGCGGCGGGTGACCATGGCGACCCCCTCCGGCTATCGGTGGGGAGGGAGCTGATCGAGGAGTCGCCTCACGCCTGGGCGCGAGGTCTCTCCGCCGCGACGGCCCGGCTGGAGCTGGAGCGGCCGCGCGACGGCGGCTCCGTATCCACCTCACTGGCCGCGTTCGCGCAGGACCTCGAAGACGGCATCCGGCGCTGGTCGGTCCTGGGGGCCGCGCGGTTTCGCCCGCATCCGAGGCTGGAGCTGGGGGTGATCGCCGACGTCCGCGACGCCACTGGCCAGCCCGAGCCGCCCGTGCTCTACTTCGCGCCCCAGGACTACTTCTCGGCCGACCTCGAGGCTGTCTGGCAGGCCGCCCGGCTCGGGGGCGCGGGGAGCTGGTCGCTCAGGGCCGGCCGCCATCGGGACTGGCTCTCCGGCTCGCCGGCGAAGGGCTGGTACGGTGCGCTCATCGGTGAGGTGCCGATGGGACAGAATCGCGCGCTTCAGTGCGAATACTCCCGGCTCACCAACTCGGCCAATCGCTTTCAGGGTACGGCCGCGACCTACACCGAGAGCGGCCTGAACCTGGCATACATCGCCCGATTCTGAGAGTCGGGAGGCCGCTTCCTCCATCCGCTATAATCGCGGGGCATGTCCGGCCGAGACGACCACTCGGGCGATGGGCCCGTCCTGGGGGACAGCGAGCGCTACCTGGGCTGGGCCCATCTCGCGGTCGCCGTGGCAGCGCTCATCCTGGCGCTCTGGGGGATTCCGACGGAGCGGGAGCTTTCGCGGCTGTTGACGCAAGGAGACCTGGGAGAGCTCACGCTGATGGAGGCCGCGCGGGAGCTGGGTCAACTGGGCCCCGAGGCGCCGGCGCTGGCGCGGGCCCGGGCGCTTCGGGTGGCGGGGCTGGCGCTCGGCAAGGCGGGGCGCCCCGACGAGATGCTGGACCACCTGAGACAGGCCGTGGCGGCGGTGCCCGACTGGCCGGCCGGGCGGCTGACGCTGGCCGACGCCTGCCGTGATTTCGGGCGGTCTTCCGAGGAGCTGGGCGAGCTCGAGGCCGTGGGGGCGCTGATGCCCAGGCTACTGTCCGGGCCGCGGGCCGAGCTGCGCGAGAAGCTCGCGGACTTCCCGTTCGCGGCGCGGCGGCGCCGGCCGCCCGCCTTCACGGAGCTGGAGCACGCGGCGGGCGTTGCGCTCTTGCCGTGGCGCCGGCGGCTGGCCGTGGAGCTCGACTACCGTCAGAGGCCGGAAGCGGCAGCCGAACAGTACGCGGCGATGCTGGCGGCGGAACCGGACGACCCGGCGGGCTGGGTGCGGCTGGCCCAGCTCGAGCGGAAACTGGGGCGGCAGGCGCGTGCCGAGAGAGCGCTGGCACAAGCGTTTGGCTGCGCGCCGGCCGCGGCGCGGCGCTTTCAGGAGAGTCAGTCGCCCCAGCGGCTCCGTCGACTCCTCGATGCGGTCTCGACGGACGCTCACCGCAGCCCGCGTCGGCTGGCCGGCAGCGCGCACGTGGAGGCCCGGCTGGGGATCCCGCTCGAACCTGCCGAGCTCGAGCTGCTCGACCTGCTGCGTGATGAGCTGGTCCGCCGCGAGCACCCCGACGAGGCGGTAGAGCGCATGCGCCGCGCCGTCGAGCGGAGGCCAGGCGACCGTGAGGCGCGCGCCAACCTCGCTCGCAGCCTCGAGCGGACCGGCAACGTCGAGGCCGCCCTGGTGGAGTACCGCCGGCTGCGCGACACCTCTTCTGCGGGCGACGACTTCGCCGACGACGTCGAGCGCATGCTGCGCGCACTGGGCGACGCGGACGGCTTGATCGTCGAGCTCTCACGCCGCTTCGAGCGCCACCCCTCGCTGGCTGTCGGGATAGAGCTCGGCAGAAATCTGGAGTGGGCCGATCGCCACACCGAGGCCGTCGACCTGTTCGGCAAGCTCCGGAAACTCTACCCCGAAGACCTGGAGACCCTCGCCGGTCTGGCTTCCTCCTTGCGCGCCCTGGACCGCCACGCCGAGGCGGTCGGGGTCCTCACCGAGCTGTTGACCCGGCTCCGCGGCAACCAGGGCCCGCCCGACTCGCGACCCGCGGACGCCGAGGAGCCCCCGCGCGGAGGCAGTTCGCCTGCGCCGGCCGCCGCGGCCCGCCCGGAAGCCTCGGCCCAGGCGGAAGCGGCGCCGGTTCGCCGGCGCGTTCTGGCCCTCTATCGCGGCTCCGAAGAGAACGTCCCCGAGAAGACGCGCATCCACGAGCTGCTGGAGCTCGCCTTCGACCACCTGGGGATGCTCGTCGACTACGCCGACGTCGAGGCCGGCCTGCCCGACCCCGCGGTCATGGAGCCGTACGCCGGTGTGATCACCTGGTTCGACGGCCGCGCCGCGTGGCAGCCCAGGGAGCTGCTGGCCTGGCTTGGTCAGCAGGTCGACGAGGGACGCAAGCTGGTCATTCTCGGCGGCACGGGAGCGCTCTTCGACCTGGCGGATGGCCGGCCGGTCGACAGGGAGGCCGTGGGCGGTCTGATGAAGCGGCTCGGGCTCGAGCATCGGGGCGTCGCGCCCTATCCGGTGCCGCGGATAGTCCCTCTCCGGGTGGATTCTCTGGCCCGCTTCGAACGGGCACCCGCCAACGAGCTCCAGTACACCGAGACGATCCTTTCCGCTGACCCGGCGAACCGGGTGCTCCTCGCACTCCAGGCCGAGCCGGGCACAGACTCCGGGTCCGGGCCGTCGCGCACCGATGCTCTCGTGCTCTCCAGTCGCGGGCTCTACGCCAGCCCGGGAGTGGCGTACTACCACGACCCCGTGACGAACCGCCGCCAGCTCCGCATCGACGCCTTCGCGCTGCTGGCCGAGCTCTTCGAGTGTTCCGCCCGCCCCGCCCCGGACGTCACCACTACCTGCGGCCTGCGCACCGCCCTGGTCCACGTCGACGGCGACGGCGCCGCCAACGCCACGTCCGTGCGGGGCTACGCGAACTGCCTCGAGGCCGTCACCCGGCGCATCTTCGCCCCGCACCGCCTCGAGACGACGGTCTCATTCATCGCCTCCGAGCTCGATCCGCGCCGTCCGGGCACCCGCGCCCTCCGCGAGGCCGCCCTGGCGCTCTACCGGCTGCCCTGGATCGAGCCGGCCTCGCACGGATGGTCCCATCCCTTCGACTGGCGAAACCCCCAAGTCAGCTCGGAGGTCGCCGCCCGTCACGATTCTCCCTACGGGCTGCTGGGCTTCACTCTCGAGCAGGAGCTGCGTGGTTCCGTGGAGGTGATGGCGCGACTCACCGGCCGCAAGCCCGGCGAGATCCCGTTCCACTGGAGCGGCGCCTGCAACCCGTCGGAGGACCAGATCGCCTTCGCGCGCACCGCGGGGATTGCTTGCTTGAACGGCGGGGACGGCCGCTGCGACGAGTATTACGACTCGCTTACGAATTTGGCTCCGATGACCCGGCCCGTGGGGCGGGAGCGGCAGGTCCTGACGCCTCAGGCCAACGAGTTCGCGCTCTCGGCCGAAGGCGCCGAGCCGCTCGGGACCTTCCGGAAGCTCCGCGCGAGCTGGGACAGGAGCGAACGGCCAAGGCGACTGAAGCCCGCCGGCCTCTACTTCCACCACTACCTCGCCCAGTCGCCGGACGGACTGGCCGCCCTAGAGGAGCTGCACCGCACGCTCAGGGAGGGCCCCTACACGCCGGTTCCGGTCAGCGAGTACCTGCGGCAGGTCGAGGGCTTCCGTGCGCTCGAGCTGAGGCGACTCGAGCGGCCTGGGGCGAGGGGCGCCCGGCCGGGCGCCGCAGTGGAGCGCAGCCGCTTCCGGGTCGAGGGCGCGGGCCGCTGCCTCACCCTGCGAGCTCCGCGCGCGCTCGGGCTCCCGGACCTGGCAGCCAGCCGTGGCGTCGCGGGGTTCGCGTCCGAAGGCGATTGGACCTGGGTGACGCTGGCGCCGGGCGACCTGCAAGAGGTGGAGTTTGCGCAAAGCCCGTCAGCTTCGCCGATCCGCCTCGAGACCGCCAACCTGCGGCTCGAGCGGTGGGAGCTCTCGGGCCACCGGCTTTCGGCCGGCTTTCGCGGGTTCGGCAAGGCGCGCATCACGCTGGCCGGAAGCGCCTGCGTCCCCGGAGTGTCGGTCCGGGCGCGGGGCGCGGGCGACCCCTCCGGGCCGTCGGCTCCTCCAGATGCAGGCCCCGGCGGGCCCGGTCCGGACCAACCCGAGGCCGGCAGCGCGGTCGAGGTCCGGTCGACGTTCCTCGAGGGAGCCATGCGCCTGGAGTGCGAGGCGAACGGGGAGCTGGCACTGACGGTGGACTGGGGCGGGCCAACCGGGCAGGCAGGGCACTCGGAGAGCGGGCTTCGACAAGCTCAGCCTGAGCGGATCCCAGAGGCTCGGCCTGGGATGTCGAGCCTCATCCGCTGGTCATTCTCGTGGTCCTGATCGCGGGCCGCTACGGACTGCTGGCCGGGCTGTTCGCGGCGGCCGCGTCCATCGCCACGCTGGCCGCCGTCTGCTGGCGCTTCTACCTGGTCGCCGATCTGCTGACGGTCCTCAAGCCGGGCGGCGGCATCCCCGTGGTCCCCATGCTGGCGCTGGCCGTCTTCGTGGGCGAGCTGCGCGATTTGACCGTCGGCCGCTACCGGCAGCTGCTGGAAGAGCACGACACCCTGGCAGCCCGCTTCGGCAGGCTCGCCAAGGAGTACACGCTGTTGCAGGACGACAAGTACCTGCTTGAGAAGGCCGTGCTCTCGGACCGGGCGCCGCTCGAGTTTCTGGCCGTGCTGGTCGAGGCGATGGACACGCTCGACGAGGCGCACTTCCGGCGGATCGTGGTCGACCTGCTGCGCGACATCGGCCGCGCCGAGCGGGTCGCGCTCTATGTCTCGAGCGGGCCCGGGCCGATGCGGCTGGCTGTCTCGACGGCAGAGGAGCCGGCCGAGGAGCTGCCCGCCAACGATCCCGTCGTCTCGCGGGCGCTCGAGAGGGGACGCGTGGCGACCGTGGCGGACCTGGCCGATGCGAGCCTGGAGGCGATGGCAGGTTCCAGTTTGCAGATCGCCGTTCCGCTTCCGAGGCAGGTCGAGGACGGCCCGTCGGGAATGGCGCTGCTGCACGGGGTGCCGCTGGCCACGTTCTCGCGCGTGCGGTTGAACGCGCTGGAGGTCGCGGGCCGGCTGGCCAGCCGCATGGCCGCACGCATCGAGCTCCACAAGCGCACCCAGGACAGGAACGTGCTGGACCCCCGCATCGACGCCTGCACCCCGTTCTACTTGAGGAAGCGCGGCGCAGAGGAGCTGGCCCGTGCTCGCGATCGGGGGCTGCCGCTCTCGGCCGTCGCGCTCGAGATCTCCGATGCGCAGGCCCTGGACCCGGCCAAGGAGGACCGGCTGCTGGCGACGCTGGCGGTGGTGATGTCTCGGCTGCTCAGGCCAGGACAGGTGCTGTCGCGGGCGCCCGAGGCGGGCGGTTTCGCCGTGCTGATGCCGATGGACGACCTGGCGGCGGCGCAGGCGTTGGCCGATGCCATCGCCTCCGAGGTCGAAGGCTTCCGCATGCGCCCGTACAGAGACGATCGGTCGCTGGCCATCCGCGCCCGTCCCGTCGCCATTCATCCGGGTTGCGAGACCTGGGCCGCCGCCGAACGCGAGCTCTTCGGCCCGCCGAAGGAGGAGAGCAGATGAACCCTGCGGAGCGGAGCCGACCGGGGGAGCCTGTTGCCGGAAGGCCTGTCGCCGAAGATTCCGTGGCGTCTACCTGTACCGGGTTTTCTCGAAAACCCGGTACAGGTAGACGCCACGGAATTCCAGCGGGGCGCGGGTCTGGTGGCGAGGAGGCGTCCGAACGCGGACGGGCGTTCTCGCGGCGTGGGGTTGTGCGGCTCCCCCTGGGTCCGGGCTCTTCCGACGCGGCAACGCTCGTGGCCGCAGCGGCGGCGTTGGCGCTGGAAGCAGGGGCGTTCGTCTGGGCGCTGGGTGGCGGCCGACAGGCGCTGGCCGTGGGGCTGGCCGCGCACGCCGCGGCGTGTCTGATTGCCGCCGCTGCTTGCGGCGGGCCGCGCCGGTGGCTGCAGCTTCTGCTAGCGTTGCTCCTGCCTCCGGCGGGCGTCGCCGTCTGCGCGCTCGACGCGTGCCTGGCCGTCTTCAGCCGCGGGAAGACCGAGTTTCCGCTCTACGATGAGCTGCTGCGCGAGCTGCGCGCCCGCTCGCCCGCGGCTGCCGAGCAGCTGATGGAGGAGCTGTCGGGCCACTCGAGCGAGTTCGCGCCCGCGCACGCCCCGGCGGAGCTGCTGGTGGCGCCGGTCGCGTCCCTGATGTCCGACGCGGACATCGCCCCCGAGCTGAAGCTGGCGGCGATTCGCAATCTCACACACCTTTCCCCGACCGACTCCGTCCCGCTCGTCAAGGAGGCTCTCAGGAGCGACGTCCCCGCAATCCGCTTCTACGCGGCCCGCCTGCTGTCGAACCTGGAGGACGGCTTCTCGCGACGTCTGCGCAAGCTCCAGGAAGCAGGAGACGGCCCCGAAAAGCTCCAGGAGCTGGCGCGCGCCCGCCTGGAGTTCGCGGAGTCCGGCCTGCTCGAATCCGCCGACGCGCGCCGCCACCGCGAGCGCGCCGCCGAAACCCTCCGGCAGCTGGCCGCTGCAGGCGGCCCCAGGGCTGCGCAAGCACGCGCGGCCCTGGCACGCGCCGAGCTCGAGCTGGGGCGCGCTTCCCTTGCGCTGGCCACGTCCGAACAGAACCTGGCGGACGACCCGTCCGATGCCGCGGCGCGCCGCCTGGCGCTGGAGGCCGCGCTGGCCGCCCGCGACTACGCCGCCTTCCGTCGACACGCTCGAGAGCTCGCTCGCCACCTGCCGGCCTCCGAGCTTGCGCGCGACCTGGAGGAACGATGTCCGGAGAGCCGCTGACGGCTGGCAGCGGCCCAACCGAGCCCACGGCGGACGTCTGCCTGGTCCTGGAGGGCAGCTACCCCTACGTTCGCGGCGGGGTCAGCTCCTGGGTCCACGATCTGATGACGGGCCTTCCGGACCTGAAGTTCTCGCTGATGACGCTGGTCGCCACCGAGGCCGACCTGAAGCGGGCCTACACGCTGCCTCCCAACGTCGTCGGGCTGGAAGAGGTCGTCCTGGCCGCCCCGCTCGAGGCGCCCGAGCGGCCGTATCGCCTGCCTGACGGCTTTCTGGAGCGAGTGCGGCGGCTCCACGGCCTGATGGAATCGGACCCGAAGGAGGCACTGACTCTCCTGAAGCAGTTCCTGGCCGACCCGTTCTGCACCGGACCGGCCAACGATGGATTCCTGAGGGCCCTGGCCGGCAAGGAGGCCTGGGACCTCTTGCTCGAGCTCTACGCCAGCCGGCGGATGGACGACTGTTCGTTCAACGCCTACTTTTACACTTTCCTCAACTCCCACCTGCGGCTCTTCATGGCCCTGCGGGCGCGCCTGCTTCCAGCCCGCGTCTACCACGCGATCTCCACCGGCTACGCCGGTGCCCTCGCAGCCAGCTCGAGCCTCCGCTCGGGGCGCCCGCTGGCCCTGACGGAGCATGGCCTCTATACGAACGAGCGCAACCTCGACATCACGGCCTCCGAGTGGCTGGAGGGCCGCCCGGGCCGCGCCGGTGTCGTCTTCTCGGCTGCCCTGGGCAAGATCCGCCAGACCTGGATGAAGCTCTTCGAGTGGATGGGGCGCCTCACCTACGACCAGGCTCGGGTCGTCACCACGCTCTTCGAGGGCAACCGCCGCATGCAGATCGAGGCCGGCGCCGAGCCAGGCCGCACGAGAGTCATCCCGAACGGCGTCGACTTCGAAGGCCTCTCGGCGCTGCCTCGAACCGCCGATCCTGCAGCGCCGGTCGTGGCGCTCGTCGGTCGCGTGGTACCCATCAAGGACCTGCGCACGTTCATCAAGGCCTGCGCTCTGGCCGCCCGGCGCCTCCCGGGCGCGTCCTTCGAGGTCCTCGGCCCGTACGAAGAGGACCCTATCTACCACGCGGCCTGCGTCGAGCTGGTGCGGGAGCTCGGTATCGAGTCCCGGTTCCATTTCCGGGGGCACGTCAACCTGCGCGAGCACTTTCCTCGAATGACGCTTTGTGTCCTGACGTCGATGAGCGAGGGGCTGCCGCTGGTGATGCTCGAGTCGATGGCCTGCGGAGTCCCCAACGTGGCCACGCGCGTCGGCGCCTGCGAGGAGCTGCTCCTGGGCCGCACGCGCCAGGACCGGGCCCTGGGCCCCGCCGGCATCGCCACAGGCGTCAGCGCCCCCGAAGAGACGGCGGAGGCCATCGTGCGGTTGCTCTCCGACCAGGAGCTCTACGGCGCCATGGCACGTTCGGCCCGTAAGCGCGTCGAGCTCTACTACACCCGCACCGACGTGCTGGCCCAGTATCGCCGGCTCTATGAGGAGCTGGTCGGCGCCTCGGAGCCCGTCGCGCCTGGGCCTCCGAGCGCGCGCGCGCCGCTCGATTCGGCGCCAGGGAGCGCCGGCTGATGGCAGGCATCGGCTTTCGCATCGAGCGGCTGCTCGACCAGGACAGTTACACGGGAACGTTCCGCGCCTACCTGCACGCCGCCGTCGTCAGTGCGGGCAGCATGCTCGCCACCAGCGCCTGTATGGGCGCGCTGGTCTATTTCGGCCGCACCGGACTCAATCACCTGGACCTGCTCCGCTTCCAGGTCACGGTGACGCACGTCTACTGCTTCGGGATGCTGCTCATCGGCCCCCTGCAGATGGTCCTCCACCGCTACCTTGCGGACGTCTTCTGGGCGGGCCGGCCGGAGAAGGTGTTGCCGTGCTTCAGGGGTGCGCTGGCGATCCACGCGGCGCTGGCGACGCCGGTGGCGGCCGCGGTGCTGGGTGCGGCGGGTCTCCCGGCGGTGGACGTTGCGGTCGGCAGCGTGCTCTTCGGGACGACGGCCTGCATCTGGGTGGTCTCGGCATTCCTCTCGCTCTGCAAGGCCTACGAAGCCGTGACGGGCAGCTTCGTGCTCTCGCTCGGCGTCTCCTTCGGGGCCGCCTGGGCGCTGGGGCACGACCACGGCTACACCGGTCTTCTCGCGGGCTTCACGTCCGGCCATCTCCTGCTTCTGGTGATGCTCTACGCGCAGGTCGTCGTCGAGTTCCCGGGACAGCGCGAGGGCGCGGGCGCCAGCCTTTCGTGGCTCACCTGGGGGCGCCGCTACCCGTGGCTCGTGGCGACGGGGGCGCTCTCCAGCCTGGCCATCTGGGCCGACAAGCTGGCATTCTGGATGAGCGCCGGCGCCCAGCCGCTGCTGGGGCCGATGCGATACCACCCCATCTACGACCCCTGCGTGTTTCTCGGCCTCTTGACCGCCGTGCCTGCCTTTGCGCACTTCCTGCTGGTTCTGGAAACGCGCTTCTATCGCATCTTTCGCACGTTCTGCGAGCAGATCTCCTCGGGGGCCCCGTACGGACAGTTCGGGCGGACGCGCGACCGGATGGCGCTGATGCTGCGCGAGGAGTTTTTGCAGCTGGCAAAGCTCCAGGGCGCCGTGGTGCTCGGGGTCTTCTTCGCGGCGCCCAGGCTGCTCGAGCTGGCCGGAATGCCGGAGGCCTACGCGCACCTGGTGCGGGCGGGCTCGCTGGCGGTCTCGCTCGGCGTCGGCGTCAACCTGCACGTGGTGGTGCTGCTCTACTTCGACCTGCAGCGCGATGCGGCGCTGCTGGCCGGCTTCTACGCGGCGGCTTCCTGGGCGCTCTCCCGGATGTCGCTGACGCTGGGTCTGAGGTTCTACGGGTACGGCTACCTGGCGGCGGGGCTTCTGGCGCTGGCGCTCGGCGCCTGGCTGGTCGACCGGGCGCTGTGGCGCATGGAGTTCACGCTCTTCCGTCGCGGCGCGCTCAGGTCGCTTGGGGGCGCAGCCGAGGAGTCGATTCCATGAGGCCGGGCAAGCGCCGGCGCATCGTCGTCGCAGACGACGAGGACGGGGTGCGCGAGTTCCTCCAGACGATCCTCGAGATGGAGGGCTACGACGTGCGAGTGGCCGTCGACGGCCAGGACGCGCTGGAAGTCTTCCGCGAGTTCAAGCCCGACCTGGTGCTTCTCGACCACAGGATGCCGAAGAAGTCGGGGATGCAGGTGCTCGCGGAGTTGAGGCGCGACTTCGACAGTCTCTCGCTGCCCGTGATGCTGCTCACGGCCGATTCCGGGCCCGAGATCCGCTTCGGCGGCATCGAGTCCGGGGCGAACGACTATCTGGCCAAGCCCTACGAACGGCGCGACTTGCTGGTCCGCGTCAGTCGGCTCCTGCAAGCTGTGGAGCTGCGCGAGGCGCTCGACAACGAACGGTCCCGCCATCAGGAGAGGGTGGACCTGCTGCTGGAGGTCGCGGCGATGGTCGCTGAGAGCGCCGAGCTTGCGGAGCTCTGGCCGCGGCTGGACAAGCTGGCGCGGGAGCGGCTGAAGCTGGCCGTGTCGTCGGTCTTCGTGCCGGCCGCTGCTGCCGGGCATCTGGAGACCGTCTATCCCGCCGAGCCTCCGTTCTCACTGGAGGAGGCCGAGGACGTGCTGGGGTTCCAGATGGAGATGTGGCGCTCTGCGGAGGGCGCGCCGCCGGAGGGCGAGCCAGGCTACAAGCCCGCCGTGCTTCCGGCCGCCGGGGAGCTCTGGTTTCCGGTGAGGGCCGATCGCAGGCTCGTGGCAGTGATCGGGTTCGCGGGCGCGGAGCCGTCGACGAGAGGCGGTGCGCTCGATCCGCAGATCCGGCCGCTGCTGGCGGCGCTGGCGAGGTTGCTCTGCATGGCGGCCGAGAACCGCGAGCTCTGGGGGCGCGAGCGGCTTCGCCTGGCTCAAGCTGCGGAGATGCAGGCGGCCACGGTCGTGCAGGAGCGTGTGTTGCCCGATCGGCTTCCGGCCGCGGGGCAGTTCGAGACGGCCGCGGTGACGATCCCGGCCAGCGCCATCGGGGGCGACTACTTCACCTGGTTCGAGTATGCCGACGGCAGCCTGGGCGCCTTCGTCGCCGACGTGGTGGGCAAGGGGCTGACGGCGGCGATGCACACGATGGTGCTCAACACCCTGGTGCGGGAGCACGGCCCTCTGTCCGCCGGTCCCGCAGAGCTTCTGACTCGCGTCAATGGCGTGCTTTGCGGGCCGCTCGAGTGGACGCGCGAGGACCCGGTGCCGTGCGGCGCGCTGCGGTTGACGGCGATCGCGGGACAACCGGTGGCCGAATACGCAAACGCCGGCCACGAGCCGCTGTTGCGGCTCACGGCAGCCGGAGAGGCGAGCTTCGCGATGCCCGGGCGCAGCTTTCCGCTCGGATGGCGGAACCCCCCGGTGATCGCCTCCGTCAGCTTCCCGCTGGCTCAGGGCGACGCCGTGGTTCTCTACTCGGACGGCCTTCACGATGCTCTGGCGCGGCTTTCCCGTCCCGCCGCACCCGGGCCGGCCCCGCAGGCCGCGTCGCTTCGCCGCTCGCAGGTGTCGGGGCCGCGGGAGCTGGCCGACTGGCTGGGGCTGGAGAGAGCGGCGCTCCCTGCACAGGCGCTGAGGCAGGCCATCGAGAGGGTCCAGGAGGCCGCCTCGCTCCCCGACGACGTCACCATCCTGATAGCGCAGACCGCCAGGGGACCGGTCGACCGGGGAATTCGTGAGCTCCGGACCGGCGACGGACTGGAGCTGTCGCTATCGAGCGCGCCCGAGCTCCTGGCTCCCGTGCGGGCGGCGGTGATGGCGTTCCTCGCCGAGTGTCGCGTGCCCGAGCCCGCCGCCTTTCAGATCTCAGCGGTGGTGGCCGAGATCCAGACCAATGCGATCGTTCATGGACTGGGTAAGAGGACCGATCAGCCGCTGCGGATCGGACTGCGGAGGCAGGCCGGGGGGCTCGAGATCGAGGTCGAGGAGTTTCACTGCGGCCCCTACTCGGCCCCCGAGCTGCCGGGCAGCTCCGGTTTGCGGCCTGGCGAGGGCGGGATCGGGTTGGTGCTGGCGCGGAGGGTCATGGAGTCGGTAGAATTCCTTGCCGTCGAGCGGATGAGCCTGCGGGTCCGGATGCGCTGGAGCGGTTCGGTGAGGGCCGGCGCAGGCGCCGGTGAAGGTCCCGGATGAGCGTCAGGATAGAAAAGATGAAAGAGGTCCGAGGGGTGGTCGTCTCGCGCCTGGCCAGAACGGACCTGCCCCCCGGGGAGTGTTTTGATCTCGACTTGATGCAGGCCGTCGCGCTCGAGGCGGCCCTCAAGGAGTTGGTCACTCCGCCCGCGGGCAGGATCGTTCTGGAGCTGTCGCTGGTGACCTACATGGATTCGAAGACGTTCTGGGCGATGGTCCGCGCGGCCGACGCGCTGCGCGTCGCGGGCGGATGCCTGGTCGTGAGCGGCTTGCACGCCAACATCTCCCGGCTGCTCGAGCTGACCGGGGCCGACGAATTCCTTCAAGCCTACGCGACGGCCGACGAGGCCGTGGCAGCGCTCGAGGCCCGTTGAGGCCCAATCGGGAGGCCGGCATGGCGGCAGATCTGACTTTTCACGGCGCAACCCGCACGGTGACGGGCTCAGCCTACTTGCTGGAGACGGGGTCGGCGCGAATCCTCGTCGACTGCGGCATGTACCAGGGGCCGAAGATGGAGGAGCGGAACCGCCAGCCGTTCGCCTTCGAGCCCGCGAGCCTCACGGCGGTGCTACTGACGCACGCCCACATCGACCACTCCGGGCGGTTGCCGCAGCTGGTACGTAACGGCTTCCGAGGCAAGATTTACGCCCACGCGGCGACGGTCGATCTTGCGGCCGTGCTGCTTGCCGATTCGGCCCACATCCAGGAGATGACCCAGGAGTGGGCCAATCGCCGGCGCAAGCGCAACGGCCTGGAGCCGCTGCCGCCGCTCTACACCGCCGCCGACTCCGAGGCCGTGATCGCACAGCTCTCGGCCGTCGGCTACGACAAGCCTTTCGAGCTTCCGGGAACCGGGGTCACGGTCACCTTCCGCGACGCCGGCCACATCCTGGGTTCCGCCTGGATCGAGGTTGTCCACGGGCCTGCGCGCAAGCGCTCCTCGGTCGTCTTTTCGGGCGATCTGGGCAATTCGCCGGCGCCGATCCTGAACGACCCGACCCCGCTGGCGTCGGCCGATTACGTGCTCATCGAATCGACCTACGGCCACCGGCGCCACGAGGACGCGAAGTCGAAAGAGGAGCTGCTGGCGGAGATCGTCCGCACCACGGTGGCTCGCGGAGGAAACCTGGTCATCCCCAGCTTCAGCGTCGGCCGCACGCAGGAGCTGCTGTACGCGTTCGACGGCCTGCAGCGTGCCGGGAAGCTTCCGTTCGTGCCGATCTACCTGGACAGCCCGATGGCGATCACCGCCACCGAGGTCTTCCGCCGCCACCCCGAGTGCTATGACGAAGAGCTCAGGGGCAAGATAGAAGCTGGAAGCGATCCGCTGGCTCCGTCCAACCTGCGCATCTCGCGGACGGCCGACCAGAGCCGCGCCATCAACGCGGCGCCCGGGCCCAGCGTCATCATCAGCGCCAACGGAATGTGCACGGCCGGGCGCATCCTCCACCACCTGCGGCAAAACCTCTGGCGTCCGGAGTCGACGGTTCTTTTCGTCGGGTTCCAGGGTGAGGGGACTCTGGGCCGATCCGTTCGAGACGGCGCGCGCGAGGTGACCATCATGGGAGAGCGCGTGAGCGTGCGCGCCCGCATCGAGTCGATCGGCGGCTTCAGCGCCCACGCCGACCAGGACGGTCTCACGCGCTGGCTGTTCGCCAGCGAGCGGCGTCCGGAGCGTGTCTTCGTCGTGCACGGGGAGGTGAAGTCGGCATTCGGACTGAGTGACCTCATCGGAGCAAAATGGTCCGGTGCCGGCTACGTCCCGCAGTTCCGGCAGACCGTCCGCCTGGAACCCGCGGCCGTCCGGGCGCTGGAGCAGGTACCCGCGGCCCCGCCCGCCGAGCGGGTGCGCGGCTTCAAGACCCACGGACTGGAGCTCGAGCAGCGCGCCCGCTCGCTCGAGGCCGAGCTGGCCGATTTCCTGGCGTCCGCCCGTGTCTGGGCCGACGGGGAGTCGGACCGCGACGCGGCGGCGTCCGGCTCGCTCGCCGTGGTCCGCGATGTCCTCGGCCGCATCGGCGAGATGGCCTGCGAGAGCGCCAGTGCCTGCCGCCAGGTGCTTTCGCGCGTGCCCGCCGGCCGCGGCAAGAAGCTCGAGGAACGCCAGCTCGTCGACGAGCTGGGCCGCCTGGGCCAAAAGCTCAAGAAGCGCCGCTAGCCCCCGCGTCCCCCCCCGCTCACCCTGAGCCTGTCGAAGGGTCACCCTGCGCAGACCGCGCAGCGGTCTAGTCGAAGGACCGTTCTACGCGCCCTGCGCGGCCAGAAGCTTCAGCTTCTCCAGAGGCAGCCGCGGCAGCGTGAGCACGTAGCAGTTTCCGCCTTCCGGAGGCGACTGCAGGAAGATGTCGCCGCCGTGCATGTGGATCAGCCGGGCCGCGACCGAGAGGCCGATGCCGGTGTACCGGTTCGTCAGGTCCACGAAGGGCTCGAATATGCGGTCGCGGATCTCCGAGGGGACCGGCTCGCCGACGTCCCGGATGGAGAGCACCGCGCCCTGGCTGCCCTCGCGGTAGCCGAGTGAGACGTGCAGCGCGCCGCCCTGCGGCATCGAGCGGGCCGAGGCCCGGAGAATCTGGACCAGCGCCTGCTGGAGCTGCTGCGAGTCGAGCAGCTGCGGCTCTTCGCGCTCGAGCTTCAACTCCCGGTGGAGCTCGATCTTCTGCTGGGCCAGCGCCGGGCCGACCAGCTCCAGTGCGCACTCCAGCTGCTCCGATAGGTTAGCTGCCGAAAACTGCAACGGTACGGGCTGCGCGTAGGTAACGAACTGGGAGACAGCGTCGTCGAGCTCCTTGACCTTGGCCAGGATGACCGCCGTCCACTCCTTGAGCTTCTGGGCGTCGCCGCCCCGGGTGATGAGCTGCGTGAGGCTGTTGATGGCTGTCAGCGGCGTGCGAATCCGGTGGGCCAGCCCCGAGGCGATGTGCATGAAGAGCTCGTTCTTCTCGCGGTTGGCCAGGTGCAGCGAGAGGACGTGCTTGTGCCTCACCTGGTCGATCATCAGGTTGAAGGTGCGGGTCCACTCGCCCAGCTCGTTCTTGTCGAGTGTCGTCAGCTGGCCGATCTCCTGCCCCTCGGCGATGAGCCTCATCGCGGCGATGAAACGCTCCAGGGGCCGCAGGATGAGCCGCGCCATGAAGAGGCCCAGGAAGCAGCTCAGGATGGCCACGACGGCGGCCACCTGCAGGAGCCCGATGTTCATCTGATTGAGCAGCTGCTCCGTGGCGGACTTGCTGTAGATGGCGAGGATTCCTCCGTCGGTGGTACGCATCGACCAGCCGACGTAGTTGTCGGCGCCGGTGCTCGGGTAGAGCAGCAGCGGCTCCAGGCTGGCCAGGATGTGCGCGCCCAACTCGATCCCGGGCGGGATGGCGCCCTGGAGCACCGAGGGGGGGAGCGAGACGTTGGCGGGGATGTGAACCAACCCGACCAGGCTGGAGTCCAGGGACTGCGCGGCCAGCCGGCGGCGCAGGCGCTCCATATCCTTGGGGCTTGGGGTCGACTCGTAGGCCTGCACGGCCGATGCCAGTGCAATCGACACGCGCATCTGGAAGGCCTCGGTCACGCTCCTGCGGACCATGCTAGTGGTGACGGTACCGACCGAGACCATGGCGATGGCGACCATGGCGACAATGAAGAAGACGAACTTACGTTCCAAGCTCCGGCTCAGGAAGTCGCGCAGGATTTCCATGACCCTCGGGTCTTGCTCCCTAGTGCTCGAAGAGCGCAGAGATCGACGTGCCGTCGTGAATGCGCTTGATGGCTTCGCCGAACAGGTGCGCCACGGAAAGGACGCGGATCTTGGGGATACGCCTGGAGGGCGGCAGCGGAACGGTGTCGGTGATGACCAGCTCCTCTATCGGACTGTCGCGGAACCGGTCGATCGCGTTGCCGCAGAGGATGCCGTGGGTGACGGCCCCGTAAATCTTCTTGGCGCCGTTCTCGAGGAGCGCCTTCACGACGCCCATCATGGAGCCACCTGTGCTGATCTCGTCGTCGAAGATGATGGCGTTGTGGCCGCGGACCTCGCCGATCAGGTGGAGGATCTCCGAAGAGTCGTCGTTGCCGCGGCGGCGCTTGTCGAGGATGGCCAAGGGGACGTTGAGCCGCTTCGCGAAGTAGCGTGTCCGCTTGGCGCTGCCGGCGTCGGGCGCGACCGCCACGATGTCCTCGAGCCCCATCTCCTGGAAGTACCGGCAAAGCACGGGCTCGGCCAGCAGCTGGTCGACCGGGATGGCGAAGAACCCCTGAATCTGCTCGGCATGGAGATCCATGGTGATGACCCGGTTGGCGCCCGCAGTCTGCAGGAGGTCCGCGACGAGCTTGGCCGTGATGGAGATGCGCGGCTGGTCCTTCTTGTCCGAGCGGCTGTAAGCGAAATACGGCATCACAACCGTAATGCTCTTGGCCGAGGCGCGCATCAAGGCGTCCATGATGATGAAGAGCTCCACGAGCCCGTCGTTGACCGGCGGGCACGACGGCTGGACGATGAAGCAGTCGCAAAGCCGCACGTTCTCGCGGATCTTCACGAAGGTGTTGTCGTTCTGGAAGCGCTGCACGTCCATCTTCCCCAGCGGAAGATCGAGGTACTCGCAGATCGCCTTCGCCAGTTCCGGATGGGCCGACCCCGAGAAGATCTTCAATCGGTTGCGCATCGGTCGCAGTTTAACAGTAGCGAGTAGCGAGTAGCGAGTAGCGAGTAGTGAGTAGTGAGTAGTGAGTATTGGGGGGGCCAGAATCGAGAATCGAGAACTGAGGAGAGGGCAGGGGGGGGCGCCCCAGCCCTAGCCCCAGCCCTTGCCCTTGCCCTTGCCCCAGCCCCAGCCCTGGCTCCCGGGGGCGCCTTGGCGAACCGCTCTGCAGGTGCGCGGCGCGGAGTCCTTTCCGGGCGGTTTACTCGTCCAGCGGTTCGGGGTCCTGGGCGAAGAGGGAAAGGACGATCCGCGAACCGGCGCTATTGAGGATGATGCTGCTGGGATGGATTTCGGTGACGACGGCCTCGTTGATGTGGTCGCCGACGCGATAGATGCGCTCCAGGCCCGAGGCGAGGTCGCGCACGAAGACGGAGCGGTCCTGCTCGTCGCGGCAGATGATGCCGAGGATCTTGTGGGTCTGCTTGAGCTCCTGCAGTCCGAAAGCCGCCGCAGGCTCGAGCCTGGGTTGAGCCGGGGCGATCGTACGTCTGGCAGGTCCGCCGTAGAGCGCCAATCCCAGCCCCCGGCCGGACTCTCCTCCGGGCTGCTCGAGATACGAAGCGAACCCCTCGATGCCGAGAGAGACCAGGTAGAGGGCGACGGCCCCATTGGCCAGCATCCTCAGAGTCGTCCGCAGAGGCAGTCGCCTCAGGATGTCGGAGATCCTTCCCACGACATTCCTATCGGACTGCCGTCAGCGTCCGGCAAGCGGCCCGCCGCGTGGTTTCAGGTCGTTTGAGACGATTTGAGGCGATTTCAGCGCCATCCACCCATCGTCCCTGCTAGCCTGTGCCCCACGTGCCGGTTCGGCCTTCAGCTCCAGGTCCCGGGCGGCCCGCAACCGAACCTCTCATTGACAGTACATGATCTCCTTGTTATCATCGGCGGCCCGATTGACGGCCGGAAAGCGCCGTGGATACGACCATAGATGAAATAACGAAGCTCAAGTCGGGCACTCCGGCCGAGAAGATGGCTGTGCTGACTTCGCTGGCGAAACAGCAGACGCCGGCGGCCATCGGCCTGCTTACCGATTCGCTGGCCGATCCCAAGTGGGTCGTGCGCAAGCACGCGTGCGACCTGTTGATCGCGTTCGGGCCGAAGCTCATCGAGCATCTGGCCAAGGTGCTTGCCAGCGGTAACGAGGATCAGAAGTTCTGGGTCGTGAAGGCGCTGGTGGCCCTGGGGCGGGATTCGGTGCCGGTGCTGATCAAGGCGCTCAACAAGGGCTCCAAGTCGATGCGGGTCCATGCGGCCGCGGCGCTCGGGGAGATTGGCGATACCGTGGCCGTGCCCTACCTGGTCGCGGGTCTCGGCGATGGCATCTGGCGCGTGAGGCGCAACTGCTACGAGGCGCTGCTGCGTTTCGGCGACAAGACCCTCGGCGAGCTGCGCAAGGCGATCTTCAGCGACAACGAGGACGTCGCCTTCTGGTCGGCCAAGGCCCTGGGCAAGCTCGGGGAGAAGAGCCGGGAGATTCTCCTGGAGGCCCTCAAGACCGGCTCCAACCAGCTCAAGTTCATCATCGCCGCCGCGCTGGGTGAGACCGGCGACACGCGCGTGATCAACATCCTGATCACCAACTGCAAGGAGTCCTCCTGGATTGTCCAGAAGCGCAGCTCCGAGGCGCTGGCGGAAATCGGCCCCCTGGCCATCCCGGGCATCACAGGCGCGCTCGTCAAGGCGACCGAACCGCAGAACTACTGGCTGCTCTCGGCCCTGGCGCACATGGGCGACCCCGGGGTCGCCGCGCTGGAGAAGCTGCTGGTCGACGAGGGCGAGAACTTCCGGTGGAACGTGAAGGAGTTGCTGGCACGCGTGGGCGAGCCGGTGCTCCCGGTGCTGGAGCGGCTGACGCGCCACAAGGACAAGGAAGTCCGCTTCTTCGCCATCAATTGCCTGGGGGATCTTCCGGCCTCGGCCTCGACCGACGCCGCTCTCTTGCGCGGCCTGACCGACCACGCCTGGTCGATCCGGAAGATCAGCGCCGACGCGCTCGTCTCGCGGGGAGCGGTCGTGCTCGACCGGCTCAACCTGGCGCTCGACACCGGGGATGAAGACCTGCGTTTCTGGGTCACCTACATCTTCCGCAAGATGGGCACTATGGGGCTTCAGTACCTCATCAAGGCGCTGGGCGATTCGAACAAGAACATTGCCTACTTCGCGGCCGGCGCCCTGGGCGACGTGAAGAACCCGCAGGTCGTGCATCCGCTCGTCCGGGCCCTGGGCGACCCGTACTGGCCCGTGCGCAAGCAGGCCTCCGAGAGTCTGCGGAAGCTGGCCGAGATCTCGGTCCCCCAGCTCATCAACCACATCAACGACGAGGACGAGAACATCCAGCACTGGGTGCTCAAGACGCTGACCGCCATTGGCCCGACCGGCACGGCGGACATCATCCGGCTGTTGAAGAAGGGCAACGAGGAGCAGCGCTTCTTCGCGGCCCGGGCGCTGGGCGTGATCCGCGACCCGGTCGCCGTCGAGGCGCTGGCGGAGGCGCTGAGCGACGGCAACGAGTGGGTGCGGCTCTATGCAGCCATCGCGCTCGGCGAGCAGGGCGACACGCGCGCGATCAGCCACCTGATCCGTTCTCTGGGCGAGCCGAGCTTCAAGATGCACGCCAACATCGCCGAGCTCTTCCACAAGTTCGGCGAGCGGGCCGTGCCGGAGCTGTTGCTGGCCCTCAAGAGCGAGAACGTGGCCGTGGTCCGGAACGCGCTCAAGATCCTGGGCAGCCTGCAAGCCCGGTCGGCCCTGGACGAGGTCAAGAGCTTCCTGGCCCACCAGAACGAGGAGCTTCGAGTCTCCGCGTGCGAGGCGATCGCCTGCTTCAAGCAGGAGCCCGACACGGTGGAGATCCTCTTCAAGCAGCTGGCCCGGACGACCTCGGAGCGCGCGCGGTTGCGGATCTTGGTAGCCGCCGGCGACGTCAGCCGAGAAGAGGTCGTGCCGCCGCTGGTGGAGGTCCTGGAGATCAGCGGCAACCAGCGCGAGCGGGACGCCGTCACCGGCATCCTGGTGGGGATGGGGGATCGCGCCTTGCCGTCGCTGGTGAATCTGCTGGGGAACCCGCGCGTGACGGCGAGGAAATCTGCTGCGGAGCTGTTGATCCGCGTGGGCGAGAAAGTGCGCCCCTACATCGAGGCCAGCCTGACGCGCGATGACGTGAACGTCCACTACTGGAGCTCCAAGATCTTGCGCGCGCTGGACGAGGCCAAGGTGGGCGCGGCGAAGCCCGAGCCCAGCCCCGAGCGGAGCGACGCGTGAGCGGAAAACGGTTCGCGCGCGCGCGCTCGACGGAGCAGGAGCCGACGGGGCGCGAGGGGGGCAGGCCTCTGGACGAGCGCGAGGCTTCGCTCGTGCTGCTGGAGGCCGGCTATCGCCACGGTGTCGACTCTTCAGCGCTCTTCGAGAGATTCGGAAGCGCCGCTGCCGCGCTCGGCGCGGCGGCCGAGGAGCAGATGGCGGTCGAGGGGATCGGGCCTGCCGGAGCTCTGGCGCTGGCGGCGCTCGGGCGGGAGCTGGAACCGCGGCGGCTGTTGCGCGACATGAGAGTCCGGGGAGCCCAGTTCGTGGCGAGGCTCGAAAGCGACTTCCCGGCGCCGCTGGCGGCGATCTCGGGCGCTCCGGCCGGCCTCTGGACCCGAGGCGAACCCGGCGCGCTGGCTGGCAAGTGCATCGCGGTGGTCGGCGCCCGCCGCGCGACGGCGTACGGGTTGCGGCTGGCCCGGGAGCTCGGGGGCGAGCTTGCCGCGGCCGGTGTTACTGTCGTCAGCGGATTGGCCAGAGGAATTGACTCCGCAGCCCACGAGGGCGCGCTCGACGCGGGAGGAAGGACGGTCGCCGTGCTGGGCTGCGGGATCGACGTCTGCTATCCGCCGGAGAACGTGACGCTCGCCAGGCGCATTGCCGCTTCGGGAGGCTGCCTGGTGACGGAGTTTCCGCCCGGAGCGCCGCCCGCCAAGCACCACTTCCCGCGCCGCAACCGGATCCTGAGCGGGCTCTGCCTGGGCGTCGTCGTGGTCGAGGCGACCCTCGTGAGCGGCTCGCTCATCACGGCGCGGCTGGCGCTCGACCAGGGGCGGGACGTCTTTGCCGTGCCCGGCGACGTCGACCGGCCGCTGTCTGCCGGTCCCAACCTGCTTCTGCACCAAGGGGCGGCCGTGGCGCGCAGCGCGGCAGACGTGCTCGAGCACTACGGCCTGGAGCCGATTGCGCCGCGGGCGGAGCCGATGGCGCTGGCAGCCGACGAGACGGCGCTGCTCGAGCTGCTCGAATCGAGAGGGACGCACGCCGACTGGCTTGCCGAGCGAGCGCCGGGGGTGCTCCTGGAGCCGAACGGCAGGACCTGGCAGGCCGTGCTGGCCGGGTTGCTGATCAAGGGGGCCGTGCGAAGGCTTCCGGGGAATCGATACGCGCGAATCCCGCGCGTGCAGGAGGGGCGCCCTTGAACAGAAGCGCTGAGGTCGTGAAGTGGCTCCTGAAGCTTCTGGTGCTGGAGAACTCGGCCCGGGAGCAGGAGGCGGTGGCCCGCCTTACGGAGATGGGCTACCAGTCCGCCGAGGTCGACGAGGCGCTCGAGTGGCTGTCGGCGCTGGCGGAACCGGACCATCCGGTGCCGGCGACCGCGTCCAGGCTGTCGAGGCGCGTGCTCGTTGGTGAGGAGCTGACGCGATTCGACCCGGCGGCGGCGGGGCTCTTGCTGAGGTTGCAGGAGGCCGGCGCCCTGACGGCGGCCGACGTGGACATGGTGATCGAGTGGCTCGCACGCAACGGGCGGGAGCCTGTGGGCCCCAGGAAGCTGCGGGAAGTGCTCTCGCGGGTCGTGGAAGACGGCGGCATGGTGCTGGCCCTGGACGGGCAGGACCGGGCGCGACATCTCAACTGAACGAAAAGGACCTTTCGAATCTTATGGCAAGCAAAGTCGTCATCGTCGAGTCGCCGACCAAGGCGCGTACCCTCAAGAAGCTGCTGGGCAGGGACTTCAACGTCCTGGCCTCGGTGGGTCATATCATCGACCTGCCGAAGAACAAGCTCGGCGTGGACATCGAGAAGGGGTTCGAGCCGCAGTACACGCACATCCACGGCAAGGAGAAGGTGATTCAGGAGCTGCAGGACGCTGCGCGGGAAGCCGACCAGGTCCTGCTGGCGACCGACCCCGACCGCGAGGGCGAGGCGATCAGCTGGCACCTCTGCAACCTGCTCGAGCTGGACGGCAAGCTCCCGCTCAGGGTGCTGATCAACGAGTTCACCTCGGGGGTCGTGAAGGACGCCGTGTCCAATCCGGTGCCGCTCGACATGGACAAGGTCAACTCGCAGCAGGCGCGTCGGATCCTGGACCGGCTGGTCGGCTACCAGATCAGCCCGCTGCTCTGGGACCGGTTGCAGAAGGGGCTGTCCGCGGGCCGGGTGCAGTCGGTGGCGCTGAAGCTCATCTGCGATCGGCAGAAGGAGATCGACGCCTTCAAGCCCGAGGAGTACTGGTCGCTGGATGCGCTCCTGGAGAAGGCCGGCCACCCGGAGCAACACCTGACGGCCTCGCTCAAGAAGCGGGACGGCCAGGAGTACGAGGTGAAGGACCAGGCGACGATGGACGCGGTCGTCGCCGAAGTAAGTCAACAGAGTTTTCGGGTCCTTTCGGTCGACAAGTCGCAGAAGAATCAGAAACCGGCGCCGCCGTTCATCACCAGCACGCTGCAGCAGGCGGCATCGCAGCTGTACAACTTTCCCGCGAAGCGGACGATGCGGATCGCCCAGGAGCTCTACGAAGGTATCGATCTGGGTGATCGCGGAACGCAGGGCCTCATCACTTACATGAGAACCGACTCGACCCGCGTGAGCGAGAAGGCCCAGGAAGAAGTCCGGCAGGTGATCACCTCCCGGTTCGGCGACAAGTTCCTCCCCGACGCCCCTCCGGTCTACAAGTCGGGGAAGGGCAAGGTGCAGGATGCCCACGAGGCGATCCGCCCTGCTGACCCGACCTTCACCCCCGACGCGGCGAAGGCGTTCCTGAGCGCCGAGCAAGCCAAGCTCTACGGTCTGATCTGGGTTCGCTTCGCCGCCAGCCAGATGCGCCCGGCGGTCTACCACCAGACGCGCATCGACATCGAAGCGGGCCGCTACATGTTCCGGGCGACCGGGCGCACCGAACACTTCGCCGGGTTCCTGGAGGTACAGCGTGCCTTCGGAGTCGGCGCCAAGAAAGCCGCCAACGAGGATCTGCCGCCTCTGCATGCCGGCGACTCGCTCGTGCTCAAGGAGCAGAAGCCCGAGCAGCACTTCACCGAGCCGCCCGCCAGCTTCACGGAAGCGTCGCTGGTCAAGACCCTCGAGGAGAACGGGATCGGACGCCCGAGCACCTACGCCACGATCATCTCCACGCTGCTCGATCGCAAGTACGTCGAGCGCGACCAGAAGAGCCTCAGGCCGACCGAGTTGGGCAAGCTCGTCGATGAGCTGCTGGAGCACAACTTCACGCGGATCGTCGACGTCGGCTTCACGGCCGGGATGGAGGAGCAGCTCGACGAGGTCGAGTCCGGCAAGTTCCGCTGGCAGGATGTCCTTGGTAGGTTCTACGGCGACTTCAAGGGGATGCTCGAGACCGCGCAGACCAAGATGCGCAACGTGCGCAAGGAGGTCCAGGCGACCGACATCGACTGCGACAAGTGCGGCAAGAAGATGGTGATCCGTCGCGGGCGCTACGGCCGGTTCCTGGCCTGCCCCGGCTTCCCCAAGTGCAAGAACACCAAGCAGCTCGACGAGGAGGGCCAGAAGCCCAAGCCGGCCGAAGAACCGCTGCTCGACGAGAAGTGCGATACCTGCGGCAACCCGATGCGGATGCGGCGGGGCCGGTTCGGAATGTTCAAGGCGTGCAGCCGCTATCCGGAATGCAAGTTCACCCGGCCCGTGACGCTCGGGATCCGCTGTCCGACGTCGGGATGCGACGGAGAGCTCGTGGCGCGGACGTCGAAGCGGGGAAAGACCTTCTACGGATGCACGAACTACCCGGCCTGCAAGTTCACCAGCTGGACGAAGCCGGCAGGAGAGAACTGTCCGAAGTGCTCGACCTTCATGGTGGAGCGGCGCACGAAGAAGGGCCTGGAGGCCGTGGTCTGCTCGAGCAAGGAGTGCGGGTTCAAGCGCAAGGTGGAGCTCGAGCCTGCGCCCGCGGAGGTCGAGGAAGCTGCGTCGGGCGAGCTGGAGATGCCAGAGGAGCTGGACTAGCGGCTCCTGGTGCGGGCGGGCGATTCTGTCGTCAACCTTTTGAGTTGATGTGAACAAAATCTGACGTCCTAAATGGCTCTATGGCCCGGGCCATGCTAGGCGCGCCGGGCGCCCGGCGTTTCCCCACGCACCACCCGTGGGAGTCCTGTTCCAATGCGGCGTCCCAGGGTTCGTACAAAAGTGGTTCTTTTCCGCTCTTTTGTGTTGCAGCGCATGGGGCCCTGCGATATTATTCCCGTCACCATGCACTGACCGGACCGCCCGGGCGGACCGCGTAGCGTACAAGGCACGGCAGGCCGGACAGGTGCATGGACTGCCTTCGGCACCTGAAGCGACCGTCTCTCCGAGGCGTGTCACTGGTTGTACCCATGCGGAAGAATCGAGTAGCCAGCTCCTCAGAAATCCGGACCCACGTCGCAGACTTCCTGGAGAAGCTCGCCGTCGAGCGGCGCGTCTCCGGGCACACGCGGCGCGCTTACGGCGCCGACCTCGCGCGCTTCGCAGAGCACCTGGAGACGCTCGGACTCGACACCGCCGAGAAGCTCGCCCTCGCCGAGCCGCTGGCGCTGCGAGGCTACGTCATGGGGCTGGCGCGAGCCGGGCTGGCGCGCCGCTCCCAGGCCCGGATGATCGCCAGCGTCCGTTCGTTTCTCCGATCGCTGTCGGTTGCCGGCAAGCTCCCGCCTGGCATGGACGAGTTCCTGTCCAGCCCCCGAACGCCGGGCCGCCTTCCGCGGGCCCGCGCAGTCGAGGAGCTCGAGCGCTTCCTCGGTGCCCTCGACGGTGCCAGGCCCAGGGACGTCCGCGACCGAGCGCTCTTCGAGCTGATCTACTCGAGCGGCCTGCGCGTCGCCGAGCTCTGCGCCCTCGACCGCGCCGACGTCGACCTCCAGGCCGGTACCGTTCGCGTCCGGGGCGGTAAGGGCGGCAAGGACCGCTACGGTCTCTTCGGCTCCAGCGCCCGCCAGGCTCTGGAGAGCTACCTCCAGTCAGCCCCGGCCGGCGGAGAGCTCGCCCTCTTCCGCAACGCCAGGGGCGGTCGTCTGGGCGTGCGCGGCGTGCGTCACATCCTGCGCGTCCGGCTGCTCGCGCAAGGGGCCCAAGGCTTCACACCCCATGCCCTGCGCCACTCCTTCGCGACCCATCTCCTCGACGGCGGCGCCGATCTCCGAGCCGTCCAGGAGCTGCTCGGTCACCGGAGCCTGGCGACCACGCAGGTCTACACCCACGTCAGCCGCCAGCGCCTCCGTGACGCCTACAGCCAGGCGCACCCGCACGCTCGCAAGGCCGGCGCCTGAGGCCGGCCGACCGCCCGGCTCTCACTCCCATCCGACTTCGCCACTCCTTCAACTGTTTCGAACCCAGCACCCAGTCCCAGGCCATGAACGCAATCTGGAAGAACCTACTCGATTCCATCTCCGCCATGACCCTCACCCATCGGGGCGCGTTTTACGGCATCGGCCTCGTCGCCATCGGGATCATCGGCTGGCTGCTCATCGGCGCCTCCCATTCCGGCCACCGCACCATCGCCAAAGAGCTTCCCGACGCATCCGCGGCCACCGCGCTGGCGGCGCGGCTCCAGACTGCCGGCATCGCAGCGCGCGTCACCTCCGATGAGCACGGCGTCGAGGTGCCCGAGCAACAGTTCGCCGCCGCTGCGCGAGTGGCCTCCGAGCGCGACGCGATGCCCAAGCGTCACACCGGCATGTTCATGGAGATCGTCAAGAAGAACTCGATGCTGCTCTCCACCGAGGAGCGCCGCATGGTGAGCCTGCGTGCCTTGGAGGCCCGGGTCGAGGACAACCTCGAGACCTACGAACCCGTCCAGAACGCGGCTGTCAACCTCTCCATGCCGCATGACACCGGTTTCGCCGCCGAGCGCGGCGCCGTCAAGGCCTCCATCATCCTCACGCTCAAGCCCCAGGCCAAGCCCGAGCCCGGCTTGCTCCGCACGATCCGCAATGCCGTGAGTCATACCGTCGATGGCCTGCAGCCCGAGAACATCTCGATCTCCGACTCCCGCGGGACCGACCTCACGCGCCTCATCGAGGCTGCCGATCATGCCGGGTCGGGCGCCACCGACTCGGAGCTCGCAGCCCACCGGACCTACGAGCGCGAGCTGGCCCGCAAGGTCGTCGCGCAGCTCAGCCCGCTCTTCGGCGAGGAGAACGTCAGCGTCAATGTCACCGTGCCGCTGCAGGCCTCCGCCGAACGCCCCGCCCCCCGCAGGCGCCTCCTGGCCAACCGGCCGGCCGCACTCACGGCCCAGCTCGCCAGCTACGGCTCCCTCTCGGAGCCAATCGCTTCCTTGACTTCTCTCACCGCCTCGACATCCGACCCCCAGAAGCCCGCGGCCGGCAGGCTCTCAGTCTCCGTCCTGGTGAACTCCCTGGCCTTCCCGGGCGGCAACTTCCCCGAGGGACTCCGGCGCACCGCCGAGCAGCTCGCCCGCGCGGCCGTCGGCGCCAATCAGGCCGCTAACGACGTCTTCACGGTCGTGGCCGCCCCGTTCCGCCAGCCGCTGCCGGCCCCGGCGCCGGGGTTTCTCTCGCTGGCGACCGTCGGCGACGCGCTGGTCCCCCATACCACCGCGATCTGGGGCGGCGTGACCTTGGTGGTCGGGCTCGCCCTTCTGGCAATGCTGCGATTCACGTTCCCAAGATACAAGGCCGAGGACCTTCTGGCCGACCCCGCCCAGGCCCGCGCCTTCCAGGAGGAGTGCACCGAGTACGCCGTGCTGCTGGGGCTATCGGCCTCCGAGCTTTCGGAGCTGCTCGACGGCGACTGCCGCCGGGACCTGGCCATCGTGCTCGCCTCGGCGCGCCAGCCGCTCCGGGATTTCGTGCTCGGCCGGATCGAGCGCGAGCAGCGCGAGCTGGTGTCGGCCCAGGTGGGCTGCGCCGAGTGCGTGACGCATGCCGAGCTCTTGGGAGCCAAACAGCGTCTCTTCGAGAGGCTGCACGCCCGGGCGTGAGCGAGATAGACCGAAATGTCGGCCAACGAAAGAAGATACATCGAGATCGGTCCCAGGAGGACGGGGCTGCAGGGAAGGGACTCTGTCCGCGAAGCCGTCGAACCGGCCTTTCGCGGAGAGGAGAGCGGACGCATGTTCGAAGTACGAATCGACTCAGTAGAGCTATTGACTAGGGCCGCCATCTCCGGCCTCGATCTGGCCGACGAGGGCTTCGACGACATCCTCGCCCAGGCGTACCGGGAGCTCGAAGTCTCCAGGCGCCGCGCCAAGATGGTGCTGGCTAACGCCCGCTACGAGGCTTCCGAGATCTGCCAGCAGGCCCGCGCCGAGGCCGCCCGCATCGTCGAGGCCGCCTGCGATCGCGCCGAGCTCGAAGCCCACGCGCGCCGGCAGGAGATCGAAGAGAAGGCGCGCCGCCAAGGCCTGGAAGAAGGGCTCGCGCTGGCCTGTGCCGAGAGCCGCGGCGCCCTGGCCGCCGCCAGCCAGCTCCGCGCCGGCCTGGAGAACGCCTACCGCCAGCACGTTCTCGCCTCGGAACGCCAGATCATCGAGACCGTGCTGGCCATCGCCGAGCGCGTCGTCGCCCTCGAGCAGGAGGAGCTGCGCGACGTCCTGGGCGGCGCCATCGCCAAGGTGCTCGAGGACCACGCTGCCGCCCACGACGTCACCCTGGTCGTCAATCCCAAGGATTACGACGCCGTCGTCGGATTCCTGGCCGAGCGCGAATCCGTCTGCGACCGCATCGCCGGCGTCGCCTCCACGGCAGCCGTGCCCGCGGGCTCCTGCAAGTTCCGCAGCTCACACTTCAATCTGGACGTCTCGCTGGCCCGGCGATTCGATCAAATCAGAGACCACGTGCGCCAGCAGTGGGAGCTCGCCGCGCCGGCACCCGCCGACGTCTGCCTGCTCCCCGAGACCGCCCCGGCCACCCAGCCCCTCCCGGGCGGGGAGGGCGCCGCATGAGAGCCTCTCGCTGGAACCGCGCCAGGCGCGCCGCCTCCCCCGCTGCAGGCTCCGCACTGGCGGGGCAGCCGATCCGCATCAACTGGGGCGCCCTGGCGTCCTCCCTCGGCAGCTGTCCGATCGACAGGCCTCTGGGCCGCGTCGACGAGGTCGTCGGCTCGCTCGTCAAGGCGGTCGGCCCCAAGGTCCGCATCGGCGAGATGTGCGAGCTGATCCCAAGCGACGAGCGCCCCGGCGTTTCCGTGCGCGCCGAGGTCGTCGCCTTCCGCGATGGCAAGGCGCTGCTGATGCCCTATGGCGACCTCCGAGGCCTCGGACCCGGTTCACTCGTTGCACCCACTGGCTCTCTTCACTCCGTCAAGGTGGGAGAGCGCTTGCTGGGTCGCGTCATCGGCGGGCTGGGTGAACCGCTCGACGAGGGCGGCGAAATCGCCTTCGACGGCCATTACCCCCTCTACGCGGCACCCCCGGAGCCGCTGAGGCGCTCCGCAATCGACACCGTCCTCCCGCTTGGCGTCCGGGCGCTCGACGGCCTCCTCACCTGCGGCCGCGGCCAGCGCATCGGCATCTTCAGCGGAAGCGGCGTCGGCAAGAGCACCCTGCTCGGAATGATCGCCCGCAACACCGCCGCCGACGTCAACGTCATCGCCCTCATCGGCGAGCGCGGCTGCGAGGTCAAGAAGTTCATCGACCAGAGCCTCGGCCCCGCGGGCCTCGCCCGCTCCGTCGTCATCGTCGTCCCTAGCTCCGCCCCCGCCATGCTCCGCACCCGCGCGGCCTTCAAGGCAATGGCCATCGCCGAGTACTTTCGCGACAGGGGCGGGCACGTCCTGCTGATGATGGACTCCCTCACCCGCTTCGCCTGGGCCCTGCGCGACGTGGGCCTGGCCGCCGGGGAGGCCGCCACCGCCCGCGGATTCACGCCATCCGTGTTCAGCGTCCTCCCCCAGCTCCTGGAGCGCTCGGGCACCTCGCTGCACGGCAGCATCACCGGACTCTTCACCGTCCTGGTAGAGGGCGACGACCTGAACGAGCCGGTCAGCGACACCGTGCGCGGTCTGCTCGACGGCCATGTCGTCCTCTCCCGCTCCCTGGCCCAGAAGGGCTGGTTCCCCGCGGTCGACGTGCCGGCCTCGGTTTCGCGATTGATGAAGGACATCGTCGGACCGCAGCAGCAGCTCCGCGCCAACCGGATCCGGTCCATGCTCACGGCCCACGCCGAGGTCGAAGACCTGGTGAACATGGGCGAGTATCGCCGCGGCGCCAATCCTGACGCAGACCTGGCCCTGGAGCGGTTCGGGGAGCTCCGGGGATTTCTCCAGCAAGACATCGGCGAGCAGGCAGCGTGGGACGATACGCGCGCCCGGCTCGACCAGGTGACGCGATGAAGCCCAGGACCCTGGAAGTCCTCTCGCGGGTTCAGGCCGTCCGCGAGGCTGCCCGGCGCCGAGAGCTGCTGGCAGCCGCCGACCGTGCCAACCTGGCGCGCGCCGAGCGCGACCGGCTAGACAGGGAGGAGCTCTCGGTCCGATCCGCTTTCGGCTCCGACAGCATCTGCGACGACTTGCGCTTGCAGGACCATGCCCTTCGCTATGCCGACCGGCTTCGCAAGCAGGCCGCTGATGCCTCGGAGGATCTCCGGCAACGCGAAACCGAGCAAGAGGCCGCGCGCGCCGGGTTCCTGAAGTCCCTGGTCAAGTCCGGAGTCCTTGCCCGGAAGAGGCGCGAAGCGGACAGCGACGGCGAGTGAAGCTGCTGAAGATCGCCGTGGCCCCGTGCTACTGGCCGGACGAGGAGAGGCTGCTGGGGCGTGAGCTCGAGCGCGTCGCGCCGGGCCGCGTCGAGCTCAGGGTCGCCCGGAGCAAGTCGGAGCTCCTCGAGCTGCTCGGCGACTCCGAGGTCTTCTACGGAGATCGGCTCACGGTGGCCCACCTTGGCGCCGCGCCGGTGCTGGCCTGGGCCCATCTGAACGTGGCCGGAGTGGAACGCTCGCTTACGCCCCAGCTCGCAGCCCGTGGCGTCGTACTCACCAACTCTCGAGCGATGCACCGGGTCCATGTGGCAGAGCACGTCCTGGCACTGATGCTGGCCTTCGCCAAGCGAAACCACATCGCCCTGCGCCGGCAGCTCGAGCGCGTCTGGGCGCAGGCCGAGATCGTCAGCACCAGCTTCAGCCTGCGGGGTCTCACCTGCGGCGTTCTCGGTCTGGGCGGCATCGGTCTGGAGGTCGCGCGGCTCGCCCACGCGTTCGGGATGCGCTGCATCGCCACTCGACGCAGGCCCGATGCCGGCGCGGTTCCGTGCGTGGAGCGCGTATTCGGCGAGGACGGCCTCCAGGCCGTCCTTCTGGAGTCCGATTTCCTGGTGATCTGCCTGCCGCTGACCGCGAAGACGCGCGGCCTGATCGGAGCGCGGGAGCTGGCGCTGATGAAAACCGGCGCACACCTCGTCAACATCGCGCGCGGGGCGATCGTCGACGAGGACGCGCTTCTGGCGGCGCTCGGGTCGGGCCGCCTGGCCGGGGCCGGTCTCGACGTCACCCAGCGTGAGCCGCTACCCGCGGACTCGCCTCTCTGGACGGCCGAGAACGTCCTCCTCACGCCCCATGTCTCGGGTAACTACCCCGGGTACGCCGTCGACGCCGCCCGGGTCTTCGCGGAAAACGTGGCGCGATACCTGGCGGGACAGCCGCTGGAAAACGTGGTCGACCAGTCCGAGGGCTACTGAGCGCGAGGCCGATCGATCGACGTGCTGGCCTCTCCTGGCTGCCCGGCCCCTACGGCGGCCGTTCGGCCTCGTCACGACGCTATCTGACGCAGTTCGCGCACCAGGCTCGAGGCCGCCACGGCACGGACGGCCGGTTCGAGATCGAAGCTGCGCGAGCCGGCGTGGACGAGCAGCAGGCGGTCCAGGCGCAACGTCTCCAGAGCGATTCGCATGGAAGCCGTCACGCGGGGTAACTCAGTGCGCTTGAACTCGAAGCCCACGCGGTGCCCTTGCTGCAAGACGAGCAGATCCAGTTCAGCGCCGCCGTGGGTCGCCCAGAAAAACCTCTCTTCCCGCCGAATCGAGAGCTGCTGCAGCACCTGGTGCAGCAGCAGACCCTCCCAGCTAGCTCCCAGCTTGGGATGAACTCTGAGCGCGTCGAGGCTGCGGACATCCATCAGCGCGTGAAACAGTCCCGAGTCCGTCACGTAGATTTTCGGAGCCTTGACCACGCGCTTACCCACGTTCTCGGCCCACGGCCGCAACTGAGTGATGACGAATGCCCCGGTGAGAATGTCCAGATAGCGTTGCACGGTCGTGTGGGAGATGCCGAACGAGCGGGCGAGCTCCGACGCGTTGAAGGTCTGTCCGTGGTAGTGGGCGAGCATCGTCCAGAACCGCCACATGGCCTCGGGGGGTAACGCGATTCCCAGGGCGGGCACGTCGCGTTCCAGGAAGGTCCGGACGAAGAACTTGCGCCACTCGAGGCTCTGCGTGTCAGTGCGGGACAGGAAGGACATTGGAAACCCGCCGCGAAGCCAGAGCCGTTGGAGCGATCCCTCCCCGGCCTCCTGAAAGTCGAAACCGGGGAGCTCGTGAAACGCGATCCTACCGGCGAGGGTTTCCGCCCCGTGTCTGAGCAGTTCCGGCGACGCGCTGCCCAGAACCAGAAATCGCGCTGGCGACCCTGGTCTGTCAGCGAGCACGCGCAGCACAGGGAACAAGCCGGGAAAGCGCTGGATCTCGTCCAGCACCACGAGTCCCTCGAATTGTCGCAGAGCGAGCGCGGGCTCGACGAACAGCTGGTGGTCGGCAGGGTCCTCGAGATCGAAGTAGTGAGTGGGTCCCTTTTCCGCCGCGACGATCTGCCGCGCAAGCCAGGTCTTGCCCACCTGGCGGGCCCCGAGCAGGGCCACGACCGGATAGCGTCTCAGCAGATCCCGTAGACGGTGCACGTGCCACGTCCGGGCGATCTTCATGCTATGAACTATGCAACTTCAGGTTGCAGATTTCAAGGCTATCGAGGGGTGCATGTCCCGCAGGGGGGGCCCCGGCCAAGTCAGCTCGTGCCCGAGCACGTGCCCGAAGGGACCGCCGCTGGCGTATCGCTGGGAACGGATCTCGTCGTCGCGCTCGACCACCTTTCAAGGCCGTGGAGAGCATTGCCCAGTTGGTAGGTCGCGCGGATTATGCCCGCGCTTCAATGGGGCCACGGCTTCAATGCCGTGGAGAGGCTACGCAGCCTACGAAGCGGCGCTCACGTACTACGGGCTTCAATGGGGCCACGGCTTCAATGCCGTGGAGAGATAGACTGGCACGAACGTCACGCTGGGCGCGTAGTCGCTTCAATGGGGCCACGGCTTCAATGCCGTGGAGACGGTCGTCGTCAAGGACTAGAGCGGGGGAGCTCTAGTGC